>DATIYT010000061.1:0-41978 GCA_035517495.1 Allostellaceae bacterium | reverse complement strand
CGCCGGTTGTCGTGCACAACAGCTCCTCGTCGGACCGCCGCGCCCGGACGGCGGTATCTCTAGGGGTCTGGCGGGACGACGCCGCCTCAGCGCCTGGTGTCGGGCACCAGCACCTGGCGCAGGGTATCGAAGTCCTCGACGCACTTCCCGGTGCCGAGCGCTACCGAGTCGAGCGGATTGTCCGCGACCTGCACGGGCATCCCGGTTTCCTCCCGGATTCGTGACTCTAGCCCGCGCAGCAGGGCACCGCCGCCGGTCAGCGCAATACCCCGGTCCATCACGTCCCCGGCCAGCTCGGGCGGGCATTTGTCCAAGGTGTTCTTGACCGCGTCGACGATCAGGTTGACCGGCTCCTCGATGGCGCGGCGCACCTCGGTCGCGGAGATCACCACCGTCTTCGGCAGGCCGCTGACCAGGTCCCGTCCCCTGATCTCGGCGTGCGGCTCATCTTCGGAGGGGAACGCGGAGCCGAGGGCCATCTTGATCTCCTCGGCGGTCCGCTCGCCGAGCATCAGCGAGTACTCCTTCTTGCCGAACGTGATGATCGCCTGATCAAGCTCGTCCCCGCCAACCCTGATGGACTGGGAGGTGACGATACCGCCCAGCGAGATGACCGCCACCTCGGTGGTACCGCCGCCGATGTCGACCACCATCGAACCCGTGGGCTCGGTCACCGGAAGTCCGGCACCGATCGCCGCCGCCATCGGCTCCTCGATCAGGAAGACGCGGCGCGCGCCGGCGCTCTCCGCCGACTCCTGGATCGCGCGGCGCTCGACCGCGGTCGACCCCGAGGGAACGCAGACGATGATTTGCGGACTGGCGAAGCTGCGGCGGTTGTGCACTTTGCGGATGAAGTGCTTGATCATCTCCTCCGCCACTTCGAAATCGGCGATGACCCCGTCTCGCAGCGGCCTGATCGCCTGGATGTTGCCGGGCGTTCGGCCCAGCATCATCTTCGCCTCGTCGCCGACCGCGAGCACTTGTTTCTTGCCCTTGACGTTGGCGATCGCGACCACCGACGGCTCGTTGAGCACGATCCCCCGGCCCTTCACGTAAACCAACGTGTTGGCCGTGCCGAGATCGATTGCCATATCCGCCGAAAGTATGCCGAGTAGGTTTCCGAACATGAACATGTGCTTTGTGGCGTGCCCCTGATTTTCTAACGCGATTCCCTTACGAAGTTGCTACCCTAGCAAAGAGGCGGCCCTAAGGCCGCCCCTTTTCGATCCTCCTACGCGGTCATGGCGGCTGGTGCCGTCCGCTCGCGCTTGGTCATGAGCTTGTTGAGCGCGTGAATATAGGCCCGTGCCGATGCTACCAGCGTATCGGGATCGGCGCCTTGTCCGTTTACGGTTTTGCCGTTCTCTTCGAGTCGCACCGTCACCTCCGCCTGCGCGTCCGTCCCGGCGGTGACCGCGTGCACCTGATAGAGCTGCAAGCGGGCGGTGTTCGGCACGATCGCCTTGATCGCATTGAAGGTGGCGTCGACCGGACCGTTGCCCGTGGTCTTTGCATTTCGAGCGGCGCCGTCGACCTCCAGTTCAAGTTCCGCGGTTTGCGGACCCTTGGAGCCCGCGATTACCTGCAGGGAGACGAACTTGATGCGATCATGGCCGCGCATGACCTCATCGTCGACCAGCGCAACGATGTCCTCGTCGTAAACATCCTTCTTCCGGTCCGCCAAGTCCTTGAAGCGGCGGAAGGCATCGTTGATCGCATTGTCGCCCAGTTCGAAGCCCAGCTCCCTGAGCTTCGCCTTGAAGGCGTGACGCCCGGAGTGCTTGCCCATGACCAGGGTGGAGCGGTGGAGACCGACCGACTCCGGGGTCATGATCTCATAGGTACCGGCGTGCTTCAGCATGCCGTCCTGATGGATGCCGCTTTCGTGAGCAAAGGCGTTGGCGCCAACGATCGCCTTGTTGGGTTGCACGGTAAAGCCGGTGATGGTCGAAACCAGGTGCGAGGCGCGCGTGATGAACTCGGTCTTGACCCCGGTCTTGAAGGGCATCGCGTCGTGGCGCGTCCTGAGCGCCATCACGATCTCCTCCATCGAGGCATTGCCGGCGCGCTCGCCGAGCCCGTTCACGGTGCACTCGACCTGGCGCGCACCCGCTCCGATCGCCGCCAGCGAGTTCGCGACCGCGAGACCCAGATCGTTGTGGCAGTGGACGGAGATCACGGCCTTGTCGATATTGGGAACCCGGTTCATCAGCATGCGGATGAGCGACGCGAATTCCTCCGGAACCGCATATCCGACGGTATCCGGGATATTAACGGTGCGGGCGCCCGCCTTGATCGCGCTCTCGACCGTGCGGCAGAGGAAGTCGTGCTCGCTGCGCGATCCATCCTCGCAGGACCATTCGACGTCATCGCAGAGGTTGCGGGCATGGCTCACGCTGTCGATCACCGCCTGATGCACCTGCTCGGGGTTCATCTGCAGCTTGTATTTCATGTGCAGCGGCGAGGTGGCGATCACCGTGTGGATGCGCGGCCGTTTGGCGTGCTGGAGGGCCTCCCAAGCGCGATCGATATCGCCGCGCGTCGCGCGAGAAAGCCCGGCGACGCTGGAGTTCTTGATCAGCTTTGAGACTTCGCGCACGGCCTCGAAATCCCCGTTGGAGGCGATCGGGAATCCGGCCTCGATCACGTCGATGCCCATCTCCTCGAGCAGCAGCGCGATCTTGATCTTCTCGTCGAGGTTCATCGATGCGCCCGGCGATTGCTCGCCGTCGCGCAAGGTGGTGTCGAAAATGACGACGCGATCCTCGGCCCTCTTGGCGTCGGATGCTGACTTTGATGTGGCGCTCATGAGCGCGGCTCCCTTAATGAAGGATGCAACGAAGCGGTTTCATCAAATCACCCCTGAATGCGCATCGCCGGACGCGAATGCCGGCATTCAGGGGCCGCTAAGTCGCAGCGCCCCGCCACAGAAAATAAGAAGGGTGGCGGCTCCAAGACTCCCATGGGCGAACGCCATCGGGCGCGACAAGCGCGCCGCCCTCTGGAGATCCCCTTTCGCGGTCTGAGCCATGTGCGAGACCGACCATCCAACGGCCGGAGTCCCATCCCGGCCGGTTATACCCTGAACTTCGCAGCCTTACCAATTGGTTAACGCCTGTAAGGGCGCGATTCGGCTGTACTTTTAACCAATTTCGGCATCGACCCGCAAGTATTCTCTTTCTCCCTAGTAATGCACGGACGAGCGATGCTCGGCGACGGTCACGCCGACCGGCAAGGCTGTTCAATTCTTGGTTTTGTCGACGAGCCGGTTTTGCGCGATCCAGGGCATCATTGCCCGCAGCTTTTCGCCGATCTGCTCCACCGGATGCTGCGCGCCGCGCCGCCGCATCGCCTTGAAGCTCGCCTGGCCGGCCGCGTTCTCCAAGACCCACTCTTTCGCGAATTTGCCGGTTTGAATCTCTTCGAGCACGCGCTTCATCTCGGCCTTGACCCGATCATCGATGATGCGGGGCCCGCGCGTGTAGTCGCCGTACTCGGCGGTGTTGGAGATCGAATACCGCATATTTGCGATGCCGCCCTCGTACATGAGATCGACGATCAGCTTCACCTCGTGCAGACACTCGAAATACGCCATCTCCGGCGCGTACCCGGCCTCGACCAAAGTCTCGTAGCCCGCCATGATCAGCGAGGTGAGGCCGCCGCAAAGCACGGTCTGCTCGCCGAACAGGTCGGTCTCGCATTCCTCCTTGAAGGTGGTCTCGATCACGCCGGCGCGACCGCCGCCGATCGCCGAGGCGTAGGAGAGCGCGATCTCGAGCGCGTTGCCGGAGGGATTCTGCTCGACCGCGACGAGGCACGGCACGCCGCCGCCACGCACATATTCCGAACGCACGGTGTGTCCCGGCCCCTTGGGCGCGATCATGAACACGTCCATGTCGGCGCGCGGCTCCACCAGCTTGAAGTGGATATTGAAGCCGTGCGCGAAGGCGAGCGCGGTGTCGGGGCGCATGTGCGGACGCAGATCATGAGCGTAGAGCGCCGCCTGTAACTCATCGGGGGTCAGGACCATCACGACGTCGGCCCATTTGGCGCCCTCGGCCGGCGTCATCACCTGGAATTTCGCGTTTTCCGCCTTCTTCGCGGAGGCGGAGCCCGCGCGCAAGCCCACGCGCACCTCCTTGACGCCGCTGTCCCGCAAATTGAGCGCGTGCGCGTGGCCCTGGCTGCCGAAGCCCACCACCAGCACCTTCTTGCTCTTGATCAAGTTAAGATCGGCGTCGCGATCGTAATAGACCCGCATGGTGATTTCCTCTGCTGAGCGAAGATTGCAGTGTACTTAGAGCCCCGCGGCGCCGCGCGAGATCGCGACGACGCCGGTACGCGAAACGTCCACGAGACCCAAGGGCTCCATCAAATTGATGAAGGCATTGAGCTTCTCTGGCGCTCCCGTCATCTCGAAGACGAAGCTCTCGATGGTCGAATCGACGACGCGCGCGCGAAAGATGTCGGCGAGGCGGAGCGATTCGATGCGTTTTTCTCCGGAACCCGCGACTTTGATCAGAAGAAGCTCGCGCTCGACCCGCGGCCCTTCCTCCGTGAGGTCGCGCACCGCGTGCACCGGCACCAGACGGCGAAGCTGCGCCTTGATCTGCTCGATCACCATCGGAGTTCCCGAGGTGACGACGGTGATGCGCGAGAGTCCGCGCCGGCGATCCACTTCCGCGACCGTCAGACTCTCAATGTTATAGCCTCGGCCCGAAAACAGGCCGATGACGCGGGCGAGGACACCGGGCTCGTTGTCCACCAGCACCGCGATCGTGTGGGTTTCGATTCCGCTCGCATTGCTCACGCTGGGCTCCTTGCGCGCCGCCGCCTTAGGGCGGCGCTTCGTCGATGGCTTGGCCGATGATCGGGTTCGCTGAATGGCGGGTCTCCTATACGAGGACCATGCCTTCTTCCGATACCGGCCCGCCCTCCTTCTTGTCCTGCGGCCCCAGCAGCATCTCGTTGTGCGCCGCTCCCGAAGGAATCATCGGGAAGCAGTTCTCGGCCTGATCGACCACCATGTCCACGATCACGGGCGCGGGCGTCTCGATCATCTTGGCGATGACGCCGTCGACTTCGTCGGGACGGGTGGCGCGCAAGCCGACCGCGCCAAAGGCTTCGGCGAGCTTCACGAAATCCGGCAGCGAGGCGGTGTAGCTCTCCGAATAACGCCCGCCATGCAGCAACTCCTGCCACTGCCGAACCATGCCCATGTACTGGTTGTTGATGATGAACACCTTGACCGGAAGGCGATACTGCATGACCGTCGACATCTCCTGGATGTTCATGAGGATCGATGCCTCACCCGCGACGTCGATGACGAGCGCGTCCGGATGCGCGATCTGCACGCCCATGGCGGCCGGAAGTCCGTAGCCCATCGTGCCAAGTCCGCCCGAGGTCATCCAGCGGTGCGGCTCCTCGAATTTGAGGAACTGCGCCGCCCACATTTGATGCTGACCGACCTCGGTCGTGACGTAGAGATCGCGCCCGCGCGTCGCCGCGTAGAGCCGTTCGAGCGCGAATTGCGGCTTGATGACGCGGTCGCTGTTCTGGTAGCGCAGGCAATCGCGGCGGCGCCACTCACCGATCTGCCGCCACCAGGCCGCCAGCGCCTTCGCGTCGGTCTTGAGGCGCTTTGCCTTCCAGACCTTCAGCATCTCCGCCAGCACTTCGGCGGCGTCGCCGATCACCGGGAGATCGACGCGGACGTTCTTGTTGACCGACGACGGATCGATATCGACGTGTATCTTGCGCGACCCCGGCGAGAAGGCGTTGATCCGCCCGGTCACGCGATCGTCGAAGCGCGCGCCGATGTCGATCATGACGTCGCAGCCGTGCATCGCGAGATTCGCCTCGTAGGTTCCGTGCATGCCGAGCATGCCCAGGAACTGCTTGTCGGAAGCGGGGAACGCGCCAAGCCCCATCAGGGTCAGCGTGACCGGATATCCCGTGAGGCGGACCAGCTCCGCGAAAAGCGCGCAGGCGCGCGGACCGGAATTGATCAACCCGCCGCCGCCATAGAAAACCGGCCGTTTCGCCGCCGCGATCATTTCCACCGCTTCCAGGATCTTTGCCGGATCAGGCGCGGTCTGCGGGCGATAGGTTTTGTGCTGCACGCTGTCCGGCGCCACGTAGTTGCCGGGGGCGAACAGCACATCCTTGGGCAGGTCGACGACCACCGGTCCCGGACGGCCCGAGCGCGCGACATAAAAGGCCTCGTGCATCATGCGCGCGAGCTGGTTCACGTCCTTGACGAGATAATTGTGCTTGGTGCACGGGCGCGTGATGCCGGTGGTGTCCGCCTCCTGAAACGCGTCATTGCCGATCAGGTGTGTCGGCACCTGGCCGGTGAGGCAGACGATTGGGATCGAATCCATGAGCGCATCGGTCAATCCGGTCACGGCGTTGGTGGCGCCGGGCCCGCTCGTCACCAGCACCACCCCGACTTTGCCGGTGGTGCGCGCGTAGCCCTCGGCTGCGTGCACTGCTCCTTGCTCGTGGCGCACTAGGATGTGACGGAGCCGGTTCTGCTTGAAGAGCGCGTCATAGATCGGCAATACCGCGCCGCCAGGATAGCCGAAAACGACATCAACGCCCTGGTCTACCAGGGCCTTGATGACCATTTCCGCTCCGGGCATGGCGGTCGCCGACATGACACCTCTCCTTTGGGTTGACCAGCATCGTTTCAAAAGCGCCGCTTTCCGCGCGGGACGCGACCGACTTTCGCAGCCCGATTTTGGGCGGCGGTGTCGTCGCAAGCCTCCCGTCCCGCGCGGAGGGGGCCACCCTAGACAGCTACGGATGGGCGGTCAATAAGCTCAGACGAATAAACGAAAATATTTCGGACAATAAACTTTCCGAAAATTGCGCGGGAAAGCTCCGCACCGTCAGTGGGGGCGAGTCCGGCATCTGCCGTCGGAACCATGTCATCTGCCGTTTGGCATAGCGCCGGCTTGCCTGCTGTCCCTCCAGTATAGCGGATTCCAGACTCTTCTCTCCAATCAAGTGTCGCGCAAGCTCGGGAACGCCGACCGCGCGGATGACCGGTACCTCCGGCGGCAGGTTGCGGGCCAGTAGCGCCCGCACCTCTTCGACCGCGCCAGCCGCGACCATGTCCCTGAAGCGCCGGTCGATGCTCGTTGCGAGTTGATCCCGAGGCGGCATCAACAGCAGCGCGAGCGCGGGCCGCCCCGGTTTCTGCTCGGCCATGCGTTGCCAATCCCCGAGCGGACGACCGGTCGCGGCCACCACCTCGAAGGCGCGGACCAATCGCTGGCGATCCCTGGGATTGAGCCGGGCGGCGCTTTCGGGATCTCGTTCGCGAAGGAGCGCCTGAAAGGCCTCACCGCCGAGTTCTCGATGAAGTGCGCGGGCCCTGCGGCGGACCGCCTCGGGGATTTCGGGCAACGGCGCCAATCCCTGGAGCAGAGCGCGCAGGTAGAGCCCGGTGCCGCCGACCAGTATCGGGAGACGCCCCGCAGCGAAGGCCGCGGCGATCTCGACCTCGGCCATGCGCGCCCAGCGCGCGGCCGAACAGGTTTCCGAGGCATCGAGCACGCCGTAAAGCCGATGCGGCGCGCGAGCCATGTCTTCCTCGCTCGGGCGCGCGGTCAGAATGCGGAGGTCGCGATAGATCTGCATGCTGTCGGCATTGATGATCGTGCCGCGGAATTCCTCCGCCAGCGCAAGCGCCAACGCAGACTTGCCGCTCGCGGTGGGACCGGCCACCAGCAGGATCGGTTGTTGCGGCCCGTCTCCCATTCGATCTCTTCAGCCTCGCCCCATCGCTCACTCGCCTCTCCCCTCTCCCACGCGCGTCTCGATGTTTCAATAGTTGCGATGTGAGAGCTATGAGAGTGAGCACGACTGCGCAAATCTCGCTGGAATGAGCAATCGCCCGTGGGAAGGCATTGCCGCTATTCGATCAGTCGGTCAGCCTCTACCACAAGCAGCGAGACTCGGCTTGCCTTCGGCCGAGCGCGCGCCGATAAGGCTGCATGACCGAGAACGTCCTCACCTTGATTGCCGCGCCCGCCTTCGGTCAGTCCGAGCGCGTCGTGCTGGACGTGGCCTCGGAAGCGCTCCGCCGATTGGGCGCCGACTTGGAGGCGATCGACTGGCTCGCCCCGGAAATCGCGGTGGACCTCCCTTTCGGCGGACTCGATCCCGAGCAGGCGGAGTCTGCGGTGCGCGTGGCGCTGCGACGCAGGCTCGGCGATTTGCCCGTGGACATCGTGGGGCAGAGGACGGAAGGGCGGCGCAAGCGGCTGCTCGTTGCCGACATGGAGTCGACCGTCATTGCCAACGAGATGCTGGACGAGCTTGCGGATTTGCTGGGGCTTGGCAACCGCGTCGCCGAGTTGACCGCGCGCGCGATGAACGGCGACATCGATTTCGTGGAGGCGCTCAGGGAGCGGGTGCGGTTGCTGCGCGGCTTTCCCGCGAGCGTCCTCGATGATGCGGCGCGGCGCATCCGAATAAACTCGGGCGCCGCCGCGCTGGTCGCGACCATGCGCGCTCACGACGCCACCACCGCGCTGGTCTCCGGCGGATTTCGCGCTTTCACCGGCCGCGTGCGGGAGGCGCTCGGCTTCGACCTCGATATCGCCAACGACCTCGAAATCGAAGGGATGCAACTCGCGGGGACGGTGCGCGAGCCGATCCTCGGACGCGAGGCGAAGCTCGCCGCGCTGACCACGCTCGCGACCGAGCGCGGGATTGCGCTCGCCGAGACCATCGCCGTCGGCGACGGCGCCAACGATCTGCCGATGCTCGAAGCCGCGGGCCTCGGCGTCGCCTTTCATGCCAAGCCACGCGTGGTCGAACGCGCGCGGCACCGCATCGACCATGCGGACCTACGCGCGCTCCTCTATGTCCAGGGCTACCGCGCCGGAGAGGTCAGGGACGGGACGCCAGATTGACCATCGTCCCGCACCCGATCGCGGCAGTTTTTCCGCCGAAAAAAGAAAGCCGAATTCTTTCAGTATGTCAGCACAAATTGGTTCGCGAGAGAGAGATATGTACTCTCACTCGCAGCGGTCTCCGGCCTCCGGCAGCGCGAAAGCAAAGAATGGCCGTATGCCGAGGTAGAACCGGATCAGCGGCGTCGACGGCGAGTCTATGAACTCACCTGCTCGCTCCTCCGGCGTGAGGTGGCGTGGTAGCACGCGATTGGCCTCGTCGATCAACGCTTGGCAGCGCGATGGAACACGCCACAGTTGCACAACGTTGTCGATCGATACCGTGACTATTCGTTGCCCCTTGGGAAGGAAGATCGCCTGATTCAGCGATAATCCATCGCCAGGAAGAACGGCAATCTGTGCTCCGCTTCTAATGTCCCAAAGGCGTGCGGTACGGTCGAGCAAGGAGGCAGTCGTGGCCGCCTGCTGTGCAGCGGGGCGGGCATGGCGCGCGGCCTTCAGCTACGCCAGCACGATGCGCTGGCACGCAGGACAGCGCACGGCAACGTAGTAATCTGTGTTCAATCCCGTCGCCCACCACACATGCCCGCAATAAGGGCATTGAACCCAGTTTCCGTAGTATGTGTCGTCCTGGCCGACTACTTCTTGAGCTTCGGGGTTCTTAGCGGTTGCTATCCGCTCGGGATCGAGTGCGCGCAACGTCTCCTCGCTGTCCAGCGGAACTCCCTTGCGCGCGTTCGCCTTATCCTTGCCGTGAGACATGTGAACCTCTCCGTTCGGGTATTCGAGCATGCTCGCTCGCCAAAAACGGCGCGAGGCTAACACTAACCACTCGATCGGCAAAGTGACCGCGATCACTTTTCGGGTGGCGATACACCGTTGAGTGCAAAACGGTCCGGCTCCCGGGTCGCGCGGTTTCGCCGCTTGCCCGGGATGACGGCGAAGAGAGGTGGTTCCTACTGCTTCGTCGTATCGCCGCCGTCGATGCGGAGCGCCTTCCAGCCGAGCTCGCCCTGACGATCCACAAGGAGCAGCACGGATTTGCGGCCGGCCTTCTTCGCCTCTTCGATCTTGTCGATGATCTGGCTCGGCGTCTTGACCTCTTCTTGTGCCACTTCGACGATGACGTCGCCGGCCTTGAGCGACTTCTCGGCGCCGGGGCTGCCGCTTTGGACTTCGGTCACGACCACGCCCGAGACGTCGTCCGCGAGCGAGAATTTGTCGCGGAGATCGGGGGTGATCGTCGCAAGCGAGAGGCCGAGGGTCTTGACCGTGGGTATCGGCGTCGCCGTCGCGCCCGACTTTCCGGTGTCGGTGCTGGCGACCGCCTGATCGGTGTCCTGCAATTCGCCGACCTTTACGTCGAGCACCATCTCCTTGCGCTTGCGCCAGATCGTCACTTTGACGGCCTTGTCGATGTCGGTCTCGGCGACGATGCGCGGGAGGTGGCGGACGTCAGGAATGTCCTTGCCGTCGAAATTGAGCACGACGTCGCCCGGCTGGATGCCGGCCTTTTGAGCGGGGCCGCCGTCATTGACGCTGGCGATCAGCGCGCCGCGCGGCTTGTCGAGGCCGAGGCTCTCGGCGATCTCGTCGGTCACGCCCTGGATGCGCACGCCGAGCCAGCCGCGCCGGGGATGGCCGTAGAGCTTCAACTGCTCGATCACGGGACGCGCGAGGTTGGCCGGGATCGCGAAACCGATGCCGATCGAGCCGCCCGAAGGCGAATAGATCGCGGTGTTCACGCCGATCACCTCGCCCGCCATGTTGAACATCGGGCCGCCGGAATTGCCGCGGTTGATCGAAGCGTCGGTCTGGAGGAAGTCGTCGTACTGCCCGGCGCTGATATCGCGACCCCGCGCCGAGAGAATGCCTGCGGTCACGGTGCCGCCGAGGCCAAAGGGGTTGCCGATCGCCATCACCCAGTCGCCGACCCGCGTCTGGTCGCTGTCACCGAATTTGACCGCCGTCAGCGGCTTGCTGGTCTTGACCTTGAGGAGGGCCAAATCGACCTTGGTGTCGCGCCCGACCACCTCGGCCTTGAGGTCGGTGTTGTCTTGGAGCGTGACGGTGATCTCGTCGGCATCCTGGATCACGTGGTTATTGGTGACCACGAGGCCGCTTGGGTCGACGATGAAGCCCGACCCCAGCGAGGTCGCGCGGCGCGCAGGCGAATCCGGCTTGGTTCCGTCGCCACCGCCACGATTGCGATCCATGAAATCCTTGAACAGATCGTCGAGCGGCGATCCCGGCGGAAATTGCGGCAGGTCGGGTCCCCGCGCGGTCTTGTCGGATTTGACGCTCTGGGTTGTCGAGATGTTGACCACCGCCGGTAGGAGCCTTTCCGCAAGATCGGCAAACCCGTCGGGTCCCGGCTTGGCGACGGCGCCGGCGGGGATGCCCAGAACCGCAAAAACCATCATTAAAATCAAAGCGGCGGGGCCAATCCTGCGGGCACGGCCAGCGGTCCCGGTCGAGAGCATGAAAGCGCGCCCGCCGCTCGCCACGGATGCAATCCAAGAGATCAAGAACGTCACTCCCAGGGAGAAGGGGATCCTATGAACATATTAGATGGGTATGGCGCCTACGGCAAACCGCGCCAGCCGGGATTCCGGGACGGCGAGCCGCCGTTCGATCACGCTCGCGAGAGCGCCGCCGCGAATGCTTCGCCGGAAATAAGGCGCCGCGCGCACTCAGGGCTTCGCCGCCGACGCCGATCCCGCGGGAGTACCCTCGGGCGAGGTGAAATAGCGGAAGAACTCGCTGTCGGGGGACAAGACCATGGTGGTGCCGTTTTCGAGCGCCGCGCGGTAGGCTTCGAGCGAGCGGTAGAATGCGAAGAATTGCTTGTCGCGGTTGAAGGCGTCGGCGTAGATGCGCACGCTTTCGGCATCGCCTTCGCCCATCAGGATTTGCGCCTGCTTCTGCGCCGTGGCGATGGTCTCGATGCGTTGACGGTCGGCATTGGCGCGGATCTTCTGCGCCTCGCGCGCGCCCTCGGCGCGGAATTGCGCCGCCTCGCGTTGCCGCTCGGTCTTCATCCGCTCATAGATCGCTTGGCTGTTCTCGGCGGGGAGATCGGCGCGCCGAATGCGCACGTCGATCACGGTGATGCCGAACGCCTTGGCTTGGATGTTGGCGGCCTCGCGCACCTGTAGCATGACCTCGGCGCGCTTGTCGGCGACGACCGACGCCAGCGGAACCTTGGCGATTTCCAGGCGCAGGGTGCTGTTGATGATCGAGGCGAGCCGCGCGTTGGCGCCGGCCTCCGTCCCAACGCTTTGATAGAACAGCAGCGGATTGACGATCCGGTAGCGCGCGTAACTGTCGACCACGAGCCGCTTCTGGTCGGCGGCGTTCACTTCTTCGGCCGAAGGTTCCAGGTAGAGGATGCGCTTGTCGTAGAAGATCAGGTTCTGCACGAACGGATATTTGAAGTGGAGGCCTGGTTCGTCCACCACCCGCTTCGGTTCGCCGAATTGCAGCACTAGCGCCAGCTCGGTCGGATCGATCGTGAAGGCGGACCCCAGAAGCGCGAGCAGGACCACGACGCCGAGGACCAGCGCGGCAATGACGCGCGCGCTCATGGCCGCGTCCCCGAGGCGCCGGCCGAGGGCTGTCCCGTGGCGCGCCCGGCGGGCGGCGCCGCGGGCGCCGCGCTCGACGGCGGTGCGGCATTGAGCGCGGGCAAAGGCAGATAGGGCACCACGCCGCTGGTCGAGATCCCGCGATCGACGATCACTTTGTTGGTATGCGCAAGCACGTCTTCCATCATCTCGATGTAGAGACGCCGCGCCGTCACGTCAGGCGCCGCGCGATAGGCCTCGTAGACCGAGATGAAGCGCGCCGCATTGCCCTGGCTTTGCTGCACGATGCGCGCCTTGTAGGCTTCGGCCTCCTGCACGAGGCGCGCCGCCTCGCCCTGTGCGCGCGGCACCACGTCGTTCTGATAGGCGTCAGCCTCGTTCTGCAGCCGGGTGAAATCGATTTTGGCGCTCTGCACGTCGCGGAAGGCATCGATGACCTGCGGCGGCGGATCGACCTTTTCCAAGCGCAGCTCGCTCACCTGAATACCGCTCTTGTAGGCGTCGAGGATGTCCTGCAGCAGCTTCTGCGTCTCCTGCTCGATCTGGCCGCGGCCCGGCGCGAGCGCCCGCGCGATCTCGGTGTGCCCGATCACTTCGCGCATCGCACTTTCGGCCGCCGATTTCACCGTCCCGTCGGGATCGGAAAGATTGAACAGATAGTCGGTCGCCTCTTTGATGTGCCAAAGCACAAAGAAGTTGATGTCAACGATGTTCTCATCGCCCGTGAGCATCAACGACTCCTCGGGCACCTGCTGCACGCGGCCCGGGCCGCGCTCCGACGGGCGATACCCGATATCGACGCGGTTGACGCGCGTCACCGCCGGGGTCAGCGCGGTCTCGATCGGATAGGGCCAATGCCAATTGAGGCCGGGCGTCGTCCGCTTGACCACCGCGCCAAAGCGCAGAACCACGCCCAACTGGTCCGGCTCCACGCGATAAAAGCCGGATGCAAACCAAGCGATCAGCAGAACCGCCAGGATCAGAAGGACGGCGCGCGAGCCGCCGAGTCCACCGGGCAGGCCGCCGCGCAGGCGATCCTGCCCGCGCTTGATCAGATCTTCGATATTGGGGCCACGCGACGGCCGGCCCCACGGACTTTGCCCACCACCCCAGGGACCGCCGCCATTGCCGCCGCCATCACCGCCGCCCCTGCCACCTTGATTAGTCCACGGCATCGCGCCACGCCCTTCCCGAACGCGCAAAGGCGGCCGCCTTTGCAAATCGCGCGCGATCCGCCTATATCACAGCCCGTCTGGGGACGAAGTCGGCGCGGCGTCTTCGCGATGATCGGGACCGGTGGATGAAAGTCAAGGAAATGAGGATCGTCACGCCGTGAGCACCGTCACCCAGGAGCAAGTGCTCTCGGCGCTGCGTCAGGTCATGGACCCCGACCGCGGACGCGACCTGGTGACGCTCGGCATGATCAGCGGCGTCCATTTGCGCGAGGGTCACGTAACCTTCGCGATCGAGGTCGATCCCGAGCGCGGACCGAAATTGGAGCCGCTGCGCAAGGCGGCCGAGCGCGCCGTGGAGCGGCTTCCGGGCGTGCTGTCGGTGTCCGCGGTTCTGACCGCCGAAGCAAAGCCCGGCTCTCGCCCGGCGACACGGCCTCAATCCGCGGAAACCGGCGCGCGGCCCGGACCCGGCGGCGCCAAGGCGCTGATCCCCGGCGTCAAGACCATCGTCGCGGTCGCATCGGGCAAAGGCGGCGTCGGCAAATCAACTCTCGCAGCCAATCTGGCGCTGGCGGCAGCGGCGAACGGGCTCAAGATCGGCTTGCTGGACGCCGATATCTACGGCCCCTCGATGCCGCGGATGCTGGGGATCGCGGGAAAGCCGCAATCGCGCGACGGCCGCGTGCTCGAACCCATGGAGAGACACGGCATCAAGGTCATGTCCATGGGGTTCCTGGTCCCGGAAGAGACGCCGATGATCTGGCGCGGGCCCATGGTGATGAGCGCCATCCAGCAGATGCTGCGCGACGTCAATTGGGGCACGCTCGATATGCTGGTCGTCGATTTGCCGCCGGGCACCGGTGACGCGCAACTCACGATGGCGCAGCAAGTGCCTCTATCGGGCGCCGTCATCGTCTCGACACCGCAGGACATCGCGCTCCTGGACGCGCGCAAAGGCCTCAACATGTTCCGCAAGGTCGATGTGCCCGTGCTCGGAATCGTCGAGAACATGAGCTATTTCCTCTGCCCGCACTGCGGCGAGCGCAGCGAGATCTTCAGCCATGGTGGCGCGCGGCGCGAGGCGGAGAAGCTCGGCACCGAGTTCCTGGGCGAGGTCCCGCTCGATATCCGCATCCGCGAGACCTCGGATGCGGGCGAGCCGATCGTCATTGCCGAGCCCGAGAGCGCGCACGCCCAGCTCTTCCGCGAGATGGCGCGGCGTATCTGGTCGATGCTCGCGGCGGGAAAGCCGCGTCCGGCGCCGCGCATCGTGGTCGAATAGGCGCGAATGGGCGAAGGCGACGCTCGCCGACAAAACCTGCAATCTCCGCGCCATGGCCCAAGCGCCGCCGGCAAATTGGACCGCGCCTTCGCGGCGGGGCGGTGAACGCCGAGATTCACTCCTCCCGCCCCAGCGCCTGCATCAGTTCCGACCACTCGCGCTTGCTCATGCCGCTTTCGGTCTGCGTCACGCCCTCGGCCGCGATCATCCGTTTGACTACCGCGAGCGCGCTGGCGGAGAGGTGGTAACCGCCCAGGCGATACTGCCGGAACGCCTCGGCGGTAATGGGGACCCACCGCTCCAGCGTTCCGATCATCGTATCGGCATAGACGCGAATCTCGTACTGTGCGTGCGCGTCGGCGCGCAGGCTCAAAAAATTGCAGAGGTTGTGAAGGTCGGTCTTCCAATACCATTGGGTATAAAAGTTGAGCGTGAGGTTCATGCGCGCGAGCTCGCGCGCGAGCCCTTGCCGAGCGGGGTCGCGCGCATTTCCGCTCTCGTCCTCGTTGAGCAGCGTCACGTAGTCGCGATGCGCACGCAGGGCGTCGTCACGTAACAGTTCGAGCACGCGCGTCGCCTCCCCCGACGTCAACGTGGCACCCCGCCCCTGGCGGTTGCTCTTCGATTGCGCGGCGATTTGATCCGGTGCCGGGAGGTAGAATTCGTTGTCGAGGATCGAATACCGGGCGGAATACTCGTTCACGTTGGCGGTGCGGTGGCGGATCCATTGTCGGGCCACGAAGATCGGCAGCTTCACATGGTACTTGATCTCGCACATCTCGAACGGCGTGGTGTGCCGGTGGCGCATCAGATAGTGAATGAGCGCGCGATCCTCGCTCACCTTCTTGGTGCCCTTGCCGTAGGAGACGCGCGCCGCCTGCACCACCGCCGCATCGTCACCCATGTAGTCGATCACGCGCACGAAGCCATGATCGAGGATCGGCAGCGGCGCATAGAGTATCTCTTCGAGCGCCGGGACGGTCGCGCGGCGCGTCGTTTGGGTCTCCGCCCGGAGCCGGTCCACTTCTGCTTGCTGCTCGGGCGTCAAGGGCATTGCGGCATCTCCTGTGGCATCGTCCCTAACTCTAACGATCGCCCCGGCGTCATCCAACACCGACTCGCAGGCCCCTTTTGCCAGCAGCCCCTTCCGGTAATGGTTGCGAAAGGTCTGCGAGCGCTTATATTTGGATTCGTCGGGCGACCGACTATGGCGATAAACGGCGCGTGGAATAAGCGTCGCGGACCCGGGGGCAGTACCCGGCGCCTCCACCAATCTTCCGGGGCTCGCATACACCAGCGGGCTCCTGCTTTGGGGGCGAACTAGGATCGACGCGCGTGGTAAAGATGCGACCTTTCGCTCGGCATGGTACCGCCGTTATCGGGCCAACCTAGAAGTGCGAACGATAACCAACTCGCACTCGCTGCTTAATCATTAAGCAAGCGCGGTCCGGGGGGCACCGGGCAACAGAAGCCCCCCACTCAACTGCCGCCACTTCCAATTCCGGTGCCGCGGGCCATAATCTCTTTCTCCGGGACGGCATCCCGGAAGTGCGAGGTGGCGTGAAGGACGGGCTGCGCTACGACAGAATGGTGGAGCGGGCGCTGCGCGGCGTGGTGCGCGAAGCGCTCGCGATCACGGCGACCAAGGGACTGCCGGGCCAGCACCACTTCTTCATCACGTTTCATACCCGCGCACGCGACGTCGAGGTTCCCGACCATCTCGCGGCCAAATACCCCGAGGAGATCACGATCGTCCTCCAGCATCAGTTCTGGGAGCTGGATGTCCGCGAGGACGCGTTCTCGGTGACGCTGTCGTTCCACGGCAAGCCGGAGCGTCTCACCGTCCCCTTCGCCGCCATCACCGCCTTCGCCGATCCCTCCATAAAGTTCTTGCTGCAATTCCAGCCCACGGGCCAAGGCGAGCCGCCCGACGGCGGCAAGCAACGCGGCGCCACCGGCGAGGCGGCGCCATCGGCGAAGTCCGAGAACAAAACCGGCGAGGTCGTGACGCTCGACAGTTTCCGCAAGAAATAGGCCGCCGTCCCGCCTTGACGATGCCAGCGAAAAGGTGTTTCTCCGCCGCGATCTTCAGACCTTCGGGAAGGCCCGTCGCATGAGCGAACTCAGCTTCCACGAGATGTTTCCCCTGGGCGAGGACGAGACGCCCTACCGCAAACTCACCGGCGACTACGTGGGGACCGCAAGCTTCGATGGCGAGCGCGTGGTGAAGGTGCGGCGCGAGGCGCTCACTCTACTTGCGGCCGAGGCGATGATCGATTGTCAGCACCTGCTCCGGCCGGGTCATTTGGCCCAGCTGCGCAAAATTTTGGACGACCCCGAGGCCTCCGACAACGACCGGTTCGTGGCCTTCGATCTGCTCAAGAACGCCAACATCGCGGCCGGAAAGGTGCTGCCGATGTGCCAGGACACCGGGACGTCGATCGTCATGGGGAAGAAGGGCCAGCGCGTCTGGACCGGTGGCGGCGATGCGGCGGCGCTCGCCGAGGGCATCCGCCGGACCTTTACCGAGACCAATCTGCGCTATAGCCAGGTGGCGCCGCTGACCATGTACGACGAGGTTAACACCGGCGACAATCTGCCGGCACAGATCGATCTCTTCGCCGACGAGGGCGACGAATATCATTTTCTCTTCATCGCCAAAGGCGGAGGCTCCGCCAACAAGGCGTTCCTCTTCCAGCAGACCAAAGCGGTGCTGAACCCGAAGGCGCTGCTCAAGTTCCTCGACGAGAAGATCCGGACGCTCGGAACCGCGGCCTGTCCGCCCTACCATCTCGCGATCGTGATCGGCGGCACCTCGGCCGAGCTCAATCTCAAAACCGTCAAGCTCGCGAGCTGCCGCTATCTCGACACGTTGCCGACCGCCGGCAATAAGTTCGGGCAAGCCTTCCGCGACCGTGCCCTCGAGGAAGAGGTGCTGGGATTGACGCGCGGGATGGGCATCGGCGCTCAGTTTGGCGGCAAGTATTTCTGCCATGACGTGCGGGTTATCCGCCTGCCACGCCACGGCGCGAGCGCGCCGATCGGCATTGGCGTCTCCTGCGCCGCCGATCGGCAGATTCTCGGCAAAATCACCGCGGACGGCGTTTTCCTCGAACAACTCGAGGTCAATCCCGCCCAGTTCCTCCCTGAGGTCGACGAGGCCAAGCTCGGCGGCACGGCGGTAGAGATCGATCTGTCGCGTCCCATGTCCGAAATCCGGAGCACCTTGTCGCAGCATCCGATCAAGACGCGCCTCTCGCTCACGGGAACCTTGATCGTCGCGCGCGACATCGCCCACGCGAAGCTCAAGGAGCGGCTCGATCGCGGCGAAGGACTGCCGCAATACGCCAAGGATCACCCGATCTACTACGCAGGCCCGGCGAAGACCCCGCGGGGCTTGGCTTCGGGCTCGTTCGGGCCCACCACGGCCGGGCGGATGGACTCCTACGTCGATCAATTCATGGCCGCCGGCGGCAGTTTCGTTACCCTGGCCAAAGGTAATCGCGGCGCCGAAGTGCGGGCGGCCTGCAAGAAACACGGCGGATTCTACTTGGGTTCGATTGGCGGCCCCGCGGCAAGACTAGCGCAGGATTGCATTCGAAAGGTCGAGCTGGTCGAATATCCTGAACTCGGCATGGAGGCGATCTGGCGCATCGAAGTCGAGGACTTTCCCGCCTTTATCGTGGTCGACGACAAAGGCAATGATTTCTTCGCGAATCTCACCTGAGCATCGCCTTCCCGGCCGTTGTGGATAGGCGGTCTCGCAGCCGCCTAATATGGCTTGGGAGACAACACGCGTGGCCGACGACAACGAGCTCGCGGCGCTACTAGCAGGAGATAGGCGGGCTTGGGACCGGTTCGTCCGACGCTATGCCGGCCTCATCGTCTCCGCCGTCCGGAGCTTGGTGCGCGAGGGCACCGAGGTCGAGGACATCGTGCAGGAAGTCTTTACCCGGCTCTGCAAGGACGATTTTAGGCTGCTCCGAAGCTACGATCCCGCGCGTGCCGGGCTCACCACCTGGCTCACGATCGTCGCCCGCAGTACCGCCCGCGATCTGCAGCGCCGCTATCGCCCGCCAATGTCGGCAATCGAAGATGTCCCGGAAACCGCACTGGCAGTGACGGATTCGCACGCGGAGCCGCTCAAACTCCCGGCGGACCTGCTGTCGCCGCGGCAGCAGCTAGTGGTAACCCTGCTCTACGAGCGCGAGATGGACGTGGCCGAGATCGCCCGGCTCCTAGGCGTCGATCCGCAGACCGTCCGCAGCACGCACCATAAAGCCATGCTGAAACTTCGTAGCTATTTTGCCACAGAAAACAGATGAACTGGCGGACCCCTGGGGATAGCGTGGGTGTCGGCCGCCTAGAGCTAAGAGGAGGCTTGCGATGAGTGGATCCGAGACGAGGCCCGAGTTCGCTGCCCTATGGCGGCAGTGGCAGGGGGCACGCCATGGGGGCGATGGCGCCGGACCTCGCGCGCCCGAGCCGCTGCTGCTGGCGGCGTATGCGGAGCATCGGCTCAGCGAAGCAAGTGCCGCCGGGGTCGAGGCGTGGCTCGCGGAAAATTCCGAGGGAATAGAAGATCTTATCGCGGCGCACGCGGTCCTGGATCAGCCCGAGGCCGCGTCGGCTCAGGTGATCGAGCGTGCGCTTTCACTGGTTCCCGCCAGCGGGATCAACGTGGTCCCCTTCGAACGGCCGCGGCCCCGTGTGACGGGTTTGCGGCTGGCCCTGGCGTGGAGCGGCATGGCCGCGAGTATAGCGGCGACCGGGCTGGTGGGATTCGTGCTGGGCAGCGATGCCTACAGCAGTTTTACCGGCACTGACCAGGATTCGCAGATATCGTTAAGCCAGCAGCTATTCACTCCTCCGACTTCTATATTGGGTGATCCCGGCGAGGAGCCGAATACATGAGCCTGCCCCAGCCCGGGGCGCCAGATCGACCGCGCAGGCGTTGGATCTTCAGGCTCGCATTGGCGCTCTCGCTCACCCTGAACCTGTGCTTCATAGCTGGCCTCGCCTACAAGAAATTCGCGACCGAAGCATGGATGAGCCCGCAGCAGCGGGTGCAAGCGCTCGCCGACGATCTGAAGCTGTCGCCCGACCAGCGTCAAAGCTTCCGCGAAATGATCCAGGTACTCCGCCTCAAAGGCCAGTCCTTGCGCGCCGCCAATGCTGAACTGGTGGCGCAAGTATGGACCGAACTCGACAAAAATCAGCCGGATCAAGACGTCTTGAAGCATACCTTCGGACAGCTCGCCGAAAACCGCCGCCAATTCCAGATTGAGGTCGGCACGGCATTGGCAAACTTCTTCGCCAAGCTCACGCCGGAACAGCGCACCCACTTCATCGAACTCGCGCGCGAACAGCGCAGTATGATCGCGACCCGCCTGTGGAGATTGATAGCATTCTAAAACTCCTCCGAGTGGTGCTTCCGTGCTCGCACTTGAATCTATGACGGAGGCCAAGTTCGACTGTCGGGCCCGCCGCGAAGCCACTCTGGAGCGGAGGTGATGGTTGCGCGGGGTGCCGAGCCCATTCAAAAGCGCTCGGTCAGGATCGCGGGGCACGCGACCAGTCTCTCGCTCGAAGCCGAGTTCTGGGCGGCGCTCCACGCCATCGCACGACGCCGCGGCATCTCGCTCAATCGACTCGTCGGCAGTATCGACGCGGGGCGCAGCGGCAACCTTTCGAGCGCGCTCCGCGTCTTCGTACTGCAATGTTACCAGCGGGGTGAGATCGGGCCCGAGAATCCGTAGTCCTATTGCGCGTTAATTGGGGTCCGTGTTCTTCAGGAGGCCGCGTAGGATATCGCGGGTTTTGAGCCGCCCCGATGTGTCGCCGGCGTCAGAGCCGGTGGAGCCCTGCGCGCCACCCTGATCGGCCCCGGATTGCAGGGCGTGATCAAGCAAACGGTCGCCCAGCACCTTCGAGAGCGCAGCCAGGTCCATGCTCCAATTCGGCTCGTCCAAAGGACCGGCCAAAGTGAGACCAAGCGGCGGCGCGCCCGAAATTCCGGTCAGCCGGATCTCATTGCGGCTCGTAAGCGTCCAATTCGGAAGATCGAGCGCCAGCGTGCCGCTACCCTCGCCGCCATCGGCAACGAGATGCACGTTGTCGCTATGCGCGATCCCGTCCTTTACGATGAAGTTGGCATCGAGCGACGAGAAGCTGGTGCTGCCGCTGGCGCCCGCGCGCAACAAGCCGCCGAGATCGCCCAGCCCCTTGATCGCGCCGATGCGCTGGTTGATGGCCGGCAGGTTGATCCCCTCGATGCTGCCGTCTCCGCCGTGAATTTCGGCGGTGCCGTTCAGGTGCGCGACAAAATCCGCGGGGCTGCCGCCCGTGGTGCGCAGCGTTGTTTGCAGGTCCAATTTGCCTTGGACCCGGCTCGCACCGGAGCTGCTCAGCAGCCGCGCGAACTCCGCCTGACCCAGTTTCATGGTCAGCTCAAGACCTGGCGTTTCGGTGGCGTTGACGGTTGCGGTCGCGGCGAGCGTGCCGCCGAATATCTGCCCGCTCACTTCGGTCGTCTCGAGAACCGCGTCCTTGAGCATGAGTTTGGCGTGCGGCGTGCGCAGGCGCCAGCGACCCCAGGCGAGGCTACTGCCGCCCATGGACACCTGTGCGTCGAGAAGCCGCAGGAAGCTCAGGTCGAACGGCGTTCGGGACCAGCGCTCGACAGATATGCGCGGAACGCCGCTCCCCGCCTGCGCGAGCATGACGCCCGCTCCCCCTCCCCCAAGTTCACCGGGATCGAGCATGGCGGTGACGCGCGCCGGCAAGAATCGGTCGAGCGCCAGATCGCCCAGCAACAGCTCGCCCGAAAGGGCCGGCCGCTCTCCCAGTGCGATGCTCAGATCGCCGCCGAGCGTCATATCCGCGATCTTTAGGTCGATCCCGTGCAACTCGACCCGTTTGGGTGCCCATGCGAGGCCCGCCTGGAACTGCACAGCCCCAAGCTCGCCGCCCTGAGGGCGATAACTCGGCAGCGCCAGACGCACGAGGCGATTAAAGCTCGGGTGCTGCAGACTGACGGTCATGTCCCAGGTATCGGGCTGCGGCGCGCTGCCGGTGACGTGCAGCTTTCCACCCATGGCATCAAGATCGCCGTCGATGGTGACCCGCCCGAGCTCGCGCTTGATTTCGAGGCCAAGGGTGAATTCGCCGAAGGTATCAGCGGTTGCTGCCCTCGGAGCTGCCAAGCGCAGCACCCTCGCGAATTCCGGGCCGTGCAGATCGAGCGCCACCTCGGTTTGGGGATCGTCGCTGCCGATCGCCTGCACGTAGCCGCTGAGCTTGCCGGTGGCGCCACCAAGATCGCCAACGCTGAGCTCCCGGATCGTCAAGTCGCGGTTCTGCAGCGTCCCAATGAAGCGAATGCCGCCGACCGCCTGATTCTGCCAGATCAGCGTATCGACGCCGGCATCGAGATTGGCGTCGATGTTCATGAGCGCTTGCGAAAAGACCCCAGGAACGGTGATCCGAACGCCGGGACGTGCGTCTTCCTTGGAATCGCCCGCACTTCCACCCTCGGAAGCGGGAGCCGCTGCCGAATCATTGAAATAAGCGTCGAGATTGAGCTGATCGATGGCAAGGCGCGCGCCGACGGCGACCCGGTTGCGCAGCGCGATCGTCGCGGCGCCGGTGATACGGGCCGCGTCAACCGAGATGTCGATCGAGCGCGCCTCGATCGTGGTGTCTTCGGCTTCGAGCGTCGTGGTGAAGGTTGCGCGGCGCAAACGATCCTGAGGCACGCCCGCGACGTTGACGCCTCCCCAACGCAAAAGATCGCGCAGATTGTCGGCGCTTGCCTCGACGGTACCGGAAAACCGCGGCAACCCGCCGATGGTTTCAATAGTGCCGCTGATCGCAGCGTTGGAGCCGCCCGGCAGTTGCGCGCCCGCGCGATTGAGGACCAACTTGCCGTCCTCGAGATTGGCATCGAGCCTGACCTGCCGTACCACGCCATGCCGCCAGAGCATCGCGTCGACCGTCAGATCTACATGTGCGCTCACATCGGGCGGAAACGAGAAGCGAAGGCCGCCGGTGGGAACAAACTCGCGCGGCAGTGGGACGCCATCATGCTCTTGCGCCTTGCCGGCCGCTGGCCCCGCGACAGCCGCGCGTTCCGCGAGGAAGCGATCGAGATCGAAGGCATTCATGCGAAAGCTTATCCCCAATGCCAGCGGCAATCCCGCGGTCGCCTTGATGGTACCGCCGCCGTGGATGTCACCGAGATCGACCGCCAGCCGGTCTAAAAGGAGTGCGTGCGCGCCCGCTGCGATCTCGCCGCTGAGATGCAGCGGCTGCTTCAGCATCGGCGGTACCGGCCCGATCCCAGCCACCGCCGCTAAGGCGGCAAAGTCCGCGCTGGCGAGGGTAAGCTTCCCTTGAAGCTTCGCACCATCGCTTGCGGGAATTATCGCTCCCGACACAGACGCAGTGCCCACGGTAGCCGATTCTAAACTGATCGAAATGGGCACGCGCTGTTGATCGAAGCGCCCGATCTCGGCGCTCACGGAAAGCGTCGCTCCTTGAGCCGTGAAGCTGCCTCGGCCTCGAAGGGGACCGGATACGACGTCACCGCTCACTTGCATGTTGACGTGCTCGACGGCCTCTTGAAGGCCCGCCCTTCGGAATACGACGGTGCCGCCTTCAACGGTGATCTCGGCAATCTGAACGCTGCTGCGCGAGCCGAGCGCCATGTCGCCTCCGGCGCTCTGGACCGGTCCAGCCTCGCCCAAGTGTACCGATGCCTTGGCCCCGCCGGTGCCTCCTCCGCCTGCCATATCGATGGTGAGCATCGGCTGGACGAGTTTCGCGCTGGTCACGTCAAGCCGTCCCAGGATCAGCGGCCAAAGCGCCAACTGCGCGTCAATTTCGCGCACGCGCATGACCTCTGCCGCCTCGGCGCCCAACGGCCCGGCGATGCGCACGTCGCGCGCCGCCACATGCGGATTCGGCAGCAGCGAAAGATCGATCGGACCGGAGAGCGTGACCTCGCGCCCGAGCATCTCTGAAAGGCGCTCGGCTACCTGCGGTCGGTAACGGTCAAGGTCGATCATCTTCGGCCCGAGACCGAGCGCCCCAAGCACCAGCACCAAACCTACCGCGAATGCAATCGCGGCCTTGCGCATTCGGTCACTCCGGGATTAACGCCACTACCCACCATGCATGACGACTGACGCGTCGCCGCAAATAGAGTATCATGGCATAGACGAGGCAGCATCGGCAGAGAACAGGCGCAGGCATGGGCGACGTCGTCAACCTCAATCGCTTTCGCAAGGACCGGGCACGCGAGACCGAGGAGCGGCGCGCGGCCGCTAATCGCCTACGCTTTGGGCAGCGCAAGGATGAGCGGGAGCGGACGAAACGCGAATCGCAAAAGGCCGAAAAGGACCTCGACAATAAGCGGGTCGACTAGGGACCTTACATTTCTGTCATCCTAGGCAAGCTCCTCGTTCCGCCACCCCGATCGAGCCTTTCAGTTCGTTGTCATCCAGCCGAGCGAAGCGAGGGCCGGGATGATGTCGATGGTGCTCGGCGGGGATAACGGCAAAACATTTTTTTGCGGCGACGAGTTCGCTCGGCTCACGAAATGAGCGTCAACGTGCGGCGGTAGTGCCCGAGCGTCGTCTCATCGAAGCAGCAGAAGACGACACGTGACACCGGCAAGGCCAGGTGCGCGCGAACCGTGACCACAGCGATTTTTGCCGCTCGCTCGGCCGGAAAGCCGTAAATGCCCGTGGAAATCGCGGGAAAGGCGATACTACCGGCCCCCGCGTTCGCCGCGAGCGCGAGGGCGTTTCGATAGCAGGAGGCCAGCAGCTCTTCCTCCCCTGCTTTGCCACCACGCCAGATCGGCCCCACCGCGTGGATGACCCAGCGCGCCGGAAGGCGGTACCCGCCGGTGACGCGCGCTTCGCCGGTGGGACACCCTCCGACACGCCGGCATTCCGCCAGCAGATCGGGGCCCGCAGCGCGATGGATCGCGCCATCGACCCCGCCGCCGCCCAGCAGCGAGCTATTCGCGGCATTGACGATCGCATCGACCGCGAGCTTGGTGATGTCGCCCAGATGAATTTCCAGCCGGCTCGCCGCGTGCACCGGTTCCATCATGGCAATAGCCGCTCGTTGAGGTGCAAATTCGAGTATGATCCGCGCCAACGAACAGGTCTAGAAAGGCGGGGGGTTCCTCATGAACGACATTCATTTCTGGTCGGCGAAGCGGCTCGCCGCGGCGGTTCGCCGACGCAAGATCGGCTGCCTCGAGTTGCTGGAGCATTACCTAAAGCGGGTCGAGCGGCACAATCCCGCGCTCAACGCCATCATCGCGACCGATATTCCGGCTGCGCGCAAGCGGGCGCGCGCCGCGGATCGCGCGCTTGGCAAGGGCGAAGTTTGGGGGCCGCTGCACGGTGTTCCGATTACGCTCAAGGAATCCTATGACGTCGTGGGCATGCCGACCACTTGGGGCTCGCCCGAGCTGCGCGAGAACTACCCGCAGCGCGACGCGCTCGCCGTTGAGCGGTTGCGGAATGCCGGCGTCATTCTCTTCGGCAAGACCAACGTGCCCCTCATGCTCGCGGACTGGCAGAGCTACAATGCGGTCTATGGGACCACCAACAATCCCTGGGACACCGCGCGTTCGCCCGGCGGCTCCTCCGGCGGGTCGGCGGCGGCGCTGGCGGCGGGACTGACCGGCCTCGAAGCCGGCAGCGATATCGGCGCCTCGATCCGCAATCCCGCTCATTACTGCGGTGTCTTCGGCCATAAGCCCACCTATGGCGTTTGCTCGCCACGCGGGCATGCGCTGCCGGGACGCGTCGCGGCCTCGGACATTTCCGTAATCGGACCACTCGCACGCAGCGCGGACGATCTGGCGCTGGCGCTGTCGATCATGGCAGGGCCCGACGACGTCGACGGTGCGGGCCTGCGCGTGGCGCTTCCGGCGCCCAAGAAGACCGAGCTGCGTCAATTCAAGGTTGCGCTCATGCTGGATTCGCGGGAATCCGAAGTGGACCATGCCGTGCAGGAGCAGCTACGGGCGCTTGGCGACTTCCTGCGCAGCAAGCGGGCCAAGGTCGAGGAACGCGCGCGACCCGATATCGACACAGCCGCCGCGCACCGCGTTTTTATCGCCTTGCTCCGCGCGGCGACCTCTGGCCGCCAATCGGACGAGGCTTTCCGAGCCAATCAGGCGGCCGCGAATCGGCTCGATCCCGATGACCGCAGCTATTACGCCCAGATGGTGCGCGCCAACGCGCTGCCTCATCGCGACTGGCTCGGCCTCAATGAGGAGCGGCAACGGATGCGCCTCAAATGGGCGGAGTTCTTTGGAGAGTACGATCTGTTGCTCTGTCCCGCCGCCGCTTCCGCCGCCGTACCGCACGATCACGAAGGCGAGCGCCACGAGCGCAAAATCCCGGTCAATGGGAAGAAGGTTCCCACCACTGATCAGCTATTTTGGGCCGGCTATTCCTGTGCTTTTTATCTACCGGCGACGGTCGCCCCCATCGGGCTCACGGCATCGGGGCTGCCGGTCGGCGTACAGATCGTCGGTCCGCAATACGGCGACCGCACCTGCATCGAGTTCGCGCGGTTGTTGGAGCGTGAATACTATGGCTTCACCCCGGCACCGGCCTTCACATGAGCCTCATGCCCGAAAGAAGATCAGGGTGAGCACCGCAAACAGGGGCAGCAAGATGGCGCCCGACCACGCCATGTAACCGAGGAAGCTCGGCATCTCAATGCCAAGCTGCTCGCAGATCGACTTCACCATGAAGTTGGGTGCGTTCCCGAGATAGGTTACGGCACCCATGAACTGCGCGCCCGCCGAAATCGCGGCGAGCGTTGTGGCCAGCGGTCCCATCATGACCTGCGGATCGCCGCCCGCCGCGTTGAAGAACATGAGATAGGTCGGCGCGTTGTCGAGCAGGCTCGAAAGACCGCCGGTAAACCAGAAAAAGACCGCGTCCGAGGGCGTTCCGTCACCATGGCGCAGCAACGCCACCGCCGGCGCGAGGGCCCCTTCGGCGCCCGCGCGCAGGATGGCAATCGCCGGGATGATCGCGAGGAAGATGGCTGCGAACAGCTTTCCAACCTCCAGCAACGGCGCCCAGGAGAACCCATTGGCCTGATGGATGTCGGCGTGGGTGATGCGCAGCGACACCACCGCGAGCACGATCAACAGCGCATCCCGCAGCAGGTCCTGAAGCGGCAGCTCGCTGCCGAGAGCCGGAACAGCGACACCCGATTCCCATATGCTGCAGGTGAGCACCGTCGTGATCGCGAGCACAAGCAGCAGCAGGTTGAGCTTACCGCGGATTCCGACCGGCTCGATGCCGGGGTTCCGCTCGGGCAGTATCTCGCGCCGATAATGCAGCGTATCGATCGCGAAGAAGGCCGCGATCAGCACGCCGCTTGCGAGCAGTGTCGGCGCGTAGAGGTGGGTGAGTGGCCAGAAGAACGAAACCCCCTGCAGGAATCCCAGGAATATCGGGGGATTGCCGATCGGCGACAGCGCGCCGCCGATATTGCAGACCAGGAAGATGAAGAAGACAAAGACCGGTGCCGCGTTGCGGCGCCACTGATTGGCGCGGATGAGCGGGCGGACCAGCAAGATCGACGCGCCCGCAGTGCCGATAATGCTCGCGAGCAGTGTGCCCAAGGCGAGGAGCAGGGTGTTGCTTCGCGGGGTGCCGCGCAGCTCTCCCACCACGCTCACGCCACCCGAAATCGTGAAAAGGGCGAACAGCAGCACGATGAAGGGCACGTACTGCTTCAGCAGCACGTCGCGCACCACTGCGGCGGCAGCGGCGAGCCCAAAGCTTGCCGCCATCGGCAATAGCAGGAGCAAGACCCAGCACGCCGCGATCTTGCCGTAGTGGCGCGCCCAGAGCACCGGCGCGAGCGCCGGCAGGATCGCCACCGTGAGCACGAGACCCGCAAAGGGCAGGCACCAGAGAAGCGAGAGCGATCGGCCATCAAGCCCGGCGATCGGCGCCGCCATCGCCGTGCTGGGGAGCGCGAACGCGGCGCACGCCAGGGCGACCCCAACCGATCTTCGAGGCGGCAAAGCCGAGGCGCGCGGTCTCTGCGCGTGGTGCGCGCTGTTCGTCTGTCGAAGCCCCGATGTCACGGTTTTGCGATGCCCTCTACCCCAGCGCCCCTCTCGACCTTAAGTTAAGGCAAACGCACCCGGAAGGAGTGATCGTCATGTGGTTCACGTCGAAGAAGCTGACCCTGCCCACGCGCGCGGAGGCACTCCCCGGCCGCAGCACGCCGATGCCGTTGCCGGCGGCGCATTGGGTCAATTCGGCCCCGCTGAAGCCCCCCTTCCCGGCCGGCTTCGAGACCGCCATATTCGGCCTCGGCTGCTTCTGGGGCGCCGAGCGCAAGTTCTGGCAGAGCCCGGGGGTCTACACGACGGCGGTCGGCTATGCCGGCGGGATCACCCCCAACCCCACCTATGAGGAGGTTTGCAGCGGGCGGACCGGCCACACCGAGGCGGTGCTGGTGGTGTTCGACCCCAAGCGAGTTTCCTACGAGGAACTGTTAAGGGTGTTCTGGGAGAGCCACGATCCGACCCAGGGCATGCGCCAGGGGAACGACGTCGGCACTCAGTATCGCTCGGCGATATACACGAGCTCGGAGGCTCAGCAGCGCGCAGCAGAAGCTTCGCGCGATGCCTATCAACGCTCGCTCTCGAAAGCCGGCTATGGCGCGATCACGACCGAGATCCAGCCGGCCGGCGAGTTCTATTACGCAGAGGATTATCACCAGCAGTATCTTGCCAAGAACCCCGGCGGCTATTGCGGCCTCGGCGGCACCGGCGTCTCGTGTCCCGTGGGACTGGCGGTCGGCGCGAAGTAGCTCTCGGCGATCAACGGCTCGCGGCCGCGTCGCCGCGCTTGAATTGAGCGTCGAGGAACAGCAGCGCATCGGGCAGTTCCGCCGCCCAAGTGTCCCAATCGTGATCGCCGCCGGTCATGCGCATCTCGACGGTGAGGCCCTTCTCGCGCATGCGGCGGAAAAGCTCGAAAGTGTCGAGGTAGAGCTTGAAGCGATCCTGATCGCCGACGGTCAGGAAGACCGGCGGCGGACCCTTGGCGGTCGCAAGCCTGTCCACCATGGTGAGCGGGCTCTCCGACAAGAACAGCTTCGAGCTGAACGGCCGGCCGAAGGAACCGTCGAAGACGCGATTGGCCCGTGCCTCGTCGAGCTGGGTGTCCGGCGTCAGGTGCGCCCAGAGCGCGGGGCTGAATGCCACCACCGCGCCGAACTCGAACGGCTGCCTGAACGCGAGCCTGAGTGCGCCATATCCGCCCATAGAAAGCCCGCCGATGGCGCGGTAGTGCGGCTCGGCTCGAGTGCGGAATTCCTTGTCGATCGCGTCGACCAGGTCGACGGAGATCGCGGTCGCGTAGTCGCCGGGTCCACCGATCGCCTTCGAATCGACATACCATGAAGCAGCGGCGCCGTCGGGCATCACCACGATCATAGGCGCCACTTTCCGCGCGGCGATAAGCCCGTCGAGGGTCTGCTGGAGATAGCCGGTCTTGAGCCATTCCAGATGATTGCCGTCCTTGCCATGCAGCAGATAGAGCGTCGGGTAGCGCCGGCCGCTCGCCTCATAGCCGGGCGGCAGATAGAGCGAGTACAGCACCTCGCCGCCGATCGCCGGGCTGGGCGCGTGTTCGAATTCCCGAACCTCGGAAGCGGTCGCGGTGGTCGGCGGTGTTCCCTGCTGCGCCCCGGCCGGCGCCGTCAGCAGAAGCGCCAGGGCGGCAAGCATCAGAATGTGCAGGCGTTCCACGCCGCGGCTCCGCCTGCTCATATCCGAACGATCTTGCCGGGGTTCATGATGTTGTCGGGGTCGAGCGCTTTCTTGATCAGACGCATGACGCTCACGGCTTCGCCGTGCTCTGCAATGAGGAAATCCATCTTGCCATAGCCGACACCGTGTTCACCAGTGCAGGTCCCGTCCATGGCGATGGCGCGGTGCACCAGCCGGTCGTTGATCTCCGAGATTTCCGCCACTTCCTTGGGATTTGCGGGATCGAAGAGGAAGCTGAGGTGGAAATTGCCGTCGCCGACGTGGCCGACGATCGGGGCGAGGACGGAGCAGCGCTTCAAATCTTCCTGAGTCTCGGTGACGCACTCCGCGAGCCGCGAGATCGGCACGCAGACATCGGTTGCAAGTCCCTTGGCGCCGGGACGGAGCGCCAGCGCCGCGTAGAAGCCGTCGTGGCGCGCCTGCCAGAGCTTGTTGCGTTCTTCCATCGACGAAGCAAAGCGGAAACCCTCGCCGCCGTTCTCCGCGGCAAAGGCCCGCACCATCTCGATCTGCTCCTCGACCCCGCGCTTGGTGCCGTGGAACTCCATCAGCAGCGTGGGTGCAACCTTGTAGTCGAGCTTGGAGTATTTGTTGACCGCTTCCATCTGCAATGCATCGAGCAACTCGACACGCGCAATCGGGATCCCCGCTTGGATGATCATGACCGTGGTATCGACCGCGCTCTTGACCGAAGGGAACGCGCAGCCCGCCGCCGAAATCTGCTCGGGTATACCGTAGAGGCGCAAGGTCACTTCGGTAATAACGCCGAGCGTTCCTTCCGAACCCACCATGAGCCGCGTCAGGTCGTAGCCCGCCGCGGATTTCCGCGCGCGCCTTGCCGTGCGGATGATGCGGCCGTCGGCCAGCACCACCGTTAACGAAAGCACGTTCTCCCGCATTGTGCCGTAGCGGACGGCGTTAGTGCCGGAGGCTCGCGTCGCGGTCATGCCGCCGAGCGAGGCGTCGGCGCCGGGATCGATCGGAAAGAACAGTCCCGTGTCGCGCAGATATTCGTTGAGCTGCTTGCGGGTGACGCCCGCCTCAACCGTCACGTCGAGGTCTTCAGGACTGACCCGCAGCACCTGGTTCATGCGCGAGAGATCGATGCAGATGCCGCCGCGCAACGCCGCCACGTGACCTTCGAGCGAGGTGCCGGTGCCAAACGGGATCACCGGAACCTTGTGCTGCGCGCAGAGCCGGACCACCTCCGCCACTTCCTCGGTCGACTGCGCGAACACCACGCCGTCCGGAGGCATGGGCGTATGAAACGATTCGTCCCTACCGTGCTGCTCGCAGATCGCAGCGGAGGTCGAGAACCGCTCGCCGAAGCGCTGGCGAAGTACGTCGATGACGGTGCGATTGGGCGGGTCGCGGCGCAAATCGGGAGCAGGCAGCACTGGACGGAAAATCCTTCGGTGGGGAGCCGGATGAATCAAGGGTAGCTCTTGCGCGGATTGGCTTCAATCGAAAGCACTTATCCAGGCGAATTCAAGGTCTTGGGGCACAAGTCTGCTTTTTTCGCCGGAAATTCCGGGCGCGAGGTTCCCTTATATTAGAAGTTGCGGCATTTTCTTGCACTCGATCACTTCGCCTGCGCGCCAGGGTCCGCCCCAACAGCGGCGCCCTGGCGCGGCCGCCGCTCGATAGCTACCCTCTCGCTTGCGCGCATCGAGAAGGGAAATGACCATGACCAGCGATCCCACCTGCATCTTCTGCAAGATCGTCGCCGGCCAGGTTCCGAGTTTCAAAATATACGAGGATGGCCAGACGCTCGCGTTCATGGACATCAATCCAGCCAACGACGGGCATTGCCTGGTGATTCCCAAGGCGCATCATCCCACCATTTTCGCGACTAGCGCGGAGGATTTCGCCCAGGCGAGCCGGACCGCGGTCAAGGTCGCGAATGCCGTCAACAAGGCTCTGATCCCCGACGGGATCAATCTGCTGCAGGCGAATGGGCCAGGCGCCGCCCAATCGGTGTTTCACCTGCACATCCACGTGCTGCCGCGCCGGCACGACGACGGGCTGCTGCTCAATTGGATCCCGAAGCCCGGCGACCGTGCCCGCATCGCCGAGATCGCCGAGCGGATCAAGCAATGCCTCTGAGCCGGGCACCTACCCCGCCGCCCGACGGCCGCCGCGCTGCGGCAGCATGCCAAGCGCGCGCATGTAGGTATCGAGCAACGCCTCCTGCTCATCGCGGTCCTGTTCGTCCAATCGGCGAATCCGGATGATCTGACGCATGGTCTTGACGTCGAAGCCGGCGCCTTTGGCTTCGGAGTAAACTTCCTTCACGTCTTCGGCGAGTGCGCGCTTTTCCTCCTCGAGCCGCTCGATGCGCTCGATGAAGGACTTGAGCCGCTCCGCCGCGATGCCCCCGCTACTCCGCTCCGCCATCTCGCCCCTCCAGCACCCGCGAAAGCCGCGACCCTATCAACGGCAATGGCTTGCAATCAATGGCGATGGCTCTTGGCCCCCTGCTTCTGCGCCGGCGTCGCCTCCTTCTGATGCTTCGCCTTCCACTCCTCGTAAGGCATGCCGTAGACGATCTTGCGCGCTTCGGGATCGGGCAAAGCCAAGCCCCGCTCCTCCGCCGCCTCGCGATACCAGCGCGAGAGGCAGTTGCGGCAGAAGCCCGCGAGGTTCATCAGGTCAAGGTTCTGCACCTCCGTGTGCTCGCGCAGATGCTGCACCAGGCGGCGGAACGCCGCCGCTTCCAGCTCGGTCCGGGTCTTGTCATCCATGGGCGATACTCCGGGTTGGCTCAGTAGTGTTTCACATGATAGAGCGCGGGGTCTTCGAGGATCGGCGTGAGGGCCGCAGCGAGACGCTCGGCCCATTCGCGTTCACCCGCGCCGTCGGCGATTAGGTCCTGTCGGATCTCGACCGCAACGTGCGGCAGGCCTCGCTTGACCGCGTGCGTCCTGACGGTATAGCCCGCGGGCTCGCGCGCGGAATAGGGTTCGTTGTCGCCGACCACCAACCTCGGCTCGCGGCGCAGCGCCGCCAGCAGCGGCACCGGAATGCGCGGGTCTCTGTCCCACAATATGCCGATGTGCCAAGGGCGCGCGATCCCGTTCATGGTCGGAGTGAAGCTGTGGATCGACAGCACCGCGGGGTGCACGGCGCGCTTGGCGAAGCCGTCGAGCGCATCCTCGATCGCCTGGTGATAGGGCCGGAACAGCGCATCGAGGCGTTGCCGGCGCTGGGCCTCCGTAAGCGCCGCATTGCCGGGCACCGCGACGCCATCACTCACCGCCGGCATCGAGGTTGTGTCCGCGGGATCGCGATTGCAGTCAACCACGAGGCGTGAATAACCCGCGAGGATCGCCGGAGCGCCCAGGCGGTGCGCCAGCAGCCGCGTTACCCCAGCGGCCCCGATATCCCAGCCGATGTGGCGCCGGAGTTCCTCGTTCGACAGGCCGAGGCTGCCGAGACTACGCGGCACTTTGTTGCTCGCATGATCGCAGGTCGCGAGCACCGGCGCTTTGCCCTCGCCGTTCCAAACCTCGACCACCCGTGGGTCAGGGGGGGTCAACAGGCTCCCGGCATGCAACGCCTCTGCGGCGCGGTCGCTCATTACTCCATCCTCTCGGCACGATATTATCCGGCCGGTGCGGCATAATCTTAGAACCCGCCGGGAAGAGCAATCCGAGAGTCGGCATTTCGGCATGTCTCGCGCGCATTCCACGTAAGACCGTTTGTTGCCCGGCAGCGCCGAAATGCGGATGTTGAGAGCCGGCACGACAGGCCGCGTTATCGGGAGGAACCATGGCAGTGAAATCGCTTCGCGTTGCCAGCGTCGCGGAAGCTTATCTGGCGCTGCTGGCGGAGCGCGGTGTCGAATATCTTTTCGCCAATGCAGGAACTGATTTCGCGCCGATCGTGGAGGCGCTGGCGACGGCCAAGGCGCGCGGCGCGCCGGCGCCCAAGCCGATGATCGCCGCGCACGAGAACATCGCCATCTCGATGGCCCACGGCTACGCCATGGTGTCTGGACGAACACCGGCCGTCATGGTGCATGTGAGCGTCGGCACGGCGAATATCGTGTGCGGCGCGCTAAACGCGGCGCGCGAGAACGTGCCGATCCTGCTCACTGCCGGAAGAACCCCGCTCACCGAGGAAGGCCTTCGCGGCGCTCGCGACGCCTATATCCACTGGGGACAGGAGATGTTCGACCAGGCGGGTATGCTCCGCGAGATCGTCAAATGGGACTACGAGCTGCGCAACGCCGAACAGGTCGAGGTCGTCGTGGACCGCGCGCTGAGCCTCGCCCGCAGCGAACCCTGCGGGCCCGTCTATCTGACGCTGCCGCGGGAGGTGCTGGCGGCGCCCGCCGAAAATTTTCACTACGAGCAGCCGTCACGCCGGGTCGGCTCGGAACCGCCGCGCGCGGACGAGGCGGCGCTCGATCAAGCGGCGTCTCTGTTGGCGTCGGCGGAGCGTCCGCTGATCGTTACGACCAGCGCCGGCCGCAATCCGCGCGCCGTTCGCGCCCTGTCGGAACTAGCCCAGAGCTTCGCGATTCCGGTCGTGCAATTCTCACCGCGGCATCTGTCGATCCCGGCCGACCATCCGATGCAGCTAGGTTTCAGCCCCGCGCCTTTCATCGCCGATGCCGATGTCGTGCTCGCCGTCGAGTCCGATGTGCCCTGGATACCCAGCAGAGCGAACCCGCCGAGCAACGGCAAGGTCATTCACATGGGCCTCGATCCGTTGTTCCAGAATTATCCGATCCGAGGGTTTCTGTGCGATCTCGCGATAACGGCGGAACCGGGGCGCGCGCTCAGCGAGCTTGCTTCGCTGATGGCGGGCCGCGTGGACGAGGTGCGGATTGCCGCGCGACGCGCCCGCGTCGCACAGCAGCGGGCCGAGTTGCACGACCAATGGCGGCGGATGCGCGAGACCGCACAAGAGGCACGTCCGATTCATCCCGCTTGGGTCAGCCGCTGCATCGAGCAGGTGAAGGGCGAGGACGCGATCGTCGTCAACGAATACACGCTCATGCAGGAGCACTGCGGCTTCACCCGGCCGGGAAGCTTTTTCGGATCGAGCTCGGCATCGGGTCTTGGCTGGGGTTTCGGCGCGGCGCTGGGCGCGAAGCTGGCGGCGCCGGAACGCTTGGTGATCGCAACGTTGGGCGACGGCGCCTATCTCTTCTCCAATCCGGTGGCGGCGCACCATGCGGCGCGCGTACACGGCTTGCCGATTCTCGTCGTCGTCTTCAATAACGCGATGTGGAACGCGGTGCGTCGATCGACGCTCACGATGTACCCGGACGGCGGAACCGCCGGCAGCAATGATCCGCCGCTCATTCACCTCGACGACCTTCCGGCGTTCGAACAAGTGTGCGCGGCGGCGGGCGGCTACGGCGAGCGCGTCGAAGATCCGGCAGAGCTGATCCCGGCGCTCGGTCGCGCCCTTGCCGTCGTGACGCGGGAGCGGCGCCAGGCCCTGCTCAACGTGATCTGTGCGGCGCCCGGCGGGCCGCTTTGAACGGCCGCCCCGTCATACGACCTGGAAGCCGTGCGCGAAGGGATCGCGGTCGTCGACAAAGATCGTGTTGTAGCCGGTGATCCGCGCCCAGCCGGCGATGCTGGGCTTGATCGCGGCCTTGTTTCCGATCCGCGTCTCGCCCTCGACCCGGCCTTCGAACAGGCTGCCGATGATGCTTTCATGCACGAAGGCGTCGCCGGGCCGGAGCTTGCCCTTGGCTGCGAGCTGCGCCATCCGCGCGGAGGTCCCCGTACCGCAGGGCGAGCGATCGATCGCGTGATCGCCGTAAAAGACTGCATTGCGGCCATGCGCCTTGGGATCGCGCGGTTTGCCGGTCCACATGACGTGGCTCACGCCGCGGATGGTGCGGTCCTCGGGATGAACGGGCTCGAGCTTCTCGCGCATCAACTGGCGCACGACCGGGCTCAGGCGCAACACCTGATCCGCCGAGAAGCTTTCAAGGCCGGGAAATCCCGGCTGCGGATCGACGATCGCGTAGTAGTTGCCGCCATAGGCTACGTCAACTTTGAGGGGACCCAGACCCGGTACGTCGATCGCGATTTCGCTGGCTTCAAGGTAACTCGCGACATTGAAGAGCCTGACGCGTTCGACATAGCGGCCGTCGCGCTCGTATTCGACCTCCACCTTGCCGGCGGGCGCGTCAAGCGCGAGCTTGCCTTCGCTTCGAGGCGTTACCAGCCCTTGTTCCAATGCCACCGTGACCGTGCCGATGGTGCCATGCCCACACATCGGGAGACAGCCCGAGGTCTCGATGAATACGAGGCCCAGGTCGCAGTCGGAACGCAAAGGCCGCTGCAGCACCGAACCCGACATGATGTCGTGTCCGCGCGGCTCGAACATCAGCGCGCGGCGGATCCAATCGAACCGATGCATGAAGTCCTGTCGGCATTCGCTCATGGTGGTGCCGTCCAGCGGCGGCGCGCCGCCCGCCACCACGCGCACGGGATTGCCGCAGGTATGTGCGTCGATGCAGAAGAAGGTGTTGGAAGGCATGGTTATTCCGTTTCAAGGCGCGCTCGCAGCCGCCACTCCAACCCTGCTCGCGCAGTTTTGGGGTTGGCCTTGGGCCGGCCAAAACCAACCCCTAAGGCTGGTTGGGGGCGCGGCAAGGCGCGCGAGCATATTAACTAGGCCTTGCAGCCAACGCCTCCTCATAGACGCGCGTGACGCGCTTCCTCTCCTCGCCCTCGAGGCGGAGCCGCGGTGGGCGCGTCACCTCGCTGCCGTTGCCGACCATCGCTTGGCCGAGCTTGATGTACTGCACCAGCTTGGTCGAGGTATCGAGGTGCAGAGTCGGCATGAACCACCGATAGACCGCGCGTGCTTTTTCCCACTCGCCCTTCGAAGCGAGGTCCCAGAGCCGCATGGTCTCGCGCGGGAACACGTTGACGAGGCCCGCGACCCAGCCGGTGGCGCCTAGCATCACGCTTTCGAGGATGAGGTCATCGACACCGCAAAACAGCGTGTAGCGATCGCCGGTAAGGTTCACGAGATCGGTCAGGCGCCGCACGTTCTCCGACGATTCCTTGATCGCGACCACGCGGCGCTCGCTCGCGAGCTCGCGGAATCCCTCGGGCGTCACATCGACGTTATAAGCGGGCGGATTGTTGTAGATCATGATCGGCAGGCCGCTTGCAGCCGCGACGGCGCGGAAGTGGGCGAGCGCCTCGCGCTCATCGGCCTTGTAGACCATGGCCGGCAACACCATCAGCCCGTCAACGCCAATCTTCTCGCAGTCGCGCGCATATTGCGCCGCCGCGGCGCTGGTGTTCTCGGCAACACCCGAGAGCACGGGGACCCGGCCAGCCACCACCTCTTTGGCCGCCGCCAGAACCTGGCGCTTCTCCGCTGGCTCGAGCGAGCAATTCTCGCCGACCGTCCCCAGCATGATGAGGCCGTGCACGCCCGCACGGATCTGTTCCTCGATTCCACGCTGGGTCGCCGCCAGATCGAGCGAGAAATCGGGACGGAATTGGGTGGTGATCGCCGGGAACACGCCGCGCCAAGTCGCGCTCATCGCTTTCTCCTCACGCCAAGGGAAATGCCGGCGCCAGAGCGGCGCCTATTGCGCGCGAGCTTACTGCTGCGCACCATCACCCGACAACCTCCGCCGCATCGGAGAAGACGCTCGAGGGAAGCACGTCCGCGTTGCCGTGTCGATCTCAATCGATTGATATCGTTCTATAATTGTCAATAAATCTGGTCCGCGGCAATCAGCGGAATTCCCAACGCTTTGAAGCTCCGGCGTGCGTCGTCGAGCGAACCCGCGACGTCGATGGCCCGGCACGCATCCTCTATCACGATGATCTCGAAGCCATCGGACTTTGCGTCCTCCGCGGAGTAACGGACGCAGAAATCGAGCGCCAGGCCGGCAATGAAGAGACGCGCGATGCCGCGCTCGCGCAGATATCCGGCGAGCCCCGTGCGCGTGCGGCGATCATTCTCGCGAAAGGCGGAGTAGGAATCGATCGTGGGGTCGAAACCCTTACGCATGATGAGCTCGGCCTGCGGAACATCCAGGTCGCGATGAAATTGTGCGCCGGTGCTGCCTTGGACGCAGTGATCCGGCCACAGCACCTGCTCACCATACGGCAGTGTTATCAGTCCGAAGGATTTGGCGCCCGGATGGCTCGACGCGAAGGAGAGATGACCGCTCTGATGCCAGTCCTGAGTCAGCACCACATGGCTGAAGACGCGGGCCAACCGGTTGATGACGGGCACCACCTCGTCGCCGCCCGGCACCGCGAGCGCACCGTCGGGACAGAAGTCGTTCTGCACGTCGACTGCCAGGAATAGATCATTGCTGCCAACATCGATGCGTCGTTCGGTCATCGGAATATTCCCGCGCTCGTTCGTGCTAGCATACCCTATTCACGGTCATTGCGAGCGAACCGAGCAACCCAAACCAGCCGCTCCTCGGCCAGTGCAGGGCTCTTCGCGATGACACGGCGGAAGCTTTGATGCTAGGTATTCGTGGCCATAACAACGAGCCTGAGATGACCCGACCCGCCGTCTCTGATCCCCGCGCGTTACTTCGCGGTCTTTTCGACGCGGCGCTGGCGGCGGCCGACCCCGCGCGTGTGGTTCCGCCCAATCTGCCGACGCCACCCCAGGGACGAACACTGGTGGTGGGCGCGGGCAAGGCAGCGGCGGCGATGGCGATGGTGGTCGAGCAGCATTGGCAAGGCGCCCTCGAAGGCTTGGTGGTGACGCGCTACGGCCATGGCCTCCCCTGCCGGCGGATCGAGGTGATCGAGGCCGGTCACCCCGTCCCCGATGCCGCCGGGACGCGCGCGGCGCAAGCGATGATGGAGCGCGTGAGTGGTCTCGGGGCCGATGATTTGGTGCTCTGCCTGATCTCGGGCGGCGGCTCCGCACTGCTGGTGCTGCCGGCACAAGGGATCGCGCTCGATGATAAGCGTGCGGTGACGCGCGCGCTGCTCGCCAGTGGCGCCACCATCAGCGAATTCAACTGCGTGCGCAAGCATCTCTCGGCGATCAAAGGCGGGCGCCTCGCCGCCGCCGCCGCACCCGCGCGCGTGGTGACGCTCGCGATCTCCGATGTGCCGGGCGATGATCCCGCGGTCATCGCTTCCGGCCCGACGGTCGCCGATCCCACCACCTTTGCCGAGGCGCGCGCGATCCTTGCCAAATACCGTATCGAACCGCCGCCGGCGATTGCCGCCTACCTCTCGGCCGCCGCGCAAGAATCGCCCAAGCCCGGCGATCCGCGCCTCGCGCACACGGAATACCGACTGATCGCGACACCGCAAGGTGCGCTCGAAACCGCGGCCGCGGTGGCGCGAGCGGCAGGCGTGCTACCGGTCATCCTCGGTGACTCGATCGAAGGCGAGGCGCGCGATGTGGCGCTCGTGCACGCGGCGATGGCGCGACAGGTGGCGGCGGGGCGGTTCGTCGTCGGGGGCGCGGCGCTTGAGCCGCCGGTCGTCCTGCTTTCGGGTGGCGAGACAACCGTCACGGTGCGCGGGAAGGGGCGTGGCGGGCGCAACGCGGAATTTGTGCTGGCACTCGCAATCGCGCTCGACGGCGCCAACGGCATCCACGCCATCGCCTGCGACACCGACGGCATCGACGGCACAGAGGACAACGCCGGCGCCTTGATCGCTCCCGATACGCCCCGGCGTGCCGCGAGCAAGGGCATCGACCTCAAGGCGCGGCTTGCCGACAATGACGGCTATGGCGCCTTCGCGGCACTTGACGATCTGGTGCTGACGGGCCCGACGCGCACCAACGTCAACGACTTCCGTGCCATCCTCATAACTGAATACGCGCGGTAGGGATCACCACGAAGACACGAAGACCACGAAGGAACATGGTATCCAAGGTGACTATGGCGCGGTTTCATGTGGAATCCTATCTCACATTCGTTGCTGGTTCGCGCCAGGGGCTTCCTTCGTGCCTTCGTGGTGAAAAAAATTCAGCGCTACTGCTGCCATCAAGATAAGAGGATTGATCGATGCGTCGGTTGCGGAGTGCCAAGATCGTCGCCACGCTCGGTCCCGCGACCTCGACGCCGGAGCGGCTCTCACAATTATTCGCGGCGGGCGTCGACCTGTTCCGTCTCAACTTCAGCCACGGCACGCAGGAGGATCACCGCCGCCGCCTCGAAGCGCTTCGCGAGCTCGAGGGAAAAGTCGGCCGTCCGATCGGCGTGATGGCGGATTTACAGGGGCCGAAGCTCCGCCTTGGCACCTTTCAATCGGGCAAGATCACGCTCAAACCCGGCGGAAAGTTCCGCCTTGACCTCGATCAGGTGCCCGGAAGCGAACAGCGCGCGACACTCCCGCACCCGGAAATTTTCGCGGCGCTCGAGCCCGGCGCCGACTTGCTGCTGGACGACGGCAATGTGCGGCTCAGGGTCGATCGTTGTGACCGTAAATCCGCCGAGACCACGGTGATCGCGGGCGGCGATCTCTCGGACCGCAAGGGCGTCAATGTTCCGGGCGTGGTTCTGCCGCTGTCATCGCTCACACCGAAGGATCGCTCCGACCTCGCTTACGCGCTGCAGATCGGCGTCGATTGGGTGGCGCTTTCCTTCGTGCAGCGTCCGGACGACGTGGCCGAAGCGCGCAAGCTGGTCGGCGGCCGCGCGGCGATATTGGTGAAGCTGGAGAAGCCGGCGGCGATCGGCCGCTTGCAGGAGATCGTCGAACTTTCGGATGCGGTGATGGTGGCGCGCGGCGATCTCGGCGTCGAGATGCCGCCCGAGGACGTGCCGCCCGTCCAGCGACAGATCGTGCAGAGCTGCCGGCGCGCGGGCAAGCCCGTGATCATCGCGACGCAGATGCTGGAATCGATGGTGCGGCTGCCGGTGCCGACGCGCGCCGAAGCCTCCGACGTCGCGACCGCGATCTACGAGGGCGCCGACGCGGTGATGCTGTCGGCCGAGACCGCGACCGGAGCCTATCCGGTCGAGGCGGTGGCGATCATGGACCGCATCATCCGCCGAGTCGAAAGCGACCCCAATTTCCGCGTGGCGATGCAGGGAACGCAAGCCGAGCCCGAGCACACCGCGCCCGACGCGATCAGCGCCGCCGCGCGCCAGGTCGCGCACACCATCGGTGCCAAGGCGATCGTCTCCTACACCACTTCTGGCGCGACGGCGCTCCGCGCCGCGCGCGAGCGGCCGGAAGTACCGGTGATCGGGCTCACTTCCAAGCTCGAGACCGCGCGGCGGCTTGCACTGGTCTGGGGCGTGCACAGCATCCACACCAGCGACGTCACCAACTTCACCGACATGGTCGAGAAGGCCTGCGTCATCGCGCGCAGCGACGGCTTCGCCGAGCCCGGTGCGCGCATTGTCATCACCGCCGGCGTCCCCTTCGGCACGCCTGGCGCTACGAACGTGCTGCGTATTGCGTGGGTTGAGGGGTAGCTCGCGATGGCGGGCAAACAGCGCAGGGCGGGTCAGCGGAGCGCAACCCGCCGTCAAATGTAGACGCCGCGATGGCGGGTACGGGCGAAGGGCGTAGGGCGGGTCAGCGGAGCGCAACCCGCCGTCCCGGTGCCGCTGCCTCGCGGTGGCGGGTTTCACCCGCCCTACGGATGACGGGCAATCAGCGTAGGGCGGGTCAGCGGAGCGCAACCCGCCGCCGGTGCCGCGATGGCGGATGCAGTGATCGGCGTAGGGCGGGTCAGCGCAGCGCAACCCGCCGTCAAATGTAGACGCCGCGATGGCGGGTACGGGTGAACGGCGTAGGGCGGGTCAGCGCAGCGCAACCGGCCGCCGGTGCCGATGCCGCGATGGCGGGTTTCACCCGCCCTACGATAACGGGCGAAGGGCGTAGGGCGGGTCAGCGCAGCGCAACCCGCCGTCAAATGTAGACGCCGCAATGGCGGATACGGGCGATCGGCGTAGGGCGGGTCAGCGGAGCGCCACCCGCCGCCGGTGCCGCGATGGCGGACGCAGGCGATCGGCGTAGGGCGGGTCAGCGGAGCGCCACCCGCCGTCGGTTAGAACTTGACCTTGATCCCGATCGAGCCCGAGTTCTGGTTGAAGCCGCCGGTGAACTTGCCGTCGTAATCGACGAAAAAGCTGGCCCCCGGCGCGAACTCGTGGCTGACCCCCACCCCCACCACCGCGCTGTCGCGCCCGAAGGAGGTGCCGACGAAGGTGAAGGGCGAGGC
>DATIYT010000060.1:0-11455 GCA_035517495.1 Allostellaceae bacterium | reverse complement strand
GGCGGGGCTGCTGGATCACGGGCTCAAGATCCGCCCGATGGTGCTGCCGGACCGCTTCATCGACCACGACACCCCGATGGCGCAATACGACCAAGCCCGCCTCAACGCCAAGCACATCGTCGATACCGCCCTCGCCGCGCTCGGGCGTGCAGGGGATCGCGCCGCGAGCGCGTAACCCGGTCGGCGGTGAGCAAACGGCGGCTCGATACGCTGTTGGTCGAGCGCGGCCTCGTCGAGACTCGTAGCAAGGCACAGGCCCTCGTGATGGCCGGCTTGGTCTGGAGCGGCACGCGGCGGCTCGACAAGCCTGGTGCGCTCATCGATCCCGATTCCGCCATCGATGTGAGAGGCCGCGAGCATCCCTGGGTCTCCCGCGGCGGCGTCAAGCTCGCCCATGCCCTCGCGCATTTCGCGATCGATGTCGCGAACAAAGTGGCGCTCGACATCGGCTCGTCCACCGGCGGCTTCACCGATGTGCTTCTGCAGCGCGGCGCGCGGCGGGTCTACGCCGTCGATGTCGGGCATGGGCAGCTTGATTGGAAGCTGCGCAGTGACCCGCGAGTCGTGGTGCTGGAACGCGTCAACGCGCGGAATCTCTCCAGCACAGAGGTCCCCGAAGCCGTCGACATCATCGTCTGCGATGCGAGTTTCATCAGCTTGAAGGTTGTGCTTCCTGCCGCTCTCGTGCTCGCGGCCACAAGTGCGCGGCTCGTGGCTCTGATCAAGCCGCAATTCGAGGTCGGCAAGGGGAAAGTCGGCAAGGGCGGCATCGTGCGCGATCCGGAGCTTCATCGCGAGGTCTGCGAGCGCATCGCCGCATGGGTTGATACACAGCCGGGTTGGCGCGTCGATGGCGTCACGGAAAGTCCGATCCTCGGCAGCGAGGGAAACAAGGAATTCTTGATCGGTGCGCGAAAGGACGAGGGATGAGCGGCGCCGACACCGCCGATCTCGTGCTCGAGGTCGAGCGTATCGGCGTGCGCGGCGACGGCATCGCTCTCTATCAGGGCCGACACGTGTACTTGCCGCTGACGGCGCCGGGAGATCGCGTGCGCGTTCGGCTGGGCGCACGGCGCGAGGAAGGCTGGAGCGGCGAGGTAATCAAATTGATCGAAGGGGGTGCGCGACAGACGCCGCCCTGCCTGCATTTTGGCACTTGCGGCGGGTGCGCACTGCAGCACTTGAGCGACGCCGCCTACGGCGGCGCGAAGGAGGCGTTGGTTCGGGAGGCGCTGACGCATCGCGGACTCGATCCTAGCGTGGTGCGGCCATTGCGCCGGCTTCCGCCGGCGACCCGTCGGCGCGCTCGGCTTGCGCTCGAACGCGGTCGCTCGGGATTGCCGCGTCTCGGATTTCATGCGCGGGCGAGCCACGAAGTGGTCGATCTCCGAGGCTGCGTAGTGCTGCATCCGTCGCTGTTGCGCTTGGTAGACCCGCTTCGGCTCCTCGGCCAGGACATGTTCCGGCCCAAGGATAAGGGCGCCGCTACTATGACCCTCAGCGAACGCGGCGTCGATCTCGTGTTGGATCTGCCGCGCGAGCCCGACTATCCCGCGCTTGAACGCCTCGCAACCCTCGCCGAAGCCGAGGAACTCGCTCGCTTTAGCTGGCGCCCTGACGAACGGACCGCGCCAATTCTCGTGGCGCAACGCCGCGTTCCCGCCGTCACGTTCTCGGGCGTCCTGGTGGAGCTGCCACCGGCGAGCTTTCTCCAGGCCAGCGTGGAGGCGGATCGCTTGCTGGCGGCGCTGGTACTAGAGGGGGTCGGGGGTGCGCCCCGGGTTGCGGACCTTTACTCGGGGCTTGGTACCCTGACCTTCGCGATGTCAGACCGGGGTGCCACTGTGCTCGCCGTCGATGCGGCAGCGGCGTCGATCGGTGCGCTCAAGATCGCCGCGGCGCGCGCCGGCCTCGGGACCCGCGTCAGCGGCGCGGTACGCGACCTCGACCGACGCCCCTTCGGCGCGGAGGAGCTGGGTTCCTTCGATGCCGTTGTATTCGACCCGCCGCGCGCGGGTGCCCGGGCCCAGGTTCAAGCGCTTGCGCAGTGCCAAGTTCCAGTGGTTGTCGCGGTCTCCTGCAACCCCGCAACATTTGCGCGTGATGCGCGCATCCTGCTCGACGGCGGTTACCGGCTCGTCCGCGTCGAGCCAATCGACCAGTTCCTGTGGTCGCCGCATGTCGAGCTGGTCGCACATTTTCGCCGTGCGTGATTGGCCTTCGGCGCTCTCTGGCCCCTTTTAACGGTGGTGTTGGTCCTCGCACTCTTCCGCATCGATTTGAATCGTGGAGTGGGTGATTCCGAACCGCTCCTTGAGCCGTTGGTTGATGGCGGGCACGATCAACGCCGGATCGGCTCCGGGCGCGCAAACCACGTGTAGCGTGACGAGCGGCTGCTCGGCAGTCAGCGACCAAGCGTGGACGTGGTGCACTTCAGCGATCGCCGGTACGGTCGCCGCCAAGTCATCGCGAAGCGCGCTGAGGTCGATCCCCGCCGGCGTCCCCTCGAGCAGAATGTGCGACGACGCCTTAACGATCGCGAATGCGCTTCTCAATATCAGAAGCGCGACCACGACGGAGAGCAGCGGATCGATCGGCGACCAGCCCGTCCACAGGATGATCACCGCGGCGAAAATGGCGACCACGAAGCCGAGAATGTCGCCCAGCACATGGAGCCAGGCGCTTCGCATGTTGAGGTTCTCGCGGCTGCCGCCGTTAAGGATGACGAAAGCGACAACGTTCGCAAGCAAGCCCGCGACAGCGACCGCCAACATCGGGCGGCCGAGCACCTCGACGGGGGCGGCGAGGCGCCGTATTGCCTCGAAGACGATCCAGCCGGAGATTAGAAACAGCGTGCAACCGTTGACAAACGCCGCAAGCACTTCGAGCCGCTTGTAGCCGTACGAGCGGGCGTGATCGGCGGGCCGATTGCCCATCCGCAGCGCGGCCCAACTCATGCCCAGTGCCGCCGCATCCGAGACCATGTGGCCGGCATCGGCGAGGAGGGCGAGCGAGCCCGCGATGATCCCGCCGGCGACTTCCACCAGCATGAAGCCAAATATGATGAAAAATGCCGAGCCGATGCGCCATTCATCACCCGACCCGTGAGTGTGGCCGTGCGAGTGCGAGTCGCCGTGGTGGTGCTCCTCATGCCCGTGGCCGTGACGGTCATGAACGTGATTGTTGCCGTGGGCGAGCATGGCCGACGTCCCGATCCTATAAAACCGGCCAGATCCAAAACACGAGGCCGACCACCGTGATGACCGCGCCGCTTAGAACCTCGCCGTAGCGCTCAAGTGCCCCCAGCCGAAGGCGCTGCAGCCCGGCGGTCGAGAATACGCAGAGCAGCATATATGTCGCGATTGTGCTGAGGGCAAAGACGATCGACATCGCGATGATGAGGCCGGTTCCGTACTTGGCAGCGGCAAAGAAGGCCGGAATGCCCTCGACCATGGGCGAAGAACCCAGGATCAGCAGCAGGGCGGTTCGCGCCGACGTCTTGTGCCGATGGGCATGCAGAGGGGGCAGAAGAGCGTCGCTTGCCGCCACCGGATGCGTCGTCTCGGGCGCGTGATCGTGCCAATGAATATGTGCCGGCCCGCGGCCGTGCCGATGAATGTGAATATGTCGCGTGAGAACAGCGATCTCGCCGCGCAGCGGAGCGTAGAGCGGATCATTGCGCGGCGACCATTCGGGTTCGTGTTCGAAAAAGGCGCTCTCGAAGTGATGCAAGTGACCGTCGTGCTCGATCGTGATCGCGACATCAAAACCGTGGGGTTCGGGAATTTCCTCGGTCGACTCCCAACAAGTTCCCCGATTGGCAAACTGGAATACCTGCCGTGTTCCGTTGCTGCGCAGTGTCTCCGCCGTAACCCTGGCGCCCTCGACTCCCGTCAGGCGAAAGCGCGGAGGCATCTGGTGTTCGAAGATCGACAGCACCAGTTCGCCATGATCCGTCGCGATCCGCTGCCGTTCCGGCCCATGAATTTCACCCTCGTCGTCATCGAGTGAGGGGCGATGAGTGTGACGGTGCCCGTTAGAGTGCCCGTGACCATGAGTGTGGCTGTGACCGTGTCTGTGCTCGGCGCCGCCGCGACCCCGCAGTTCGCGCCACGCCGAGACCGCGATCCAGCCTCCAAACCCGATAAGGGCAAGGCTTGCGGCGGTATCGACGAATTGGCCGAAGCGGGCTGCCACAGCAAGACCGGCGAACCAAACCAGTAAGGCGATTGCCAGGGTTGAAAGCACGTGCCCGAGCCCGGCCACGAGCGAGGTGCGGGCCGTCTCCGCTTTGGTCCAACCCCGTTGGCGCGCGATCAACGCGATCGGCACCCAATGATCCGGGACAACGGTGTGGAGGACGCCTACGGCACCCACCGCACCGACCAGCAGCAGCTCGGGTCCGAGATTCATTCCTCGTCTCCGTGGTCGTGCCGATGCTCGGGGTCCCAGTGGCTGTGCGCATGCGTATGGCGAGTGCCGTCGGCGTGCTTGTGCTCGTGCTCATGGAACACGACCTCCAAGCGGCGGTCGAACGCATCGGCGATGCGGCACAACGTCTTGAGGCTCGGCACATGATCGCCGCGCTCCAGACGCGAAATCATCGATTCCGTCATACGGAGCCGTTTCGCCAGTTGCTTCTGCGTCTCGCCGGTGCGCGCGCGAAGCTCAAGCAGGCGTTGGGCGCATCGTTCCGCGAGCGAGGCGCTATCGTTCAGCGAGCGGCGCACTGCACGGCGCTGAATGGTCGATTTCACCGAGTTGACTTAGCAAAGATGCGAAGCTCGCCGAAGTTAGCACAATTGCGAAGGGGGTCAAGCGATGCTCACCCTTCGGCGCGCGCCGATGTTGTGCTCGGCAATTTTCGGCGAAGCGGCAAGGATGCGTGTTCTGAAGCCCGGTTCTACCGCGCGACCAGCAGGATCAGAGATGTGCCAAGTGCAAAGACGATCCCGAGCAACAGCTTTGCCATCATTTTTATCTGATCTTCCTCGAGCCGCTGCTCTTCGAGTCTCCAATGGTCCGACATGGAAATCTCCAGAAAGGTACGCACTCAACTGCTCACCGGACACCCCCAACACAAGTTGGCATGCAGGCCGCATGCCAACTCGCCAATCGCCTAGAGACTTTGGATGTCGTTAGTTAAAGGCAGAGTGCTCTGTCGGAAGCGTTGACAGATTCGAGGTTAACGCGATGCCCGGGCTTGGCGGGTGGACGGCGTGCTCGGAAGTGCGCGGGGCATCGTTTCGCCGACCCACCGCACCGAGTTTTTCGCAATCGTGACGATTGAGGGTTGACTTCCCGACAATCGTTCAGATATCAGGCGGAGCGTGCGCGGTTTCAATCGTAGAGAGCTTGATGAGTAGCCACCCTAGCAACGCCGTCGCTGCAGCCGGTCACGCGGTAGCAGCGAGGGCCTCGACAAACCGAGCCACTTCCCTGCCGACGGCGGGGTGAACGAGGGTGGTCTAGCTTCCTAGACCCGCTTTGGTTCACCGCCCCACCTGCGGAGGAAGGGGCGAACGAGGTGAACCATGAGGGACAGCCTCATTCTGGGCCTGATCAGGGCCGAAAGGTGCCGAGCGATCGCCGCTTGGCAGCTTGAGCGCGCCGGACGCCAGCCGGTTCGGCGGCTTTTCCGAAATGCCTTCCGCGCTTTTCCGTCGCTCGCGACGGTCGATGGGCCATGGCACCGCGAGGTTCGCGCGGTGAGCCATCACCGATCGACCGGCCCAGTCCGGCGAACGCTCCCTCCACCAGCCAGCTAGCCGACACCGGGGCAGTTGCCTCGGCAAATCGCGCATTCGAGAGCCCTCCGCTTGGCTCCCGAGCGCTTGCATCACGAGTCCACTTTCTCAGGAGTGGTCCATCACTCCCCCGGTATCTGGATGCTCGTGTTGCGCAGTTACCTGATCGTGACCGGCGGCCTCGTGTTGTGGGAAATGGCTCAGCTCGTGATCGGGACAGTTTGAACGATCGGAGATACCTTACGAGAATGCCGCGGGTTCGGCTCGCGGCCGACAGCAGGTGATCCAGCCGATGGCTGGCCGAAGCTGACAAGGGGGACCAATGCGGCTGGGAAAAAATCGGATCGCGCTCAAGGAGCGCGCGCATTCCATCGGGAAAGTCTGTCGCTGGATCGGGGCCGCGCTGCTGGCATTGTTTCCGATCGGCGGCGAACCTGCGCTGGCGCAGGACGAGGAAGGCGCACCGGCGCCCGGCGCGACCGAGCCAGCCGCCAATCCGCATGCGGGCGGCCTATTCGAGCGCGACGTTCTCACGGGCGACTGGGGAGGCGAGCGGTCGACGCTGGAGGCGATGGGGGTGCAATTTGGCGCAAACCTCATTGCCGAGGTGCTCAGCAATCCCTCGGGTGGCGTTCAGACCGGCGCTATTCTCGAAGATCGCTTGGAGCTGTTTCTCAATCTCGATCTGGACAAGTTCGCGGGCTGGTCCGGCGCCACCTTCCATGTGAATGCCTACCAGATCGCCGGAACGGGCCTTTCGCGCGGTGATCTCGGCAACAATTTGCTGACCGTCAGCAACATCGAGGCTCTACCCACCACGCGCTTGTTTGATCTGTGGTTGCAGCAGCAATTCGCGAATGGCGCCGTCTCGGTCCGTATCGGGCAGCTCGCGGCGGACGACGAGTTCTTCATCAGCCAATACGCCGCCAACTTCATCAACTCGACCTTCGGATGGCCTGCGATCACCATGATCGATTTGCCAAGCGGCGGTCCCTCCTACCCGCTCTCGACGCCGGGGGTGCGCGTGAGCGCGGCGCCAACCGATAATGTCACCTTCTTAGGCGCGGTGTTCAACGGCAATCCGGCCGGCCCGGGCGTCGGCGATCCGCAGAAGCGCAATCCCAGCGGCACCAACTTCGAGCTCAATGACGGCGTTTTCGTGATCGGAGAGCTTGCCTATGCCGTCAATCAGGGCAAGGACGACAAGGGCCTGCCCGCGACCTACAAGCTCGGCGGCTGGTACAACAACAACACCTTCCCGGACCTGCGCTTCGACGCGATGGGCGTCTCGCTCGCGTCGCCCGCCAGCAACGGTATTCCCGCGAGCCACAGTGGCAACTTCGGGTTCTATGGTGTCATGGATCAGATGCTCTGGCGGGACGCCGATAACAGCAATCACGGCGTCGCGGCTTTCTTACGCATCTCGGGTGCGCCCGCCGACCGCAACCTCGTGAGCTTCTATGTGGATGGCGGTATCAACTACCTCGCGCCGTTCCAAGGGCGCGACAACGACGTGCTCGGGCTTGCCGTTGCCTATGCCGGCATCAGCAGCGCGGCGAGCGGGCTCAACCGGGATGCCAATTTCTTTTCCGGCGTTGGACGCCCGGTCCAGAATTACGAGATGGCGATCGAACTCACTTACAAGGCGCAAATTGCGCCTTGGTGGGTGCTGCAACCCGACTTTCAGTTCATCCTGCATCCCGGAGGGAACGTGTCCAACCCAACGGATCCCACCGGCGTGCGCCCAATACCCAATGCGGGGGTCCTGGGATTGCGCACGACGATTGCATTTTGATGCGTGGTGGAGCAGCGCCGGTCTACGCTTGAGCCGCGGCCTTATGGTCCCTGCAGCGGCGGCATCGCTAGCGAGCCTGGCGGTAGGGCGGCGTATTGTGCCTGTCGCAGCGCAAGCCGGAGCTGCTCCAGAGCTGCGCTCAAGGTACCTCCTCGCGTATCCGCCTGATCGCGATCTTCATCGCCGCCGAGGAGCAGCCGCACGATAAACTCGCTTGCGGTTTCAGGCCGAGGGAAGAGCTTCAGCGTCACGTCCTGGTCGGCCGGGATTTTCGCGGCTTCCTTGGCGAGCGCGAGCGCCGCGTTGAAGCCGCCGAGTTCGTCCACCAGCCCGCGCGCCTTCGCTTCCTCGCCGGTCCAGACCCGGCCCTTGGCGACCTCCTCGACCTTGGCGAGGTCGAGATGCCGCCCACGGGCGACGCGATCCTTGAAGCCTTCGTAGGTGGCGTCGAGAAAGGCTTCGAAACGTTCATGTTCGGCGGGTGAAAAATCCTGGAGCGAGCTGAACATGTCGGCGTTTGCGCCGGCGTCGACCGTGTCCCAAGTGATGCCGAGCTTGTCCCAGAGCCCGGCGGTCACGAACTTGCCGGCGAAGACGCCGATCGAGCCGGTCAGCGTCGCGGGCTCCGCGACGATCTTGTCGGCCGGCGCCGCCACGTAATAGCCGCCCGACCCCGCGACATTCCCCATGCTCACGATCACCGGTTTGCCGCGCTCATGCGCCCGATTCACTGCTTGCCAGATGGTCTCCGACGCGATGGCGGATCCACCCGGGCTGTCGATGCGGAATAGGATCGCGCGCACTGCCTTGTCGCGGCTCGCATCGTCGAAGGCGCGCCTCAGCGTGTCCGCTCCCATGGTGTTTGCCGACGCCAGCAAGCCGTCGCTGGAACCGCCGCGCAGAATGAGCCCAGTGCCGTAGACGAGCGCGATCGTCGGTCCGCTCCGATGCGGGTGGCCGGCGCGCCCGAGGTACCGCGCCAACGATATCAGCTTGGCGTCGGATCCCGCGCGCTCCTTCGCCTCGCCCTCGGCTTGGTCGCGATAGCCGACGCGATCCACCAGACGCGCGTCGAGCGCCTCGTGGGTCAGCAGTGGACCGTGATCGATCAAAGCGCGGACGTCCGCCTCCGAAAGGTGCCGACCTTCGGCAATGCCGCGTACGATCTGCCCATATACGGATTGCACCAGAGCCTCGGCTTCCTCGCGGTGCGGAGCGGTCATATGCCGCTCGGTAATCTCGTTCATTGCGGTCTTGTATTCGGAGCGGTGATCGAAGCTCGGTTCGATCGCGAGCTTGTCAAGAGTACCGCGGATGAAGGGGGTCGCGGCCATAAGCCCGGTGAGGCCGAGGGTGCCCAGCGGCTGGAGCCAGATTTGATCGAAGGCGCTGGCAAGGTAGTAGGCATGAGTGCCGGTGTTGAATTCACCGAAAGTATCGGCATAGGCGATCGCGAACTTGCCCTTGGCGCGGAACTGGGCAATCGCGTCGCGCAGCTCCTGAGCCTGTGCCGTGCCGATCCCCTCGTCCCCGAGGCGGACGAATACGCCCTTCACCCGCGGATCATCGCCGCCACGCTCCAGAGCGTCGAGCACGTCGCGCAGGGTCGGCGTCTCCGGACCAAGCGCACTGGCGATGGGATCGGTCACCGGCGCCTCTGGCAACGCCGACGTGAGGTCGAGGGTCAACACGGTGTTGTCGGCAACCGACCCTCGGCCAAGCATGCCGACGAGTCCGGCCACGACCGACAGCACGACGAGCAGAGTCACCAGTGCACCGATGACCGTGAAAAACCCGATAATGAAGCGACGCATGCAAGATACTCCGCTCAGCGATCGAGGCGGTGGTACTCGCGATTGGGCATCATGTCGAGCGCGAAGGCCATACGGTTCGATAGATTGAAAAATGCGATGACGTCGGCGAGGTCGAAAATTTCATCGGCGCCGAGGCCGGCATCCCGGAGCGCCGCGCGGTCGGGTTCCTCGACCAGATGCGGTGTCACCGTCAGCTTCCAGGCGAAATCGAGCATGGCGCGCTGCCGGCGATCGAGCTTCGCGACCCGATAATTGAGCACCAGCATTTCGCCCAATTCCGGATCGCCTGAAAGCCGGCGCACGGCTTGGCCATGTGCCACCAGGCAGTAGTAGCAACGGTTCGCCGAGGAGACCACCACCGCAATCATCTCCCGCTCGAGCTTGCTAAGATTCGATGGCCCGAGCATGAGTTCATTGTAGGTCTGCATGAAATTCCGCAGCTTCGCCTGATTGCTGCTGAGCGCGCGCAATACGTTCGGCACCAGGCCGAGCTTTTCGACACACTTCTGATAGACCGCCTTGATGTCGTCATCGAGGCTCTCGATCGGAGGGACCGGCAGCGCGGAAATATGGTCGGGCTGGGGCATAGGAAGCTCTCAGTTACCAGTCGCTAGTTCTCAGTTGTCAGTCGTCCGTCTGGGACAGCAGTCCAGCTCTAATAACTGACATCTGATAACTGTCAACTTTCAGGAACACTGCGCCTTGTGACGCAACAGGTGATCGGCCAACACGGCGGCGACCATCGCCTCGCCTACCGGGACGGCGCGGATCCCGACGCAAGGATCGTGTCGGCCTTTGGTCGAGATTTCGGTGTCGTGGCCGTGGATATCGACGGTGCGGCGCGGCGTCAGGATCGAGCTCGTCGGCTTTACCGCGAAGCGCACCACGATCTCCTGGCCGGTCGAGATACCCCCGAGGATGCCGCCGGCATTATTGGAGAGGAACTGAACGCGGCCATCGACCATGCGCATCTCATCGGCGTTCTCCTCGCCCGAGAGCGCCGCCGCCGCATAGCCGACGCCGATCTCGACCGCTTTCACGGCGTTGATCGACATGATCGCGCGCGCGAGATCGCCGTCGAGCTTATCGTAGATAGGCTCGCCGAGACCCACCGGAACGCCGCTTGCTACCACTTCGATCGCGGCACCGGCGGAGGAGCCGCGCTTGCGGACCTCGTCGAGAAATCCCTCCCACATCTGTGCGGTCTGGCGGTCGGGGCACCAGAACGGGTTGTCCTCGACGGCGTCCCAATCCCATCGCGTGCGGTCGATTTGATGCGGTCCAATCTGGATGACCGCGCCTCGGATCGTCACGCCTTCGCCCAGGATCTTTCGCGCGACCGCCCCGGCCGCGACCCGGCTCGCGGTCTCGCGGGCGGAAGCGCGTCCGCCGCCGCGGTAGTCTCGGATGCCGTACTTGGTCCAGTAGGTGTAGTCCGCGTGGCCGGGGCGAAAGCGGTCCTTGTTCTCGTCGTAGTCCTTGGAACGTTGGTCGACATTTTCAATCAGCAACTGGATCGGCGTTCCCGTGGTCTGCCCCTCGAACACGCCGGACAGAATTTTCACCTGATCGGGCTCGCGCCGCTGGGTCGTGAAGCGTGACTGGCCGGGCTTGCGCCGGTCGAGCCAACGCTGGATATCGGCCTCGGCAAGCGGGATTCGCGGCGGCGTTCCGTCGACTACGACGCCAATCGCCGGGCCGTGGCTTTCGCCCCAGGTCGTAAAGCGGAAGAGAGTGCCGAAGCTATTGCCGGCCACGCGCGCCTCGCTAGTGCGGCGGATTTGATCCGATCGCGGGTGACCGAATCATGCCCGAATGTATCGATTCCGAAGTTCGCACGTCCGACTTCAGGATCAAAGGGACACTAGCACATATATGATTCTGGTGTGGCTTTTGGATTTGAAGCTCGTCTCGGAGCGCGCGGCCAGAATCGGAGGAAACTTCAATCCGACACACTTGGCCATAAACTCATAAAAGGGATTCCATTCGTGGTCGAGATGTGATTCAAGCTTCCAAACTTAGGGAGCTGGATGATGCGCCGGTACGAGCTGACGGATTTCGAGTGGTCGATCATCGCGCCGATGCTGCCGAACAAGCCG
>DATIYT010000059.1:0-101812 GCA_035517495.1 Allostellaceae bacterium | reverse complement strand
GGCCACCAGGAAATTCGCTACCGCGGCGGCACGCCTGGTCGACAACACCAGATTGTCCGGTATTCCTTGCTTCACCAAGTCACGCCCGACCGGCGCGTTGTCCGTAAAGCCATAAACCACGATCTTGACGTTCTTGAGGTTTTGCAGCTTGGGGACGATGTTGGTGGCAAGCTCGGCCTTTCCTTGCGGGCTAAGCTCGAAGCCGCCGGAGGGAAACAGCAGGTCCCCGGCCTCTTCGAAGTTTTGCTCGGCCTGCGATTGCGTCAGTTGCGTCTTGAGTTGCTGGTTTTCCTGCGCCAATGCGCGATTTTGCGCCTGCTCATCGTGATATTTGTCCAAGAGCGCATTGTAATCCGATTTCCAAACCACGCAGCCCGACAAACCAAAGCCAACGATGCCAATGGTCGCGATCGTCGCAACGGTGCGGCTGCGTGAAGGTGATTTACTCATGTTTGTGTGCCTCCTCGGCTGGTGGTAAGGGCGATACTCATGGCGACTTGCTCGCGCTGACAGTCCCGACTCGTCGCGCCCGCTCGGCGAGGAACGTCCGCCCGCGCTCTTCGCCATGCGCTATCAACGTCTCGACGTTTTTGGGGCCGCGGTCGAGCTTGCCTTCGTAGTCCAGCGATCTCTGCATCTCCGCGGACATCTCGATCCACGGGATGTGGTAGGGCTTGTCGGGCTCCGCCTCGAATGCCTTCGGTATGCGGACGGGGTGCGGGATGTCGAAGCTGGCGAGGAAGTCCGGCCGGAAAGCATCCTGCAAGATCAAGTCGTTGAACAATTCGATCCATTTCAGATTCTGGAATATCGAAATGTTGCCCTCGAGTTGGTTGCGCCGGTCGGCTATTTCGTTCGGCTGCACCGGCACGCTTGCGCGCGCGGTCGGGTTGATCTTGATGACCCAAATCTCTTGCGGGATGTTGCCCGCGCCGACGATGCGCTTGCGCACCAAATCGTCGAGCGGCGGATTATCGGAGAACAAGCCATCCCAGAGCGCGTCGCCGTCCAACGGCACGGCAGCGAACAGGTTCGGCACCGCGGCCGAGGCCAGAATATGCTCGATGCGTATTGGCTCCTTGCTTGAGTAAAACTTTCGCAGTCGACCGGAGAGAACGCTTGCCGCGCCGATGATGAGTACCGGCGCGTTTGGTTTCGGTCCCCAAGCCGCGAGCTCGTCGAAGTCGATGTGACGGCGCAGCAGGGCCTGAAAATCCGAAAACTCGCGCCGCTGCCCAGCACTCAAGAACTGGCTCATGGCCTGTATCAGTGGCGAGCTCGGACTGGTCTGAAACATCGGCAGCATGCCGCGATTGACCATGCGCATCCACTCTATGGTCATGTCGTTGATCATAAGCTCGGCCTGACTCTGCGCGGTGTTGTCGCGCCAAAACGCCATCAGCCGCCGCCATATCGGCGTCTCGCCTTTGCACAGTGCGTACCAGACGAGAGTGGCGCAGAGTGCGCCGCCGGATGTTCCGCTGATGCTGACGAACTCGAACTCGTTTTGCAGGTGGGCCTCGCACAGTGCCTTCAGAACACCGGCGGTGAACGCGGTCTGGCTACCGCCGCCCTGACAGGCAATCGCAACCTTGGTCCTCATTGCCGCGCCTCCGCGAATGTCGATCTCAACCAACGTTTCCCCAAAGCCAAAGATCAGACGACGGCACGTTGCCGACATTTGCGTTACCGGGCTTTTGCATCTGGGCTAGTCTCCCCCGCCATGCTCAGGAAGCTGATACCGGTGATCTTGCCCTCCGCGTTGAGGCCGATCAGCAGGCTTGCCGCGTCGACGCGCGGGAAGATCAGCTTTGGACTCCTCCACTTGGGGCGCATGGGTTTAGGTGCGATCTAGCGGACGAGGCAGGCGCCGAACGCCACGACGACGACGCGATCGCCGACGACCGTGTAACTGATCTTGCCGTTGTTCTCGCCGATCGCGGCGCTCCAGGCCTGTCCGCCATCGGTGCCGCCGAGAAGCATGAGTCCGGATTGATGATCGACGCGCTCGACCTTGGTGGTTCGCGGGTTGTCGCCGCCGCCGGTCTCGGTGACGGCCTTCTGGCCCACGTCGACCGTGAAGAATTGCGGTGCGTTCACGCTCTGCGGGGATTCCCGCGCGCAGTCTTGGCCGGGAACGCATGACGCCACGTCGACCGTCGCGCAGAGAAACGGTTTCGAGCCGTCGAAATCCGCCGCCCGCAATTCAAAGGGCCACGCCAGCGCGAAGCCCGCAGCCAAAACGGATGCTGCGATTCTCATCGGTTGATCTCCCCCAACTGTCAGGTGACGGAATAGCCGCGCCCGGTGAGGCACGCTGTTTCCGCTCGCTGAAAGGCCGCGCGCGCGTTGTAGTAAGCGGAGGTCTGCTGATCCGCGTTGTATTCCTGTTCCTGGGCCCAGCGGTTGCGGCGAATGCCGCCGAACAGCCCACCCACGAGCGCGCCGATCGCAGCGCCTTTCCCGGCGTTGCCGCCGATGGCGCCTCCGATTGCTCCGAGAGCGCTGCCGCCGAGCGCACCACCGAAGATTCCCGGCGGCGGCGGTGAGGTGACTTGGGGAACCGGCGGGGGGACCGCCGGATTAAACCCGGTCTGCTCCGTCGCCCAGGCGCCGCACTGGTACCTGTCTTGCTGCTGCTGCTCCGGGCTTTGGCCCCTCATTGGATAGATATAAAGCTGCTGCGCTATCGCGGAGGAACTCATTGCCATAAACAGCGTCCCCACCACGAGGAATACTCGAACCAACATACTCTTCCTCCCGCAGCGATCGCTTCCGATCTGCGCTCTTCTCTGTCCGCAAATGTTCGCACCCGGAAGAGCGCCCTTCACAAAACTCCCGGCCTGACAACAGAGCTATGGCAGACGGTTGGCTCTTCAAGATCGCCGGCGTTGATCCATCTGATATGCGGAAAAGGCTGGTACGCAGGGGAACGTGAAGACACGCTCGAGGTGGGACATGGCTATTCGCCTATCATATGCGGCGTGCGCGACCTTCCCCTTTCTGGTGATGGGACCACTTTCGAACAGCTCGTCATTTGCTCAGTCGGAGCCTCCGCCCAGCGACACCGAAGTTTCGAAGGAAACCGAGAACCCCTTCACACGCAAGATCACACTGCCGCTCCGCTACGAAGCCGACTTTCAATACGGCCCGACCGAATCGACAAAAGAAACCTTCGAGATCAATAACGCCATCGTGCCGTTCAGCCTCAACGATGATTGGGCGCTGATCACCCGCACGAAGATGCCGCTGGTGGTTCAACCGCCAAAGAAGCTCGGGCATTCCTGGCAGACCGGTCTCGGCAACGGATACACAGAGTTCTTTTTGTCGCCAGAACACGGCGAGGGTTTGTACTGGGGCGTCGGACCCACTCTCTACTATCCCTCGATGAATTCTACCCTGGGTGTGAACAGATGGGGCTCCGGCCCTGCGGTGGGTTTCGCAAAGCAGGACGAAAGTCCATGGGAGTTTGGTGCGGTCGCCACCCAGATTTGGTCGACCGGCGGGCCATCCAACGGCGGCAGCAACAGAACCAACCAACTCATGTTGAATCCGGCTCTGAGCTATCACTTCGACGACGGGTGGGCATTGGACTCGTCGCCGACCATCACCGCCAACTGGGTCGCGAGCGGTGGCAAATGGACGGTCCCGGTTGGGGGCGGCTTCAGCAAGACATTTCGGATTGGCGACCAACCCATGAAGCTCGCCTTCGATTCCTATTACAACGCCATAAGGCCCGTCGCGAGCCAACAGACGTGGCTGACACAGGTGACGCTAACCTTTCAGTTCCCGAAATGAGTCGCCGAATTGTCGAGCAGCACTCACTCGGCGGATAGAATTGGACCTACTTGAATTCGCTTTGACCTAAGTCAAATCTGCGAAAGGAAATCAGGCGGAAGTTTACGACGACGGCGCACATTCGCAGGTGCAAAGATTGCAGACTCGGGCGCGCAAATGCCATGCACCGGCTAGCCGCGATGATGGCCGGCATCGCGACATTACTGGGTTTTGCGGCAGGGGCGTCGCGGAGCGCGCGCGTGTGCTATTGATTTGCATTACGCGGTGTCTTGGGCCGGGCTTTAGCTTGTCGCGACACTTTTGTCGCGACCCTTGGCAGAGAGGTTCTGCATGAGTGCCTTCAACATGCGTTGGGCGGTGGCTTTGGGCGCGGTCTCCTTTCTTGCGCTCGCTCAGGCGCAGGCGCAGCAGACACCGGCGACCCCGGCTGCACCGCCAGCCGCCGCGCCAGCGATCGAACCGAAGGTCGCGGAGATCCTGAAGGCCGCATGCGCCGTGCTGGAGAACGCCAAGGCCATGTCGTTCAACGCGCTCAGCACTTATGAGAAAGCCGCGCGCAACGGACAGCCGCTGTTTTACGCGACGCTCAACCAGGTGACGATGCAGCGGCCCGACAAGCTGCGCGTAGTCTCGCCGGGCGATGGCATACCCGACGAGTTCTACTACAACGGCAAGACGATGATGGCTTACGTGCCGTCGCAAGACTTGGTTGCGAAGTCCGAGGCGCCGCCGACGATCGATCAGATGGTCGATGCCGCATGGGAAAAGGCGGCGATCTTTTTCCCGTTCGCGGACGTGATTCTGTCGAAGCCGTGCGCGGTCTTTAAGGAGCGCGGGATGGACACGGCGTTCTATGTGGGGCAGTCGAAGCTGATCGGCGGCACCATCACCGACATCGTCGCCGTTGCCAGCCCCGAGGTGCAGGCGGAACTCTGGATCGGCGCCGCGGATCATCTGCCGCGGCTCGTCCGCGTGGTCTATCCCAATGAGCCCGCGCATGCGCTCTATCAGACCGAATACTCCGATTGGCACCTGATGGCCGCCGTCGACCCCGCCACATTCAGGTCTGCGATGGCGGAGAAAGCCAAGCCGATGCAATTCGAGCCGCCTGGCCCGCGCGAACAGCCGCCGAACGTTCCTCCGCAACCGAAGTGATTCCGAGAGGAGGCCGAGCCCCATGAGCAAAATTCTTCTCGTCTCGACAGTGGCGCTGTCAGCCGCGCTCTTTGGGCTGCCGGCTGAAGCATGGATGCATGGCGGCGGAGGCGGCAGTTGGTCGCGCAACGCCGGCGGCGGATATACGCATAGCGGCGACGCCGGCGGGTATTCGCATTCCACCTCCGTTGGCCCCGAGGGTGCCTCCCACACGAGCAATGCCGGCGGTTACGAGCACGGCACCCAGGCCACCTCGAGCGGGGTCGCCCATGAAAGCGACGCCGGCGGTTACGCGCACGGCACCGCCGCTGATTCGCAAGGTGTGGCGCACGCCAGCGACTATGGCGGCTACTATCACAGCACGGCTACGGGCGCGTACGGCACCGAGCACACCGGCTACTACGGAACGACGACGACCGCTTCCGGCGCCTACTATCACCAGCCCGCGACGGTGAGCTATTACGGCTCCTCCGGCTGCTACAACTGCGGTGCCGGCTGGGCAGTGGCCGGCGCTGCGGTGGCGACGACCGCCGTGGTCGCCGGCGCGGCTGCGGCCAGCGCAAATACCACCAATGCCTACAACGCTGGTGTCGCAGCGGGCGCGGCGGCCGCGTCCGCTCCGGTTGCGGCGCCACCGCCCGGCACGATCTACGCAGCGTTGCCGGCGGGCTGCGCCTTTCAGGCCGCTTATAACCAGTACCTTTGCGGCGGCGCATGGCTCGCTCCGGCCTACGGCGCCAATGGGGTCTACTTTCGCGCGGTGCCGCCGCCCTGAAGCCCACGTAATCCGGGGGGATTGCGGGCGGCGTGCTGCAGCTCAAGAGCGAATACCGCAGGAGCAACGCTATGCCGGGTATCGCCTATGACTGCGGAATCAGGTTCTGACGCGGGCTCCCTTACTTGCTGCCTTGCGGCTGGCCCTGGCCGAACTGCTTGTCTAGCTGGTCGGTTTGCTTCAGCAGCTTCCTGACCTCGTCGTCGACCTGCTTGGTGCTTGTCGTGGAGGGTGCGGCTTCCGTCGGCTGGTGCTTCTTGTAATCGTAGGTACCGCCTTCGCGGTCAGGGACCGGGTTGGTTTGCGCCAATACCACGAGCGGAAGCGCCGAAACCAGCGCGATTCCAAGGCAGAGAGAGATGATGCGGACCGGTCGTCTTGCCATCGCGGAGTCCTCCAGTCTCGGCAACGCATGACTCGGAGATAATCTACCTCAGCGCGGCGTCGCCGTCATGCCTTGACCGAAGTGCGCCGCCTTGGCGTTCTTGCACATCGCCCGGTTGACGCACATGATTGGGTCTCGGGCGCACTCCTGCCAGCGGATAGCGCCGTGCGGGATCAACACTTAGAATTCACTCAAGTCGGCTGTGCGGCGGACGCTGCTCGTGGGCATCGGCAGGACCACCACCTTTGCGATCCTCTTTTTCCTCGCAGCGTTTGCGCAAACGATCCTGCTCACGGTTTTGCCGGTCGAAGCGTTTCGGCTGTTGGGCAGCGCGCGCGAGCTGAGCCTCGTCTACCTGATGGTGGGGATCTGCGGCTTTACCGGCCGCCTCGCGATCCCCTCGCTCGCAGCACTCGTGGGTCGGCCGCGCCTCCTCCTCCTTGGAACGGCTGTGCTCCTCCTCTCGTGTGTGCTCCTTGCCAGGGATTCCGTTCCGGCGCTCATCGTCGGATTTGCGCTCAATACCTTCGCCTTCGCTTGCTTTGAGATCGTCTTCAATCTCTACGTCCTCGAAAACATCGCGCGCAGCGAGCTCGGCCGCTTCGAAGCAAAGCGCATTTTCTTTGCCGCGGCACCCTGGACGGTCGGACCGTGGCTCGGCATCTATCTGCAGAGTCACGCCGCCTTCTGGCTTCCGTTTCTGATATCGGGAGCTACGGGACTGCTGATGCTGGCGTATTTTTGGCTGCTGCGCTTGGAGCCGCCGCTGGAACCGCGCGCGAGCCGGCGGCTCAATCCGATCTATTCGATCGCACGCTTCATGGCGCAGCCGAGGCTTCGCCTTTCCTGGGTTCTCGCGGTTGGGCGCAATGCCTGGTGGAGCATGTTTCAGATCTATGCGCCGGTCTATGCGATCAAGACCGGACTCGGCGCGGAGGCCGGGGGTCTCATCGTCTCGATCGGCGTCGGTTGGATGTGGACCGTGCTGATCTGGGGTTGGCTCGGCCGGCGCATCGGCATCCGACGCCTATTGCTGCTCGGCTATGCCGCGACCGGATGCATCACGCTCGCGACGGTGCCGGCCATGGGTACGCCACTCCTCGGTGCCGTGATGCTGGTGATGTCGGCGTTCGTCGCCGAAACCATCGACGGCGCCGGAAATTCACTCTTCCTGCGCGCGGTCCATGTGCATGAGCGGAGCGAAATGACTGCGGTCTTTGTGACCTATCGCGATTTCGGGCAAACGGCCCCGCCCGCGATCTTCGCCGCGCTGCTGGCAATCTTTGAGCTTCCTGCGGTCTTCGTCGCGGGTGGTGTAACGATGCTCGGCATGGCAGTCCTCACCCGATACATACCGCGCCGTTTTTGAACCGGCGTCAGCGCTCCGCCGTCATCAACCGCGTCATCATGTGCTCGTCGTAGCTGCGCCCGTCGATCCGGAGCGCGTCGGGCTCCGTACCGCAGATGCGGAAGCCATGACGCTCATAGAGGCGGCGTGCCCGCTCGTTGCCCACGGTGACATTGAGATTGATCCGCTCGACGCGCCCCCGTGCGGCGGCGACGATATGCTCGACGAGGCCGGAGGCAAGTCCGGTCCCGCGTGCGGTCCCACGCACATACATGCCCGTGAGCACGCCGATGTGACGCCGCTTTGCGCCGGGCTCGATCGAGAAGCGGGCGGTGCCCATGAGCCGAGCGCCCATGAAGCCGCCGAACACCTCGCTCATGAGGATGCGGCGTTCGTATGCGGCGACCGGCTGCGCCGCTTCCTCTTCGAAAGCGGCGCCGAAGGCTTCGGGATGGCGCTTCAGCCCCTCGAGTCGGAGTTCCCGATAGGCCGTGGCATCACCCTGCCCGAGCCGCCGGATTGAAAACGAATCGCTCATGCAGTTTCCCAACCTGCCCGTTCGGTTAGCTTTCGAATGACAAAATTAGAGCAGGTTCCGATCAGATTAAATCGGAACCTGCTTAAGATTTGCTGGTTTTGTAGCGATTTCCGCGCCGAACCAGCAATCACCTTCGCTTTCGCGACCCTAACCCTGTTATCGGCGCGCAATCCACGCTATTTATCCGCCCATGGCCATCCTGCTCTTCATCGTCTTTCTGGACCTCTTGGGCTTCGGCGTGATGATTCCGTTGCTGCCGTTCTACGGTAAGCACTTCGGCGCCTCGCCCACCGCCATCACATGGATGATGGCGTCTTATTCGCTCGCGCAGTTCTTCTCGTCGCCCATCCTCGGCCGCGTCAGCGACAAGATCGGCCGCCGCCCGGTGCTGCTGATCAGCCTTGCGTGCTCGGTCACGGCCTATCTGTGGCTCGGCTTCGCCGATGCATTCTGGATGCTGGTAGCGGCGCGGCTGCTGGCGGGTGCAGGGGCCGGCAACATTGCGGCGGCGCAGGCCTACATCACCGACGTGACGTCACCGGAGAAGCGTGCAAAGGGCATGGGCCTGATCGGTGCCGCCTTTGGGGTTGGTTTCACGCTGGGTCCGCCGATCGGAGGGATGATCGCCGGCAGCGGAAATACCTTGGCGGCACTGGCGCGGCCGGCCTTCCTCTCCGCGGGCCTTTCGGCGATTGCCTTCGTCTTGGTGCTGATGCTGCTCAAGGAGAGCCTCCCGCCCGAAGCGCGGCATGCGCCGACACGACCGAGCCGCTGGCAGGTCGCGCGCCATATCGCACACCGGCCGACGCTTCGGTTGTTGATCCTGCTGCTGTTCACCACCGTGGTCGCGTTCGCCGCCATGGAGGTGACGCAGGCGCTCTGGCTCAACAGCGCCTTTGGCTGGGATCAGTGGGACGTCGGTTTACTCTTTCTGTTCGTCGGCATCGTGCTGATCATCGTTCAGGGCTTTCTGATTGGTCCGCTGTCGCGGCGGTTCGGCGGGCCGCGCCTCGTCACTTTCGGCGCCGGTGCGATCATGGTCGGCTTGGGCGGCATGCCCTTCGCACTCAAGCTCCCGGTGCTGTTGTTCATGTGCGGCTCCCTTGCGGTCGGCATGGGCCTCCTCAATCCCTCGATCAATGCGCTCATCTCTCGCGAAGCCGGCGTCGAAGAGCGCGGCGGCATCCTCGGAGTGGCGCAATCCGGCGCCAGCCTTGCGCGCATCATCGGCCCCTTCGCGGCCGGTCCGCTGTTCACTCTGTTGGGCCGCGACGCGCCTTACTATGCGGGCGGAGCGGTGATGCTGATCGTGCTCGCGATGGCACTGCGCATTCCTCGCGGCGCGCCCGAGAGCGCGCTCGCCCAATCGACGGAGACCGTGTCGTGAGCGCGCGCGACATACGCCGCGGCTCGACGGGCGCGAGCGGAGGCGAAGGCGGCGGCAAAAGCGAAATCAGAAGTGTGTTGCGACTTGCGCCCTATCTCTGGCCAGCGAACGTCGAGCTCAGGTCCCGGGTCGTGCTGGCGCTCCTTTGCCTGCTCGCGGCGAAGGGCATCAACGTCGCGGTGCCGCTGCTCTATAAGCACGCGGTCGATGCTCTGACGCCCGGCCCCGGCAAGCTGATCGCGGTACCGGTCATGATCGTCGTCAGTTATGGCGTCGCGCGCGTTCTCGCGCAGGCATTCGGCGAGTTGCGCGACGGCGTCTTTGCCAAAGTGGGACAGCGTGCGGTGCGTGAGATCGCGCTGCGCACATTCCGGCACCTGCATTCGCTTTCGCTGCGCTTCCACCTGGAACGCCAGACCGGCGGTCTCTCGCGCGCGATCGAGCGCGGCATCCGCGGCATGGACTTCCTGCTCTCTTACATGCTGTTCAGCGCTATTCCGACGGTGGTGGAGATCGCGCTGGTGGGCGGCATTCTCTGGCGCTTCTATTCTTGGGAGTTCGCTGCCGCGACCCTCGTCACCGTCCTCATCTATGTCATCTTCACCTTCGCGATCACGGATTGGCGGGTCAAATTCCGCCGCGAGATGAACGACCGCGACAGCGAGGCCAATACCCGCGCGATCGACAGTCTCATCAATTTCGAGACCGTCAAGTACTTCGCCAACGAGGGGCACGAAGCGCGCCGCTTCGACCGCGCGCTGCAAGCCTACGAAAAAGCGGCGGTCAAGAGCCAGACCACGCTCTCGGCGCTCAATGTGGGGCAGGGGCTGATCATCTCCGCGGGGCTGGTCGCTGTGATGCTGCTTGCGGGATACGGTGTCGCGGCCGGTCGCTTGACGGTCGGCGATTTCGTGATGGTGAACGCCTACTTGGTGCAGCTCTACATGCCGCTCAACTTCCTGGGCGTCGTTTATCGCAACATTAAGCAGTCGCTGATCGACCTCGAAGCGATGTTCCGTTTGCTCGACGTGAAGCCGGAGGTGACGGACAACCCCGGCGCGCCGGGGCTCGCCGTCGGGCCGGGCGAGATCGTCTTCGACCGCGTCTCCTTCCACTACGACCCGCGCCGTTCGATCCTGCACGAGGTGTCGTTCCGCGTGGCGCCCGGCGGCACTCTTGCGATCGTGGGCGCGAGTGGCGCCGGCAAGTCGACGATCGCGCGGCTGCTGTTCCGCTTCTACGACGTGACGGGGGGCTCGATCCGGATCGACGGCCAGGATCTCCGCGACGTGACGCAAGACAGCATCCGCCGCGCCATCGGAGTGATGCCGCAGGACACCGTGCTCTTCAACGACACGATCCAGTACAACATCGCCTATGGCCACCCCGGCGCGGAGATCGCCGAGATCGAGCATGCGGCCCGCCTCGCTCACATCCACGACTTCGTGGCGGGGCTCCCCGACGGATACAAGACCGCGGTCGGCGAGCGCGGCCTCAAGCTCTCGGGCGGCGAGAAGCAACGGGTCGCGATCGCGCGCGTGGTGCTGAAGGCGCCGCGCGTACTGGTGCTCGATGAAGCGACCTCCGCGCTCGACACCAAGACGGAACGCGAAATTCAGAGCGACCTCGAGGACGTGGCGCGCGAGCGAACGACGCTCATCATCGCGCACCGGCTTTCGACGGTGATCCACGCCGACGAAATACTGGTACTCGATCAGGGCCGCGTGATCGAGCGCGGCAATCACGCGCGCCTTTTGGCACAGGGCGGGGTCTATGCCGCCATGTGGTCGCGCCAGCAGGAAGCGGCACGCGCCGCAGAACTGGCGGAGGTGGCGGATTGAGGATGATCTCGACCGAGAAGAATGCCGGACGAAGCCGGCGCCACGAACAACGGCACCGATGAGGGGTAAGCCGAGCTCCACGCCCAAGGGGGAAAAGACCCCGGACACGACCGCATTGGCGTCGGCCTTGCGAAGCGGCGACCGCCGCGCGCTCGCGCGCGCGATCACGCTGGTCGAATCGACGCGCTCCGATCATCGGCGCGCCGCCGAAGCGCTGCTCTCGGAAATGCGGCTTCCGGCGGGCGATGCCTCGCTCCGACTCGGCATCACCGGCGCGCCGGGGGTTGGCAAATCCACCTTCATCGAGGCCTTCGGCCTCGCCGCGCTCGATCGCGGCCACCGCCTCGCGATACTGGCGATCGATCCATCCTCCAAGCGCGGCGGCGGTTCGATCCTCGGTGACAAGACGCGGATGGCGGCGCTTGCCAATGATCCCCGCTGCTTCATCAGGCCCTCGCCCGCGGGCACCGCCGTCGGTGGCGTTGCATGGCGCACGCGCGAGGCGATTTTGCTCGCCGAAGCCGCCCAATTCGACGTGGTGATTGTCGAAACCGTGGGTGTCGGACAATCCGAGACCGCGGTCGCCGAGATGGTGGACATGTTCCTGCTGCTGCTCGCGCCGGGCGCGGGCGACGAACTGCAGGGCATCAAGAGAGGCATCGTCGAGCTTGCCGATTTGATCCTGGTGAACAAGGCCGACGGCGATCTGCGGCCGGCTGCGATCCGCGCGGTCGCGGAATATCGTCATGCGCTGCAACTGTTGCGGCCCGCCATCGCCGAATGGCGCACGGAAGTACGGCCGGTCTCGGCGCTCGAGCGCACCGGAATCACCGAGGTCTGGGACCTCGTCGAGCGTCACCGCGCGATGATGACGGCGAGCGGCGAACGCGCCCGCCGTCGCGCCGAACAGGCGCGCGCCGCGCTCTGGCGCGAGATCGGCGCCGGGCTCATCGAGATTTTCCGATCCGATCCCGCAGTCGCGCCGGAATTGGCGCGGCTCGAGGCGGCGGTAGTGGCCGGCAGCGAGATTCCGCTCGCGGCCGCGCGACATTTGTTGGAGGCCTTTGCGCGGCGCCCAGCCTGAACTCGCAATGCGGGTCAAATCGCCCGAGGCGCCGGCGCGGGCGATGCGTTGAGGCCTATCCCTTCCGCCGCGCCACCGCGTCAGCGACGACGCAGAGGATTTCGTACATCAGTGTCGCGCCCACCAGCGCGGTGCCGCCGGTGGGGTCGAAGGGCGGCGCCACCTCCACCACGTCGCCGCCCACCAGGTTCAAGCCGCGCAGCTCGCGCAACATGATCTGCGCCTCGAGCACGGTGATCCCGCCGCATTCGGGCGTACCGGTTCCGGGGGCATAGACGGGATCGAGGCCATCCACGTCGAAGCTGATATAGGTGGGGCCGTCGCCGACGATCTGACGCGCCTCGGCGATCACCGATCGGGGTCCGCGTTCATAGAACTCGTCCATGTAGACGACGCGCATGCCGCTGTCGTGGCTGAACTTCCAGATGTTGGGATCGTTGACGGCGCCGCGTATGCCGATCTGGATCACGCGCTTGGGATCGAGCAGTCCTTCCTCGACCGCCCGGCGGAACGGCGCCCCGTGATGGAACTTGGAGCCCAGATAGTCGTCACCGGTGTCACAATGCGCGTCGAAATGCACCATGCCGACCGGCCGGTGCCGAGCGATGCCGCGCAACACCGGCAGGGTCACGGAATGATCGCCGCCCGCCGAGACCGGCGCCACGCCCGCCTCGTGCAGTCCGCCATAGAACGCCGCGATCTCCTCGAGCGCGCCTTTGAGCTCGAACGGCTTCTCGACCCAGGCATCGCCCACATCGGCGATCCGGCAGAGTGCGTAGGGGTCGATCTTGTTTGCCTGGTTGACGCGCCGCATCATGCTCGATTGATTGCGTATCTCTCGGGGTCCGTGCCGCGCGCCCGGCCGGTTGGTGACGCCGCCGTCAAAGGGAATGCCGGCGAGCGCGATGTCGATTTTCGAGAGATCCTCCACGAGCGGCGTGCGCATGAAGGTGGCAATGCCGGTATAGCGCGGCCGCACCATGGGATCGGCGTACTCGGGATAGATGTAATCTCGTTTCATGAGCGGGGTCCATGAGTCCGAAATCGGATCGGGAAATAATAGCTCTTCCCATGTTTTGCGGATACACGGATGAACTTCGATGTACACGGATGCACAGCTAAGCTTTTGCGCTCATTTCTCGGCGTGTGTCCGCTTGTGTTCATCGGCGTCCATCTGTGTCTCGGGAACCGAGACCCTTCCGTTCCAAAGTTGCCCGTAGCATTCTTCTGCAAGCAATGCATGGGAGCATGCCATGACCCAGATTCCCGCGAACCAACGCATCATCCGCGCGCCGCGTGGGTCCGCGATCAGCGCCAAGAGCTGGCAGACCGAGGCGCCGCTGCGCATGCTCATGAACAACCTCGATGCCGAGGTCGCCGAGAAACCGCAGGAGCTGGTGGTCTATGGTGGGATCGGCCGTGCAGCGCGCAATTGGGACAGCTTCGATCGAATCTGTGCGTCGCTCCGAACACTCGAAGCCGACGAGACCTTGCTGGTGCAGTCGGGCAAGCCCGTCGGCATCTTTCGCACGCACACCGACGCGCCGCGCGTACTGATCGCCAATTCGAACCTGGTGCCGCATTGGGCGACCTGGGAGCATTTCCACGAGCTCGACCGCAAGGGGCTCATGATGTTCGGCCAGATGACCGCGGGTTCCTGGATTTATATCGGCAGCCAAGGGATCGTGCAGGGAACCTACGAGACCTTCGCGGAGGCTGGCCGCCAACATTATGGCGGCGATCTCTCGGGACGCTGGATTTTGACCGCCGGTCTCGGCGGCATGGGCGGCGCGCAGCCGCTCGCCGCCACCATGGCCGGCGCATCCTTGCTGGCAATCGAGTGTCAGCCGTCGCGCATCGAGATGCGCTTGAAGACGCGCTATCTCGACCGCCGCGCGGAGAACCTTGACGAGGCACTCGCGATGATCGAGCGCGCCAAGGCCGCGCGCGCGCCGCTATCCGTGGGTCTCCTCGGCAACGCCGCCGAGATCTTTCCCGAGCTGGTCCGCCGCGGCGTGCGCCCCGATCTCGTGACCGACCAGACTTCGGCCCACGATCCCATGAACGGATATTTGCCGGCGGGCTGGACGCTCGCGCAGTGGGAGCAGCGGCGCCAAAGCGATCCCGAGGCGGTGGCGGTCGCGGCCAAGCACTCGATGGCGGCTCAAGTGCGCGCCATGCTGGCGTTCAAGGCCCAGGGGATTCCGACAGTCGACTACGGCAACAACATCCGCCAGATGGCGCACGATGACGGCGTGCTCGACGCGTTCAGCTTCCCCGGATTCGTTCCCGCCTACATCCGCCCGCTGTTCTGCCGCGGCATTGGGCCGTTCCGATGGGTGGCGCTCTCGGGCGATCCCGAGGACATCTACAAAACCGACGCCAAGGTTCAGGAGCTGATGCCCCACGACCGGCATCTCCATCGGTGGCTCGAGATGGCGAAAACCAAAATCCAGTTCCAGGGCCTGCCCTCGCGCATCTGCTGGTTGGGATTGGGCGATCGCCATCGCGTCGGCCTCGCCTTCAATGAGATGGTGGCGAAAGGCGAGCTCAAGGCGCCGATCGTGATCGGCCGCGACCACCTCGATTCAGGCTCGGTCGCCAGTCCCAACCGCGAGACCGAGGCGATGCGCGACGGCTCCGACGCGGTTTCCGATTGGCCGATGCTGAACGCGCTCTTGAATTGCGCGAGCGGCGCTACCTGGGTCTCGCTGCACCACGGCGGCGGCGTCGGCATGGGCTACTCGCAGCATGCGGGGATGGTGATGGTCTGCGACGGCACGCATGACGCCGCGCGCCGCATCGAGCGCGTGCTCTGGAACGACCCAGCTTCAGGTGTGATGCGCCACGCTGACGCGGGCTACGAGGACGCGATCGAGTGCGCTCGCGAGCACGGGTTGAAGCTGCCGAGCGTTGGCGGGTGAGGTGCTAAGGTCTCGGTTAGCTATCGTCTACGGTCCGCAGATTTGGGAATCACAATGAGACTGTGAGGCGGTGAGAGCTCACTGCCACAGACACTCATTGCCATCCTTGTCGGGCCTGGTGGTCGATCTAGCAACCGGGAACGTCAGGCGGTTGTCCGACCCAAAGAGAGTATGGAGGGAGGTTTTTCTATTGACATTGTTCTCGTTATGTTCTATGGACGGGCAACAAATTAATAACGCATCGGCGGAGGCTTCACGAGATGGGGTTCGAGAAAAGGCGCGGCGCACCTGAGCGCGCGCCGCAGCGGGCCAACGCGCTCATCGTCACCGATGGGAATAGTGTGCAGCGCGACCGCATTTGGGTGCGGCGCACGCCCGTCGGCTATCTTCTCATGGGATTTGCACCGACCGAGCCCATCGCGCGCTTCGCGTTCGAAGGCGAGGCTGATCAAAATCCGTTCTTTACCCTATGCCGTCGGATTGAAAGCGACGTGGCACGAGGCGGAAAGCTGAAAGCCGATCAGCTCGGGCTGAAAGTTCCGCTGAACAGATTCAATGACCCGGTGCTCCGCCGCCTCGCGATCGCGGACAAACTGATCAAAGAGGGTTTCAACCCCGACGAACCCCGGAATGCACGTGGTGAATGGACGAGTGAAGGCGGTGGCACTTCGGCAGGAGCTGCTGTTGCGACAACAGCTGCTCCCGTCGCCACAGATACCGGCAGAGAGCTAACAGAAACTGTCGCGGGGACTACAGTTGCATCAGTCGCCACGGATATAGGCAGCGATCTGTTTAGCGCTTGGAGAATATGGACAGCCGATGCACTGGCTTTGCTTCCACGCATCGCCGCAGGCCTGAACGTCTTCACGCTGGCCGGCGGGTTGATTCTGATTCCCGGCAATCGCAGCGGCGGCCTCGAATCACAGGGCACGCTCCCTGACAATCCCGATATCGCGTACGAGCGAATGGAGGGTCGGCTTACGCTCTATCGCGTGGACGAAGATGGCAATCGCACGAAAATCTACGAAGGTTATCCGGGCGCCGATCACTATTACCGCGACGAGCAGGGCAATGTTGTCGCCCAGGACCTCGGTATCGAAAACGGCTTCGTTGCCGATCCCACCGCAATCACCGCGCTTGCCATGCGTGGCCCGCGGCGGCGGCGCGATCAAGATGCAGAAGAAGACTCCGATGCCGATTCGGACGCTCAAGCTGCGGCGCGGGCCAGGTCGATCGCCAAGGACGAGCCGCAACTCTGTCCCGACCCGGGCCCGGATCGTCCAGGATACAAGTCGCCGCGCGCCATGGAATATCAAATGCGTGTCACGGGATTACCGCCGGGGCTCGGTGTGCTGTTCAACGACGTTATGTTCGACGGATGCCGAGAAATTGATGGAACTTTGCTTGAGGCCAAAGGTCCCGGCTACGCCCGGGCAATGGACGACTGGGACGAAGACGAGCCGATGTCCCCGGATCTGTGGAGAGACTGGTACACGGGACGTTAAAAAGCTCGAAGCGCAAATGGAGCGGCAATCGCAAGCCGCCGGTCCGCGACAGGTCGAATGGTATTTCGCCGAACAGGGCCCAGCGGATTATTTTGCTTGGTATGCGAAAGAGAACGAGTTCACCAACATTCACGTCTTCTGGATGCCAATCGAGTATTTGAAAAGTTGGATCGTTATCCCCTGGTTTCGCGGACCAGCACCCGCTGGATTCGCGCACCGGTCAATCCATCGAACTTTCACGAACAGGGAGGCCTGATAATGAGCTTCGATATCTACATTGGTGCGTTCGAAAAAAATGGGCAACCACGACCGATTTCTCGTGCGCTAATCGAGCGGGCGTTCGGCAGCTTTGCCGATATGTCGGACCCGACTAGGTGGAAGGTGGCCGATTCTGCGGCGGTCATTCAGCTCGACGACGTCGCTCCCGATGTCGTGAACTTTGCCGTCAACCGGCCGCCGGGAGGCGATCATCCCTTCTGGCCCGCGCTGCTCAATCTGCTGCGGGAGACTTCGAGTACGCTCTATTGGCCAGGCGCCCCTGGCCCCATCGTGACTGATCAATCCGTTGGTGAGAACCTCCCGCCGCGCATGATCAAGGGACTGGGGCCGGCGCAGGTGGTCACGTCGATCGAAGACATTTTTCGGCTGATATCGGAGAGTTGATTTCGTTCCCTTCCTAATGGGGTGAGGACCATGATTTACATCATGTTTTCAGGTCATCAAGTTCCGAATATTGCGAGCAGACGACCGACAATATCTCCGTTTGAATTTGACCAATGGCGATGGCGACGCCCTTCTTGAGCGTGGCGAATTCCTCGGGCGTGCACTGATCTTTGCCGACGGTGAGAAGCTTCGACAGGTTGGTGATCGCACCGAGTGACAAATCCCTTATAGCTTCTGCGGCGTTCTTCTTCATTCCGTCCTCGTATTCAACGTTGCAGAGATGCTTGCCCATGTGATCGCTTGCTTGTCGCAGCGCAACCCTCACGCCTTCCTCGCCCTCACCCGCGCGTCGATCGCCTTGACCGCTGCGTGTGCCGAGAGCACGGCGCCCTCCTGCCATCCCGTCACGTAGCTCAGGTGCTCGCCCGCGAGATAGATCGGCGGCTCGCCGCGATTGAGCGTCGCGTAGGCGGCAGCGCGCGTCTCCTTGGTCCACTCGGCCCATGATCCCCGGCTGAAGGGAATCTTCCCCCAGGCAACCGAGATTCCGTGCGCGAGATCGCGCCGATAATTCGGGTGCAGCTTGGCGCCGCTCGCCAGCGCCGCCGTTACACGCGCGTCCGGGCTGAGCGCGCCCATGCGCTTTTCCGCTTCGTCGCTCCAGACATAGGCGCCCAGCAGCACACCGCTCTTGCCCTGAAAACCGGTCGAGGGATACCAAATCTGCGTTATGTCGTCCTCGGTCCAGGAGATGCCGCCGTAGATCTGCTCGTCCTCTTCCCAGAAACGACGTTTGGCTTCGAAGCCGATCTTGATGGCGTTCTCATAGCCGGGTGTCGCGATCGCCTGCTTGAATTCGGCCGAGAAATCGCTCTCGATCTCGCGCAGCACCGTGAGCGGGATGGTGCAGAGGCAATAGTCGGCTCTGAGCGCGCGCGGCGCGCCATGCTGCGCCTCGCCATAGAGGATGCGCACGCCATCGCCCGCGCGCTTGATCGCCGTCACTTCCGCGCCGTAGCGGATCATCGGATGGACACGCGCCTCGAAGGCGCGGGCGATCCGGTCCATGCCGCCCGTGGGCTGCAGCATCGTCGGCGCGAAGTCGATGAACTCGCTCCAATTGAGCTGGAAATACGCGAAGCTGGGCTTCAGCAGTTCCGCGAGTGGCAGCGGCTCAATCTCGGTTCCCGGCTGGTCGCCGGCACCCGGCCATTCGCTGTAGCCGAGCCGCGACGATCCCTTGTACTGGCCCGACCCTCGTTCGAGAGCGCCGAAGTTCCGCAGCATCGCCAGAAACTTGCCCCGGTCCTCGCCGGTGAGCGCGTCGTCGAGCGCGTGCTGATTGATCGCCTTCGCCAGCAGCTCCGCGATATAGCCCCGGCTGTCGTTGATGAACCGGCGCTGGCGGATGGGCTTGCCGTTGAAGGCGCGGTCGCTCTGGAAGAAGGCGTTGCGGTTCTCGTTGACGAGCGGCTCGAGCACCACGCCGAACTGCCGGCAATAGCCCAGGATCGCCTGGTGGTGCTGCGGGATGCGTGCCGGCCCGACGTTCAGATAGATCTCGGGGCCGCGCGAGAAATCGCAGTGCTGCCGGCTATCGATCTCCTCGACGAGATCGCCGCGGCGGAGCGTCCAATTGCGCCCGCCGGCGCGGCGCCGCGCCTCCAGGATCGTGCAGCGATAGCCCGCGCGCGAAAGCTCGAAGGCCGCGGTCATCCCGGCGATCCCCGCACCCAGGATCGCCACGTGAACGCCGCGGCCCGAATGGGGCGCCAATGCAGGCGGGCCCGCATAGGCCTCGGGGACGGGGAGCAAGCCCATCGCCGCCATGGTCTGGTAGACCGCCGCGGCGCCGCCGGCGCGTCCCACCAGATTGAGGAACCCGCGCCGAGAGATGGATTTGGTCAAAGACTTTATTCCCCTGGTACGAAAACGGTTTTTACCACAGAGGCATGGAGAACACTGAGAATAAACGCAACGTCAGTCCAGAATACTGGATCGCTTCGCTCCGCTCGCGATGAGGCGTACCGCAATCTCCGTGCTCTCCGTACCTCCGTGGTGAGCCCTTCTATCTTGCGGTCCGCGCCGGCTTGACCCCCACCTTGACGCCCCCGCCGCCTTGGCCTAGAAAGCGCGGCGCGCCCGGGCCCCTCCGGGCGTCTTTCGTTCGGGCGCTGGATTTATCGAGGATTGGGCGATGGCTAGGAAATGCGAGATTACGGGACGCGGCGTGCAGGTTGGGCACAATGTGAGCCACGCCAACAACAAGACCAAGCGGCGCTTTCTGCCGAACCTGCAGATGATCTCGCTGCTCTCCGACACGCTCGGGAATTCAGTGCGGCTCCGCCTGACCCCGCACGCGATCCGCAGCATCGAGGCCAATGGCGGGCTCGACGCATATCTGCTGTCGCGCTCCGCGGCGAAGCTGCCGCCGGAGGCGCGGCGCTTGCGCAAGCGCATCGAACGCGCCGCCGACAAGAAAAAGCGCGCTGCCGCTTAAAGCCTGCAACGATCCGGTAGCTTCTCGCCAACCCGTTCGGGGATCGGGGGATGAGGGGATCACCTCATCCCACATGAATCCATGTCCCCTCAATCCCCGAATAATCCCCTTATCTCCCAATTCCTTAGTCCCGACTAAGGGAACGGCCTCTAAGGGGCATGGAGCACGCTGAGCAGCGCCGCGACCCCATCCGCGACACTTCCGGAATTTTCAACTCGCCGCACGTCGATGCCGTCGACCGCGATCGCCTCGGAGCGCTCGATCCGCCGCGCGATTTCCTCGACGCTTTCCCGGCCGCGCGCCGCAAGGCGCTCGGCCAATACCGCCGCCGGCGCCCAGACCTCGACTACCCTGAGCGGTTGAAACCGCGTTCGCGCCGTGGGGATCACCGCGCGCGAGACGTTCACGATCACGTGGCGCAACGCTCCGAGGCGATCCTCGATCGTGCGCGGAATGCCATAGCGGAGCCCGTGCGCCTGCCATGACAGCGCGAAGGCGCCGCGCTCTTCCCGCCGGCGGAACTCCTCCGCATCGACGGCCTCGTGCGCTTCGCCCCCGGCATCGCTCGCGCGGGTGATCACCCGGCGCGGAAATACAAAGCGAGAATCGCCCGAGAGTGCGCGTCGGGCGCCATCGATCAAAGTGTCCTTGCCGACGCCGCTGGGGCCGACGACGAGAAACAACGTGCCGCGCGACATCGGCGTTTCAGCGGCCTCTCGCGAGCGCGATCCGCGCGCTTTCATGCGCGACGATGCCGGTCGCGAGGTCGATGCGCATCAAGTCCTCGCCCAACAGCACGGGGCCCTCATAGTGCGCCCGCACCTGAGCCATCACCGCCTCGCGGTCAAAGCGTGTCGGGACGAAGTGGTGCAGCATAAGGGTGCGCACCCGCGCTTCCTCGGCGATCCGGCCGACGTCGGGTGCGGCGGTGTGATAGCGCGCGACATTGTCGATGCCCTCCTGGGTGCGCACGCCCGGCTCGGGCGTCATCACCCCATGGATGAAGCATTCGTGCACCAAGAGGTCGGCATCGCGCGCGGCTTCAGTGATGGCGGGGCAGGGCGCGGTATCTCCGCTGAAGACCACGCGGTGTCGGGGCGTCTCGAGGACGAAACCGAAAGCGTCGCGCACCGGCGCATGATCCACTCGGACCGCGCGCACCGTGAGGTCGTCGAGCGTCAGGATTGGGCCGGCCTCGATCTCGCTTATCTCCAGCTCCAGCGCCGCGGTCGAAGGCCGCCGCTCATGGGCGATCCGCTGCTCCAGCTCCGGTCGCCAGAGCGTCATCATGCCTTCGGCAAAACGCTGGGTGCCCGCGGGCCCGAAAATGCGGTGCGGCCGCGCGCGGCCCTGGTGCCAGCTCGAGATCACGAGCTGGAATAGATCGACGATGTGATCGGAATGCAGATGCGTCAGCAGCACCGCGTCGAGGCGGCGCCCACTCGATCCCGCGCTCACGAGGCGCTGCGTCGCACCCGACCCCACATCGACGAGGATATGGCGCTCGCCCGCGCGCACCAGGCTCGCGGGCCCGAGCCGGTCGGGATCGCATTGCGGACAGCCCGTGCCCAGCAGCGTCACTTGCATGGGCGCGCTCCGCTTATTCCTCGGCGAGCCCGGGGCGCGGCGCCGGGTACGTCGTCTCGAAGGCACGCGCCGCACGCAGCACCTTGGCATCGGCGTAGAGCGGTCCCACGATCTGCAATCCGATCGGCAGCCCGTTTTTGGTGAGGCCGCAGGGCACGCTCGCCGCCGGCTGGCGCGTCAAGTTGAAGGGATAGCTGAAGGGCGTCCAGTCGATCCATTCCTTCTCGTGGGCGGGATCGCTCAGGTCTTGCCCGACCTTGATCGCGGGCACGGCGACGCTGGGGGTGATCAGCAGATCGAATCGGCGATGGAACGCCTGCATCTGCCGGCTCAAATCGGTACGCGCCACGTCGGCGGTGAGGAAATCCACCGCCGAAAGCTTGTGGCCGCGCTCCACATGGACGAGCAGGCCGGGATCGAGCCGCTTCTTCTGCTCCGGACTGAAGTGGCCGAGTATCTTCGCGGCGCCTGAGTACCAGAGCGTAAGCCAGGCCTCGCGCGGATCGCCGAACCCCGGGTCCACTTGCTCCACGTGGGCGCCGAGGCCGCTCATGATCTTGGCCGCGCGCTCGACCGCGGCTGCGACTTCCGGGTGGACACGCCCATAGCCGAGCGCCGGGCTGTAGGCGATCTTCATGCCCTTGACGCCGTCCTCCAGACCTCTTCGATAGTCAGCCCCGTCGCGCGGGAGCGCGTAGGGATCGCGGTCGTCGGCGCCAGTGAGCACATTCATCAGCAGCGCGCAATCAGCGACCGTCCGCGCCATGGGTCCGGTGTGCGCGAGCAGTCCGAACGGGCTCGCCGGGTAAGCGGGGACCCGGCCGAAGGTGGGCTTCAAGCCGGGGATGCCGCAGAAGCCGCAGGGAATGCGGATCGATCCGCCGCCATCTGTGCCGAGCGCAAGGGGCCCGAGCCCCGCCGCCAGCGCCGCCGCCGCGCCCGAGCTCGATCCGCCCGGCGTGTGATCGGTGTTGAAGGGATTGCGGGTGATGCCGGTCAAGGGGCTGTCGCCCAGCGCCTTCCAGCCGAATTCCGGCATGGTGGTCTTGCCGATCGCGACCGCACCGGTTTCCTTGAGGCGCGCCACCGGCGGTGCGTCCTCCTCCCAGGGCTGGTCGCGCGGCACGAGGACCGAGCCGCGCAAGGTCGGCCAGCCCTTGGTCAGGAAAAGGTCCTTGATGGTGACGGGAACGCCGTCGAGCGGTCCCAAGGGCGCACCCTTCCGCCAGCGCGCTTCGGATTCGCGCGCCGACCGCGCCGTCGCTTCGGAATCGCGAAACGCGAAGGCGTTGAGCTTGGGTTCGAACCGCGCGATCCGCCGCTCGACTGCCGCGTTCACCTCGACCGGAGAGAGTGCCTTGGCGCGGAAGCGCTCGACCATCTCGGTCGCGGAGAGAAATCCAAGCTCGCGGTCGGCATTGGCGGTCATGAGGGAACCTCGCTGGTGCGGATCGCCGCCACTATCGGCGAAAACCGCCGTGCTCGCAAACCGATGGTGCCTCGGCCTATTGGCGGCCCCGCTCTTGCATAGGGAGGTCGGGACCCGCGCCACGGAGGTGGTGCTAGCGCCCGGGAATCGCGTAAGGTGTGGGCCAAAGGCGGCTCCAACCCGCTTGGAACACAGGGAGGCCATCATGGGGCAGTTTTTGCGGGCTACCGGCGTTGCGGCCGCGCTGGCGCTTTCAGTGGCGCTGGTGCCTTCGATCGGACATGCCCAATCCGGGGGCAAGACGCTCAAATTCATACCGGAAGCGGACCTACGCAGCCTCGATCCGATCTGGACCACGGCCTACATCACCCGCAACTACGGCTACATGGTTTACGACACGCTGTTCGCGATCGACGCGAATTATAAAGTGCAGCCGCAGATGGTCGAGACCTGGAAGGTCAGCGACGACCAGCTCACGTACACATTTACGCTGCGCGATGGCCTCAAATGGCACGACGGCATGCCGGTCAAGTCGACGGACTGCGTCGCTTCGCTTCAGCGCTGGATGAAGCGCGACGTCTTCGGTCAGACGCTCCCCGACGTGATCGCGGAAATGAAAACGGTCGACGACAAGAGCTTCCAGATCATCCTCAAGAAGCCATTCCCGCTACTGCTCGACGCGATCGGCAAGCTCTCCAGCAACGTGCCCTTCATGATGCCCGAGCGTGTCGCCAAGACCGACGCCAACACGCAGGTCACGGAATCGATCGGCTCGGGCCCGTTCAAGTTTGTGAAGGAGGAGTGGGTTCCCGGCGCCAAGGCCGTGTTCGTGAAGAATGCGGACTACGTGCCGCGCAAGGAGCCGCCGAGCTGGGCCGCTGGCGGCAAGGTGGTGAAGGTGGACAAGGTCGAATGGGACTATATCCCTGACGCGCAAACCGCCGCCAACGCGCTGATCGCCGGCGAGGTCGATTGGTGGCAGCAGCTCCCGCAGGACCTGGTGCCGCTCCTCTCCAAGGACAAGAACGTCACCGTCGCCAACGCCGATCCCTTGGGCAGCATCGGTGTCCTGCGCTTCAATCACGAACAGCCGCCCTTCGACAACGTGAAGATGCGCCAGGCGGTCATGTGGGCGGTCGATCAGAAGGAATACATGACCGCGCTCGCCGGCAATCCCGAGTACTGGAAGGTCTGCTATTCCTATTTCGCCTGCGGCACGCCGCTCGCCAACGACGCCGGCAATGCGCCGCTTGCGGCGCCGCGCGACCTCAACAAGGCGAAAGAGCTGATCAAGGAGGCCGGATACAAGGGCGAGCGGATCGTGGTGATGACCGCGACCGACCAGCCGATCGTCAATTCCCAGGCGTTGGTGACGATGGAGCTGTTGAAGGCGCTCGGGATCAACGCCGATCTCCAGGCCATGGACTGGGGCACGCTCATAACGCGGCGCGCCTCGCATGAGCCGATCGACAAGGGCGGCTGGAATATCTTCTTCACGTGGGTGGTGGCGCCGGACATGGCGAGCCCGGCGCTGCACGCGCCATTGCGCACCAACGGCAAGGCGGCGTGGTTCGGCTGGCCTACCGACCAAAAGCTCGAGGACCTGCGGCGCCAGTGGTTCGACGCCAAGGACCTCGCCGGTCAGAAGAAGCTCGCCGAGGCGATCCAGGCCGAGGCGTTCGAAGAGGTGCCGTACGTGCCGACGGGCATGTTCGTAATCCCGACCGCCTACCGCAGCAACCTCAAGGGCGTGATCGTGGCGCCGGTGGTATTCCTCTGGAATGTAGATAAGTCATAGGCCTGGCTGACCGCGTATCATGTTCGCTTACATCGTTCGACGGCTGATCGCGACCATCCCCGTGATGGCGGTGGTCGCGATCTTCATTTTCTCGCTGCTCTACATCTCGCCCGGAGATCCCGCCGCGGTGATTGCCGGCGATCTCGCGACCCCCGCGGATATCGCCCGCATCCATCACCAGCTCGGCCTCGACCAGCCGTTTCTGGTGCGCTTTGGGCATTGGGCCTGGGGCGTGCTGCACGGCGATCTCGGCGTCTCGATCTTCAGCGGCTTGCCGGTTTGGCAGCTCATCGCGCAGCGTGTTGAGCCCACGGCGGCGCTCAGCATCAGCACGCTCATCGTCTCGATCCTGCTCGCGGTGCCGATCGGCGTCGTCGCCGCCTGGCGCGCGGGTACCTTTGTCGACCGCTCGGTGATGGTGTTCGCGGTGCTCGGCTTCTCGCTGCCCTCGTTCGTTCTCGCCTATGTGCTGATCCTGGTATTCTCGGTCGAGCTCAATTGGCTGCCGGTGCAGGGCTACGTCAGCTTCCACGACGGCATCGTGCCGTTCCTTCAGCATCTGGCGTTGCCGTCGATCGCGCTCGGCCTGATCTATGCGGCATTGATCGCGCGCATCACCCGCACTTCGATGCTGGAAGTGCTGAGCCAGGACTATATCCGCACCGCCCACGCCAAGGGCCTCGCCAACAGCGAGGTTCTGGTGGGGCATGCGCTCAAGAATGCCGCGGTGCCGATTGCCACGACCATCGGTATCGGTATCGTGCTGCTGATCGGTGGCGTCGTCGTCACCGAGACGGTGTTCGCGATTCCGGGGGTCGGGCGCCTCACGGTGGATGCGATCCTGCGTCGCGATTATCCGATCATCCAGGGCGTCATCTTGTTGTTCTCGGCGGCCTACGTGATCGTCAATCTGCTGGTGGACATCAGCTACATCTTTCTCGATCCGCGCGTGAGGTATTGAGGTCATGACCACCGCACCGCTCGATTTCGAAGCCGCGCGCGCGGCACGGCGGGCACGCCATGGCAAGGTGGTTGAGTGGATGTACCGCCATCCCACCGTTGCGCTGGGGTCGGCGCTGCTGGGCATCATGGTGCTGATGGCGATTTTCGCGCCCTATCTCGGTACCGTCGATCCGAAGGCCATCGCACCGATCAAGCGGCTCCGCTTCCCGGATGCGAATTTCTGGTTCGGTACCGATGCCCTCGGCCGCGATGTCTATAGCCGCGTCATCTACGGCAGCCGGGTCTCCCTGATCGTGGGGTTAAGCGTGGCGGCGCTCGCCACGGGCTTCGGGCTGGCGATCGGCCTTGTCACCGGTTTCAGCCGCATTACCGACGCAATCGTCATGCGGGTCATGGACGGCTTGATGTCGATACCGCCGGTGCTGTTGGCGATCGCGCTGATGTCATTGACCCGCGCCAGCATGGGCAACGTGATCTTCGCGATTACCATCTCCCAGGTGCCGCAAGTGACGCGACTGGTGCGCGGCGTGGTGCTGAGCCTGCGCGAGCAGCCCTTCGTCGAGGCGGCGACGGCGGCGGGAACCGGCTTCTTCAAGACGCTCTGGCGCCACATCCTCCCCAATACCGTCGCGCCGGTCCTGGTCCAAGGCACGTATATCTGCGCCTCCGCCATGATAACTGAGGCAATCCTGTCGTTTATCGGCGCCGGCACGCCACCGGATATTCCGAGCTGGGGCAATATCATGGCGGAGGGGCGGAGCCTGTTCGAGATCAAGTATTACATCGTGCTCTTCCCCGCCATGTTCTTGTCCGCGACCGTGCTGGCGGTGAACCTTGTGGGCGATGGGCTCCGAGACGCGCTCGATCCGCGGTTGGCGCGGCGCATGTGAGGCAGGGGCCCCCCGTGAGTCTCGCATTTCCGGAATCCTCGACAAACCTCCCGAGCGCGGCACCGGTCCGGAGCCTGCTCGAGATCGACGACCTCCGCACCTATTTCTTCAGCCGCGACGGCGTGGTGCGCGCCGTGAACGGCGTCTCGCTCAAGGTGATGCCGGGCGAAACCCTGGGCGTCGTCGGCGAGTCCGGCTGCGGCAAAAGCGTGACCGCCCTCTCGATCCTACGCCTTATCCCGGAGCCGCCCGGCCGCATCGTCTCGGGCGCGATTCGCTTCCTCGGCGTCGATCTGCTCGGGCTCTCCGAGGCGGAGATGCGGCAAATCCGCGGCAACGATATCTCCATGATCTTTCAGGAGCCGATGACCTCGCTCAATCCCGTGCTCACGATCGAGCGGCAGATCGGCGAGACCTTGACCCTGCATCAGGGGCTCGATGCGAAGGCGGCGCGGCAGCGCGCGATCGAGATGTTGCGGCTGGTGAAGATTTCGGAACCCGAGCGGCGCGCCCGGCAATATCCGCACGAGATGTCGGGTGGCATGCGTCAACGCGTAATGATCGCCATGGCGCTCGCGTGCAATCCGAAACTGCTGCTGGCGGACGAACCAACCACTGCGCTCGACGTGACGATCCAGGCCCAAATTCTCGATCTCATGCGCGAGCTGAAGAAGAAGATAGGCGCGGCGATCGTGCTCATCACCCACGATCTCGGCGTCGTCGCCGAGATGGCCGAACGGGTCGTCGTGATGTACGCGGGCCGCAAGGTCGAGGAGGCCCCGGTCAAGGAGCTGTTCCGCCGACCGCAGCATCCCTACACCGTGGGGCTCATGACCTCGGTGCCGCGCCTGGGAGCGACGCGCGGCCGCATGGAGCCGCCACGGCTCGCGGAGATCCCGGGCATGGTGCCCTCGCTCAAGGACGAAATCGTCGGCTGCGCCTTCGCGCCGCGCTGCGCCTTCGCGACCGATCGCTGTCGCAGGGAGGCGCCGGAATTCGAGCGCAAAGCGCCGGACCATTTCGCGGCCTGCTTCGAGTCGGCCCGGATATCCCCTCCATGAGCGAAGCAAAAGCGCCGCTGCTGGAGGTCGAAGGCCTCAAGAAGCATTTTCCGGTGCGCAAGGGGTTGCTCTCGACCGTTGTCGGCCAGGTCTATGCCGTGGACGGCATCAGTTTTCGCATCGAGGAGGGGGAGACCCTGGGGCTCGTGGGCGAGAGCGGCTGCGGCAAATCCACGGCGGGAAAGGCGATCCTGAGGCTGATCGAGCCGACCGCCGGCACGGTCAAGGTGCGCGGTGAGCGCATCGACAATTTGAGCCGCGCGCAGATGCGCCCCTTCCGCCGGGAACTGCAGGTCGTGTTCCAGGACCCATACTCCTCGCTTAATCCCCGTCTCTCGGTCGGCGCGATCGTCGCCGAGCCCTTGAGGAACTACGGCATCTCCGGCGGCAGCGAGCTGCGCGCGCGGGTCGCCGAGCTCTTTCGCAAAGTGGGCCTGCGCGAGGAGGCGATGCAGCGCTATCCGCACGAATTCTCGGGCGGCCAGCGCCAGCGCATCGGCATCGCCCGCGCGCTCGCACTCCAGCCAAGCCTCATCGTCTGCGACGAGCCGGTCTCGGCGCTCGACGTCTCGGTGCAGGCGCAGGTGATCAACCTGTTACGCGATCTGCAGTCTGAATTCGGACTTTCCTACCTTTTCGTCGCGCATGATCTCGCGGTGGTGGAGCACATCAGCCACCGAATCGCCGTCATGTATCTGGGCAAGATCGTCGAGCTTACGGATCGGGATTCGCTGTTCGCCGAACCGCTCCATCCCTACACCGAGGCGCTGCTGTCGGCGGTGCCGACCCCGGACCCCGAGGCAAAGCGCGAGCGCATCATTCTGGCGGGAGACGTGCCGAGCCCGATCAGCCCACCCTCGGGTTGCCGCTTTCACACGCGCTGTCCCTATGCGATGGCGCGCTGCTCGACGGAGGAGCCGCAGGTCCGCGAGGTCAAGCCCGGCCACCAGGTTGCCTGTCATCTGCACGACGCTGGCGTGGCGCCGCTCGCGGCGCGGCATTGACGTGAGCGCGCCCGCTGCCCCGGGCGGCGTACCATTCGGGCAAGCTCGTCAAAAGCCGTGCCGCCAATGAAAAAAGCTGATAGGAGATGAGGGGATCAATTGGAGATGGGGAAGCTCACCTCCATCGCCAAACGCGTATCGCAAAACGTTTGTGAGGGCAAACGTTTGTGAGGATCTCGACGAGCTCCGCTCCCTCTATTCCCCAAGCGTCCCCTCGATCTCCTAAACGATGCTTTTGAATAGGCGCGGCGTGGAGTGACGAAGGATTGACAGATGACAGACCTCGGTCCCAACCAAGCCTTGATCGGTGTTCCGGGCTCGCGCGCGCAGTTGGATACACCGGCACTGCTTGTCGATCTCGATGTGATGGAGCGCAACATCGCGGCGATGGCGGCGCATGCGCGCGCCGTCGGTGTCCGCTTGCGCCCGCATGCCAAGACGCATAAATCGCTGCGCATCGCGCGCCTTCAGGTGGAGGCCGGTGCGCTTGGCGTCTGCTGCGCCACCATGGGCGAGGCGGAAGTGATGGTGCGGGGCGGCATCCCCGGTGTTCACATCACATCGCCGCAGGTGACGCCGTCGAAAATTCGCCGGCTGGTCGCGCTTAACAGGAGCGAGCACAAAGGACTATCGGTCGTGGTCGATCATCCCCGCAATCTCGCGGAAATCGAGGCGGCGGCCAGGGCGCAGGGAAAGCCGCTCGACGTGCTCGTCGATTTCTACGCCGCGCATGGCCGCACCGGCGTTGCGAGCGAAGAAGACGCGATAGCTCTCGCGCAAACAGCGGCCCGCTCCCGCGCGCTCCGCTTCCGAGGCATCCAGGCTTATGCCGGCAACCTCCAGCATCTGCCGACGCGCGCCGAGCGGCGCGAGCGGACGCTGCAAGTGCTGGCTCGCGTCAAGAGCATCGTCTCGGAGCTGACCCGCGGCGGTATCGAGGTCCCCGTGGTGACCGGTGCCGGCACCGGAACTTTCGACCTCGATCCCGAGGCGCATATGTTCACTGAAATGCAGGTCGGCTCCTACATCTTCATGGACGTGGATTACCACAAGGCACTGAAGGATGGCCGCAACACGCCGCCTTTCGAGACCTCGCTCTTCGTGCAGACCGCGGTGGTGAGCGCCAACGCCCAGGGCTACGTCACCTGCGATGCCGGGCTCAAGAGCTTCGCCACCGAAAACCACAAGCCGGAACCTGTGTCGGGTGCGCCTCAGGGCGCCACATATCTGTTCTTCGGCGACGAGCATGGCCGGCTGGTATTGTCGGAGGGAACGGCGAAACCGGAGATCGGCCAGAAGATCGAGTGCGTAACACCCCATTGCGATCCCACGGTCAATCTTTACGATTGCTACCACCTCGTGCGCGGCGACACCTTGGTCGATATCTGGCCGGTCGATGCGCGGGGGAAGCGGTAATGGGGCGATGCCGGAATTCCCAGCGGAGTTTCGCGAGCGGCTTCTCGAACTGTTGATCTGGCGGCGCGACGTGCGCCGCTTTCGCCGCGATGCGCTGCCCGAGGGTGTGCTCGACCGGCTGCTGCAGACCGCCGTGCTTGCGCCCTCGGTCGGGCTGAGCCAGCCCTGGCGCTTCGTCGTCGTCGATGACAAGGCGCGGCGCGCCGCGATCCGCGCCAATTTCGAGCGCGCCAACGCCGCGGCGCTCGCGGCGCAGGAAGGCGCCGATGCGCAAAACTATGCGCGCCTCAAGCTCGCGGGCCTCGACGAGGCGCCGGTCCACTTGGCTGTTTTCGCGGATCGTGGAACGAGCCAGGGTCGCGGCCTTGGCCGGCGCACCATGCCCGAGACCATCGAATACTCGGTCGTGCTGGCGATCCACACGCTCTGGCTTGCGGCGCGGGCTGAAGGCGTCGGGCTCGGCTGGGTCTCGATCCTCGATACCAGCGAGATCGCGGGTATTCTTGAAATTCCCGCGCAATGGTCCTTCATCGGCTATCTGTGTCTGGGATATCCCGAAAGCAGCGATGACACGCCCGCCCTTGAGCGCGAAGGCTGGGAGCGGCGGCGCGATTGGCAGCGCTTCGTGATCCCGCGCTAGCCCTGAGTCTCGACGCGGCGCTCAAGAACGCTCGTGCCCAACGCGATCGGGTAGCAGTAAGCGAAGAACATCGCCAACAAGACGAGGTACATCGGAAGGAACAGCTCCGGTCGTCCCTCCGCCACCAGCGCGCTCCGCGTCATGGTGAGGCCGTCCTGCACGCCGACGATGGAGATGAGGGGGGTCGCCATCGTCAGGATGGCGTAGAGGTTCATCCATGGCGGGATCATCCGCTTCACGGCCTGGGGAATGATGATGAGCCAGAGGATTTGGCTGCGCGTGAAGGCGAGGCTGCGCGCGCTCTGCCACTGGCCCAGCGGAATCGATACGATGCCGCCGCGCACGATCTCCGCGACATTGGCCATGACCGGGAGCGCGAGGCCGATCACCGCCTTGATCCAATCCGGGAACGGAATGCTCTCGCCCAGCAGCGCGATTTTGAACGGGATCAGGAACATCGCGTAGAACAACAGCACCAGCCACGGCGCATTGCGGAAAAACTGCATGGCGCCGGCACAAGCTGTTCTGAGCGCCGTTCGCTCGGAAATGAGTCCCAATCCCAACATCACGCCCGCGGCGGTGCCGAGCGCCATCGAGAGCACGCTGACCAGGAGATTGAACAGGAACCCGGAAAACACCAGTGGCAGCCATTTGATGAGCGCCGCCGCGATCGACTGCGATTCGGGCGGAACGCCGGTCTGGGCGGATGCCACGAACAGCGAGCACAGCAACAGCGCGAGCAGACAGAGTCCAGCGATCCAGCGCGGATCGAGGCGCGGAAATTCGCCGTTCGCCCGCGGACCGCTCACACGTGGTAACCGGGGATGCGCATGCGCTGCTCGATCGCGTTCATGCCCCAAACGACCAGCGCGACCAGGAGGAGATAGATCAGGAGCAGGACGTTCATCATCTCCTTGACGTTGAAGTCCTCCGACCAGATCTGCGCCGACGCGTAAAGCAATTCGGGCACCGCGATCGCGTAGGCGAGCGTGGTGGTCTTCACGAGATTGACGATGTTGTTGTTGAGCGCCGGGAACGAAATTCGCAGCGCCAGCGGGAAGACGATCAGGAAAAAGACTTGCAGCCGCGTGTGACCAAGGCTCGCCGCCGCCTCGCGCATGGCGGGCGGCACCGCGTCGATGCCCGATCGAAAAATCTCGATGTTGTGCGCGCCTGCAAACAACGAAAAGGAGATGATCGCCCACCCCATGTTCGAAACGATCGGCCGGGAGCCGCCGGCAGCGTCCGGGATCGTCGGAAGCAGCGTGCCGATCGCGAAATAGAAGAACAGCAGTTGAATGAGCGGCGGCGTATTGCGAAAGAATTCGATATAGCCGCGCACCGCCGCGCGCACGAAGGATGACTTCGATCCTTGCAGCCAGGCGCCGAGGATGCCGACCGCAACGCTCAGCACCGTGCAGGCGATCGACAGCTCGATCGTGGTTGCGATCCCGACCAGGAATCGCCCGCGATCGTAGCCGTCGTAGAAGATCGAGAGGTTGACGCCGTAGGCTGAATCGAGCCAGCGAAACCAGTCCGCGACGCCCGTCACACGCCGCTCACTGGTACTTCTTGTTCATCTCGACCAGGAACGGGCTCTGCTGGATGCCCCATTTCTTCTCGCGCGCCAGCAGCCAGCCGGACTTGTGCCACTCGGTCACCATCGCCGAGAGCAGCTTTCCGAACGGCGCGTTGAGGTCGTCGAGCCGGACCCCGATCGCCCAGGGCTGCGGATCCTCGCTGATCAGGGGCATCGTATAATCGGCCCATTTCGGATCGCCCGAGGCGAGCCACGACGAGAACAGCGTGTCGTCGAAAAGGAAGCCGACGCAGGCTCCGTTGAGGAGAGCGCTGGTCGCTTCCGGCACCGCGGGGAAGATCACCAGCTCCGGCTGGTACAGTTCCGAGACGCGGCGATTGTAGTAGGCACCTTGCACCGCGCAGACTTTCTTTCCCTTGAGGTCGGCCCACTGCTTCAAGCCCGAGGACTTGAGCGTCAGGATGTTGGTGGCGCCCGCGTAGTAGTTCGGCTCGATCATGCCGATGACCTTGCGCCGCTCCGGCGTGTCCCCCATCGTCGCGATGATCGCGTCGATTTTGCCCTGCTGAAGGAATTCGACTCGGTTGGCGGCCGTCACTGGGATCTTTTCCAGTTTGACCCCGATTTTTTTCGCGATCTCGTCCGACATGTCGATTTCAAGCCCGACGATTTCGCCGGCGGGTGTGAGAAATCCCCAGGGCTTGTAGTCGTTCTTCACGCCAATGACGATCACGCCCTTCTTTTTGATCGCATCCAGCGTGTCATCGGCCATTGCGGCCTTCGCCGTGAGGGCGAGCGCGAGGGCGATGATCAGTGTTCCCGTGATTTTCCGCATGGGTTCTCCTCCCGATTGGGTCGCGATGGTAGCAATTCGTGGGATGCCCCGGAAGCGCCGGTGCTGCCTACCGCGCCTTCAGCACCTCGGGGTTGACCACGTTGGTGGGCGCACCCGCGGCATAGGCCAGGATCTGATCGAAGATATCGCCAAACTGGATCTCGTATTCCTCGCGCGTGACGTAACCGATGTGCGGCGTTGCCACGACGTTGCTCAACTGCAGCAGCGGCTCATTCGGATCGCGCACCGGCTCTTGCTCAAAGACATCCACCGCAGCCATGCCCGGCCGCCCCGCGCGGAGTGCGGCCACCAGCGCTTCCGGTGCGATCAACCCGGCGCGGCTGGTGTTGACCAGCAGCGCCGTCGGCTTCATGCGCGCGAGGTCGCTTGCGGTCACGATCCCGCGCGTCGCATCGACGAGCCGCATGTGCAGCGACAGCACGTCGCATTCTCCGAAGAACGCCTCCTTGCTCGATGCGGCGCGATAGCCATCCGCCGCAGCCTTGGCGCGGGCGAGCTCCCGCGCCCAGACGACGACGTCCATCCCGAAGGCCTTACCGTAGCCGGCGACGGCGGCACCGATCCGCCCGTAGCCGTAGATGCCGAGAACCTTTCCGCGCACGGTGATGCCGACGCCGATCTGCCACTGGCCCTTCTTGAGCGAGGCCATCTGCTGCGGGATTTGCCGCATTGCCGCCAACACCAGAGCCCAGGTGAGTTCCGCCGTGGCCCAGGAGGGCGTTCCCGCGTGCTGACCCGAGGAGACGATGACCCCGTGCCGCGTGCAGGCTGCGATCTCGATGTGCGGATAGACGCTGCGCTGGCTGATGAGGCGCAGCTTGGGCAGGCGCTCCAAAAGCGGCGCCTGGATTTTCGTTCGTTCGCGGATCAGCACCAGCGCCTCGGTGTCCTTGAGCCGCTCGGCGAGCGCCGGCACGTCCTGGACGTGGTCGTTCCAGATCGTGACCTCGTGGCCCCTGAGCTTCTCGAAGGCGCGCAGCGTGCGGACGGTGTCGTGATAGTCGTCGAGAATGGTGATGCGCATCGGATCGCTCACGCCTTGGCGGCGATGCCTTCGACCTCTACGAGCCAAGCCGGGTCCGCCAGCCGCCTAGCGATCACCAATGTCGAAGCCGGGCGGAAGTCGCCGAGATGTTGGGCGCGTCCCTTGCGGTATCCCGCGATCAAATTCTCGTCGGTGAGATAGGTCGTGATCTTGACCAAGTTTTCCATGCCCATGCCGGCGGCGGCGAGCACCGCCTTTAAGTTGCGGAAGACCTGATCGGTCTGAGCCTCGATCCCATCCTTGGTTTTGCCGTCGGCACCCGCGCCCACCTGACCCGCCATATAGAGCCAGCGCGCGTTGGGCGGTACCTCGATGCCGTGGCTGTAGCTTGGCGCGGAAAAAATACTGGGGGGGTTGTGGATTTTCATCGGAGCCTCCGTTCTGGGGTTATGGGCGTGAGGATAGCGGAATCTCGGCGCCGAGAAAGGCTTGTTCCAGAATGCCGCTATTCCTAAGCTCGGCCGGGGTGCCCTCGGCCACAATTCGGCCGTGGGCAAGCGCATAAACGCGGTCGGCGACCGTCAGCGCGCGGGCGACGCTTTGCTCTGCAAGCAGGATCGCGACGCCGCGCTCGCTCAGCCGCGGCAGCTCGCGCATCAATTGCTCGATCACGAGGGGCGCCAGGCCGAGCGAAGGTTCATCGAGCAGGAGCAGGCGCGGCGCGCCCATCAACGCGCGACCGATTGCCAGCATCTGCTGCTGTCCGCCCGAGAGCTGCCACGCCGGGGTCAAAAGCCGCTCGGCGAGCGTCGGAAACAGATCGAGCGTTTCGCCGAGCCGTTGTGCTCCTAGAGAAGCGGACTCGTGGCAGGCGACCAACAGATTGTCGCGCACCGTCATGCCGGGAAAAAGCCGCCGTCCCTCGGGCACGTATCCAAGGCCGCGCCGAGCGCGCGCGGCGGCGCCGAGTGCGGCGATTTCCTCTCCGGCGAACCGAATGCTGCCGCGCGCCGGGAGGAGTCCCATGATTGCCTGAAGCAGCGTCGATTTTCCCGCGCCGTTTGCGCCCAGCAGCGCGACCACTTCGCCAGCATCGATCGTGACCGACACCTTCTCAAGCACCGGTCCGGCGAGCCCGGCGACATCCAGGGATTCGATCGCAAGCAGCGGCGAGTTCATGCGGCCGCACTCCCGAGGTAAGAGGCCATCACCCTCGGGTCGCGGCGGATTTCGGCGGGTGTTCCTGTTGCGATGACCCGGCCCGCATCGAGCGCCAACACGCGGCCCGCAAGACCCAACAGAAATGGCATGTTGTGCTCGATCACGATCAGAGCGAGGCCTTCCGCCGCAAGCGACCGAAGAGTGTCGGCAAGATTGGTGTGTTCGCTCTCGGCGAGGCCGGCCGCGGGCTCGTCCAGGATCAGGAGGCTCGGGCGCAATGCCAGCGCGCGTGCGATCTCGACGCGGCGAGCCAGTCCCGGAGGAAGGTCGCCGCAAGGCCGCAGCGCCACGGCGCCCGCGCCGAGGCGTTCGAGAAGCCCCATCGCTTCGGCATCGAGTTTGCGTCGATGCGCGCCGCGATCTCGCGCATGAAGCACCGCCGCGGTGCCGAGTACCCGGGCCTCGCTCGCGCGCGCAACCGCGACAGCGGCCAGAACCATGACTTCCGCCGGCAATGCCGACGTCTGAAAGGTGCGCGCGATGCCGAGGCGCGCGATTTCGAACGCGCCGAGGTCGTCGATGCGACGGCCTTGAAAACGAATTACGCCGCGGTCGGGTTTGGTGAGGCCGGTGACCAGATTGGCGAGGGTGGTCTTACCCGATCCATTGGGGCCGATGAGGCCGAGGATTTCACCCGAGGCAAGCGTGAGATCGACCCCTGCGATCGCCTCGATGCCGCCGAAGCGTCGTGCAAGGGCGCGGACCTCGAGCAGCGGTTCCCTGGTGCCGAGCGGCGGGAGGATGAGCGGAGAGGGTCTAACTTGATCCTTGCGAACCACGGGTTCTAGTTTCGCCCACAGCCGCGCGAGCAAGCCTGCCAACCCCTCTGGCGCCAGGATGACGGCGGCCAGCAGCGCCGCGCCATAGGCAAGCAGCGCTTGTCCTTCGAGGAATCGCAGCCGTTCCGGCAGGTAGGTGAGCAACAGCGCGCCCAGGAATGCGCCGGCCACTCGAGTGCTGCCGCCGATGACGGTCATGGCAAGGCACGTCACAAGCTGATTGAACCCAAGAGCCTCCGGCGAGACGACGCCGGCGGTGTGGGCCTCTAGCGCACCCGCTGCGCCGCCATAGCCGGCACTCAGCAGAAAGGCCGAGAAGCGAAGGCGTGCGCCGTCGATGCCGATCGCCGAGGCGGCTAGCGGATTTTCGCGCAGCATGGTGAAGGCGAGGCCCGTGATCCCGTTCGTCATGCGGCCCGATAAGAAAGCGCCAAACGCCACCACCGCCCAAACCAGGGACAGCAGCGGCAATCCGCGCGCGACCGTCCAGCCGAAGATCGAAACACCGGGGAGGCCGGGGATGCCGAGCGCGCCACCGGTCCAAGTGCCGCCATTGACGAAGGCAAGCAGCACCACCTGCGCGAGACCCAGCGTCGCGAGCGCGAAGTAGTGCGAGGCCAGCCGCAGCACCGGGACCGCGATCAGTGCCGCCAGAGCCACGGGCAACAGGATCGACAACGGAAAGCTTGCCGCAAAACCGGCTCCGTAGCGTGCGCCGAGGATTGCCGTCACGTAGGCGCCGAGGCCGAAGAATGCGCCCTGCGCCAGCGACAGCGCGCCCGCATGCCCGAAGATGAGCTGATAGCCGAGCACCATCAGCACCTGGCATCCCGCGAAGGTGAGCACGCGAAGCTCATAGGCCGAAGCGAAGCCAACGGCATAAATGATGAGTGACGCGGCTCCCAGCAGCGCGACGCCGCGCGGCGCGTTCATGCCCGGCGTCCCGCCGCCTCGCCGAACAGGCCCTCGGGCCGCAGCAGCAGGATCGCAACCAAAACGCCATAGAGCAGCGCAATGGCTGCGGTGTACGAGACCAGTGCCGCGACGATGGTCTCGAATGCGGCAACCAGCAGAGCCCCCGCCACCGCGCCCTCGAGCGACCCCCAGCCGCCGATCACTACCGCAACATAGGCTTTAAGGATGAGCGCGCTGCCTTCGGTGGGCGTCACGAAGAACTGATTGCCGAGCAGCATCCCACCCGCGCCGGCGAGCGCCGCCGCCAGCGCGAAGGTGAGCGCGATCATTGCGCGGACGGGAATGCCCAGCGCCGCCGCCATGGTGCGGTCCTCGGCGGTCGCGCGCATTTGCCGGCCAAGCCGCGTGCGCGCCAAAAGCCAGCGTTGCCCGAGGATCAGCACGGCGGCAACGACGATCAGGGATATGGATTGACGGCTCAGCGTAAGGCCGGCCCAGTGCACCTCGCCGCCGCCCAGCACCGGCGGTGTCACCCGCGGCTCGGGGCCGAAGAGGCGGACCGCACCGTTTTGCAGGATCAGTCCGATCGCGATGGTGCTGACGAAGACCGTGCTCGGCGGCCGGCGCATCAGAGGGAAATAGGCAAGCGCGAGCGCCGCCAATCCGAGCAGCGCGGTCGCCACCATCGCCAAGGGCAACAGTACCAGTCCAGGCAGCGGCAGCAGCACCACGAACCAGGCGGTCAGATAACCGCCCGCCATCACCAAGTCGCCTTGCGCGAAGTTGACTGCCCCGGTTGCATTGAGGATCAGCACGAAGCCCAACGCCACCAGCGCATAGGCCGCACCCAAGGAAAGCGCGTTGAGCGCGAGTTGAGCGAGGGTGATCATGCTGTGGGCGCGCCCGCGCCATCCCGCCTACATCTGCGGATCGATATTGTCGTAGCGCTGGACGACTTTGGGAACGCGGGTCTTGCCGTCGTAGCAGAGGATGATCGCGGAGTGCGCCATGTTGCCGTGGCCATCGGAATAATAGGTCATGGCGAGGCCTTGGTACTTTTGCGCGGCGAGCGCATCGCGCACCGCCTCGGCCGCGGTGGCACCGGCTTTGACGGCGTTCAGCACCATCTCGGTACCGTCATATTGCGCGAGCGCATAGGCGTCGGGCTCGGTGTTGAACTCGGCGCGGTAGTCGGCCACGAACTTATCGACCTCCGGGCTTCCTCCCGAGATCGGCGAGGAGGCGCTTTCGGCGCAAACGCCGTCCAACTCCTCGGGCTCAAGCAATGCCGCGGTCGAGGGCTGATGGATCGCCGAACCCGCGACGATCGGAAGATGCGGGTCCATGCCGGCGGCCTGGCGGATGAGGAGCGCGGTCGAAGACGCGTGCAGCTGTAGCACCAGCACGTCTGGTTGGGCCGCGAGCGCTCGCGTCAGAACCGGGAGCATGTCGTTCACCGTGATGTCGACACCTTCCTCGAACACGGGTACCACGTTCAATTTCTTGAAGACGGCGTCGAGCACCGTGCGGCCGCCTTGTCCGTAGACGGTGGTTTGATAGATGATCGCCGGCCGCTTTTTCTTAAGCTCCTCCACCACGTAGCGCGCCTGCGCCACCTTGACCACGGCATCGCTCGGGAAGAAGCGGAAGACATAGGCGTTGCCTTGCTCGGTCACCTGCGCCGTCCCCGAGATGGTGATGAGCGGGACCTTGTGCTCGGCGCCCACCGGCAGCATCGCCAGGATTTGCGAGCCCAGCATCGAAGCAACCACCGCGACCGCCGGCTGCTCCAGCGCCTTCTCGAGCGCATTGACGGCAAGCTCGGGTGCGGTCTGGGTGTCTTCGACCTCCCAATGAGGCGTCACACCTTCGGGCGGATGCTCGAGGGCGAGCACGGCGCCGTTCTTCTGGCTGGTGCCCTCGAGCGCAAGGAAGCCGGTCAGCGGCACCAGCACTGGAATGCGCACGTCCTGCGCGGCAGTAAACCGCGGTGCGACGAAGCATAAAAGCGCCAGCAAAAGGCTCACGCGAGTCCTCATCGCGTGGCTCCGGTTCGGAGCGGGTTGCGGCGCAGGAAATCGAAGTCGCAGCCGTGATCGGCTTGCAGGATTTCGTCGTGATAGAGGCGGCGGTAACCACGGCCTGGACGCGCCGAGATCGGCGCCGGGCGATGCGCCAGCTCCCCCGGGTCCACCATCAGCTCGATCCGTCGCTCGGCCACGCTCAGGCGGATGCGGTCGCCGTTCCTGACCTTGGCGAGGGGGCCGCCGCTCGCGGCATCCGGGGCCACGTGCAGAACCACCGTGCCATAGGCGGTGCCGCTCATGCGTGCATCGGAAATCCGCACCATGTCCTTGACGCCGCGGCGAGCGAGCTTGCCCGGAATCGGCAGATAACCCGCCTCGGGCATCGCCGACTCGCTGAGCGGACCTGCATTCTGCAGCACCAGGAAGTCCTCGGGCGCGACGTCGAGGTCGGGATTGTCGATCCGGCTCGCGAGATCGTCCAACGACGTGAATACCACGGCGCGGCCTTCGCGCTCGAACAGCTTGGGATCGGCAGCGGCGCGCTTCAGGATCGCACCCTGCGGGGCGAGCGAACCGAACAAGGCCACGAGCCCTCCCACGGGCAACAGTGGCTCGCCGAGCGGCCTGACAACACCGCGATCGACATAGGGGCTCGGATCGGCGGCGAGCCGCTCGCTCAAGGTCTCGCCGGTGACGGTGCGGCAATCGAGGTGCAGCAGCGGGCGAAGCTCGCGCAAGACCGCGCCGATGCCGCCGGCCGCGAACAGGTCTTCCATATAGTGCGGTCCCGTCGGCTTCAGGTCGACGATCACCGGTGTCGTATCGCTGAGTTCATTGAGCCGGCGAAGCGAGAGATCGACGCCGACCCGGCCGGCGATCGCCGTCAAATGCAGCACGGCGTTGGTGGAGCCGCCGATCGCCAGCAGCACGCGGAGCGCATTCTCGACCGACTTCTCGGTGATGATCTGCCGCGGCAAGAGACGGCTCTTCGCGAGCATGACGGCGGCGGCGCCGGTCGCCTCGGCGGCGCGGAGCCGGTCCGCATGCACCGCCGGGATCGCGGCGGTTCCCGGCAATATCATGCCGAGCGCTTCGGCGATCGATGCCATGGTGCTGGCGGTCCCCATGACCGCGCATGTCCCGGCGGTGGTTGCAAGGCCGCCCTCCACCTCCTGAATTTCCGCGGTGCTAAGCTCGCCCGCGCGATAGCGTGCCCAGAAGCGGCGGCAATCGGTGCAGGCACCCAGTCGTTCGCCCTTGAACCGGCTGGTCATCATCGGCCCGGTCACGAGCTGGATCGCCGGCACGTCGGTGGACGCGGCACCCATGAGCTGCGCCGGCACGGTCTTGTCGCAACCACCCACCAGCACCACCGCATCCATGGGTTGGGCGCGGATCATCTCTTCGGTGTCGATCGCCATCAGGTTCCGGAACATGAGGCTGGTGGGATTGAGAAAAACCTCGCCCAGCGAGATGGTCGGGAATTCGAGCGGCAGCGCGCCTGCCGCCAGCACGCCGCGCTTCACCGCCTCTACCAGCTCCGGCACCAGGCGATGGCAATTGTTAAAGCCGCTGTGGGTGTTGGCGATGCCGATCACCGGCTTATCCAGAAGCGCCAGCGAATAGCCCATGGAGCGCGCGAAGGATCGACGCAGGTAGAGCGCGAAATCGCGGTCGCCGTAGTTGGTAAGGCCCCTTGCGAGCCCAATCGCATCCGCCATGGCATCGCCCTCGTTGTTCCGACGGCGCCACGAGGGGCCGTCCTCCCATGAGCCTAGAGCTAACAGGGCGGGCAAGCGCGGTGTCAATCCGCCTTCACCGATTGCGGTCTTGCTTGGGAGAATTCAAATTGCGGATTATAATCCCGGAAAAATCAGGGGCTTTCACGCAAGGAGCGACACATGAAATCGATCCTGGCGGTGGTGGGAGACGGAACCGCGCGGCCTTTGCTGGAAACGGCGACGCTGGTTGCCAAGGCATTCGGTTCCCGGATGGTCGGACTCAACACGCTCACGACCGAATACGCGGTGGTGTTCGGCGGCGAGATGGGCTTCTCGATCTCGTCCGAGGTCGATCGCACGCTTGAGCGCGAGGGGCATGAGCGGCGCGAGTCGGCGCGCGCGCTGTTCTCGGCCTTCATGCGCGAGCATGGGATACCCGTGGGCCCGGCGGGGCCGGGCCAGCTTAGCGCCGAATGGCGCGAGGAAGCGGGGCGCCAGAACGCTGTGGTCGGGAGCCTCGGTCGGATTTTCGACCTGATCGTGGTGGAGCGGCCTGCGAAGCTGGCGTCGCTCGCGGAAGCCACTCTTGAGGACGCGCTGTTCGAAAGCGGCCGTCCAGTGCTGATGGCACCGCCCCAGGCACCCGCCAAAATGGGCGAGCGCGTCTCCGTCGCCTGGAACGGAAGCACCGAGACCGCGCTCACCATCGCCCATTCGATGCCGTTCCTGCAGCGCGCGCGTCAGGTCGAGGTGGTGAGCGTCGAGGGCGGCATGACGCCGGGTCCCACCGGCGAGGAGTTGTCGCGCAGCCTGGCGCTGCATGGCATCCAGGTGAGCGCCCGCCACGTGCAGTTGCGCGGGCGGACGACGGGTCAGGCTTTTCTCGAGGAGGCGCAAGTTTTTGGCGCCGATCTCCTGATCAAGGGTGCCTACACCCAGAGCCGGCTCCGCCAGCTCATCTTCGGCGGTGCGACTCGGCACATCATCATGGAGGCAACCTTGCCCGTGGTGCTCGCGCACTGAACGCGACCAAAGGCGGGCGATGGTAAGGAATGCTTAACCATCTTATGTCGCTTCTATGGTAAATATGAACTCAACGAAAAAACGGGGGCGGCCGGTCTACGAGTAAGTTGGCGAACCGGAGGGGGAACTAGATGACGTGCATTCGGGCTGTTGCGGCCTTGGTTGCAACCGGGCTGGCACTGTTCGTCTCTCAACAGGCCCAAGCCTCGGGCTTCGCCATTCGCGAGGACAGCGCTGTCGGCCTTGGCACGGCCTTTGCGGGCAGTGGTTCCTCGGCAGCGACGCCGGCGACCATTTTCAGCAACCCCGCCGGCATGACGCATCTGGACGGTATCCAGGTCGAAACGGATGTGAGCGTCATCATACCCTCGTCGCAATTCAGCGGCAGCGCCAGCTCGAGCGGCTGCGGTCTTTGCGGGCCACTGAGCTTCCCGATCTCCGGATCAGGCTCGATCAATGCAAGCGAGACGGCCGTCGTGCCGGCGGCTTATGGCCTCTACAGCCTTAACCCCGATCTCAAGCTCGGCCTTGCCGTCACCGCGCCATTCGGGCTGAGGACGGAGTACTCCAACACCTGGGTCGGCCGCTACTTCGGCATAACCTCCTCGGTCGACAGCGTCGACGTCAATCCGAATATCGCCTATCGGGTGAACGATTGGCTGTCGGTGGGAGGCGGCGTTTCCGCCCAGTACTTCGACGCGACTTTCACCAACGCCATCAACCAGAATTCGCTTGCCGGCTTTCCGCCGGGCGGCCTCCAGACGATACCCGGCGCCTGCAGCAACCCCAATTGCGATGCCTTCGTGCGTATCGACGCGCATAATTGGGGCGTCGGATTCAACGGCGGCGTCCTGTTGGATCCGATGCCGGGCACCAGCTTCGGCGTGAGCTTTCGCTCGGAGGTGCATCACACGCTGAGCGGCGACGCCAATTTCTCGAGCGTATCGCCCGTTCTTTCGATGGCGAGCCCGCTGTTGGCGGTAGCGCTCTCCAACTCGGCGGTGCAGGCGTCGATAGCGACGCCGGCCAATGTCGATTTCAGCTTGACGCAGAAGATCACGGATCAGTTGACCCTTATGGCTGACCTGCAGTGGACGGGATGGAGCTCGTTCCAGACCCTGGGTATCGTTCGAACCAGCGGCCTGGCGGCCGGCGCGCCACTCTCGGTGACGCCGGAAAATTTCCGCAATACGATCTTTGCCGCGCTCGGCAGCTCCTATGCACTGGATGACCGCTGGACGGTGCGCGCCGGCGTCGCCTTCGACCAAACGCCTGTTCGGCCCACCGAGATTACCGTGCGTCTGCCGGACAGCGACCGCTACTGGCTCGCGGCCGGTGTCAGCTACAAAGTCACTGATTCACTCTCTATCGACGCTGCCTATGCGCACATCTTCATGCCCGATGCCAGCCTCAACAGCAGCGTCAACAGCGTCATCCTCCCGGTGACGCCGGGGGGTGGCACCGACATCATCTCCGGCAGCTATTCGGATCATATCGACCTGATTTCGTTGGCGGCGCGCTTGCGCTTCTGAGCGGGGCCCTTGCCCGGTCGCGCGGTGGGGGAAGGAAATCTGAACGGCTCGGCTGCGGAAGTGGCAAGATAAAAGCATGGAAGAGCCCGCGCGGCCCTGGCTCAAGGCATATCCTAGCGGCGTCGATTGGGGCGCCGAGATTGCTGTGCGCCCGGTGTCGAGCCTGCTCTCGGCAAGCGTTGAGCGCTTTGGCGATCGTCCCTGCCTCGACTTCCTCGGCAAGATTTACAGCTATGCCGAGGTCGGAGACTTGGTTCGGCGTGCGGCGCAGGGTTTTGCGGCACTCGGCGTGCGGCCCGGCGTGAGGGTTGGCCTCATGCTGCCGAACTCGCCCTATTACGTAATCGCCTATTTCGGTGTGCTGCGTGCGGGCGGCACTGTCGTCAACATCAACCCGCTGTACTCAGAGCCGGAACTGCGTCACATCATTTCCGACGCGGACCTTGGCATCGTCGTCACGCTCGACCTCAAACTTACCTTTGACGTGCTGGAGCGGCTCCGCGACGGGAAGCCGCTCACGACGCTGATCGTCTGTCCGATGGCGGACATCCTGCCTTTCGCCAAGAGCGTGCTTTATCGCGCCTTGAAGCGCGGCGACAGCGCGACGGTTGTGCCGGGAGATAACCATGTCCGGTTCGCGGATCTCGTGGCCAATGACGGGACCTACGCCGAGCATCCTGTCGACCCGATCCGAGACATCGCCGTGCTGCAATATACCGGCGGCACGACCGGCGTCCCCAAGGGCGCGATGCTGAGCCACGCCAACCTGACGGCCAATGTTCAGCAGTGCATTGCCTGGTTCCCCGACTATCAACCGGGCCAGGAACGCAGCCTCGCGGTGCTGCCGTTCTTCCACGTCTTCGCCATGACGGTGGCGATGAACTTGGCGCTCGCGGTGGGTGCCGAGATCATCCTGATGCCCCGCTTCGAGTTGAAGCAGCTTCTGTCGACCATCCATCGCCGGCGACCCACGACCTTTCCGGGGGTGCCGACATTGTTCAATGCCATCAACAAAGCGCCGCACCTCAAGCGCTACGATCTGACCTCGATCCGCTCCTGCATCTCGGGCGGCGCGCCGCTTCCGGTCGAAGTCAAGGCCGAGTTCGAGGCATTGACGGGTTGCATCGTGGTGGAGGGATACGGGCTCAGCGAAAGCTCGCCGGTGGCAGCCTGCAATCCGCTCAAGGGCGTGAACAAGGCGGGATCGGTTGGGATGCCGATTCCCGGCACGGTGATCGAAATTCTCGCTATTGAGGATCCGACCCGCGTCCTGCCGCAGGGCGAGCGCGGCGAGATCGCGGTCCGCGGACCACAGGTAATGCTGGGCTATTGGGGCCAACCCGAGGCGACGGCCGGCGTGCTGCGTGATGGACGGTTGCGCACGGGCGACGTCGGCTATCTCGACGCCGACGGCTATCTGTTCCTGGTCGACCGTATCAAGGACGTGATCATCGCCGGCGGTTACAAGATCTATCCGCGTAACATCGAAGAGGTGATCTATCAGCACCCCAAGGTGGCCGAGGCCATTGTGATCGGCGTTGCCGACGCCTATCGCGGCCAGACCGTCAAGGCCTTCGTGGTGCCGCGCGAAGGCGAGACCATCACCGAAGGGGAGCTGATCGCCTTCCTCAAGCCCAAACTGTCGCCGATCGAGTTGCCAAAGCTGGTGGAGTTCCGTCGCAGCCTGCCGAAAACGCTCATCGGCAAACCCTCGAAGAAGGCGCTGCAGGATGAGGAGAATTCGCGGCTTGCCGCGCAAAAGACCGCCAGCGCCGGTAATTGACATTTAATACCTCGTAGATTAACGTGCGCGTCAATCAGGTGACGTTAACGTAAAGGTAACTATAATGTCGGCGGTCGCCCCGAGCGGCAATGCAGACGCTCGTCGTCTTTATTCGATCGGCGACCTCGCCCAGGAATTTCAGATTTCGCCCCGGGCGATCCGCTTTTACGAAGATCAGGGGCTGCTCGCACCGCAGCGACTCGGCGGTAAGCGCATCTATACGCACCGCGACCATGCGCGCTTGGTGCTGATTTTGCGCGGCAAGCGCCTGGGCTTCAGCCTCGCGGACATCAAGGAAATGCTCGACCTCTACGACGCCGATCCCGGGCATCAGGAGCAGCTCCGGGTCAGTCTCGCCAAAGGGCGTCGTCGCATCGCCGAGCTCGAGCGGCAGCAGGCGGAGATCGTCCAGACCCTGCAGGAGCTGCGAGAGCTCGAGGCGACCGCGGTCGCGATGCTCCGCAAGCGAGAATCTGAAAACGAAGGCGGCGCGGGCCGTCTTGGCACCGAAGAAGGAAGACCCACATGAAGAGCGTCCTGATCGCTGCGTACCTCCGCTCGCCCTTTCATTTCGCCAAGAAGGGAGCGCTCGCCAAGGTCAGACCTGACGAGATGGCGGCGCAGGTGATCCGCGGCCTCCTTGAGCGAACCAAGATCGATCCCGCGACCATCGAGGACGTGCTCATGGGCTGCGCCATGCCCGAGGGCGAACAGGGGCTCAATATCGCTCGCCTCACGGTGCTGCTCGCGGGCCTGCCGATCACGGTGGCGGGCGCGACGGTGAACCGCTTCTGCGGCTCCTCGATGCAAGGCATTCACATGGCGGCGGGCGCGATCCAGCTCGATGCCGGCGAGGCCTTCATCTGCGCCGGCGTCGAATCCATGAGCCGGGTTCCCATGACCGGCTTCAATCCGTCGCCGCACCCGGGCCTCGCCAAGGATTTTCCCGGCGCCTATATGTCCATGGGCCAGACCGCCGAGAACGTCGCGCGCAAGTATCAGGTGACCCGCGGCGATCAGGATGCCTTTGCGGTGCGTAGCCAAAAGAAGGCTGCGGCGGCGCAAGCCGCCGGCAAGCTCAAGCAGGAGATCGTGCCGATTAAGGGCAAGGACGGCGTCGTCGAGCAGGATGGCTGCATCCGCGCCGACAGTACCGCCGAAGTGCTGGCGACCCTGCCGCCGGCCTTCGACGCCAACGGCAGCGTGACCGCAGCCTCCTCCTCGCCCCTCACTGACGGCGCTTCGGCGGTGCTGGTGTGCACCGAGGATTATGCCAAGCGCAACAAGCTGGAGCCGCTGGCGCGGCTCAAGTCCGTTGCGGTGGCAGGCTGCGCGCCGGAGATCATGGGAATCGGCCCGGTCGCCGCCTCGAAGAAGGCATTGGCGCGCGCTGGCATCGCAGTTAAGGACCTCGACGTGATCGAGCTCAACGAGGCTTTTGCCTCACAGTCGATCGCCTGCATTCGCGAGCTTGGCCTCGACGAGGCCAAGATCAACCTCGACGGCGGCGCGATCGCGCTCGGCCATCCCCTGGGCGCGACCGGGGCCCGCATCACGGGCAAGGCGGCGCAGATATTGAAGCGTGAAGGCAAGCGCTATGCGCTTGCGACCCAATGCATCGGCGGCGGTCAGGGGATCGCCACCATCGTCGAGCGTCTCTAAGCAGGAGCGCGCCATGACCGGCATTCGCAAGGTCGCCGTGATCGGCTCCGGCGTGATGGGGGGCGGCATCGCGGCCCATATCGCCAACGCCGGCATCCCCGTTGTGCTGTTGGACATCCCCAAGGGCGGCGGCAGCCGCAACGAGATCGCGGAGAAGGCGATCGAGCGGCTGCTCAAGACCGATCCCGCGCCCTTCATGCATCCGAAGAACGCGCGGCTGGTGACCCCCGGCAATCTCGAGGATCACCTGTCGATGCTCGGGGATTGCGACTGGATCGTGGAAGCGGTGCTTGAGAACCTCGAGGTCAAGCACGCGACCTATGAGAAGATCGAGCGCCACCGTAGGGAAGGCTCGATCGTTTCGTCCAACACCTCGACGATCCCGCTGGCCGATCTCGTCGCCGGCATGCCGCAGCGCTTGGCGCGCGATTTCTGCATCACCCATTTCTTCAATCCGCCGCGCTACATGCGCCTGCTGGAGATCGTGGCCGGGCCCAAGACCCGTCCCGACGCCGTGGCGACGGTAGAGGAGTTCTGCGACGTAACGCTCGGTAAGGGCGTGGTGCACGCCAAGGATCGCCCCGGCTTCATCGCCAACCGCCTCGGCGGTCTTTGGATCCAATCGGCGATCGGCGCCGCCATGGACTTGGGTCTCACCGTCGAGGAGGCCGACGCGATCATGGGGCGGCCCTTCGGCTTCCCGCGCACCGGGGTCTTCTCGCTGCTCGACCTCGTGGGGATCGACCTGATGCCGCACATCGCCGAGAGCATGCAGCGCACCCTGCCGGCGACCGATCCCTATGTGGTGAACCTTCGCGACCCCGCACTCATCCGCAAGATGATCGCGGACGGGTACACCGGCCGCAAGGGCAAGGGCGGCTTCTACCGGTTGGTCAAAAGCGGCGAAAGCCGCGTCAAGGAGGCGATCGATCTCAAAACCGGCGAGTATCGCAAGAGCGAGGAGCCGCAGCTCGAAAGCATTCGTGTCGGCGCGCGCGACATGGCTGCGCTGCTCGCCCATGACGACCGCGGCGGCGAGTTCGCGCGTCGCGTCATGGCGATGACCCTCAGCTATGCCGCGGCGTTGGTGCCGGAGGTTGCCGACACCGTCGTTGCCGTCGACGAGGCCATGCGCTGGGGCTATTCCTGGAAATGGGGGCCTTTCGAGCTGATCGACAAGATCGGCGTCGACGCGACGATCAAGTTGCTGGAGCACACGAAACAGCCGGTTCCCCCGCTGTTGCAGCGCGCCAAGGGACGCAGCTTCTATCGTGTTCAGGAGGGCGCGCTCGAATATCTGGACGTCGCCGGCAAATACCAGAAGGTCCAACGCCGGCCCGGCGTGCTGCTGCTCGAGGATATCAAGCGGCGCTCGAAGTCGGTGCTGCGCAACGCGTCCGCGAGTCTCTGGGACATCGGCGACGGCGTGCTGTGTCTCGAATTCCACACCAAGATGAACGCGTTCGACGGCGACCTCATGGACCTGCTTGCAAAGTCGCTGGTCGAAGTGAAGCGCGCATACAAGGCGCTGGTGATCTACAACGAGGGTGGCAATTTCTCGGTCGGCGCCAATGTCGGGCTCGCGCTATTTGCCGCCAATCTCGCGCTCTGGCCGCTGATCGAGGAGTTGGAGGCCAAGGGCCAGACCGTCTTCAAGGCCGTGAAGTATGCCGATATGCCCGTGGTGGCAGCGCCGGCGGGCATGGCGCTCGGCGGCGGCTGCGAGATCTTGCTGCACTCAAGCGCGGTGCAGGCTCATGCCGAGACCTATAGTGGGCTGGTGGAAGTGGGCGTGGGGCTGATCCCGGGCTGGGGCGGCTGCAAGGAGATGATCATCCGCCATACCCGCAATCCCAAGCGGCCCGGCGGACCGATACCGCCGCTCGCCGAGGCGTTTCAGGCAATCGGTCTCGCCAAGGTCTCGAAATCCGCCGCCGAGGCGCGCGATATGCTGATCCTGCGCGAGAGCGACGGCATCACCATGAACCGCGATCGCCTGCTGGCCGATGCCAAGGCCAAAGCCCTGGCGCTCGCCAAGGAGTACAAGCCGCCCAAATCCGAGCCGATCAGCCTGCCCGGTCCAACTGGAGCCGCGGCAATGGGACTGGCGCTCGACGATCTCCGTCACCAAGGCAAGGCGACGGAATATGACATGGTGGTGGCAGGCAAGCTTGCGCATGTGCTTTCGGGCGGCGATACCGACATCATCGAGGAGATCACCGAGGATCGCTTGTCCGCGCTCGAGCGCGAGGCGTTCCAATCCCTGGTCCGCGAGCCCCGCACGCTCGCCCGCATCGAGCACATGCTCGAAACCGGCAAACCGCTGCGCAACTAAGGAGCCTCCCGATGGCGATCTACAAGGCGCCGCTGCGCGACTTCCGCTTCGTGCTGACCGAGTTGTTCGATGTCGGCGCGCTCACCAAGCTGCCGGGATACGAAGAAGTCGATCCCGAGACCATGCTTACCGTCCTCGAAGAAGGCGCCAAGCTCTGCGAAGGGGTTCTGTTTCCGCTGAACCGCAGCGGCGATGAAGAGGGCTGCACCTTCGAGAACGGCGTGGTGCGCACCCCCAAGGGGTTCAAGGACGCGTACAAGACCTTCCGCGAGGGCGGGTGGACCGCGCTCGGCTGCGATCCCGAGTACGGCGGGCAAGGGCTGCCGCGCACCGCGCATTTCTTCATGGAGGAGATGATCTGCGCCGCCAATCTCTCCTTCGGCATGTATCCCGGCCTCTCCTACGGCGCTTACAACGCGATCCACGAGCACGGCGACGACGAACAGAAGCGCCGCTATCTGCCGAAGCTGGTCGATGGCACCTGGTCCGGCACCATGTGCCTCACCGAACCGCATTGCGGGACCGATCTCGGCCAAATCCGCACCAAGGCGGAGCCGCAGGCCGACGGCACCTACAAGATCAGCGGCACCAAGATTTTCATCTCCGCGGGAGAGCACGATTTGACCGAGAACATCGTGCACCTGGTCCTCGCGAAGATTCCGGGCGGGCCTCCGGGCACGCGCGGCATCAGCCTCTTCGTCGTCCCTAAATTCCTGGTGAAGGAAAACGGCGCGCTCGGTGCGCGCAACGGCGTGCGCTGCGGCTCGATCGAGCACAAGATGGGGATCAAGGCCTCCGCGACTTGCGTCATGAATTTCGACGACGCGCAGGGTTATCTCGTCGGCGAAGCGCATAAGGGCATGCGCGCGATGTTCACGATGATGAACGGCGCGCGGCTCGGCGTCGGATTGCAAGGCATGTCGCTGGGCGAGACCGCGTATCAGACCGCGCGCGCCTACGCCTCGGAGCGACTGCAGGGCCGCTCGGTCAAGGGCGCGCAATTCCCCGACAAGACCGCCGACCCCATCATCGTGCATCCGGATGTGCGGCGCATGCTCTTCACGATGCGCGCCTGGACCGAGGGTGCCCGCGCGCTCGCGGCGTGGGTCGCGATCGAGCTGGACAAGGCCGCGAAGCATTCCGATCCCGTCGAGCGCGAAGCCGCGGACGATCTCGTTTCCTTGATGACGCCGATCATCAAGGCGATGTTCACCGACAACGGTTTTGCCGTGACCAATCTCGGCATGCAGGTCATGGGCGGGCACGGCTATATCCGCGAATGGGGCATGGAACAGCTCGTGCGCGACTGCCGGATCGCGCTCATCTATGAGGGCACCAACGGCATCCAGGCGCTCGATCTGGTGGGCCGCAAGATGCCGATGCATATGGGGCGGCTCCTGCGCCGCTTTTTTCATCCGGTCGACGCCTATATCCGCGAGCGCATGAACAAGCCGGAGCTCGCGGAATTCGTAATGCCGCTCGCCAGGGCCTTCAGCCGGCTACAGCAGGTCTCGGCGCTGTTGGCGCAGAAGGGCACCAGCGATCCCGAGGAAGCCGCCTCGGCCGCAACCGATTACCTCCGCTTCTTCGGGCTTGTGGCGCTCGCCTATCTCTGGGCGCGCGCCGCGGAAATCTCGCTCGGCAAGGCCGACGACGCGGACGCACTCTTCTACAAGGGCAAGCTCGCGACCGCGCGCTTCTTCATGACCCGCCTGCTGCCGGAGACCGCGGCGCTCGCGGCGCAGATCGGCGCCGGCGCGAGCACCGTCATGGCACTCGAGGCGGAAGCGTTTTAATCGTTTTCAGCGACGGGGGTATCACGATGAATGACTCCGTGCTCTACGAGGTCGAGGGTGGCGTCGTCAATTTGACCTTCAATCGACCCAAGGTGCTGAACGCGCTCGACAGCACCATGCGCGAGGGACTTGAGCAGGCGATCGATCGCCTGGAGGCCGAGCGTGGGCTTCGCGTGGTCGTGCTGCGCGGCGCCGGCGGCGGGTTCATGGCCGGCGGCAATATCAAATACTTCACCGAGCTGACGCCACTCTCGCCGGAAGAACGTCGCCGGCGTTTCGAAGGCTTCATCCACCAGGTGCACCCGACCATCATCCGCTTGCGGCGGCTCCCGGTGCCGGTGATCGCGAGCGTGCATGGCCCGGTCGCCGGTATCGGCATGAGCTTCCTGATGGCGGCCGATCTCGCGATCGCTTCAGAAGATGCGGTTTTCACCCTCGCCTATATCCATCTCGGAACCAGCCCCGACGGCGGCTCCTCCTTCTTCCTGCCGCGGACGGTCGGGATGAAGCGGGCGATGGAGGTGGCACTGCTGGGCGAGCGTTTCGATGCCAAAACCGCCCGCGAATGGGGTCTCGTGAATTGGGTGGTGCCGGCCACGGACCTCCCGGAACGAACCGCGGCGCTCGCGCGTCGTCTTGCCGGCGGCCCCGCGCGCGCCTACGCCTCGACCAAGCGCCTGCTGGCGCGCTCGATCGGCTCCTCGCTCGAAGAGCAGCTTCAGGCAGAAGCCGAAGGCTTTTCGACCTGCGCGAGCAGCGAAGATTTCGTCGAGGGCGTCAATGCCTTCATCGCCAAGCGGCCGGCCCGCTTTCAGGGAACATAGCGCTCCATACGATTGGATCAGGCTCCAGGATGGTGCCCGGAGGCGAGACGCACTACCATCGCTCCGTTCACTCGCATAAAGGGAGGATCGCATGATTTACGAACTTCGAGTCTATCATTGCATGCCCGGCCGGTTGCCGGCGCTTTTGAAGCGTTTCGAGACCATCACGCTCGGCCTGTGGCAAAAGCACGGCATCAAGCAGGCGGGCTTCTGGACTGTCGCGGTCGGCAGCTCCAACCAGGATCTCTACTATCTCGTGCAGTGGGAGTCGCTCGCCGAGCGCGAGAAGAAATGGGATGCTTTCCAGAAGGACCCGCAATGGCTTTCGGCGCGCGCGGAGACCGAGCGAGACGGCCCCATCGTCGCATCGCTCGAGAACTCGATTTTGGTTCCAACCGCGTTCTCTTCCGTCAAATGAGCTGATAGCCGCGCAAGCGCCGGGAGGATGCGGATGGCCGATCTCAAAGGTAAGACGCTCTTCATCACCGGCGCATCGCGCGGTATCGGGCTCGCGATTGCGCGCCGCGCCGCGCGCGACGGCGCCAATATCGCCATAGCCGCCAAGACGACGGAGCCGCATCCGAAGCTGCCGGGAACCATCCATTCCGCGGCGGCGGAGATCGAGGCGGCGGGCGGCAAGGCGCTCGCGCTCGCAACCGATATCCGTTTCGAGGAACAGGTCCAGGATGCGGTCGCCGCCACTGTGGACCGCTTCGGCGGCATCGATATCCTCGTCAATAATGCCAGCGCGATCAGCATCACCGGTACGGCGGAGACGCCGATCAAGCGATTCGATCTCATGATGGGGATCAACACCCGCGGCACCTTCCTCTGCTCGCAGGCGTGCCTGCCGCAACTGAAACGATCGGCGAACCCGCACATCCTCATGTTGTCGCCGCCGCTCAACATGAGCGCTCGCTGGTTCGCGCCGCACGTCGCCTACACCATGGCGAAGTACGGCATGAGCATGTGCGTACTCGGCATGGCCGCGGAATTCCGCTCGACCGGCGTTGCGGTGAATGCCCTCTGGCCGCGCACCATCATCATGACGGCGGCGCTGCAGATGATTCCCGGCATCGATCCGACGCGGGGCCGCAAGCCCGAAATCCTCGCCGACGCCGCGCATTGGATCCTGACGCAACCGAGCCGTGAGGTGACCGGCAATTTCTTCATCGACGAGGATGTGTTGGCGCGCGCGGGGATAACCGACCTCAAGCGCTATGCAGTCGATCCCGCCAAGACGCTGCTCCCGGACATCTTTCTGGACTGACCCTGGAGTTCGTCGGTTCAAACCACAACGCCGTCATTGCGAATGAGTGGCAATCCAAAGTTTGAGGGCGAGCCGCTTGCTCCAGGATCGCTCGTGTAAAAGGGGCTGCCCGGCTCTGTCTTGGATCGGGGCGGGCAGCGATCGGGGCGAAAGGTCGATTTTAGGGAACGACATATGGGCCCTTCCCTGATCCGTGGGTGCGTGAGCCAACCGGCGCTACGCTCTTCGGGTAACCTGCTATCGCCTTGGGGCGCAAGCACGCTTGGCGTTTGGGGTCGCCCTTGTAAATACCCCTAAACGCTTTCCTAACGCCTCCATCTTAGGTTTGCAGCCTATCGACATTGGGGCGACAGGGCCTGGCCGGTGGCGAGCGAGACAGCATATATGGAGAGCGGCCGTCCGATGCCGCGGAGTATGGCCCTCGATCCCGCCATCTTCGCGACATTCCCTGGCGCCGTGCTCCTCGTCCAGCGTGATGGTCGAGCCGAGCCGCTCAACAAGGGCGGCGCCGGCGTAATCGAGCGTTTGCGGCCCGGCGAATGGGAGGCGGCTGGGATGCAGATCGCGGCCTGCCAGACCGCCAGCCTCGAAGCGCTTGCCTTAGACCGAGTCGTCGAAGCGCAGTTGCTTCCTCTCAACGACAGGGCCGTGCTGGTCATCATCCAGGAGCAGGCGCTCGATACCAGCCTGCGCGATGCCTTGATCGAGAGCCGCCAACGCTTCAAATCGCTGGTCGAGATCGTCAGCGATTTCGCCTGGGAAACCGATGTCGAAGGTGCCTTCATTTTTGTGTCGCCGCAGGGGGCGCTCGGCTGGAGCGCAGCCGAACTGCTCGGCCGGCGTGCCAGCGAATATCTGATCGATGCGTCCGATGCACAAATCCAGGTTTTCCGGACCGACGGTCCGATCGCGGACCTTGACCTCTGGTTCCGCCGCAGCGACGGCGGCGCCGCTTGCCTCAACGTGTCGGCGGTTCCCGTGTTCTCGCGCGAGGGCAAATTGCAGGGCGCGCGCGGTGTGTGCCGCGATTTGACCGCGGATCGAGCGCGCGACGAGGCATTGGCGCGGGCCCGGTTGCGCGACCGGCTTATGGCCCACTTGGTCCGCACCATGCGCGACGAGATCGAGCCGCAGCAGGCGCTGTCTGCGGCCGTGAGTGCCGCAAGTCTCGCCGCAGGCGCGAGCGGGGGCGCGGTGCTGCGCAGGCGTGTGGAGCAACGCGCCGAGGTCGCGGCCCGCTGGGGCGAGATGGTATCGCCGGCGACCTTGACCGCGGTCGAGGAGCATCTGGTCGGGGCGGCCGAGCTCAATTGGATCGAGGGCGGCCATCACCTGTGCGGCCTCAGCACCCGCTACCGCGGCGCCACCAATGGCGCGCTGGTGCTCTGGCGGGCCAAGGTCGACGGGCCATTCAGCGAGGCCGACCGGGCTATTATCACCGACGTTGCCGACCAGCTCGGAATCGCCATTGCGCAGGTGGTGCATCACGAACGCATCCTGCATCTCTCCCGCACCGATCCACTCACCGGACTGCTTAACCGCCGTGCCTTCGTCGACGAGCTGGAACGCAGGCTGAGCACAACGCAGGCGCAGCGCCGTGCCGGCGCGCTGCTCTATCTCGATCTCGATAACTTCAAGCTGGTGAACGACCGCGGCGGACACGGCGCGGGCGACGACGCGCTCCGCGCGTTCGCTCGCATACTCCGCGAGAACACCCGCCACGGCGATCTGGCGGCGCGCCTTGGCGGCGATGAATTCGTGATCTGGATCGAGGGTATCGGTGCCGATGCCGGCCTCGCGCGAGGCCAAAGCATATTGCGGGCCTTCGAAGGATTGACCGGCCTCACCGGTGATTCGAGGCGGCCGCTCTCGGTGTCCATGGGCCTCGCTGCATATAACCCGGCCGCCGGCGAGACGCCGGCTGCGTTGTTGGCGCGCGCCGACCAGGCCATGTATGACGCCAAGGCGGCCGGCAAGGCGCGCATTTGCGCATCCGCGGCCGGCTCCGTCGCAGAGGTGCTCCCGGCATGATGGGGCTTTTGCAGCGGATGTTGCGCACGGGGCGGCCGGGCGCCGAGACCATCGGCTACGAGGAATCGAAGCGTCTGCTGCAAAGCCCCGAGGCCGATGCGCGACGCCGGTTGGCAAGTCGAGAGGAAGTACGGCCCGAGGTGCTGTACTACTTGGCCGGCGACAAGGATGTCGGCGTGCGCGCGGCGGTGGCCGCCAACGAAGCGACGCCGGTCCAGGCCGATCTCATGCTCGCGCGCGACAGCGACGAGGAGGTGCGCGTTGAGCTCGCGCAAAAGATCGCCCGCCTTACTCCCGGGCTCAGCGAGGAGCAGCACCAGCGCTTGCGCGAGATTACCTATGATGTCCTGCGCATCCTGGTGCGCGACCAGGTGACGCGCGTGCGGCAGATGTTGGCGGACGTGTTGAAGGACGTGGCCAATATGCCGGCGGACGTGATACGTGCGCTTGCTCGCGACAGCGAGATCGTGGTCGCCGGTCCCGTGCTGCAATTCTCTCCGGTTCTTACCGACGAAGATCTGCTGGAGATCATTCGCAGTGTTTCGGTGCCGGGAGCGCTCGCCGCGATCGCCCGCCGCTCGCAGGTGCACGCCGAGGTGGCCGATGCGCTGAGTGCCGCGCCCGACGTCGTCGCGATTACGACGCTGCTGGAGAATAAGAGCGCGCAGATACGCGAAGAAACCCTCGACCGCTTGATCGATCGCGCGGCCGATGTGGTGGAATGGCACAGTCCGCTGGTGCGCCGCCCGCTGCTGCCCGCAAAGGCGGCTAGCCGGCTTGCCCGTTTCGTCGCCCGCGAGTTGCTCGAGCTGTTGAGCGCGCGCCGGGATCTCGATCCGGAAGCGGCCCGCGAGGTCAACGCCGTGATGACGCGGCGGCTCGCGGCGGAAGAGAAAGTGGAGCAGACGCGAGCCGCTGCTCCCCGCGCCAAGCCGGCGACACCGAAAACCCAGCTTTCCGAGGCATTGATGCGTGCACGCGCCCTTAAGGCGAAGGGCGAACTCGGCGAGCCCGACCTGCTGAGTGCGCTTGGCAGCGACCGCGCCTTCGCGCGCGCGGCACTCGCTGTCCTGGCCGATGCCCCGCTCGAAGTGGTGGACCGCGTGCTCGCGGCACACAGCGCCAAGGGCGTTACCGCACTCGCCTGGAAATCGGGCCTCTCCATGCGCGCCGCCGTCAAACTGCAGATGCTGCTTGGGCAGATTCCGCCGTCCCAAGCGCTGAGGCCTCGCAATGGCGATGCGTATCCGATGAGTGAGGAAGCCATGCGCTGGCAGCTCGAATTCTTCGGAGTGGCGATGGCCGCTGAACCGGCGCGTTAGATTCCGCCGCTCGGGCAGTGACCTCCGGAGCGCCATCGTTTCAACTCGAGAAACCAGGGGCGCGGTCTAAATATTGCGCTCGCCCAAACGAAAACGGCGCCGCAAGGCGGCGCCGTTTCCCATTCCTTCTACTAGACGATTACTGGATCGTTACCTCCACCACGCGGTTGCGCGGTTCTCTTACACCGAACGGCGTCGGAACCGGTGGCTGGTGGAAGCCCACGCCAGTTGCCTGGATCGCGCCGGCGGGGATACCGCCTGCCACCAGGGCTGCCTTGACCGCATCGGCACGCCGCAGCGACAGCGCCATGTTGTACGCGTCAGTGCCGGTCAGATCGGCCTTGCCGACGAGGATGATCTTCGTCGCGTTGTCCTTCTTGAACTCGGCGATCACCTCGGTAATGGTCTTCCGGGCGTCGACGGTGAGGTTCGCGCGATCGAACTCAAAGTAGATGTTGAACTGGTGCGGTCCAACCGGAGCCGGCCCGCACTGGCCCGTGAGCTGACAGAGAGCGGCTTCGAATTGCTTGCGGCAATCGCCGTTCTGAGCGCTCTGCCAGTCATCTTCCATCCGCTCTACCCAGCAGTCATAGCGTGCTTGGGCAACCGCAGCGATCTGCGGCTTGTTCTGGCGGCCGCCGGCGTCAAGCGCGGCAACTAGCTTGGCGCGAGCATCCCGCAGCATGGTGCGGAAGCCCAGCGGATACTCGAGCGGGATCGCCCAGTTCGATTCAACTTCAGGCGGCGTCTCGCCCCGAGTTGCCGTGGTGATCGACTTGCGAGCGAAGTAATCGCTGTCCGCCCAGTCACCCCACGACGAGAGCTGTGCCGAGTAATCGGAGTATTCCTTGGCCAGTGACTGTTGGAACGTCGGGCCACCCGCGCCAGCCGCTGCCGTCGCCCAGCCGGGCGTGAACCAATAGCTCTGGGGATTGCCGCGCATCGACGGCGCGAAGGACCAGTTCGAGCAACCCGCCAGCAGCAACAGGGCCGCGACCGCGGCCAAGAATCTCGGCATCCTGTTCATTCGCCACATTTGTCCGTTCCTCTCATGTTTCAGTGTCGCTGCATGCCCCCCAAGAGGCAAAAGACTGGGATGCGGGCGGGATTGGCGCGCGCACCAGAGTTGAGCTAGACATTTAACTAGCTCTATCAAGGGCCACCGGTGTGAATCTGTCAACCTGTGACATAAGGGTATCGCCCCTAATACATTGCGATTTTTTTCCCCTGTGGCATTAGGGTATCGCTTTCGGCGGCGGGCTTAGGCCTGACAAGAGATTTGCCGGCGGAGGGCTCGCTCCTGCGGTGAGTGCGAGGCTCCGTGAGGTTAGCTCGGGGGCGTCGCGAGAGGGCGCGTCCCAGGGGCCAGACCCGAACTTTCGCTCTTTTGGGGCGTAATTCCCAAGCCTTGTTGGGAGGTCCAGTCTTGAGTAACCCCGCGGGGCCGCCAAGTATCTCTCTCCGCTACCGGGACGCCGGCTAGGTTGCAGCGCAGCAAAGCCGATTGGGCGGGTCCCACGACCTAAGCGCGCTTCCTGCAATGCAGAGGGCCCCCGTATGCACGTACTGGTCATCGCTCGCGGTCGGGCGGCGCGTTCAGCCGGTCGAGCGGAAAGATCGGTCGGCGCAAATGGCGGAAATCGAGCTTCGTGTTGTCCGATGTGGTGACCCCCTCGCCATCAAGGGTGATCGTGGCCTTGGCAACCTTGGCGAACCCCGCTCGATAGTGGATTCGCGATTTGAGCAGCAGGTAGCGCTTGCTCGCGGGGTCGATCCCGACGTTGGTGAAGACGCCGAGATCCCAGGGCTCGTGGTGCCGCGAGACCACCACGATCTGCAGGGTGCCGGTGTCGAGTACGGCGGTCGGCCCCATTTGCACGGTTACGCCCGTATACATCGGACCTCGCACCACCCATTCGCCGTCGCTGAGCGTGCGAACCTTGCCGGTGATTTCGAGCGGTACACCTTTGAGACCGATCGAGGGCATGTCGGTCTTGCCGCCGAGCTTGAGCGTGATCGTGGCGCCGACTCCGGCGCGGGCCATTTCCCGCACCGCCGCAGGATCGCAGACCGCGGCCACCGCGACGTCGCGCAGGCCCTTGGCCAGCACCGCACGGATCACCGTCATCACGTCTTCGGTGCCACCCGAGCCCACATTGTCGGCGTGGTCCAGCAGAATGACCGGCCCTTCGGCAATCGCCGCGGCGCGGCTCAAAGCTTGATCCAGCGGCTCATGCGGATAGAGGAAGTCTTGTCGCTGGGCCCAGGCCCTATCCATCAGCCGGCGTACGGCGGCAGCCGCCGGACCGCGCTCGCCGTCGGCGACAGCGATCGCAGACATGCCGGCGTCCGTCATGTCGGCGAGCGGGAAACCGCCGAAGACCGTCGCTGCCAACAACCCCTGCTGTTCTTCCTGCCGCGCCATGGAGATCAACTCTCGCATCGGCTCGTCATCAGTTCCCATGCGGAGCGTCTGTGCCAATAGCGGCCGGCGCTCCCAAGCCATCACCGGCCTTACTTTGCCCGCAAGTGCGCGCAGGAGGATGCGCCCCACCTGCTCGCCGACCTCCGCCATGTCCACGTGCGGATAGGTCTTGTAGCCGATGAGCGCTGTCGAATTCCGCACCATCTTTTCGGTGAGGTTGGCGTGCAGGTCGCAGGTGACAGCGATCGGCAGGTCAGGGGCGATCGCGCGCATGCGCTCAAGCAACGTTCCTTCGCCGTCGGGTGTCGTCTCCGCCACCATGGCGCCGTGCAGATCGAGCATTGCGGCGTCGCAGCCCCGCCGCACGCCGTCGAGTATCGCCGTCACCATGGTTTCGTAGGCCTCGGCCGCAACCGGACCGCTCGGCATCGCCTCCGCGGCAAGCGGGGTTTCCACCTCGGCCCCGATCTCGCGCGCAAGGTTCAGGTAAGCGCCGAACGGCATCGCCGTTCCCTCGAAGGCGCGCCGGGCATCGGCGCCGAAATAGGAGCCCCAATCGAGAAATCGCCGCCAATCCGTGCGCACGGGAGAAAAGGTATTGGTCTCGTGCTTCATCATGGCGATGAGGAGCCGCATCGGTCTTATCCCTCGGCGCCGTATAGCGTCTCCGGTGCCACCCGCGGCTCGGCGATGGTCTCGAGTGCGCCCGCGCGCACCGCCCTGAAGAAGCAACTGCGCCGCCCCGTGTGACAGGCGACCCCTGTTTGATCCACCAGCAGCAGCAAGGCATCACCGTCGCAATCGACGCGCATCTCGACCAGGCGCTGGACTTGGCCCGAACGCTCCCCCTTGCGCCAAAGCGACTGGCGCGAACGCGACCAATAACAGACCCGGCCGCTCGCCAGTGTCTCCTCGATCGCGGCCCGATTCATCCAGGCGAGCATCAGCACCTCGCCGGTCTCGTGCTGCTGCGCGATCGCTGCGACCAGGCCATCCTTGTCGAAGTGCAGGGCTTGCAGCAGCTCTTCGGGAGCAGCGGTCATGCGACCTCCATCAAATCTCCCCCGGTCCCCTTGTCGCCAGTCGCAGGGCTCTATGGCTTCAGCGTCATGCCCTGCGGGCGGATCAAGCCATCGACGCCGGGCGCGAAGCCCTCGAGTTTCGCGGTCGTGCCCCAGAGCCATTTGATGTTGTAGAGGAAGATGTGCGGCCGGTCGGCGAGGTAAATGTCCGCGGCGCGTTTGTACTGCACCAGCCGCTCCTCCGGTTTCGTGGTCTGGCGCGCCTTGGCGAGCGCGTCGTCGAGCTGGGCATTGCAATACTTGCCCCAGTTGAGGAATCCGTCGCATTGCAGCCAAATGCTGATATTGCCGTCGGGGTCCGGCCGGCCGCTCCAGAACACCAGGGTCGCCTGATAGTCGCCCTTCTGGGTCGCGCTGGTGAGGGTATTTGCCTCGGTCGCCTGAATCTTCATGTCGAAACCGGCCTCGCCGATCATCGACTGGATCACCTGCGCGACTTGGAGATCGAGCGGACTGTTGGCCGCGAGCAGCGTAAAGGAGGGATGCTCGGCACCAGCCTCCTTCAGGAGCCGCTTTGCCTTGTCGAGATCGCGCGGCGGCACCGGATGGTCGGGATCGTAGTAGGTCGAGTCCGGGAGGATCGGCTGATTGTTGGGCACGAACTCTCCGTTAAACACCACTTGATTGAGAACCTTGCGGTCGATTGCCGCCTCGAAGGCCTCGCGCACCTTCGGGTTTTCGCCGAGCGGGTTCTTGGACTGCGGCCCGTTGTTGGTGTTGATCGAAATTGTGTAGTAGAAGACCGCCGGGCTCTGCACCAATTTCAGGTTCTTGTCCTCGCGCACCGACGGCACGTCGGTCGGCACCAGTCCGACGATGTCAAAGCCGCCCGACTTCAAGTTCGCGAGCTGGACGCTGCCGTCGGGGACCGGCGTGAACACGATCTGATCCACATGGATCGCGTCCTTGTTCCAGTAGCCGTCGAATTTTTCGAGCACGATTTTTTCGAGCGCCACGCGGGAGCTGAATTTGAACGGCCCGGCGCAGACGGGATGATCGGAGAATTTTTCGCCGGCGTCCGCGGCGGCCTTGGGCGCCACCATCATTCCCGCGCGATCCGAGAGAATGCCGAGCAGGGAGGCATCAGACTTGGAGAGATGAAAGGCCACGGTCGCGGGGTCGATGATCTCGACGCTTTGCACCGATTTGAGCTCGGCCTTGCGCTTGGAGAAGGGCGCGTTCTGGTAGCGCTCGATATTGGCCTTGACCGCTGCCGCATCGAAGGTCTCGCCGTCCTGGAATTTGACCCCCTGGCGCAGCTTCATGGTGAGGGTGAGGTTGTCCGCCGACCACGACCATTCCGTCGCGAGCTGGGGCACGTAGTTGAGCTTCGCGTCGATGTCGATCAGCTTGTCGCAAACGCTCGCGAACACGACTCGGCCGACATAAGTGATGCCGACGGCGGGGTCGAGCGCGTCCGGGTCTTGGCTGAGCGCGATGCGCAACGTCGATGCATCCGCGGCACCCGCGGTCAGTGCCATCCCCAGCGCCAGCAGCCCGGATGAGAGAGCCTTGCGCATGTGATTTCCCCTCCCTTTTTCGTCACGGAACGGCGCCGGCCGCCCGAGAATTTGCAAGTATACTCAACCTGATGCGGTTTGCACGTTGGGGGAAGCGCCGATCGCGTTGCCGCAAGGGATTGGGCAATGAGAGTTATTATCTCGCCACTGCGAGAGGACCCCAGTTACTCAACCCCGCGTTAACCGCTTGATGCTACACTTAATCTTGCGGATTTTAACGCGAGCGGTTACCGTGCGGCGCACAACGTCCGGGGGGACTCACACCGGTCGCGGGTTTTGTGGCGGCGCAGAGGTATTGCCATGGATGACGTGCGTCCGGTTCGGCTCGCCGAAGCTGGCTACACGCTGGAAGATTTAATGGTCGGCATGACCGCAAGTTATGCGCGGACCATCACCGAGGCCGATCTGGTGCTATTCGCGGGGGTCTCCGGCGACAGCAATCCCGTGCATATGAATCAGGACTATGCGGAGAAAACACCGTTTGGCGGCCGCATCGTCCATGGGATGCTGTCCGCGAGCTTCCTCTCGACCGCCATCGCTTCCAAGCTCCCAGGTCCCGGCACGATCTATTTGAAGCAGAACCTGGTGTTCCGCGCGCCGGTCAGGATCGGCGACACCGTGCGTGCCACGGTTACGGTAATCGACATCATCCGCGAAAAGGCCCGAGTGGCGCTCAAGACCGTCTGCCACGTGGGGGAGACGGTGGTGATCGACGGCGACGCCCTGGTCGTGGTCCCCGTGCGCGGCTGATTGCCGCTGACAGCCATGGTTTCCGCGGGTGACCGGCGCTGCTAGGCTCGGCCGGTCGTTACAGCTGCGGGGACCCTGATGGCCGAGCTGAATAGCACGGGGATCGAATTCATCTTTCCGCATCCATTCCTGCGCCATACCTGGGACAACTGCGCCGAGCTCAACGCGCAACTGCGCCGCGCGATTCTCGCCGAGGAGGCAAAACACGCGGGGCGCGGGCGCAGCAACATCGGCGGCTGGCATTCCGAGGTGGGGCAGCTCGAATTTTGCGGCGAAGCGGGCAAGACGCTGATGGAGCGCGTGGTGCAATTCGGCAATCACGCGAGCGGACTTGTGTTCATGGGCTACGGGCGCCAGCCCAAACCCTTCGGCTGGGTCATCCAGGCCTGGGCCAATGTGAACCGGCACGGTGACTTCAACCGGCCGCACACGCATCCCGGTGCGACCTGGTCCGGCACTTACTACGTGGACACCGGCATGGTGCCGGGCGATGAGGAGGCAACGCCCCTGAGCCTCTGGGACCCGTGCCAGGGCCGCGCCAGCACCTTTTTCCCCATCACCGTGCCCGAGGTCGTCTATGTGGTGCCCGAGCCGGGGCTGATGGTGCTGTTCCCGAGCTATATTCCGCACATGGTGAACCCGCACCGCGGTTCCGAGACGCGCATCTCCATCGCCTTCAATCTGCGCAAGGAGCCGTTTCCTTGAGCGCGCATTGTCGCAGAGGATCTGAGGGGCGGTGAGCCCGCCCATGCGCATTCTCCGCCATCCCGCCGATGTCGATACCGCCGACCGCGGATCGGTGGTGGCGGTCGGCAATTTCGACGGCGTGCATCTGGGGCATCGCGCCGTGCTCGATTACACGCGCGAGATCGCGCGGCGCGAAGGCGCGCCGCTTGCGCTCATGACTTTCGAGCCGCACCCCGTTCAGGTCTTTCACCCGCAGGCGCCGCCCTTCCGGCTGACGCCGTTTCGCGCCAAGGTGCACCGCATCGAGGCCCTCGGCGTCGATTTGCTGCTGGTGCTGCATTTTGACCGCGAGCTCTCGAGCGTCAGCGCCGAGGATTTCGTCCGCCGCTTCCTGGTCGAGGGACTGGCCGCGCGCCACGTGGTGGTGGGGTACGACTTTCACTTTGGCCATCGCCGCGGCGGCACGCCCGCGCTCCTGCAGGAGCTGGGCGCTCGCTTCGGGTTCGGCGTCAGCGTGTTGCAGCCGATCGCGGCCGAGGGCGGCGCCGTGTTCTCATCGACGCGGATTCGCGAGTTGCTCACGGCCGGGAAACCACGCGAAGCGGCGCGGCTTCTCGGCCATCCCTTCGAGATCGAAGGTCGGGTCGAGACCGGCGACCGGCGCGGCCGCACCATCGGCTTTCCGACCGCCAATCTGAGCCTCGGCGATTACCTGCGCCCGGCGGGCGGCGTCTATGCAGTGCGGGTCGGCATCGAGGACCGATCGGGCGCGCTCACTTGGCACGACGGTGCCGCCAATCTCGGCACGCGGCCGACGCTGGGCGGGACCGATCTCCGCCTCGAGGCACATCTGTTCGATTTTGCCGGCGACCTCTATGGCCGCCACATTCGCGTGGCCCTCGTAGAATACCTGCGGCCCGAGCGAAAATTCGCGGGACTCGATGCCCTGAAGGCGCAGATCGTTGAGGATGCGAAGGCGGCGCGAGCGATCCTGGATGAGGGATAGGAATCACTCCGGAGAATCGTGGCCGGACGCGATGCGGAGCACGCCGCGCACCGCGTCACGGAAGGCCTCGTCGTAGTTCACGCCCACCACCTTCCAGGTGTAGTCGGTTCCACGCGAGCGCATGGCCCAAGTACCATTCCAGCCGACCCCATCCTCGAAGACGAGCGTCCCGGCGACAATGGCTTCGTCATCGCGTGAGGCCGGCGGAGCGGCCGGCGCGCCCTCGGCGCTCGCGCCCCAAGCCGCAAGCTCGGCCTCGGTCGGTATGCGGGCGTTCAGCGAGTAGTCGCGCGCGATAATCGCGAAGGATTGGCGTTGGTCCGCGGTGGCGGGATCCTCGGCGCGCACGAGATAAGCGCCCTTTGGGCCGTGCATGGCGATCACTGGCACCACCACCGGCCGCGTGCCGCGCCAGGGATGTTGGCCCAGCCCGGCCAGAGTCTGATCGATACGCGCGGGATCGAAGCGGACGGTCAGATTGTACGAGCGATCGTAGGTGCCCTGGTCGTCGTGCACTTTGATGCCCGCCATCAGGTCGACATAGTCGAAAGACGTGACCATTGAATCCGCGTGCTTGCCGAGCTCGGCGACGCGCGGGTCCTTCTCAAGCCGAGGGTCGCCCGACAGCTTGACGAGCACGTCGCGGAGCGCGCGTGCGAAGCCGCCGGGGCGGCTGCGCATGTCATAGCCCGTCACGATCACGGTCGACTGATAGAGCGGATCGGACTCCGCCGCTTTGACCGGTGCCACATCTGCAAGAGAGACCAGCACGATCAAACCCAGCATCGCCGATGTCCGGCACTGAACCTTGGAGCTCGCCATCCGCCGCCTCCCTCGGGTCCACTGTAACCGTTTATAATCCTATAGACAGTTAGGTTGCGGGGTCAATGGCGACGGCCGGTTTCGGCACGGGAGGGGCCGTGAACGCGCCTCCGTTGACGCCCGGGGCCGGCTTCCCCTATGTTCGCGGCCCATGGCTCAGGCTTATAGACGGCGCCTTTCCCGAATTAGCCGCCCGGCCCTCATCTGAGGGCCGGCACCGCACCCGCTTTGCCGCTGCGCCCCGCCCGTGGCGGCCCTCTCAAGCTGACAGTCCGAGCCCGAGCCCATGGCCACCGATTACAAACCGACCGTCTTCCTGCCCGAGACCGCGTTTCCCATGCGCGGCGACCTGCCGAAGCGCGAGCCGCAATTGCTGGAGCGCTGGCGCCGCAACGACCTTTATCGCCGTGCCCGCGCCGTCGCCGGCGGGCGCGACAAATTCGTGCTCCACGACGGCCCTCCCTACGCCAACGGCAATCTGCATATCGGCCACGCCCTCAACAAAATCCTGAAGGATGTGGTGAACCGGGTGCAGCAAAAGCTCGGCAAGGACGCAATCTATGTGCCGGGCTGGGACTGCCACGGTCTCCCCATCGAATGGAAGATCGAGGAGAAGTACCGCGCGGCGAAGCGGAACAAGGACGAGGTGCCGATAGACCAGTTCCGCCGGGAGTGCCGCGAATTTGCCGCGCACTGGATCGATGTGCAACGCGAGGAGTTCCGCCGTCTCGGCGTCGACGGCGATTGGGAAAATCCCTACACCACCATGGCCTATGCCGCCGAGGCGCAGATTGTGCGCGAGATCGGCAAGTTCCTGATGAATGGCGGGCTCTTCAAGGGCTCGAAGCCGGTGCTGTGGTCGGTGGTGGAGCAGACGGCGCTTGCGGAAGCCGAGATCGAATATCACGACCACGTCTCGACCACGGTCTGGGTTCGGTTCCCCGTGATCAAGGCCTCGCAGCCCCCGCTCCAAGGCGCCTCGGTCGTGATCTGGACCACGACGCCCTGGACGCTCCCCGGCAATCGCGCGATCGCCTACGGGCCCAGCTTTGATTATCTGGTCGTCGAGGTGATACGGGTGGCCGAGAGCAGTCGTGCCAAAGTCGGCGAGAAGCTGGTGGTCTCGCAGGCGCGCTTTCCGGCGCTCGAGCACGAGGTCGGGGTACTCGAAGGGCGTTTCGAAACCATCAAGGCCGCCGACCTCGCGGGGACCGTCTGCCGCCATCCTCTGCGCGGCCAAGGCTACGATTTCGACGTGCCGCTCTATCCCGGCGACTTCGTCACCGACACCGACGGCTCGGGCTTCGTGCACATCGCGCCGGGCGCCGGGCTCGACGACTTCCTGCTCGGACAGCGCCACGGCCTCGAAGTCGCGGACACGGTCGCGGGCGACGGCACCTACTATCCACACGTGCCGCTGTTCGCGGGAGCCGCGGTCTACCGGCCGAACGGTAAGCCGGGCGACGCGAATGAAAAGGTGATCGCGGCGCTCGACGCGGCGGGCGCGCTGCTGCAGCGTGGCAAGCTTACCCATTCCTATCCGCATTCCTGGCGCTCCAAGGCACCGCTGATCTTCCGCAACACGCCGCAATGGTTCATCGGCATGGAGATCAACGGTCTTCGCGAGAAGGCGCTGAAAGCCATAGACGAGACGCGCTGGATACCGGCGCAGGGGCGCAATCGCATACGCGCCATGATAGAAAGCCGGCCCGACTGGTGCATCTCGCGCCAGCGCGCCTGGGGCGTGCCGATCGCGGTGTTCGTGCACAAGCAGACGGGTGAGCCGCTGCGCGATCAGGCGGTGGTCGATCGCGTCGCCGCCGCGGTCGAGCGGCACGGTGCCGACATCTGGTTCACCGCCGATCCCGCGGAGTTCCTTGGCAATCGATACGACGCCGCGCAATACGAGCGCGTCGCCGACATCGTCGATGTCTGGTTCGATTCTGGCTCGACGCACAGCTTCGTCTTGGAGCAGCGTCCCGAGCTTAAATGGCCGGCCTCGCTCTACCTCGAAGGATCGGATCAGCACCGCGGATGGTTTCATTCCTCGTTGCTCGAATCTTGCGGCACCCGCGGGCGAGCGCCCTATGAAGCCGTTCTGACGCATGGCTTCGTGCTGGACGAGCAGGGCCGCAAGATGTCGAAGTCGCTCGGTAACGTGGTCTCGCCGCAAGACGTGGTCTCGAAGAGCGGCGCCGACATCTTGCGACTTTGGGTGGTGGCGTCCGACTACTCCGAAGACCTCCGCATCGGGCCGGAAATTCTGAAACACCACGGCGACGTCTATCGGCGACTGCGCAACACGCTGCGCTATTTGCTGGGGGCGTTGGCGGGATTTTCCGAGAGCGAGCGGCTGCCGGAAAGCGACATGCCGGAACTGGAGCGTTGGGTCCTGCACCGGCTCTGGGAGATCGACGCGGAAGTGCGCGAGACCGCCGAGGCCTATCAGTTCCACAGCATGTTCACGGCGTTGCACAATTTCTGCGCCGTCGACTTGTCCGCGTTCTACTTCGACGTGCGCAAGGATTCGCTTTACTGCGATCGGCCCGACGATCGCGGCCGCCGCGCCGCGCGCACCGTGATGGATCGCGTCTTCGATTGCCTCGCGCGCTGGCTCGCGCCGGCGCTGTGCTTCACCGCCGAGGAAGCGTGGCTTACCCGCCACGGCGAGGCGCCCGATGTGAGCGTGCACTTGGAGTGCTATGCGGATGTGCCGTCGTCCTGGCGTGATGACGAGCTTGGACGCAAGTGGCAGTCGCTCCGTGACCTGCGTCGGGTCGTGACCGGCGCTCTCGAAGTGGAACGCGCGCAAAAGCGCCTCGGTTCCGGGCTGCAAGCAGCGGCGCTGCTTTACGTGCCGGATTCCTATCGAGACGCGCTCGCGGGCGTCGATCTCGCCGAGCTTTGCATCACCTCGGCCGGCAGCGTCGCCTTCGCTCCGCCGCCGGAAGCCGCCTTCTCGCTTCCGGAGGTGGCGCAGGTGGGCGTCGTGATCGAGCGCGCACCCGGCGACAAGTGCCAGCGCTGCTGGCGCGTGCTGCCGGAGGTGGGTACGGTCGCCGCCCACGCCGATCTCTGTCGGCGCTGCGCCGACGCGGTGGAGCATCTCGGCGGAGCGGGGACACAGTGATCCGTGTCGTGAGTGTGGCGGTGAGTCTCCTGGTGTTGCTCGCCGATCAGCTAAGCAAGGGGTGGGTCGCGGACTATTTTTCCGGTGTCCCCGGGCAGCATCAGTTGACCTCCTTCTTCAACCTCGTCTTGACCTGGAATACCGGAGTGAGCTTCGGCCTGCTGCGCAGCGGGTCATCTCTGGGTGTGCTGCTGCTTTCGGCGCTGGTCGTCGCGATCGTGGTGGCGTTGCAGGTCTGGATGTGGCGCAGCGAGAGCGCGCTGGTGGCGCTCGGCATCGGGCTGATTTGCGGTGGTGCGCTTGGCAATTTGACCGATCGCCTGCGGTGGGGCGCGGTACGGGATTTTCTCGACTTTCACTGGAGCGATATTCATTTCTGGGCGTTCAACCTCGCGGATTCCGCGGTCTTCGTCGGCGTGCTTCTGCTGCTTACGGAGAGCTTGCTTGCCCGGCCAAAACATAATAATTAGAGGGCCTTGGATGGAATTGGACGTGAGCCGAATAGAGACTGACGGGCCGTGAAGACGCCTCTTGCCATTCCCGCGCTGGCACTCGCTGCCGTGACGCTCTGCGCCTGCCAGGATTTGCGCCAGGCCGTTGGGCTCGATAAGTCGATACCCGACGAATTTACCGTGGTTGCGCGCGCTCCGCTGGCCGTACCGCCTGATTTTTCCATGCGACCGCCGCAGCCGGGCGCTGCGCCGACGCAGGAGGTGACGCCCGAGGACCGCGCCCGCGGCGCCGTGTTCCACGCCGCTGGTGGGCCGCAGGGCACTTTGCCGCCCGCCGCCGCCGCACGCAGCAACGGCGAGACCGATTTTTTGCGTGACGCAGGTGCCGGCACTACCGATCCCAATATCCGTCAAGAGATCAATCACGATCGCGAGGTGGCGCCCGACGACGAGCGCACCTTCGCCGATCAGCTCTTGTTCTGGCGTCCGACGCCACCGCTCAAATCAGATCAACCGGTCGATGCCACCAAGGAATCGGAGCGGATCAAGCAGGCGCAGGCCGCGGGCCAACCAGTTGCTCCCAGCGAGCAGGCGGGACCTCCGCCCACCATCGAGCGCAAGAAGAGCACCTCGATCCTCGACATGTTTTGAGCTGGCCCGCTCGCACCATGCCGCACACCGGCCGGCTGGGATCATGGCCGTCGGCGACCATCGCCTCATGGGCGTAATACTCTCCGCGGCCTCTCTTGCGCGTGGATGCGCCAATCCCTATCGTCTCGTCTCTATCTAGAGGGCTGGCGAGATCGTTGATGCCGCGCGCCGATGTGATCCACTTGAGCCTAATGGTGGCGGCGCTTTTGCTCGCCTATGTTCTGCCGTTCGAATTGCTTCTGCTTTCGTATGCCGTGCTGGGGCCGGTTCACTATCTCACCGAGATTTCATGGTTGCATGAGCGTCGCTATTTCATGCCCTGGCGCCCGCTTGCATTGGTGCTGGCGCTCGTGGCAATCGTCGCCGTCAACGTCTCGACCTGGCGAGCTTCGGGCTTGCTGATCTGGTCGGGACTCTTGTTCGGCGCGTTGGCTTCGGCACGGATGAGTTGGGGCACACGCGCGCTGGTGGGTATTGCCGCGGCGGTGCTGACCTGGATGATCTTCACCCAGGACCTCTTCATCGCCGTGACAGCGGCGCTGTTGCCGACCCTCATTCATGTCTCGTTGTTCACGCTTGTGTTCATGATCGTCGGCGCGCACCGGGCGCGCAGTTTGAGCCAGGCGGCGCTGGTCTTGATTTACCTCGCTTCGATCGCGCTCATCCTCGCGCTTCCGCCCGATGCGCCGGTGCGATGGCTTGAATTGGATCGGGCAGGTTGGCCCTATTTTGCGTCTGTTGCGCCTGCGTTGGGCAAGGTCGTCGGGATGGCCGACTGGCCGCTCGATCATCGTTTCGCCGGATTGCTCTCCTTTGTCTACACCTATCACTACCTTAATTGGTTTATTAAGGCGGACGTGATCCGATGGCGAGACGTACCGGCGTGGCGGCTTGTGGGCGTGAGCGCGCTCGGCGTCGCCGCGACCGGGCTCTACTTCTACGATTACGCCTTGGGATTCCGGGTCTTGCTGTTCTTAAGTCTGTTGCACGTCGTCTTGGAGTTCCCGCGCAACGCGATCAGCATCCGGCAATTGGCGGGGATCGTGGTCGCGGGTGTGCATGGCCGCATGCGGCCGCAGGAATCCTGAACGCCTCTCCGGAATTCCGCCGACGACAGCAGCGTTATCCGTGCACACCTTTTCTGGAGGGATCGCATGCTTTATCGCCACGATGTCGCCGGCTGCCTGCTGGATCGGGTGGGTGCCGTGGGCCTCGGCGCGGGCGAATTGTCGGCGGTTCTGCATCGCTTACGCCCCTCGCTCGACAAGCTCCGGCGATTGCACCGCGAGGGCAGTGAACGACTGCTGGCGCTCCCCGCGCTGCGCGATGATCTGAGAGCGCTCAGGCCGATCGCCACCCAGTTCCGGCGCTTTGCCGACGTGGTCGTGCTGGGCACCGGTGGCTCCAGTCTGGGCGGGCAGACCCTCTGCGCGCTCGCCGCGCGCGGCGCATCGCCTCGGATGCATTTCATGGACAATATCGATCCTGCGACTTTCGAGGAATTGCTTGGCGCCCTCGACCTCGCGCATACCGGGGTGATCGCGATCTCGAAATCGGGCGGGACCGCGGAAACCCTGATGCAGTTTTTGATCCTGCTGCAACGCTTGAACGACCGGTGCGGCCGCGACGCGCTCGCGCGGCACTGCGTGGTGGTCACCGAACCGACGGCAAACCCGATGCGCCGCCTTGCCGAGCGTGAAGCAATTCACTGTATCGACCACGATCCCGAGATCGGCGGCCGTTTCTCGGTGCTCACCAATACCGGGATGCTGCCGGCGCTGATCGCCGGGCTCGACGCGGTCGCGGCGCGTCGCGGCGCCGAAGTGGTGTTGCGCGAGACGCTCGCCGCCGAAAATCCCCGAGACAGCGCGGTTGCGGTGGGCGCCGCCGTGGTGATGGGGCTCGCCGAGCACCGCGGACTCAAGATCAGCGTGCTGATGCCCTACGTCGATCGCCTCGCGAGCTTCGGGCTCTGGTACCGCCAACTCTGGGCCGAGAGCCTCGGCAAGGAAGGCAAGGGTACGACCCCCGTGCGCGCTCTCGGCACCGTCGACCAGCATAGCCAGCTCCAGCTCTATCTCGATGGTCCCGCCGACAAGGTGTTGACCCTGCTGATGCTCGACCAAACCGGGCGCGGCGAGCGCGTGGGGTCGGAATTGACGGCATCCGACCCGGACCTCGCTTACCTCTCGGGACGCACCATGGGCGATCTCCTCGAAGCCGAGCAGGTCGCGACCGCCGAATCATTGATGCAGCGCGGCCGGCCGACCCGCGTGATCCGGCTCCGGGCGCTCAACGAGGAGAGCCTCGGCGCGCTCTTCATGCATTTCCTGCTGGAGACACTGATGGCGGCGGATCTCCTGGGAATTTCGCCCTTTGGCCAGCCCGCCGTCGAGCACGGAAAAGTGCTGGCGCGCCGCCACCTTGGCGCGATGGGGAAGGAAAGGGCGCAATCGCCCGCCTAGGTAGTTTTTGCTGCCTTGGATAGAAACGGCAATCGATCACATGTATTGGCGATCGGTCGACTGATCGTTTTCTGTCGATTCGCGTTTAATAGCGGGATCGATGGATTCTATAATCAAAGTATCGAGCCGCTTAGGTCAACCATTCTACTGCGTCCGTGGATGGGCGAGTGCTGTTCAGGAAGCATCACTTACTCGAAAGCCATCACGGTAAGGGGACTTTCATCCGATCTTTGCCGCGCGGTGGGCGCATTCTCGACGTTGGCTGTGGCAACGAATCCCCGGCCTTTTCCAGATGGATAAGACGCGATCTCTATTACATCGGCATCGATGTCGCCGACTATCGTCAGGAAGCGGCTTCGATCGATGCGGCCGACGAATATCACATCACCACGCCGAGCGGCTTCGTCGAGGAAATCAATCGCTTTTCCGGCAGCATCGACGGAGTGGTCAGCTCCCACAATCTCGAGCATTGCGATGATCATCGAGCGGTACTGAAAGCCATGGTCGGGGTGCTCAAGCCCGGCGGGCGCATGTATCTGTCGTTTCCCTGTGAAGCAAGCGCACGCTTCCCGCATCGGGGAGGGTGTTTGAATTTCTTCGACGACTCGACGCACCAGCATCTTCTGTCGTGGCATGCCGTGGTCGAAGATTTGCGCGCACTGGACATGGAATTCGAGTTCAGCGCATGCCGCTATCGCCCGTTCCTCCCCGCGTTCTTCGGGCTGCTGTACGAGCCCATTAGTGCACTCCGCCGGGAAGTATCGCGGACGGGAGGCACGTGGGCGCTCTATGGTTTTGAATCCGTCATCTGGGCGACAAGCCGGGCCTAATCGTCGCATGAGCGCGGAACTGGATTTGGCCCTTGTCTCGGACTTACACTGTTTGCAATACCGGCCGCAGAAACGCCCTTCCGCATGACGCTCCGCCAGCTCCCGCCCGTCCTGGTCAATCGCATCGCCGCCGGCGAAGTGATCGAACGCCCGGCGGCGGCGGTAAAGGAGCTGGTGGAGAACGCGATCGATGCCGGTGCCAAGCGCATCGAGGTGACGGTACAAGAGGGTGGCCAGCGCCTGATCGTGGTGAGTGACGACGGCATCGGCATGACGGCCGAGGAATTGACGCTTGCGGTCGAACGCCACTGCACCTCGAAGCTGCCGGACGACGAACTGCTCGACATTCGCTGGCTCGGGTTCCGCGGCGAGGCGCTGCCGTCGATCGGTGCGGTGAGCCGGCTCACGCTCGCGAGTCGCCGGCGCGGCGCGGGCGAGGCTTGGTCGGTTGCGGTCGAAGGCGGCGGCAAGAGTGCGCTCAAGCCGGCGGCTCAATCCGTGGGCACGCGAGTGGAAGTGCGTGATCTTTTTTACGCAACGCCGGCGCGGCTCAAGTTTCTAAAGACCCCGCGCGCCGAGCGCGATCAGGCCATCGATGTGGTGGAGCGCTTGGCGATGGCGCATCCCGAGATCGACTTCACCGTGATCGGCGATGAGGCCCGAGTGCTGCGCCGGCTCCCGGCGCAAGGACACGCGCTCGGCGTCGAACCCTGGGCGCAACGGCGCGAGCGGCTCGCGCAAGTATTGGGACGCAGCTTCGCCGACAACGCGCTGCCGGTGGAAGCCATGCGCGAGGGCGTGCGTCTCACTGGATTGATCGGCCTTCCGACCCTCAACCGCGCGACCGCCCGCGACCAGTATCTGTTCGTCAATAGCCGCCCGGTCCGCGACAAGCTGCTGCTGGGCGCGGTGCGCGGCGCCTACCAGGATTTTCTGGCGCGCGATCGCCATCCGATGGTGGTGCTGTTTTTGGAGCTGCCGACCGGCGAGGTTGACGTCAACGTGCACCCCGCCAAGGCGGAAGTGCGATTTCGCGACGCGGCACTGGTGCGCGGCCTCATAGTGGGATCGCTGAGACATGCGCTCGACGCCGCGGGGCACCGCGCGTCGACCACGGTCGCGGATACGGCCATGGCGGCACTGCGCCCGCTGCATGCGCCGCCGCCGTCGTTTCACTATGCGATGCCCGCGCGGGCGCCGCGCGGCCTTGCGGAAGCGGCGGCCGATTTCCAAGCGCCGCTCGATCGCGATGGTGGCGCGGGTTTCGCGCGGCCGGAAGCGCGTGCCGGGGAGGCCGTTACCGACGCGGCCGCCGAGGAAACCGCTACGCGCTACCCCCTGGGTGCGGCGCGCGCGCAACTGCACGAGACCTACATCATCGCCGAGACCGACAGCGGCCTCGTCATCGTTGATCAGCACGCCGCCCATGAGCGGCTGGTCTATGAGCGCATGAAGGAGGCGTTGGCGGAAAATGGCGTTCAGCGCCAGCTCTTGCTTATTCCGGAAGTGGTGGAGCTCGAGGAAACCGCGGTCGCGCGGCTGACGGAGCGCGCGGGCGAGCTGTCCGAATTGGGGTTGGTGCTCGAGCCCTTCGGCCCCGGCGCGGTCGCGGTGCGCGAGACGCCGGCGATGCTGGGCGGGATCGATGTGCAGGGATTGGTGCGCGATCTTGCCGACGAACTCGCGGAGCTGGGCGGCGCCTTCTCGCTCAAGGAACGGCTGGAGGAATTCTGCGGCACGCTCGCCTGCCACGGCAGCGTGCGCGCGGGGCGGCGCCTCAGCCAGAGCGAGATGAACGCTCTACTGCGGCAAATGGAGGCGACGCCGCACAGCGGCCAGTGCAACCACGGCCGTCCCACCTATGTGGAACTGAAGCGCGCCGATATCGAGAAGCTTTTCGGGCGGCGGTGACCGCTGTCTTTAGGGGAACCGCAGAACGCGCGCATCCACCCGGTGTTTCACGGTGAAGCTTGGCGGTGTAGTCCGATCCAGCAATTCCGAGTGTTGCGTGTCGAACGCGTGCACGTCCGTCAGGGACAATGACGCGCCTATACCGTGCGATGCTCGGATGCGCCCGCGCCAACTCTCGCGGGTGAAGGGCACGTCCGCGTCGAACCAAAGGAAAGCCTCGACGGCCACATCCGCGGGGAGCCAGTCGGGTGTCGCCCCTACGTTTCCGTCGAAACCCGCCGCCTGCCAATTCGGATTGAAACGCAAGACGAGCGCTTCGCTGGCCGCGGCAATGGGATCGCTGAGTGGGAGCCAGTTGAAGTGGCTGATGGCGAGGCGTCCGCCCGGCGTCAGCACGCGGCGCAGTTCGGCGATTACGCGCTGCCGATCGAAATAGAGAAAGCACTGGTTCGCTGTTGCCACCTCGAATGTTCGCTCACCGAACGGCGGTTCTTCCGCCGGCGCCACACGAAAATCGATGGTCAAGCCGTCGCGCGCGGCGAGCTGCTGCGCCTCTTCGATCTGCGCTCTGGAGACATCGATGCCGGAAACGATCGCGCCGCGCTTTGCCAAGGCGCGCGCTACCACGCCGGTTCCGGTGCCGAGGTCGAGGATTCGCTGGCCCGGGAGTCCGATGCCGAAGGCCTCTAGCGCCGCAAAGAGTTGATCAGGCGGGCCGGGTCGGTATTGCGCATAGTCCGCGCTTGCAGAACCCCAATCGATGGGTTGTCCGCGGTCTATACCCGGCAAGATTCGCGCACTCATGAAGGAACCTCCGTCAACTTGGCCAAAATCAGCCCTGCAACGCTTAGGCGGCCTTGTGGCGCGAGGCAGGTTTTGGCAAATCGATGGGCAGTTCGGCGTTCATCTTGGCAAGCGCCTCATCGATGATCCAGAGATGCGAGTTATGGCGTAAGTCCAGCAGCCGGCGCACTGAGTTCTCCGGCATACCCAACTCTTTCGCCAATTTGACCCGAGACCAACCCCGAGTCCGCATCGTCTCGTAGACCGCGAGTTTGGCCGTGACGAGCGAAGGGAGCACAGCGCGATTGCGTCGGCTGTGGGTAACGCCGTGCCTTGGTAACGGCTTTCCCGCCTTGACATAACCTTCAAGCGCTGCAACCACGCAATCGATGGCGTTGGCGCGGGCCTCCTCTTGGGTTTTGCCTTCGGTTAGCGCCTCCGGGATTCCAGGGAAACGGACCAGCCACGAGCCGTTATCCTGGTGCTCAAGTGTGTAGCGGTAGCCAAACGCCATGATCAGGTCTCCAGATCGGCCCTTGTCAACCCAAGTTGATCGAGCATGGCCTTAAGCAGACCCGGACCGATTTCCTTGCGGCGATCTTTCAATGTCGTGAACCGGTTCCCGAAGTAGAGCCGCCCGTGGCTGCCTTTGCCTGGACCGGAATCGAATGAGACAACTACTCCGCGCTTGCGGCCGAGCTTTCTTATTCTTTTCTCGAACTCGTTTCCGGTCACATTTAATAATCGCACATATTTGTGCGGGGCTCAACATGGTTCGGTTGGCTGCACGCGGAGGAATACCAATCTTCCCGCTCCATAGCGGCGCTCTTCAAGAATTGCGAAATCGGGCGGCGGCGCGAACGGTTCGCGCGCCGCAAGCTCCAAGATCAGCAGCGCCTCGGGCGCGATCCAGCCCATCTGCTTGAGCGACGCAAGCGCGCGCGGGGCGAGTCCGCTGCGGTAGGGTGGATCGAGGAATACCAAGTTGTACGGTCCATCGGCGCGCGGCAACTGCGTGCCGTCGGCCGCCAGGATGCGCGTGCGGGCATCTTCGCCCAGGGCCTTCACGTTCTTTGCAAGCGCGGCGCGTGCTTCGCGATCGTTTTCGATGAAAGTGGCGAACCGCGCGCCGCGCGACAGCGCCTCGAGGCCAAGAGCGCCCGTTCCCGCGAAGATGTCGAGCACACGCGCCTCGTCATAGACCGGCATCGCCGCGAATCGGCCATGGGCCAGGATATTGAACAGCGCCTCGCGCGCGCGCTCGGAGGTGGGCCTGACCGCGCTTCCCGCCGGCGCCGAGAGGCGCCGCCCGCGGTGCTTACCGGCGACGATGCGCATGGTCCTCGCGCGGCTTGCCGAGCTGCTCGCGGAGCACGCGCGGCGGCACCTCTTCGACCGCCCTGCGTGGCAGATGGCCGAGCTGGAATGGCCCGTAGGCGATACGGATGAGGCGCGTGACCGCGAGACCCAGATGCGCCATCACGCGGCGTATTTCCCGGTTCTTGCCCTCGCGCAGGCTGACCGCAAGCCAGGCATTGTGGCCTTGCACGCGTTCGAGCGTGGCGTGGATCGGCCCATAGGCGATACCGTCAAGAGTGATGCCGCGCTCAAGCGCCGCCAGGGCCGCGGGGTCGACCGTGCCGTTGACCCGCACGCGGTAGCGGCGAAGCCATCCGCGGGCCGGCAATTCCAGTGCGCGGGCGAGGCCGCCGTCATTGGTGAGCAGCAGCAGTCCCTCGGAAGTGAGGTCGAGGCGTCCGACGGACACCACGCGCGGCAGTTCCGCCGGCAGGTTCTGGAACACGGTGGGCCGGCCCTTCTCGTCGCGATGGGTGGTCACCAGGCCTGGCGGCTTGTGATAGCGCCAGAGCCGCGCCGGCGCCGGAGATGCCATCGGTTTTCCGTCGACGCGCAGATCGCTCGCCGCCGTTGCCAATACCGCGGGACTGGTAAGCACTTTGCCGTCGAGGCTCACCCGGCCCTCCGCGATCCACCGCTCGGCGTCGCGGCGTGAGCAGAGGCCGGCGCGCGCCATCAGCTTGGCTACGCGCTCGCCCTTGGGCGTCGCCACAGCGGATGTCATGGGATCAGGCGTGCGCCGCCTCGATGAGCGCCTTGAAGAGGCGGCGATCGGCGTCGGTAATGGCGTATTCGGGGTGCCACTGCACGCCGATGCAGAAGCGTCGCCGCGGGTCCTCTATCCCCTCGATCACGCCGTCAGGTGCGACCGCGTCGACCACCAAGCCCGGCGCGGGCGCCTTCACCGCCTGATGATGCGCGCTGTTGACCGGAAGCTCCTCTTTACCGGCGATGCGGCGGAGCAGCGTCCCTTCGATTACTCGCACGACATGGCCGGGCTGGTCGCGCGGATTCGGTTGCTCGTGGGCAAGCGCGTCCGGCACTTCGTCGGGGATGTGCTGAATAAGAGTTCCGCCCAGCGCCACGTTCAGCAATTGCTGCCCGCCGCAAATGCCCAGCAGCGGCAGGTCCGTCTCGACGGCCTGGCGCGCGATCGCAAGTTCGAAGGCGGTGCGTCGGTCTTTGGTGCTGACCGTGGCATGACGTTCGGCGGCGCCGAACAGCGTTGGGTCCACATCGAAGGCGCCGCCGGTCACGATCAGCGCATCGACCAGCTCGATATAGGCCTGGGCCTGCTCGGGCTCATGCGGCAGCAGGATCGGCAGGCCGCCCGCACGCAGCACGGCCTCACAATAATTCTGCCGCAGCGCATACCACGGCAGCTTGGAATAGCCGCCGGGCGGCTCGGAATCGAGGGTGAGGCCGATGATCGGTTGTGCCATGCTGGGAAGACTTTAGGCGTACCAGGCCGCGGCCGCAACGATGGGAGTAAATGAGGACGTGCCACCCAACGACTCGTTCATGGCGCTGGCGCTCACCGAGGCGGAGCATGCGGCCGCCCGCGGCGAGGTGCCAGTGGGGGCGGTGCTGGTGCAGACCCAGAGCGGCCGAGTGCTGGCTGCAGCGGGCAACCGCGTCGAGGAGCTGAGCGATCCGACGGCCCATGCGGAGATGCTGGTTCTGCGCGCAGCAAGCGAGCGGTTAGGCACCACTCGACTCGTGGGCTGCGATCTTTACGTGACGCTAGAGCCCTGCGCCATGTGCGCGGCGGCGGCTTCCTTCGCGCGCGTCCAGAGGCTGTATTTCGGGGCCTATGACCCCAAGGGCGGCGCGATCGAGCATGGACCTCGCCTATACGCGCAGGCGACAATCCATCACCGGCCCGAGGTCTATGGCGGTATCGAGGAGGCTCGCGCGTCCGAGCTGCTGCAAGAATTCTTCCGCAGCCTCAGAGACGCCGGCCGCCAGTCTTGATCACACTCCCTTGAGCGCGCGCCAGCCGATGTCCCTGCGGCAGAATCCCTCGGGCCAATCGATCCGGTCGACTGCCGCATAGGCGCGTCGCTGCGCTTCCGCCAAATCGGCGCCCAACGCCACGACGTTCAGCACGCGACCACCATCAGCGAGCAGCCGGCCGTCCGCGCGTTTGGTTCCGGCATGGAAGATGATGACTTCCGGCGCCGCCGATTGGGCGCCGTCGAGGCCGCGGATCTCGGTGCCGCGCTGGGGATCCTCGGGGTATCCCCGCGCCGCCAGCACAACGCAGAGCGCCGCCTCCTCACGCCATCGCAGATCGAATCCGTCGAGCACGCCGTCGCGGGCGGCGATCAGCGCGGGCAACAAGTCGCTCTTAAGGCGCGGGATCAACACTTGCGCCTCCGGGTCGCCGAAACGGACGTTGTATTCGATGAGCTTGGGTCCCTCCGTGGTCAGCATCAGCCCGGCATAGAGCACGCCCTTGAACGGGCGACCCGCGCGCGCCATCGCCGCGACGGTGGGCTCAATGATCTCGCGACGGATGCGCGCCTCGATTTCCTGTGTCACGCAGGGGGCCGGTGAATAGGCTCCCATGCCGCCGGTGTTGGGTCCGGCATCGCCGTCGCCCACGCGCTTGTGGTCCTGCGCCGAGGCGAGGAGGAGGCTGTGCCGACCATCCACCAGCGCGAAGACGCTCGCCTCTTCGCCCCTGAGGAAATCCTCGATCACGACTTCGGCGCCGGCAGTACCGAAGCGCCCGCCGAGCATCGCGTCATCGATTGCAGCAAAGGCTTCGTCGGCGGTCGCGGCGATGGTGACACCCTTTCCGGCGGCCAACCCGTCCGCCTTTACGACGATCGGCGGGGGGCGCCCGCGCGCGTATTCCTTGGCCGCCGTGGCGTCATTGAAGCGGCGATAGGCAGCGGTCGGAATTCTGTATTTGGCGCAGAGGTCCTTGGTGAAACCCTTCGAGCCCTCAAGCGCGGCGGCGGCGGCGGACGGGCCGAACGCGGCGACCCCCGCGGCTTCGAGTCGGTCCACGATTCCCGCCACGAGGGGCGCCTCGGGTCCGATCACTGCGAAATCGATGCGCTCGGCCTGGGCAAACGCCACCAGACGGTCGAGGTCCAAGGCACCGATCGGCACGCATGTCGCCAGCTCGGCAATCCCTGGATTCCCGGGCGCCGCGAAGAGCCGGTCGCAAAGGGGCGAGGCCGCGATTGCCCAGGCGAGCGCATGTTCACGGCCGCCCGATCCCACCAGCAAAATACGCATGCCGTCCTCGTGTCGCCGCGAGCGCTCTTGTATCATAGCGGGCCATGACGGAAAGCGCCTTCGACTCCGCGCCGCGGCTCAATCTGCCGGAATACACGGTCAGCGAGATTTCGGCCGCGGTGAAGCGCAGCCTCGAACAGGGTTTCTCCTATGTGCGCGTGCGCGGTGAAATTTCGGGATTCAAGCGGCACGGCTCCGGTCATTGCTACTTCAGCCTCAAGGACAGCGAGGCGGTGCTCGACGCGGTGATCTGGCGCACCACCGCGCAACGCCTCGCGATCAAGCCCGAGGATGGGATCGAAGTGGTGTGCACCGGCCGGATCACCACCTATGCCGGGCGCTCCAAATACCAAATGGTGGTGGAAAGCGTCGAGCTGGCGGGCGTGGGCGCCCTCCTGAAGATGCTAGAGGAACGGCGCAAGCGGCTTGCCGCGGAGGGTTTGTTCGACGCCGCACGCAAGAAGAAGCTTCCCTATCTTCCGGAAGTGATCGGCGTCGTGACCTCGCCGACGGGGGCCGTTATCCGCGACATTCTGCACCGCCTGGAGGATCGCTTCCCGCGCCGCGTGCTTCTGTGGCCGGTGGCCGTGCAGGGTGAGGGTGCCGCCGCACAGGTAGCGGCGGCGATCGAGGGTTTCAACCGGCTGCCGCCCGGCGGACCGGTACCGCGGCCCGAGCTGCTGATCGTGGCGCGCGGCGGCGGGAGTCTTGAAGACCTGATGGCGTTCAACGAGGAAATTGTGGTCCGCGCGGCGGCGGCTTCGGCGATCCCGCTGATCGCCGCTGTCGGTCACGAGAGCGACACCACGCTCATCGACCATGCAAGCGACCGGCGCGCTCCCACGCCGACCGCTGCTGCCGAGATGGCGGTGCCGGTCAGAATCGAGCTTCTCGCTCAAGTTCGCGATATCGGCGGCAGGGTCACCACAGCGACCCTGCGGCTTCTGGAGGAGCGGCGGTTGCGAATCGAGGGGCTTGCCCGCGGGCTTCCGGAACCGCGTTCCCTGCTGGAGGCGGCGGTCCAGCGCCTCGATGATCGCGCCGAGCGTCTCTCCCATGGCCTCGACCGATTCCTCTCGATCAAAAGCGAGCGCTACCGCGCCGTCGCGGATCGCATCGGCATCGCCACGATCGGCGCCCGGGTCGCCCAGGCGCGCGAACGGCTCGCGGCATTTCCCGACCGGCTCGCGCACGCCATGGCGCGCATGCTTGAGCGTGAGCATAGGAGCCTCGACGGGCTCGCGCGACGTCTTGAAGGCAACCGTCAGGCGCTGCTGAGCGCGCTCGAGCGGGGATTCGCGCTGGTACGCGACGCCAGCGGCAAGCCGGTGGTCTCGGCCGACGCCATCGCGCCGGGCGCCTCGCTCAGCCTCCGCTTTCATGACGGCATCGTGGGCGTAACCGCAGAGGGACCGCGGCGCCGCTCGCGATCCGGGAAACCCGGCGAGCCCGACCAGGGAACCTTGCTATGAGCGCGAGATTGGTGGTTGCGATTTCGCTCGCCGCGTTCGCCGCTTCGGCGCACGCGGCATCGCTGACGTTGGAGGGTCCGCTGGAACAGGGGGCGCTGGTGCGCGGGATGGTCGAACCGGGTGCGCAGGTCAGCCTCGACGGCCACCCGATTCGTGTTGCGCCAGACGGGCATTTCATCCTGGGTTTTGGTCGTGACGCGCCGAGCGAGGCCGCGCTCGTCGTGACCGATGCCGACGGCGCGAGCGAGCGGCGTACCCTCACAATCGAGAAGCGCCAATACGACGTTCAGCATATCAATGGCCTGCCGGAGGAGCAGGTGACGCCGAACGCGCAGCTTCTGGAGCGCATCAAGGCGGAGGCCGCGCTCATCCGCACGGCGCGCGCCGTCGAAAGCGGTGGCCTCGATTTCGAGGCGCCGCTGATCTGGCCCGTGACCGGACCGATCACCGGCATCTACGGCAGCGAACGCATACTCAATGGCGCGCCGCGCGCGCCGCATCTGGGCGTGGACATCGCGGCACCCGCGGGGACGCCGGTCAAGGCCGCCGCGGGGGGAACAGTGACGCTCGCCGAGCGCGATCTCTACTTCACCGGCGGCACCGTAATCATCGATCACGGCTATGGGCTCTCGACGCTTTACGTGCATCTGGAGCGCCTTGATGTGCAGGTTGGCGACAAAGTGCAGCAAGGGCAGACGATCGGTCTCCTGGGCGCCACCGGCCGCGCCACCGGGCCCAATCTCCATTGGGGCGTGCACTGGTACAACACCGGGCTCGACCCCGAGCTGGTTGCCGGGCCAATGCCGAAATAGCCGCGCTCAATCGGGCCACCGGTTGTGCAGCCAGAACCATTGTTCCGGCCGCTCGCCGATCCAGCGCTCGATCACCTGATTCACTTGGGTCGTCAGGGCGAGCGTGTCCGCGGCAATGTCACCGGTCTTTCGGTATTGCAACGGAGGCTCGATGGCGATGCGAAAGTGCGAGCCGGCACCGCGGATCACACGCACGGGGACGACGGGACAGTCAAAGCGCAAGGCGAGACGCGCCAGCAATGGGGTGGTCATGGCTGGGCGGCCGAAGAAAGGTGCCGCCACGCCCTCGTTCATCTTCTGGTCGACCAGCATCCCGATATGGCGTCCGCGCCTGATTGCCTCGATGGCGTATCGCGTCGCGACCGCCGTCTTCGGCACGAGTTCGCCACCGACGGGGCGGCGGGCGCGATTGATCAGGCGGTCGACCAGCGGATTGTTGGCGCCGCGATAGATTCCCACGATGTCGTAGCCGGCCTGGGTCGCGGGCAGCGTCACCAATTCCCAATTGCCATAATGCGCCGAGAAAAACAGCGTGCTCGTCTTCGAGTTCAACTGGTCGCGCACGCGCTCGGGATCCACCAACTCGATGCGGCCGCCAGGTTCGTAGACCCGAAACCTGCGGAGGTGCGGGTATTCGGCGATGACGCGACCGAGATTATTCCACATCCCCGCGACAATGCGCTCGACCGCCTCACTGCCGAGCTGCGGCATGGCCCGGCCGATATTGCGCCGAGCGCGTCGGCTAATCCCTAGCCGAGGACCAATCTGACGCGCGAGAAAGCCGCAGCCACCCGAGGCCCAATCGAGAGGGAGCAACCGAAGTGCTCCAAACAAAAGCACCGCACATGCCGCCTCCACGACCATTCGACTCCAAGCCGCGATCGAGCGCGGCGTCATGCGGACTTGCCCTCACGAGGCATGTCGTTCAGTCGAGCCATCGATTGTGCAGCCAAAGCCATTGCTCCGGCCGCTCGCGAATCCACCGCTCGTACACCTGATTGACCTGTGTCATCAGCGCGATCGTGTCGGCCTCGCTATCGCCGGATTGCCGATATTGGAGCGGCGGTTCGGCGATGATCAGGAAATGCGCCCCTCGCGAGCGGATGATGCGGACGGGAACCACGGGACACTTGAAATGCAGTGCAAGGCGCGCCAGCGCGGGCGCGGTCAAGGCGGCGCGGCCGAAAAACGGCACGGGAACACCTTCGAGCATCTTTTGATCAACCAGCATCGCGATGTGCCGCCCGCTCCGGAGCGCGGCGACCGCGCGCCGGGCGGCGACCGCGCCCTTCGGTACCAGCTCGCTCCCGATCACGCTTCGCGCGTGATTGATCAGCCTGTCCACCAACGGGTTATTGGCGGGGCGATAAATTTCGACAATGTCGAGGCCCGCGTGTGTCGCTGACATCGTGACGACTTCCCAATTTCCATAGTGGGCCGAGAAGAAGAGCGTGCCTTTACCGTCGCGACCCTGATCGCGGACATATTCGGGGTTCACGATTTCGATGCGTCCGCCGGGCTCATAGACGCGAAACTTGTCAAGGTGCGGATATTCAGCGATCACACGTCCCAAATTGTCCCACATCGCCACAACGATGTGCTCGACGGCGGCATCGTCGAGTTCCGGCAAGGCGTTGCGGATGTTGCGCCGAGCGCGGTTGGAGATGCCGAGATGGGGGCCGAGATGGCGTGTGACGAAGCCTCCGAAGTTGGAGCACCAGTCGACGGGCAGCAACCGCAGCACGGCGAACACCAGCAGCGCTCCCGCGGCCTCCAATGCATAGACGATGCGCGCGCGCACCGACCGCCGGTCAGCCATTTAGACGAGCTCGCTCAGCGATCGCAGAGATGAGAGACAACAGTGCCGCTTCGTCCGCCCATTCGACGCCGACCGGGAATCCCGTGATCTCGGAGCGCAGGGCCGGGGGCACTCGCACCAGGTCTTTCTCGGTCGCGATCACGGGAAGACGGCGCCGCGCCGCCTCGGCGAGAAGCGGGGCAAGCATGGCCTCGTCGTAGGGCTGATGATCGGGAAACCGGCGCGATAGCATGACCCGCGCCCCCTGCGCCTCGAGGAAGGCGAAAAATTTCCCGGGGTCACCGATCCCCGCAAAAGCCGCCACTTCGCTTCCGCGCAGGCTGGGCGCACCGGGCCGGGGGATGAGCCGCGCGCGCAGCATCGTTTTTCCCGCCAAGAGCGATGCGAGGTTGCGCTCATCCTCGCCCATCAGCACCACGGCGTCGGCACGAGCAAGACCCGGCCCGAGCGGTTCGCGCAGCGGTCCCGCCGGGAGCACGCGCCGATTGCCGAAACCCAGGCGTCCATCGACCACCAACAATCTCAGGTCCTGAGCCAGTCCCGGGTTTTGGAACCCGTCGTCCAGCACCAAAGTGCGCGCACCGGCCGCGACCGCGGCCTTGGCCGAGAGGCGACGCTCGCGCGCGACCCAAGTAGGCGCGGCGCGCGCCAGCAGCAGTGGCTCATCGCCGACCTCGCGCGCACCGTGCCGCTTGGGATCGACGCGGGTCGGGCCCGCGAGCGTACCGCCGTAGCCGCGCGTCAGCAGGTGCGGGTGCGCGCCCATTCCCGTCAGCCGTACCGCCAAATCGATCGCGATCGGCGTCTTGCCGGCGCCGCCGAGCACCAAGTTGCCGACGCAAATCACCGGCACCCCCGGCGCAAGCGGTCGCGCCACCCGACGGCGCAACGCACCCGCGGCGCCGAAACCCCAGCCGAGCGGCGCGAGCAGGGCCGGCAGCACGCCGTCGCGTTGCCAGAATTCAGGCGCTGAGAGCCGCATCGGTTTCGAGGCGATCAAGCCAGGGGGCGAGCCGGTCCAGGAGGGAGTCCAGCACGTGGCGCTGACGTGCCGCAATGCCTGCGGCTGCGGCGGCGCGGCGACGGCACTCGTCGGGATCGGCAAGCAGGCGCGCCAACGCGTCGGCGAGTTCGCGCGTGTTCCGCACGGTCTCGGCACCGCGGACGGCGCTGAGCGCTTCGCTGATCGCGGCTGCGTTCGCCATGTCGGGCCCCAGCAGGATCGCGCAGTCGAGCAGCGCCGCCTCCAGCGGATTGTGCCCGCCGAGAAATGACGTCGAGCCGCCGATGAAGGCGATGCGGGAAAGCCGATAGAACAGGCCAAGCTCGCCCAAGGTATCCGCCAGATAGACGTCGGTGTCGCGGGCGATCGTCTCAGTTCGCGAGCGGCGCTTGACACTAAGGCCAAGCTCGGCGAGCTGTCGCGCGATAAGGGTGCCGCGCGCGGGATGGCGAGGCACCACGATGGTGAGCAGATGTGGGAAGCGCTCCTTCAGCAGGAGATGCGCCGCTCCCGCCATTTCTTCCTCGCCTTCGTGGGTGCTGGCGGCAAGCCAGCGTGGGCGCGTGGCGATCAGCCCTTCGAGCTCGCGCAGGTTCTGTTCATCGACCGGCAGGGGCGCGGCCGCCGCCTTGAGGTCGCCCGCCGCGAGCACGTGGCGCGCACCCAGGCGCTGGAACCGTTGCGCCTGCAAAGCGTCTTGGGTGAGACATAGATCGAAGCCGCGCAGCAGCGGCCGGATCATCGCCGGGAAGCGACGCCAGCGGCGGAAGGAGGTGATCGACATGCGCGCGTTCAACAGGATCATCGGGATACGCCGCCGCCGCGCCTCGGTGATCATGTTCGGCCAGAGCTCGGATTCGATCCAAATCGCCAGATCCGGTTTCCAATGGTCAAGGAAGCGGCGGACATAAAGCGCGCGATCGACCGGGGCGTATTGGTGCCGGGCGTGTCCCGTCGGCAGGCGCGTTGCCAGCAGCCGCGCGGAGGTGACGGTGCCTGTCGTGACCAGCATGTTGAGGGCCGGCCGTTCGGCGGCGAGGCGGTCGATCAGAGACAGGGTCGAGACCGCTTCGCCCACGCTGGCGGCGTGGATCCACACCAGCGGTCCTGCCGGGCGCGCATGGCTCGGTCGGCCTTCGCGTTCGGGAAACCGCAGCGCGTCCTCTTTTCCGCGCGCCATGCGGTGGCCCAGGTAAAGCTTGAATGCAGGGCCGAGCATCGTCGTGAGGCCGCGATAGATCGGGATCAGGCTCATGCGCTGCTCGCGCGCGCCGTCCGGCGCTGCTCGCGCCATTGTTGGCGCGTGAGCGTTCCAGGGTCGATAGTGGCACAGCCAACTCGGCGATCCGCCTCGGCGGTAAGCGCGATCAGCCGCGTCTCGACCAACTCGCGCCAATGCTCCATGCCGGCTGAATCAAGATCCGACGGCACCTCGATCGGTTCACCCCACACATAGACGCCACGGCCGAACGGCAAAGGCACGTGGAAGCGGTCCCAGGTTCCAAGAATACGACGGCGGCTGGTAGCGTAGGTATATGGCAGCAGCGGTGCTTGGCCGAGCCGCGCGAGCTGGATGACGCCGGCGGCGGCCCGCATGGCCGGTCCGTTTGGACCGTCGGGCGTGATCCCGACGATCTCGCCCGCGCGCAAGTAGCGCACCAGCACGCGCAGCGCCTCGGCGCCGCCGTTTCGCGTGGAGCCCGCGACCGTTAGGATGTCGGTGTAGCGGATGGCATCGGAAATGGCGCGGCCGTCGCCATGCGCGGAGATCAGCATGTGCACGGGATTGCAGCGCGTACACGTGGCGCGTACGCGTTGCAGCCCCATGGGCAGCATCAGCATGCGCCCGTGCCAGAACGCGGCAATGCACGGGCGGCCGCCGCAGACGAATCGGCGAACGTGATCGAGCCCTACCAACTCCCAGCGCGTGGTGCGATCGACGAAGCGCATATAGAGATATCCGACATAGGAGGCGAACCGCCGCACCGCGGACAAGCGCCCCAACCGCTTTACCAACTGCATCGTTATGCCCGCAGCATGCGTGGGCCCTGCGCCTCCGGTGCCGTCTCCTTCGCAAATTGCAGCGCGTAGAGTCGGCGATAGGCGCCGCCGCGCGCCATCAATTGGGCGTGCGTACCGGACTCGATCACGCGACCGCCGTCGATCACGTAGATCAAATCGGCGTCAACCACTGTCGATAGGCGATGCGCGACCACCAGCGTGGTGCGGCCGCGCATCAGTATCTTGAGCGCCGACTGGACCTGGCGCTCGGACTCGGTGTCGAGCGAAGAGGTTGCCTCGTCGAGCAGCAGAATGGGCGCGTTCTTGAGCATCGCGCGCGCGATCGCGAGGCGCTGGCGCTGACCGCCCGAGAGCTTGATGCCCTGCTCGCCCACGAGCGTATCGTAACCCTGCGGCAGCTTGCGAATGAACTCATCCGCCGCGGCCGCTTGCGCGGCGGCCACGATGTCCTCCTCACCGGCGCCGAAGCGGCCATAGGCGATGTTGGCGCGGACGGTATCGTCGAAGAGGCTGACTTCCTGGCTCACCAGCGCGATCGCGCTGCGCAGCGACGCGAGCGTCGCCTGGCGTACGTCCGTGCCATCCACCAGCACGCGCCCAGAGCCCACATCGTAAAAGCGCGGGATCAGATTGAGAATGGTGGATTTGCCCGCGCCCGAGGCGCCGACCAGCGCCACCGTCCCACCCGCGGGCACGTGCAGTTCCAATCCGTTGAGCGCGGGTCCGCCCCCGCTGGGATACGAAAAGCACACCGATTCAAGGCGAATCTCGCCGCCTTTGACCTCGAGCGGCACGGCATCGGCGTTGTCGCGAATCGCGGGCTCGACGTCGAGGATCGCGAAAAGCCGGTGCGCCGCCGCGAGGCCCTCCTGCAGGCTCACGTTCAAGTTGGCGAGATTCTTGATGGGCTGATAGGCGAGCAGCAGCGCGGTCATGAAGGAAAAAAAGGTGCCGGCGCTGCGCACGCCCTCGATCACCTGATAGCCGCCGTAGAGGATCACCGCCGCCACCGCGATTCCGCCGAGCGCCTCCATCATCGGCGAGACGGCCGCGCGCGTGCGCGCGGCGCGGTTCATCAGCCGGTACAGTGTCTCGATGAGCCGCTCCGCGCGACTGGTCTCATAGGCTTCCATGCCGTAGGCCTTGACATGGCGCATGCCCTGGAACGTCTGGTCGAGCAGGGTCGTAAAGGCGCCGATCTCGCTCTGCGTGGTCGCCGAGACGCGGCGCATGCGCGAACCGAAGGACGCAATCGGGCGGAGCGCCAACGGAAATACCAGGAACGAAGCGAGTGCAAGCGCCCAATCCTGGTAGAACATGAGGGCGACGAGGAAGACCGCCGTAACAGCGTCTCTGCCGATACCCACCAGCACGTTCGCCGAGGCGCTGCGCAACAGCCCGGCGTCATTGGTGAAGCGGGAAACCAGGGTTCCCGTCGGATTGTCGTGAAAGAACGCCAAGTCGGCGCCGATCAGGCGCTGGAATAGCGCATGTTGGATATTGGCAATGGTCCGTTGTCCCACTCGGTACATCAACACGGCTTGGAAATACCCGGCGAAGCCCTTGACCAAGGCCAAGCCCAGCACCGTCAGCGACATCAGCCACAGCAACGAGGCCTCGCGCTGGACAAAAATTTTGTCGAGTATGGGCTCCATCAGCCAAGCATTGGCGGCGGTGGCGGCAGCGACCGCAGCCATGGCGATCAGGGCCAAGCTGATCCGCGGCCACTGCCCGCGCATAAACTCGCGCCACAGCCGGTGCGCGAGCATCAAGGTCTCGCCGCGAAGCAGCAGCGCCGTGGCGCGCCTGCTCGCACTACTGGCGGCGGCAGGCTTTGGAGAAGGGGAGGGGGCGTCGGTCAACGGCAGTCGGGTCCCTGTTTGGGGCGGCATCCTAGAGCATGGCCGGACGGAGGGGAATCAGACCCTGCTTTACCCTACTGCACGCCTCGCGCGGAGCCGGCCGAGGGCAGCCCGTCCACATGGAAGTGGCTGAATCGGTTATATTATCTTCTAGCATGGGCGCATCCTCTGCAAAGCCGCTCTGGTCCTTCATTCGCCGCCGCAGTAAAGACATTGTTATCTATCTGCTCTAGACTTTAGCGGCCGAAAGGCCCAATTCTCATGATGCGTGTGCGGCGAGAGGTAGATGGCTTCACAGAACCTTGACTGCACCGGCGATGGTGCTGCCGTCTCGACTCAGTCGGCTGGTACCGACAATAGCGTCTCGGGCGGCTTTGTGATCGTAGCAACCACGCCCCCCGAGGGCATGACCGACGGCTTGATCCCGTCGCCAGGTGCGAGCGGCATGACCGCTACCGATCCGGTCGGAACGGGTGTCGCTCAGGCGGTCGACGCCGCCGCTGCCGAAGCCCAGTTCGGCGTTACCGGAGCAGGCGTCAAGATCGGCATCCTCTCCGACAGCTTCAACGCGCTCGGCGGGGCGGCTCAAGATGAGGCCGATGGCGCGCTGCCGGCCTCGGGCGTCACTGTGCTCGCCGAGGGCCCCGCAGGCAGCACCGACGAAGGCCGCGCGATGGCGGAAATCGTGCACAGCATCGCGCCCGGCGCACAGCTTCTGTTCGCGACCGCCGATGGTGGGGAGCAAGCCTTCGCAAACAACATCACTGCGCTCGTGAATGCAGGCGCCAAGATCATCGTGGATGATTTCACTTATTTCGCAGAGCCATTCTTCCAGGATGGCGGTCCGATCGATCAGGCGATCGAAGCGGCGGAGGCGAAAGGGGTGCAGTTCTTCACCTCCGCCGGAAACGAGGCGAGCAATTTCCTCGAAGGCAATTTCAATCCTATCACCACAACCTTGCCCGGAAGCGCGCAACAGGTCGTAGCCGAGAACTTCGGCAATGGCATTGCGCTGCAGCGCATCACCCTCGGCGCCAACACCAATATCGTATTTGACCTGCAATGGGCGCAGCCTTTCGGTTCCTTCGGCACCGGACAGAGTGCGCAGAACAGCCTCGCTCTCGAGTTTTTCGACCCCAGCAACGGCAATTCGCTTGTCGTCTCCACCGGGAGCAACGACGTCGTGGGCGGCGATCCCGTGCAGGTCGTGGGCATAACCAATACTAGCGATACGCCGGTAGATATCGATGTCGCGATCGTCGAGAACGGCGGCACGACGCCGACGGGGCAGCTCTTCAAGCTGATCGCGATCGGCGACGGTCAACCCGTCACCATCGACAGCGCAAGCGCCGGTATCGGCAGCGGCACGGTCTTCGGCCACCACGAAATTCCCGCCGAAGACGCGGTCGGTGCGGTCGATTTCACCAATACGCCGGCCTTTGGCGTCAATCCCGCGCAGATCGAGCCATTCTCGTCGGCGGGACCGGGCGAGATCCTGTTCGGCAATAACGGCCTCCCGCTGGCATCGCCGGAGGACCCCGGGCAAGTGGACTTCGCCGCGCCCAATGGCGAAGCGACCTGCCTGCCGGCTGACAGTGGTCTCAACCCGTTCTTCGGCACCTCCGCGGCGGCGCCAGTCGCTGCCGCGATCGCCGCCCTGGTCGATCAGGAGGACCCAGCGCTCACCTTCCAGCAGGTGACGAATATCCTCAAGGAATCGAGCCTGCCCATGCCCCAGGATCCGGCGGCCGCGGTTGGCGCAGGCCTCATCCAGGCGGACACGGCGGTGGCGCTGGCACAAAGCCTCAGCCCCGATGCCGCGACCACGATCGGGACGGGAACGAATTTTTTCGACGATGGGGAGTCGGACCGCTTCCAACGCCTCGATGCGACGGGACAGCTCCAGGTCGTACCGCAGAATGGCAGCCCGCTTCCGCTGACGGCGAATGGGTCGCCGGTCACGATTAGCAGCTCGACGGCGGTGATCGGGGCGGGAGAGGACTTTTTTGGTTCCGGAGATGGCCGCGCGATTTTCCTGCTGAGCCAAGGACAGTTGAGCGCGCTGGAATTCAATCCGAGCACCGGCATAGAGCAGGCCGCTCTGTCGTTCACCAACTGGGCGGACAGCGCGGGCACAACGGTGATCGGCGCCGGCGAAGACTATCTCCGTGGCGGTCAGCGCGACGTATTTCAGCGCCTCAGCAGCGGACAGCTTGAGATGGGGCAGTTCAATAGCTCGGGCGCGGCCGACTATGCGCTGTTCTTCACAAACTGGGCCGTCGACCCAACGACGACGGTGATCGGCGCCGGTGAGGATTTCCTTGGCAGCGGCGAGCAGGATGTTTTTTTCCATCTGAGCGACGGTCAGCTTGAGTTGGGTGAATTCAACAGCTCGGGTGTTGCCGACTACGCGCTGTTTTTTACGAACTGGGCGATCGATTCCGAAACGACGGTTATCGGGGCCGGCGAAGACTACTTGGGCAGTGGCGAGCGGGACGTGTTCCAGCGCTTGGGGACCGGCCAGCTCGAGATGGGCCAGTTCAACGGCTCGGGCGTTGCCGACTACGCACTGTTCTTCACGAACTGGGGGGTCGATACGGGAACCACCGTGATCGGAGCAGGAGAAGACCTGCTCCGCAGCGGCCAGCGCGATATATTTTTTCGCGTGAGCAGCGGCCAGTTGGAAATGGGTCAGTTCACCAGCTCCGGCCAAGCCGACGCTGCTCTGTTCTTCACGAATTCGGACGGTAGTGCCTTTACGGTGGATACCGGAACTCGCGTGGTCGGCGTCGGAGTCGATTCGCGGAACAATCTCTCGGAGGTGACGCTCCAGCTTGGGAGCGGAGCGATCGAGACTTTCGATCTCTCCAACACGAGACTGACGTCCACGAGCGCCGGAGCATCACTAGGCTCGACGACGAATTCCTCCATCACGGCGGCGCTGCAAGGCGCCAATGGCGTTGTGACTTCGGATATGTCCAACAACTCGCTCGCGGGCGGATCGATCGAGAGTCAGGTGTCTCAGTTGACCCAGGCAATGGCGGCCTTTGCACCACTCAGTGGCGGTGTTGGTTTCGGCGCGCCCGGTCAGATCTCCGACACTGTTTTCTCCCAAATCGGAGTCGCCTCTACACACCGTACTTGACGGAGTTGTGGAACAACCGAGACGCTATTGTCTCGGAGTGGTTCCGATGGGGAGAAAGCTGCATGGACCGCACATGCCTCGCGGGAAGCGAGGTATGAGATGAGCAGTCGGCCGCAAGCATTATCGTTTGCGATCATGCTCATTCCCGCCGCGCTTTTATTCTGCATTGGCGCGCTCGCCGATATCGACGTTCCCGGCGTGTACATGGATGCGGTCAATCCTGATTATCTTGTGGTGCGCGTGTTGCATCCGGAGGCGATGGACAACCCCGTCTGGATAATGCCGGGAAACCTGATATTCGACCGATTTCCCGTGTTGTCCGGTTCCTTTTACTACGGTTCGCTGCCATTTTATCTGGGGCTTCCGGTGTACGCGCTGGCCGGCACCGGTGTGTTCGGTATTCGGCTGGCCAATATGTTTTTTGGCCTTATCGTGCTCGTCGGAGCGGCGGCCTTCCTGCAGGCGTTCCGCGTGCGCCCGATCCTCGCCGCCCTGTGCCTCGCGATGCTGGCGCTGGATCCCGGTTTTCTCTTCGGTTTTCGCACTCAGTACTACATCACGCTACTGCCGATCGGAGCGGTCTTTTTATCGGTGGCATTGGCGCAATCGCAGGAATCCGCCACAAGATGGGGCGCGCTGGGCGCTGGGGTTTTTGCGGGGATCGCCTGCTACGGCTATTTCATCTATCTATTCCTGGTGCCGGTCTTGGCGCTGCACGCGCTTTGGCGCTGGAGCAAAGTGCCCACCCGCCTTGGCTATTGGACTGCCGGATTTGCGCTTGGTGCTTCTCCGAGTGTCATCGGTATGGCCTTGGCTTTCTCGGATCTCGGGAGCGCGCAGGAGTTCTGGAAGTTCCTCACCACAGGTTATAAGGGACTTGGGGTGCTCAACTCCGTCATGACGGTGGAGCAGCGAGTTCAGCTATTCCTCGACTTCCTGCGGGGAACAATATTGGACGTGGGCCCCTCGCTTGTGATGCTGCAGACGGTTCAGCCGATTTATTTGTCGTCGCTGAAGATCGCGTTGCTGGTGGGGTTTCCGACAATCGCGTTCGGGGTGGGCATGGTTCGGGGTTCGCGGCCCGTCGGTTTGGCGGTGATCGCCGGGCTGATACTGGGGTTCATGATCCTGGTACTAACCTTTGGTAATAGACTCTGGTTCCATCACGCCGGATTGCTGCTCCCCGTGCTCTACGTGGCGCTGGCGCTGGCGCTCCAGCGGTTCCTGGATCACATCCCGCCGGCGTGGGCGCGCGGCGCGAGTGGAGTCGCGGTGGTCGCGCTATCGCCGTTCCTGGTGGCGAATGCATGGGACCAGCACGTCGTATTCGAACAGCTTCGCGCAACGGGCGGCGTTGGGCTCGCATCCGACGCGATTACCCGATTCGCAGAAGAGAGCGCTCGTTTTACCAACCCGACGCAAATGTTCTTCCCGGATGGGGGCGTCTTTATGTCCTTTGTCATGATCACGCAGGGGAAAATACCCTATACGATCGATTTCTCGCCGCAGGCGGCGCGAGCAGCCCTGTGCAGCGGCAAGGATGCAGAGGTCGTCCTCGTGGCGGGTCAGTCTCCGGAGCGGCTTGCCGACTGGAAGCGCGAGGTCGGTTGGGGTGAGCCTGAGATCACGACCTACAGGCAGCATGACGGCACCGCGGTCTTGATCGCCAGTCGCTGGCATGCCTCGCCGATGCCCGCGGGCGCATGCGGCGGCTAATCGCGGGCACTCTCGGGAATCTCCTCCTATGCGATCAACTCTGACCCGCGCGTCGCGTGATTCGTCGTTGGGATGCTCCATCCCAAGCAATTATCGCAATCCAGAGAGTGAATGAGACCAAAGTAATGGCCAGCGGCAGCAGCAGGAGCCTAGGTCGGTAGATGAACTCGATTTCATGCGTTCCGCCGGGAACATCCACCGCCATGAAGATATCTTTCCGGTCGAGCGCAGCCGGTTTTTGATCGACGAACGCTTCCCATCCGGGATAGACCGGCTGTGCGAAGACAACCTGGCGCGACGCCTCATCCGGCCCGAGCCAGAACGTTACCCGATTGTCTTGCCATTGGACGCGTTCCACGGGGACGCGCTCGCGAACGCCGTCGTGCTCTGCCCAAAGCACCGAAAGCCGAGTTGGCCGTTCATATAGATAGTATCCGTCCCCGCGCTCGACCAAGGCCATCCCATCGAGGGGTTTTCCCGACAGCACCCAGCGGGCGCCCAATTCGTCGAGCGATTGCGACGTGGCGTAGGTCCAGTCCTGCGAAAGGAAGTCGAAAAAGGATTGCAGGGCCGTCACCCTTGCGCCAAGGACATCGAGCACCGGGAATAGATCGCCGGCGTTCGGCGGCACAATCGCTCCCGGCGCTGTGTCCATCGCCATGACAAAGCGATCGACCAGTGGCCCGGCGGTCGACAATTTTTCCAACGTACTAAGCGCCGCGTTCTCGAAATAGTAGCGGTGCGCTTCCTGGGAAAACGTTACGGGCATTCCGATCTCGGAGGTAAAGAAATCCCGCGTTTCGTATATGATCGACAAGAGCAGAACCAGCGCCAAGCCCTCGCGGACGATTGCGGGCCGTGATTTTAGGAGATCGCGTAAACGATCTATGGCAATCGCCGTCAATGCGGCGGCGGCGAAATTGTAAAGGAAAAGGGCGCGCGCCGGTGTTCGCGTTTGCGCGATAAGCGGCAACACATAAGTCGCGTATGCCAATGGCCCAAGATCGCTACCGAGCGCGATGACTAATGAGAAGACCAGCACGAGCCATAGCCAACGGGTGAGCGGCTGCAATCGCAGCAAGGTGATGGGAACGATCACCAAGCCCGTTATCGTGAAGAACAGGGTAGCGTAGTAGCCGCCGATTTGGCTGTGTGCGTTAAAGAGAGTCGAGAGGTCATGCCATCGCAGAGACGCGGGGTCGCCTATCCAAGTATCGAGCGGCACCTCATGCGGCCAAACTGAAACCCCTGTTTGGTTCCATCGGTAGGCACGCATCAGATATTCGGTCGATAGAAAAATGGGAACGGCAGCGAAAGCCAAGGCGCCCACTTGACTTACCAACAAAGCCAGGATCGGCCGTCGCCAATCGCTCTTTCGGTTCGCTGCGGCAAGGACGAGCGCATAAATTCCGAGGGCATAGCTTGAGTAGATGAAGGGCTGCAAGTGCCCCGCCGCAATCTGCGCCGCGCCGACCAAGCCCGCGCCGCCCGCCAGTGCCAAGGTCCGAGAGGTTCGTTCCGCGTGGCAGGCACGATCAAAAAAATGCGCGACGAGAGGGAGCAGGACCAATCCGGCATAAATATTCGCCTGGGCGGCGGCTTGTAGGGCGACGTATCCGCAAAAAGCAAAGATAGTCGCACCGGCAACCGCGGCCAGCCGCGACGCGCCGACGCCACGTAGAAAGATGTGCATCGACACAAGCGAGATCGCGAAATGGATATAGATGTATGCGTTGGCGAGCACCAAGTACTTGGCACCGAGCAGTCCGAGGATGATCGTGATCGGATAGAATGGTCCGGGCTGCAATTCGCCGGCAAGAGTAGTTCCCCCAAAGATGGAGAAATCCCAGAGTGCGAGATCGTGGTGCCGCGCCGCCTCGGCAACCCTGTTGAGCCACGCAAAGCTCTGGAGCGAGGCATCGCAGCAGCCGAAGAAGGTCAGTTCTCCGCTGATAAATCGGGGCATCATAAGGACTGCGATGAGGATATAGACCAAGGCTATGGCGACCGCCCAGAGCGTGGCCGCGCCTAGTCGTCGGAGAAGCCGAGCGCTCATAAGCGAAGGAGCCCCTGAAGGCGTCCCTGATCGCCTCCGGTCAACCGTTTCGTTCGGTCCGTCCATCGCACCTCTCCGGGCTCAAGGCCGCTTCTTGCAAGGTATTGCGCCCGAAAGACGGCGACGACAAGCCACGCTCTCGTTATGGGCTCGAAGATTCGGACTCAACGCTGGCGGCCACCGCTCGGCGTCGCAGGCCACCTATGCTCTGGAATCCAAACCAAACGATTGCCCACGCGGCAACCGGCGCGAAGAAGAAGAGTTGCACCAGGCTCGCAGTTGCAACGGCCTCGGTTCCCGACCGATCAAAAAGCGCAAAGCTCACGACGAAGGCCAATTGAAAGCTGCCGACGAATCCGGGGGCCGAGGGCAGCAATGTGCTCAGCGCCGCCGCTCCCATGACGACCAGCAATTCATCGACCCGCAACAAGGGACCGACGGCCCGCGCGATCGTCCAAAACGCACTCGCCTCGGCGACGTAGACGACGAGCGTTAATAGGACCGCCGCGCCAAGACGCCGACCGCTGATCGCCTGCAGCGCGCGACGCAGCAGATCAAATTTCGCTCCGACACTTGGCCACCGCCGCAACAGGTGGACCCCGAACTTTCCACGGAGAACGATCCATAAGAAAATGCCGGTGCCGAAAATCGCGGCCCCCGAATAGGCCACCAAAAGAAGGCTGCCGCCGCGCCCGTTCAGTGCGTTGGCGCCCCATAATCCGAGGATTAGTGCCGCGACCACCATGATGCCGTCCAATAGGCGTTCGACGCCAATCGAAGCCAGCGCCGAAACCCGCGCCACGCCGGCGAGGCGATGGATCAACTCCAATCGGACAAGTTCGCCGAGGCGCGCGGGCAGCAGAAAATTCGCACCATAGCCAACGGTAAGCGCCGTCCCGACGCGGCGCACGGGCAGCGCTGCGCCCTGATACAGCAGGAGCCTCCACCGCGCCAGGCGAAGCGCCAGGGTGCAAGCATAGAAGACCACAGCGATCGCTGCCCAGGCATCATTGGCTCCAAGCATCACCGCCAGGACCGCGCGCGGATCGGTATGACGCAACGAAAACCACAGAAATGCAGTTCCCGCGAGCAGGCCGAGGCCGAGGTGAGCGAACGTCCGGCGCCACCGGCTTTCGTTCGGCCCCCCTCGTGGGATCATGCGAATCGAAACCTCAGCAAGTACCAGATGGCCTTCACGCCATCTTTCCAATTGATTTTTTTTCCCTCGGCATAGGTGCGGCCATAATAGGAAATTCCAAGCTCGTATATCCTGAGTCCTCGTGCGCACGCGATATTCGCGGAAAATTCGATCTCGAAACCGAAGTCGTCGCTGCGCAGCGTCAGTAAATCCCGAACCTCGCGCCGGAACATCTTGTAGCAGACTTCGAGATCGCTGAGGATTTGATTATAGAGAATGCTGAACAGCAGCGAGATAACCCAGTTGGCGAGATAGTGGTGGAAATAAAGGCAGCGGTGCGGTTGCGATGAAAATCGCGAGCCATAGACGACATCGGCGTGGTTCCCGGTGAACAGCGGCCAAAAACGCTCCCAATCCGCCGGGTCATATTCCAAGTCGGCGTCTTGAATGACCAGTACGTCTCCATCGGCGGCGCGCAAAGCCGTGCGCAAGGCCGCGCCTTTCCCCTGATTGTGCGCGTGGTAGAGCGCCTGGATCATGACCTCGGTCCCGGCTGGATCGATGTCGGCGAAGCAGAGGGCGCCATTTGCGTCGAGGCGCGCGCCGCGCGGCTGGTCGCCGATCACTTCCATGAGCCACGCGCGCGTTCCATCCGTCGAGCAATCATCGACGACGATAATCTGCTTCGGCACTTTGGGCAGTACCCCGACAACCCTGGCGAGGATACGCGGGAGCAAGTCCCGCTCGTTGTAAGCGGGTACCAGCACAGACAACTTCACGCCCCGGTTTCCCCCTGTTTGAGCGAATCATCGACGGGCCTTACAGACAGGTGCTCTCTAGCACGCCAGCTTATCGAGAAACAAGCCAAACAGCCGCTATCGAGATCAGTTGTCGCGGCCCTTCCAAGGGCAAGCCAGCACTCTGGCTCGCGCGCTCAGCGTGTTATCTGGTTGTCGCGAAACTTACGACTAGCACACTGCAATAGGAGATAGGGTCTGCAATTACGTGCGCTATTCTGAAGCGTGGCGGGGTCCTTAGAACGCGATCCCCCAGCGCAGGGATCGATGCGGCATGGGGGGTGTCACTGTGTCGACCGGAGGCGTGGAGCCTGAAAGAAATCGGGAACGTGCTCCCGCGCATTTCAAGAGAGATTGGCCCGCCTGCTCATCGTCAAACCGACGTGTGATCGGCGAATTGCCTGTCACGCACAGCGGAGAATTTTCCCACTCGATTTTTAGGCTCGTGGAATGTGATTGCTCGCTGATTTATCTCGCACTGGTTCCCGAGCCGGTGAATTTTCTCGGACGTTTTGAGAGGGCTGCTCAAACCAAGTGGCATCGTATTTCTTACAATGCCGAATCGACCCCATCATTGGAGCGGAAGCATCGAAGGCTGGTCTCAATACGCGTACAATCACGTTCCGACGCATCTTCAGTACTTCTCACGCAGCTCGCTCGAGGCAGTCGCCCCAAGGCCGATTTCGAGGTTAGGCATTGGGATGCGTCCCATGAAGATGGCCAGGCCCTGCGGGCTCATCTAGCGCCACCTGACTCGATCGCGGAGAATATCGCGTAGGTTGCTCGCCCGGATTGGCGTGTACTTCGCCGCAGGGCGGGGGTTGGGCACAACGGTAGCGAAATAACCTCGTTGCACAGTGAGAGGGTTCCTTGTATCCATCGATGCAGGAAGCTTCCTGCGCCGAGAGCGATCAAATCATGGCGAGATTACGAGCCACTTTCTCCAAGTGGCTGGGACGCGCTTCAATGGGGGTCGGTCGCTGCGATCCCGCTCCAATATGCAGTGCAGAGCCGAATTCGACACCGGCCACTGAAGACGCGCCGGCTCTCGAGAGTTACCAATCGAAGATGACCAAGGAGATTGAGCGATTCAAGGACGTGGAGAACGTGCACGACCTGCCGCAAATATTTCATTACTGGTCAAACAAGTTTCTGTTTCCGATGTGTTGTGATTGCGGATTTTCCGGTGTGACGGACCTCTTCGCGAGTGAGCTTTATGCTGCGGCGGTACGGAGCGGGAATCCAAAACCGCAATTCATCAGCATCGGATCGGGAAACTGCGATCTCGAGGTCGAGGTCGCACGGCTTCTTGTTGGAAAGGGATTGGCGGAGTTTTCGCTCGAGTGCCTTGAACTCAATCCGCACATGCTCGCGCGTGGCAAGACCAACTCCGAGAATGGAGGCGTGGCGGATCGTTTGATCTTTAGCGAGGGTGATTTCAACGTCTGGAAACCGAACAAACAATACACAAGCGTAATGGCCAACCATTCGCTGCATCATGTGGTCAATCTCGAAGACCTGTTCGATGGCATCAAATCATCCCTTGAGCCCGCCGGAAGCTTCGTTGCGGCGGACATGATCGGCCGCAACGGGCACCAGCGTTGGCCCGAAGCCTTGGCCGTGCTCGAAAACTTCTGGCAGGAACTGCCTGAATCGTACCGCTACAATCGACTGCTCAGACGGCTTGAACAGGACTTCATGGATTGGGATTGCTCGGTCGAGGGATTTGAGGGCATCCGCGCGCAAGACATCCTGCCGCTGCTGATCGAGCGGTTCGATTTTTCATTATTCATGGGCTTCGCAAATGTCGTGTCCCCGTTCGTTGATCGCGGCTTCGGGCACAACTTCGACGCCACCGCGGATTGGGACAGAAATTTTATCGATCGCGTGCATGCCGCCGACGAGGAGGGCTTTGCGAACGGCCGGTTGAAGCCAACACAGATGATGGCGGTGATGACTCCGGGGCCTGCCGGGTCGCACGCGTTTTCGCGCGGAATTAGCCCCGCAAAGGCGCTTCGCGATCCCCGAACCTAACGTTGCGCCCGCGGCTTCCGCCAATTCGGGTCGGCGCGGCTCGATAATTTGCCCGGCGGAAAGCAATCCATTGTTAATGGAGCGGCGGCTTGTGCTAATCTTGGTTATGTTGCATCCACTTGCCATTTGAGTGTCGGAAACCGCAGCGCTTTCAACGAGACGACCTATGATCGATAGCGAGATTTTGAAAATTGCGCCTGATCTTTGTCGCCGTTTCCAGGGCGCAGGGCCGTTCAAGCATGTGTGTATCGACAATTTTTTCGACGCTGAATGCGCTGAAAACCTGTTGACGGATTTTCCACCCTTTGAAGCGCGAAACGCTCTCAACGAATTTGGGGCGGTGGGCGGGAAGGCCGTCGTGACCTCGTTGAAGGACATCAGTCCCTTTTACGCGCGCATTTATGAGTACGCGCTCTCGCCGGAGTTTTTGGTCGCGATGTCCGCTATCACGGGGATTCCCGATCTTTTGGCCGATCCGAGAATGTATGGCGGCGGGACGCATGAGAACGTACATGGCCAGGAATTGGACCCGCATGTGGATTTCAATTACGACATTGATCACGGATACCACCGGCGCCTCAATCTCCTAGTCTACCTCAACAAGGAGTGGGATCAGGCATGGGGCGGTGCGATCGAGTTGCATTCGAACCCGCGAGAGCCCAAAGCCAATCAGATCAAATCCTTTGTGCCGCTGTTCAATCGCGCGGTTATCTTCGAGACGAATGAGCATTCGTGGCACGGGTTTCCCAAAATCGAGCTTCCGCCGGAAAAGCGCCGACTGTCCCGCAAAAGCCTGTCCGTCTATCTGTACACTCGTACCAGGCCTGAAAATGAGATCGTGCCGGAACACGGTACATTTTACGTTCAGCGTCCGCTGCCGCCCTATCTGCGACCGGGACATGTGCTCTCCGCCGCCGATATCGAGGCGATCGATACGCTGCTCGTTCGCAGAGACGGCTGGATCAAGCACTATCAGGATCTCGAAATACAGCTCAAGGGCGAAATCCAAACCCATGGCGGGCATATACGGCGAATGCTGAGGGATACCGAAGCTCAGTCGCGCTACATCAATCAGCTTTTGAAGGACACGAAGGCGCCTGTAACCGGTGCCGCCAAACCCCACGGCGAGAGCACGGGCCTGTTCCCGGACGGGTGGGCGACCAATGTCGCGGCGTTCTCGGCTGTGCCACGCGGCAGGAGCCGGGGGTTTGCCATACGTGGATGGGTCCCCGATCATTTCCCCTCGCCCAACGAACTCGAGGTCTTGGTGAACGGGACTTCGATGGCGAAGCGCTCCGTCGCCGCGGGAAAATTCGAGATTCGAGTTGATCGGGGATGTGACGCCTCGCCGCTGCGGATCGAAATTCGCGCCGCCAAATCGTTCAACGCGGCGGCGCTGGGCGTCGGCGCGGACGAGAGGGATCTCGCTTATCTGCTAGACGATATTCAGTTCTTTTAGGCCGTTCGCCCGCTCTCCGCGCTGCCAATGGATTGACGAAGATGCCCAAAATTTCCGGCGCCGACATCGCGGCGTGGTCTAACCCTTCGCAGACGGTGCAGACGACCCTTTCAGGCGCAATCGAGGCTTTTCATGTTTTTGGGCCGCGATTTCGGTTCATCAAGACGCTGCCTCTGGGCTGCAGTCTCCTCGACGTTGGAGCGGGAGATGGCTCGCTCATGATCTTGCGGGATTGGCCCCAGCCGGCGCGAACCGATATTGAGATGTTCGCTTGGGCGGGGGAGCGTCGCAAAGGCTTCGATCGCTACGCCGCCAGCGAAATCGGATGGTGGCCCACCGAGCCTCCAAAATTCGGAGGCATGCAGTTCGATGCCATCCTCTCGGCAAATTTTATCGAGCACATTGAGGACCCTTTGGCGTTTGTGCGATGGGCTTCGACGCGATTGACGGCGCGAGGCCGCATTTACCTGGAGTGGCCGCACCCGCAATCCATCCATCTACCGTCCACGAACGAGCTCGCTGCGGCAGGCGTGACTGTCATGGTTGGCGCCTATCACGACGACATGACCCACCAACGAGCCCCGCCGGACGCCGAAGATGTGGCCTCAGTTCTTCGTGACAGCGGTCACGTCATCGTCGAACGTGGTTTCGTCCGTGTGCCGTTCTTCGACCGTCAGCTTGCCATCCACGCTCGCAGAGTGCCGGATACCGTATCCATGACGCTCGCGTACTGGTCGTACACGGGCTGGTGCCAATATCTTGTTTCCGAGACGGCGCGAGACTGATTACTCACGCGCGGAAGACGTGATGCGGGAAGATCTGCTCGGAGTACCGGCCATCGCGCCGTATAACGCACTCTTCCACGGCCTGGGTGGCGCCGATGCAGCTCGAAGTCGTTGAGTCGTCGAACACCACATATCCGCCCGGCAAGACATAGGGGATCGAGCATTCGTAGGCGTATTTGACGGACTCGTATGCGTCGCAATCGATATGGGCAAGAGCGATCTTGCCGATCTTGGGCATCAGCGCCGGCGCGGTC
>DATIYT010000058.1:0-4613 GCA_035517495.1 Allostellaceae bacterium | reverse complement strand
CGAGTACCTCTCGCTCAAGCTCGACGATCCGTCCTTCACCGCGCCGGTCTACGCCTCCCTCGTCCAGGGCGACAACGGTGAGCACAAGCTCATCTGGTCGCGATGATCGCACCAACGGCGCTCCGCTCACAGCGGGGCGCCACTACTCGATCACGTAGCCCAGCGCGCGATAGCCCGCGCGTCGCTTCGCGGCCATCCGGGCTAGAACCGGAACTGCATTGTCGACGTAGTCCACGACCAACACGTCTCTCTTTCCATCATGCTGTCGATGCAGACGACCGACATACTGCGCCAGGGTTCCCTTCCAGGCGATCGGCATCGTTAAGAACAACGTATCAAGCCGGGCGTCATCGAAGCCTTCACCGATGTAGCGGCCTGTCGCGAGTATCAGGCGTTCGTCATCGGCAGCAACATTCAATGTCGTATTGGCTAGCTTGCGATCCTTCGCGGACATGCCGCCACGCAGAACCACAAGATTTTTCACGAACGGCGAGAACCTCTGCTGAAGATAGTCGAGGTGGTCCTTTCGCTCCGTCAGGACGATGGGGGACCGCTTGGCTTCCAGAGATTTCAGCACATCATCAAAGATCAGGTCATTTCGGCTACTATCCTGTGCCAGAGCCGCATAGATCGCGGGTATCGATGGGCGCTCGACCGAGGCCAGGGTCGACGGCAATTCAAATTTCGTCGAACGGTCGCGGGCGCGATGACGAATGCCTCGCTCGGTCGCTTGGACCCTCGCATCCACCCGATGGCGAACGGGGCCGCACTGCATGAAGATGATGGGATGATGCCCGTCCTTTCGGGCGACAGTCGCTGATAAGCCGACGACGTATCGCGCCTTGGACCGCCGAGCGACAAGCTCGAAGCTTGTTGCGGACAGATGATGGCATTCGTCGACAATGAGATGGCCGTAATTGGCGACGATATCGGCGACCTCTCCATTGCGCACCAGGCTTTGGATCAGCGCCACGTCGATGACGCCCGTCGGCTTCCTTTTCCCGCCGCCGATAATGCCGACCTGTTTCGGGTCAATGTTCAAAAAGGAACCGAGTCGTTCCACCCATTGAGTGAGAAGTTCTCGGCGATGAACGAGAATCAGCGCATTACGAGCCCGATGTGTGATGAGGGCTGCTGCGACAACCGTCTTTCCAAAGGCCGTCGTGGCGGCGAGCACGCCGTTGTCGTGGGCGACGAGAGCGTCGTAAGCCGCCAACTGCGGCCGTCGCAACTCGCCCCGGAAGGATACGCTCGCAGGAAGTGCCGTACCAATTTCGCGCAGATCTTCCAAGTCGGCGACGACGCCATGGCTTTTGATTAGATCGATTGCTTCCTCGAGGCAACCCCGAGGTAGAGCGACATGCTGCGCATATAGCTCGGCGCACGAGACGACCCGAGGCTTGCCGAATGTCGGCAACCGCATCGCCTGGGCGCGATAGAACTCCGGGTTCTGGAATGCCGCCAGGCGAATAAGCTGCGCAATCAGGGCTGGCGGCAGCTCCGTCCTGTCGATGTAAACCTGATCGGCGACTACGATCCTGATGCTGTGCGGTATCGCGGCCTCTATGCGCCGCGGCGCACTGCGGCGAGACGCCGACATCTTCCACGGTTCGTCGGCATGTTCGTCGTCCACCGGCATGCGGACGCTCAAAACCCGACCCGACAGTTCCGCCTCGTCCGCGATCCTGAAGACCATGTCAGCTGACAATCTCGGCAGGGACGACAGATATGCCCATTGGTCGTCGTAAGGCCGCAGATCGTTGTCGACAAAAACGCTGTTGCCGATCTCACGAGCCTTCCTTTGCAGCGGTAGTGCAATCAGATTGCCAAAGCCCCCAAGGGGCATCGTGTCCTGGTTGGGAAAGAAGCGATCATAGGAGGTGAAGCCGATTTCCGGCCGTTTTTCCATTGTCTCCGTGATCAGGGCAGAGCCCATCTGCCTGGCGGTCCTTGCCGGAACGGGCTCGGAGAAGAATATCCAGACATGGCCGCCGTTCCCCGATCTCGACCGCTCCAGGGCCGCGGCAATTCCTTTCGCATGACAGGTCCCCAGCAATGCTCTGGCGTCATCCGCCCAGCTTTCCTTGTCGAAGTCAGCGGCAAGGAACCAGCATGTCTCATCCTGCAGTAAGGGATAAACCCCGGCGACAAAGTCACCCGTGCGCGTATCGCTGCCACGCAGATGCTTTTCGATGATGTCCCCGGAGAGTGGGATGAATGCCTGATGCGGACATTCTCCACATTTCACCTTTGGCTTGCCGCATACCCCCTTCACCCACTCGTTGGAGCAGGCTGGCGAATAGCCTGAGCGTCCAGCCTTTCTGTTTTCCCATCGAACTGGAAAGACATCGTGGCGACCGGCAAACAACCGACGGAACAGCTCAATTTTCTCCGCCGATGACGAGCTGTTGGTAACAGGGGCGTCGGTAAAGGCAACACGCTCAGCTACCTGGCGATCGGATATCAGCTTTTTCTCGAGTGTTTCCAGTTCGCACGCAAGCGCCATCCGCTCGGCATCCAGATCAGCCAACCGCTGTCGGATGCGCGCAATCTCTTCCGAAGCACCATTCTTATCCACCGGCTCGCAGCCCGCGCCTACGTTCATCTCGCGCGCCAACATAGACCAAACGCGACCTCGGCTTAAGGCGGACAATGCATCACTGCGGCCCAAAACGTCTGGGATTATGCGGAGCGAAGCACGCCGAGATCGGCGAAAACCAGCCCCTCACAGGGCGGCACTTCGCATAATCCCGCTCTCCGCATAATCGGCCCGACCTACGAAGACGCGGTGGCTCGGAGCCTTGTCTTTGGAGGGATTGGTCTCGGCGACGATGCGGACGCCTTTGGCCTGCAGACTGAGGGTGACGATCTCGCCTTGGTAATCGTTTCCGACCTTCTTGAACGAACCGATGGTAGCCATGTCTCTTCTCCTGTTTTTTGTTTCGAGCCCGCGACCACCGCGGCCTCGATGGCGATCTGCAAGGCCGAGGACGATCGGCGACGCACCCGAAGGGCCGCAGCGTAGCGAAGGACGCTGTCGCAGCGAGTTTCTTGCCTCGCGAGGAATGGGCGAAGCCCAGGGGAAGAAAGTCGCTGCGACAGCGTTGCGGCTCAGACGATCGAGGCGCAGCCGGTCTTCGGCCAGATCGAGCCATCACAGAGGCCCGGTGCGTCGCGTGCTGAAAGGCAACCTCGGGAGAAGAGTTGGCTAATCTCGGTTCTGCCATACAAGAGGTCGGAAGGGTTGGGCGCAGAAAAAGAAACAGAGTACGGCAAACAGCGGCGTCGCTGCCGAGAGAGAGACCTTCGACAGAAACGTCGCTTCACGTCCATATGGAGCGGTACTAACCCGCCAGTTGGTCGAGCTGCTACCGGAAGGCAACAGTGTTCTTTCGCTCAGGTCCCGAACGCCCCGCGCGCTGATCTACGCAAACCTGTTCGATGATGATCGTGAGGAGATCATCCCTCACGTGTGGCTGTGAAAACTGGGCGAGGACCGCCGGTGGCCGCCCTGCCCGGTTCGAGTGCGCCGGGTTCCGCAAAGATGGTCAGACGTGTCCATGCTGTGCCACCGATGAAGACCGCACCGAGGCAAGCGAAGAGCTGCTGCCACACGAGCGAAGGTACTCCAATTTGTGCCATCGCAAGGGAGACATGATAGCCGGCGAATGCGGCCGGCAAGCGAACGCGGCCGCAATGACGGCACGCAACATCAGAGACCGGGTGGTCGCGAATGCGATTTGAGCAATCGCCAGTGTCACGCCGCCGGCGGCGATGGCAACAAGTGGCGTGCCAAAGACGCCGGCGCCGCTGTGGAAGGCGCAAATGCCGGCATTAATCGCGACGAAAAACGGCAAGGCGTAAACCGCCAGCGTGAAGATCAACCAGCAGAACACGCCAATTCCAGCGATGTTAAGAAGAAGCCCAAGGGCGAGCATGGTGGTGGCTCCATGTGCACAAATGTCATGATCGCGCCTTCCACCACCACCGCGGCGCATATTTGGACGTAAGATCGAAACGAGGCGGAGTTACGGCGATGCAACTCGCCTCGGTGATGGCGGCGGAAGTGTCCAAGGACGGCGCTCAGGCGCCGCCGAATTTCCACACCGCAATGCCGAGCCGCTTCGCCTTGTCGGCAAGGTTGTCCTGGATTCCCGAGCCCGGGAGATGCATGACGCCGATCGGCAGCAGTTCGAGCATGGCGTCGTTGCGCTTGAAGGGCGCTGCCTTAGCATGCCTGGTCCAGTCCGGCTTGAACGCGATCTGTGGCACCTTCCGGGTGGTGGCCCATTTGGAGGCGATCAGCTCGGCGCCCTTTGGCGAACCGCCGTGGATCAGGACCATGTCGGGATGTTTGGCGTGAACCTTGTCGAGCCGATCCCAGATCAAATGATGATCGTTGAAGTCGAGCCCACCGGTGAGAGCGACCTTTGGTCCTGCCGGCAATATGACTTCGGTTTCGGCTCGGCGCTTGGCCGCGATGAAGTCTCGGGAGTCGATCAATGCCGCGGTAAGGGTGCGGTGGTTGATCAGTGATCCCGACCGGGGGCGCCAGGATGAACCAGTGTGGAGTTCAAAGCGTTCGATGGCCTGGTCGCGGAAGAGTTCCAAGC
>DATIYT010000057.1:0-6953 GCA_035517495.1 Allostellaceae bacterium | reverse complement strand
GCCGGTCGGGCGTGACTTGGTGAAGCAAGGAATACCGGACAATCTGGTGTTGTCGACCAGGCGTGCCGCCGCGGTAGCGAATTTCCTGGTGGCCCAGGGGATCAACCCCAACATCGTCTCGGCCAAGGGCTTTGGCGATACGCACCCGAAGGCGCCCAACGACACGCCGCAGGGGCGGGCCGCGAACCGCCGGATCGTGATCACCGTGCAGGGGCCCGGCGCCGCCGCCCCAGAGTAATAACGGTCCGCGTCTGAGCTTCGTAGCAGCAATGCCGGAGCCGTATGCGCCATGCTCATTGGCTGCGGCTCCGGACGCGCCGAGACATAGTCTCCGCGCGATCCGCGGAAGCGATCACATTGTCGCGCTCGCAAGCGGGGGCGTGGCGCCGTGAGCGCGTTCGCCGTTGCCTTGATCTTCTTCGCCTGCACCGCTGTCGCGGCACTCGCGGGCATGATCCTGCGCGCCAATTTGCCGCCGCATCATTTGGATACGGATTCGAAGGACGTGTTGAAGCTCGTCATGGGGCTGGTTGCGACCATGTCTGCACTGGTGCTGAGCCTTCTGATTGCGTCCGCGCAAAGCTCCTACAATACACAGCGAGACGATCTGCAGCGGATCGCCGCGGACGTTGTCGAACTCGACCGCCTTCTCGCGCACTACGGGGCCGAGGCAGACAGCACACGCGCGCTGCTGCGGCAGAGCCTAGCCGCGGCCCATGATGCCATCTTTGGAGCCAACGGCGTCAGGGCGGAAGGCATCGATCCGCAGAGCATGCGCGGGCAATCTGATAAATTCTATGATTTGCTCATGGCGCTTTCTCCGAAAACGGATGCGCAACGATTTATTCAAGGTCGGGCGCTTCAACTGAGTTCGAGCATTGCGCAGATGCGATTACTCATATTCGAGCGCATCGGCGGATCGATTTCACCGCCCTTCCTCGTGCTCCTGATCTTCTGGATTTCGATGCTTTTCATGGGCTTCGGTCTGTTCGCGCGCGTGCACTTCACGACCCTCTCGGGCTTGTTCCTCGGCGCACTTTCCGTGTCCGCGGCGATGTTCGTGATCCTGGAGCTCAACGAGCCCTATGGCGGACTCATTCGGCTGTCCGATGCGCCCTTCCGACAGGCGCTGTCCCAGGTCGGCCAGCCAGCCCCCTGAAAATCAGGCCGCGAGCCGCCGCTTTTCGATGAGACGCAGGATCTCGCTCGCCGCCAGCGGGATGTTGGTGCCGGGACCGTAGATCGCGGCTACGCCGGCACGCTTCAGCTCCTCGTAATCCTGCGGCGGAATCACGCCGCCGCAGATCACCAGGATATCGCCGCCGCCTTCCTGCCGGAGCGCCTTGAGCAGTGCCGGCACCAAGGTGCGGTGCCCGGCCGCCTGGGTCGAAACCCCGACGACATGCACGTCGTTCTCGACTGCCTGGCGCGCGGCTTCTTCTGGTGTCTGGAACAGCGGCCCCACGTCGACGTCGAAGCCGATATCGGCGAAGGCGGTCGCGATCACCTTGGCGCCGCGGTCGTGGCCGTCCTGTCCGAGCTTCGCCACCAACATGCGCGGCCGCCGGCCCTCCGCGCGCGCAAAGCTCTCGACCTCGCGCCGGATGCGCTCGAACGCTTCGTCGCCCTGATAAGCCGAGCCGTAGACGCCGGAGACCGAGCGGATAGTGGCGCGGTGGCGCGAGTAGACCTGTTCCAACGCGTCCGACACCTCGCCCACAGTGGCGCGCGCACGCATCGCCTCGATCGAAAGCGCGAGCAGATTGCCGCGGCCGCTGCGCGCAGCTTCCGTCAGTGCCGCGAGAGCCGCCGCGACGCGGCTCGGCTCACGCTTCGCACGAATTTGCTTGAGCCGGGCCACCTGCTGCTCGCGCACCTTCGTGTTGTCGATCTCGAGCAGCTTGACCGGCGGCGCTTCGTCAACGGCGTATTTGTTGACCCCGACGATCGTTTCCTCGCCGCGGTCCATGCGTGCCTGTCGCCGCGCCGCCGCTTCCTCTATGCGAAGCTTGGGCATGCCCTGCTCCACCGCCTTGGTCATGCCGCCCACGGCCTCGACCTCGTCGATCAAGGCTTGCGCCGCGGCCGCGACCGAATGGGTCAGGCTCTCGAGGTAGTAGCTGCCCCCCAGCGGATCGACCACATGGGTGATGCCGCTTTCCTCCGCGAGGATGAGCTGGGTGTTGCGCGCGACCCGCGCCGAGAACGGCGTCGGAAGGGCGAGCGCCTCGTCGAAGGAGTTGGTGTGCAGCGACTGCGTTCCGCCCAGCACGCCCGCCATCGCCTCGATGGTGGTGCGGATGATGTTGTTGTAGGGGTCCTGCTCGGTCAGGCTCACGCCCGAGGTCTGGCAGTGCGTGCGGAGCTGCAGGCTCGCGGGATTTTTGGGCGCGAATTGCTGCATCAGCCTTGCCCAGAGCAGCCGCGCGGCGCGCAGCTTGGCGATCTCCATGAAGAAATTCATGCCGAGACAGAAAAAGAACGAAAGCCGCGGTGCGAAATCGTCGATGCCGAGACCGCGCGAAAGCGCCGCGCGCACGTATTCGAGGCCGTCCGCCAGCGTGAAGGCCAGCTCCTGCACGCAGGTCGACCCTGCCTCCTGCATGTGATATCCGGAGATCGAGATCGAGTTGAATTTCGGCATCTCCTTCGCCGTGTACTCGATGATGTCGGCAACAATCCGCATCGAGGGCCCGGGCGGATAGATGTAGGTGTTGCGGACCATGAACTCCTTGAGGATGTCGTTCTGGATCGTGCCCTGAAGCTTGGCCGGAGGGACGCCCTGCTCCTCGCCCGCGACGATGAAGCCGGCCAGCACCGGCAGCACCGCGCCGTTCATGGTCATCGAGACGCTCATGCGGTCGAGCGGAATGCCGTCGAACAGGATTTTCATGTCCTCGACGCTGTCGATCGCGACGCCGGCCTTGCCGACGTCGCCGACGACGCGCGGGTGGTCGCTGTCATAACCGCGGTGAGTGGCGAGATCGAAGGCGATCGAGAGCCCCATCTGTCCCGCCTTCAGATTCTCGCGGAAGAACTTGTTGGACTCCTCGGCCGTCGAGAAGCCCGCGTATTGCCGGAGGGTCCAAGGCCGGTTCGCGTACATGGTGGCGCGCACGCCGCGAAGATAAGGCGCGAAACCCGGCAGCGTACCGACGGTCTCCAACCCTTCGAGATCGGCGGCGGTGTACAGCGGTTTGATCGTGATGCCCTCGGCCGTCTCCCAGTCGAGCGATGCGAGCGGCTTTCCGCCCAGTTCCTTTGCGGCGAGCTTCTCCCAATCGGATCGAGACTTCTGCGGAAAATCGCTCATAGGATCGTCTCCTGCACCCGACCCAATTATACCGCCGGCGAGGCAATCGGGGCCAGCCTCTGCGCTCGATGCCACGCCACCAGCAGCGCCGTCAGCAGCAACAGCGCGCCGGCTTGATGCAACAGCGCCAGCGAGATCGGCACCACCAGCAGCAACGTGGCGATGCCGAGCGCCACTTGCAAATTCGCGATCAGCAAAACTGCATTCAGTGCTCTGCCGAGCGTCGGGGCCAGGCCGAGACGCCGCGCGTACAACCAAAGCGCCCAGACCGCGAGCCAAACGAGCTCCGCCAGCACGCGATGATCGAACTGCGCCGCCACGGGATTCTCGAAGGGATTGAGATACCAGGGCGAAAGCTGGGCATAGTCGGGCGCCACCAGATAGCCGTTCATCAGCGGAAAGGTATTGTAGACGAGTCCGCCCCGCAGCCCCGCGACGAAGGCACCCGCGAGCATGGTTATCAAGGCAAGCACCAGCACGGCGCCGAGCGCGTGGCGCAACCGCGCCGGTACAACGGAGGGGATCGAGCCGGCGGGGGTCAACTGGCCGAGAGCCACCCAGAGCGTCCACAGATAGATAAGCAAGGCCGCTGCCAAATGCGCGGCAAGCCGGTATTGACTTACCTCAATGCGATCCTGGAGCCCGCTTTGAACCATGTACCAACCCAAGGCGCCCTGAAGCCCGCCGAGGAGAAAGATCGCGGCGAGCTTGGGCGCCAAACTCCGGCTGATGCTGCGCCGCCAGAGGAACCACAGGAACGGCCCCAAGAAGACCATCCCGATTAAACGGCCCCAAAGACGATGCACGTACTCCCAAAGGAAAATGGTTTTGAATTCGCCGAGCGTCATTCCCGCGTGGATCGCCTGGTATTGCGGGATCGTCTGGTAGCGCTCGAACTCGCGCGTCCACTCCGCATCGCTAAGCGGTGGGATCGCGCCAGCGATCGGCTGCCATTCCGTGATCGAGAGCCCGGATTCCGTGAGCCGCGTTGCGCCCCCGATCAGCACCATCATGAATATCATCGCGCAACAGGCGAAGAGCCACAGCGCAATCATGCGCTCCGCCCGCGGCGAGGCGGCGCTATTGACGGCGATCGGGCGGCCGGGCGCCCATGGCGGCATCGTGGTCATGGCTGGAGGCGAGACTGCGCGCGCCCCGTCCCGCTGGCAAGCGGCATGGCGCCGCGCCCACAAGCGGCACACGCGATTTCTCGCGCACCGGGTGAAGGAAGACCGATGTGGATTTCTCCGAAGATTTCTGCAAGCTTGGCGCAACCGATTGCAATGCGATTGGCAAATTGGCGTAAGAGCGGGCAGAATTTTGCGGCGATGGTGTCGTCGCGTCGTCCATCGAGCCGGTCTCGGTGACAACCACCCGAAGGAGGGACCAATATGCTTAGGAAAATTGGCTTCGCGATCACCGCGGCTGTGCTAGCCGCCGGCGCGTTCGCTTACGACAGCACAACTCCGGCCCAAGCTCAATCGGGCGTGAGCGCCGGCACCTTGACCTGCAATGTATCGAGCGGCTGGGGCTTCGTCTTCGGATCGTCGCGTGAATTGCGCTGCACCTTCTCGCATCCCGGCGGGGTCGAGCATTATGCGGGCCATATCAGCAAATTCGGCGTCGATATCGGCTACACCTCGGGCGGCGTAATGGTGTGGGGTGTCTTCGCCCCGACGTCGAACGTGGCACCGGGCGCGCTCGCCGGGAATTATGGCGGTGTGACTGCCAGCGCTACCGTCGGGGTCGGCGTCGGCGCCAATGTGCTGGTCGGCGGATCGAACAATACGATCTCGTTGCAGCCGCTGAGCGTCGAGGGCAATACTGGCCTCAACGTGGCCGGAGGCATCGGCGCGATCACACTTCGCCACGTCAAGTAACTCGTCGATTGCGAACCCCCGCCGCGGCCGCGCGGCGGGGGTTCATTTTACTGGAGACGCAGCGACAAGCTCGCGTAACGGAGCTCTCCCCGCGATATGAGCGGTGCCTGCGCCACTTTCACTGAATGCAGCTTGCCCTCGATGTGGTCCGTCCAGAAGTCGAGGAACTTGCGCAGCATCGGATATCCCGGCGCCAAGTCGAGCTGTTGCCAGATGAAGGTCTGCAATAGCCGCGGATGATCCGGCATGTGATAGAGGATTTCGGCCGTGGTCAGCCGATAATCCCGAAACTGCAATCGAAGGTTCGACATCAAGCGCTCCTGCGAACCGAGACCGCGTGCAATCAGTATCCAGACTAACGCCGCGCTCATCAACAAAAACTTAAATATATCAATGCATTAGCAGCATACTCGGCGTTCTGCTGCCAATCGCGTGGAACGGTCTTGACAGGCCGCTACACGACGCTTATGTCGTTGGCACTCACCCGGCTGGAGTGCCAACAAAAACCCGCCGGGTTTTGTGTTTCGACCTTCTCAGGGAAAGGAAATCTGCATGAAATTCAAGCCTTTGCAAGATCGTGTCCTGGTCCGCCGACTGGAGCAGGAAGAGAAGACCGCCGGCGGCATCATCATCCCCGACACGGCCAAGGAAAAGCCGATGGAAGGCGAGGTGATCGCGGCAGGACCGGGAACGCGCAGCGAAGACGGGAAGCTCCATCCGCTCGACGTCAAGCCTGGCGACCGCGTGCTGTTCGGCAAATGGTCGGGGAGCGAGGTCAAGATCGATGGCGAGGAGCTCGTCATCATGAAGGAATCCGACATTCTCGGGATCATCGAGGGCGGCTCCGCGAGCAAGCGGAAGGCTGCCTGAACGAATTTGAAACGAACTGAGGACATATCATGGCAGCCAAAGAAGTCAGGTTCAGTGGCGACGCGCGCGAGCGGATGCTCCGCGGCATCGACATTCTCGCCAACGCGGTCAGGGTGACCCTGGGTCCCAAGGGCCGCAACGTCGTGCTCGACAAGTCGTTCGGCGCGCCCCGCATCACCAAGGACGGCGTCACCGTCGCCAAGGAGATCGAGCTCGCCGACAAGTTCGAGAACATGGGCGCCCAGATGGTGCGTGAAGTCGCGAGCAAGACCAGCGACCAGGCGGGCGACGGCACCACGACCGCGACGGTGCTCGCGCAGTCGATCGTGCGCGAGGGTTCAAAGGCGGTTGCCGCCGGGATGAACCCCATGGACTTGAAGCGGGGCGTCGACCTTGCGGTCCAAGCGGTGGTCGAGGACGTGCAGAAGCGCTCCAGGAAGGTCTCGACCAACGAGGAGATCGCCCAGGTCGGCACCATCTCCGCCAACGGTGATCGCGAGATCGGCGAGATGATCGCCAAGGCGATGCAGAAGGTGGGCAATGAGGGCGTGATCACGGTCGAGGAGGCGAAGAGCCTCGAAACCGAGCTCGACGTCGTCGAGGGCATGCAGTTCGACCGCGGCTACATCTCGCCCTATTTCATCACCAACGCCGAAAAGATGATCTGCGAGCTCGATGAGCCTTACATCCTCCTGCACGAGAAGAAGCTCTCGGGTCTGCAGACGATGCTGCCGCTGCTCGAGTCGGTGGTGCAGTCCGGAAAGCCGCTGCTGATCGTGGCCGAGGACGTGGAAGGCGAGGCGCTTGCCACGCTCGTCGTCAACAAGCTCCGCGGCGGTCTCAAGGTCGCGGCGGTGAAGGCACCGGGCTTCGGCGATCGCCGCAAGGCG
>DATIYT010000056.1:0-113033 GCA_035517495.1 Allostellaceae bacterium | reverse complement strand
GTCGGCGCAAAAGCGCAGCGCAAAGAGATAGCGATGGTAATGCTCATGCTGAATGTCTCCCAGCAGACCCGGCACATAGCGCTCGCCCGTAAAGGGCGTTTTCTCTTCAGGTGCCGGAAACTGGAATGTCTGGGAAACATTATCCGTGGCGGACTCCGTTAATGGAGATACACCCAGAACGGCACGGATATCCTCGGCGACACTCATTGTTGGGGCGCCTAACGCCTTTACTATTGTGTTTTACGGTCGGCACTGTATACATGAGTGTGAACCCGGTGCCAATATCCATGTGTGTGGATTTACGGAGGCTTGTCCGTGCGCGTTGGGGGCGGGAGCGTGCAGGGAACTTTGCGCTGGCTGCGACAAATCGTTTCCGACGTGGGCCGCGGCCCTGAAGCAGCGGGTGAGGCGCGCTCGGCCCGGCGGCGGCCGCAAGCGTTCAAGAACCTGCTCGGGCGCATCACGACGATTCGGCTTTCAAATTCCTTCTGGCCTATTTTCCTGCCGATCGTTCTCGCCGCGCTGATGCTGCGCGGTGCCCTGCTGTACGCACCAATGTTCGGCAATGATGATCTAATATATTACTTGGACGGCAGATATTTTCCGCACCAAGCAGCGCTGGGCCAATACGATATATTGCTCGGGTACAAGCCGAACGTGCTCTATTTTGCGCTGGTGAAGGTATGGCATGAGCTGGCCGGCGCCAATGCCTACATGGTGGGAAGACTTTTTCAGGACGTAATGTTTCTCGCCGGCGCATTGATCATATTCGTCCCGTCGCGGCATGCCTTCGGAGGGCCGGCCGCCCGCAAGACGACGCTGTTCTACCTGTTATTGCCGCTGTCAATCTACACGGTGTCGTTGGTGCCCGACACCCCCGTCGAAACGATGTTTTACCTGTTGGCACTGGTGTTCAGCATCGGTTGGCCGTCGCGCCCGCTCGCGACCGCGATTTCCCTGGGCATCCTGGTGGCCGTCGCGTATCTGATAAAGCCCCCCGCACTCGCATGCATACCCGCGATTCTCGCGGCAATGTCGGTATCCCCGCTGCTCCCGTTCGCGCCGCCGATCGGTTGGCGTCCGGCCGGGCTCAGCATGATCATGTTCGTACTTAATTGCGGCGCAGCGTTCGCTCTGCTCCACGTTCTCGCGCCGCAGCCATGGTCTATTCTGCTGCCCTTCTTGCTGGCGCTGGCAGTGCTGGTCTGGTCGCTGCTGAACCTCCCCCTTCCCCGATGGCGCCCTCGCATCTCATCGCTCCGCTCCCGGCAATTGCGACTTGCGGGGGCGGGGTTAGTTGTCCTGATACCTCTTTCGATTTTGACCGCTTACGCGTGGCTGCGTCCCGCGGGCGAATTCATCGGCATCAGCTATGCGAACGACGCGGCAGCGTTGCTCTCACTGTCCTTCTGGCTGCACCACTTGCTGGGACAACTCGATATTTCGGCGCCAACCTCGTCGCGCTCGCTGCGATCTTCCCTTATGTCTTTGTGCTGGCGGGTAATTATCTCTGGCGAGCATGCCGCGCGCGACACGAAGTCGCCGCCTATTCAGGGCCGGCTCTCTCGTTGCTCGCCTTTCTCGCTGGCGCCGTCTTTTTCCTGGTGTTGATGACTTCGATTGCGACCGAAGTGCACTCCGCGGATGATCCTTTCGAGGGCAATCGGTTTCAGGGTCGTTACCAGTGGGATTTTGCGAAGCCTTGGCCGGCACTGCTGAATTACGGCGGTTACATTTCTCTGATCGGTGGGGGCCTGACGGCGCTTGTCGTTCTAGCGCGCCCGGGACTGCTGGTGTCGGCTTACGGCGCCTTCATGACTTTGATTGTCCTCGTGGGGCAGGCCGAAGTGAATGCGTACATGTTCACGGGGTCAGATTTTGTCCGCTGGCGCGCCGACGACGCGCGCGCAATTGCCCAGTTGCTGGCGCCTGTGCAGGCTGGTGACGGCGTCGTGGTGGCTGACCAGCACTACGGATCTGTTTCCGAGTTCGTCTTTTCGTTGCGCGCGCCGCAGCGGCTGTTGGTCCGGCCGAGCGGCGCGCACTTGACGCAGGCAGATCTCCCGCCGGATGTGACTTGGGTGGCCGCCATCAACGACTATGTGGCCGATTTTCACTACCAGTACTCGCTCAAGTTCGAGCACACCAGCCTCTATGTGCTCAGCCAGACCACGCCATTGCTGCATAAGCCCGAGAAGTTGGTTTGGCAGGGAACCGAACCGATGCGCCTGAACTTCGCCGGCGGCAAGGATGCCAAGGCGCTGACGGGGTTCAATTCGCCGGAGGATTGGGGCATTTGGAGCGCGACCGACGTTGCAACGATTGCGTTGCCACAGCTTGTGGTGGGTGACATCACCCTGAGAATCAATGTCGCTGCCTTGCCGGAAAACGTGCAAGAGCCCTTGCGAATCCAAATCGGCGATGCGCATGCCGAGTTGTCATTGAAAACCGAGTGGCTCACCTATGAGCTGCGCCTCGCGCCCACATGGCCGACGGATACCATCCGTTTGGAGATGCCGGTTGTGCGCCCCGTTCCCAGGGATTCTCGATCGCTCGGTGTCGGGCTGAGCGGGATCGAAATCAGCCGACCGTGACGGCCTGCGTGCGATGCGTCAGCGTCCGGTCCACTCCTCGCGCAGCAATCCAAACAACACGTGATCCTGCCACTTGCCGTCGATGCAGAGGTATTTTCGCGCATAACCCTCCTGGCGAAAGCCCGACCGCAGCAACAGATGTCGGCTCGCGTCGTTATGCGGCAGGCAAGCGGCCTCGATGCGGTGCAGATGCAGGCGCTCGAAGGCGAAGGCGAGAGTTTGCCGCAGCGCGTCTTTCATGTATCCGCGGCCGGCGTAGCGCTCTCCCATCCAATAGCCGAGGCTCGCCGTTTCCGAAACGCCGCGACGGAGGTTAGTAAGGCCGATGCCGCCCATCAGCTTGCTATCCTCGCGGCGAAAGATGAAGAGGCTGTAACCCTGGTCGCTCCGCCAGTCGGCCGCATAGCGCGCGAGCCGGCGGCGAAAGGCGGAGCGGCTCAGCGCGTCGCCGCTCCAGCTCGGTTCCCAAGGTGTGAGAAATCGCCTTGATTCGGCGCGCAGCTCCGCCCACGCGTCGAAGTCCGTTCGCTCGGGCGGCCGCAGCATCACGGTTTCCCCCAGCAGCCGGAGCGCCGGCGGCGAGCCCGCCAAAAACCGCGGTAACCGGAGAATGTCCGTCGCCATCCCTTCCCCGTCTCCTTGCTCAGGCGGCGAGTCTGCTCTGCAGCCGCCCGTAGTCCTCCAGGCCGCCGATTGGCCCCAATGCGGTCAGGCTCGGCGGCCCAACGCTGATCCGCCGCGCCGCGCGTATGATCTGGGCCTCATCCACCGCCTCGATTTTGCGCACGATCTCCCGCGCGTCGAAGGGTCGGCCGTACAGCAGCACGTGATGCGCTTGCTGCTCGGCGCGGGTCGAAGTGCTCTCAAGCCCCATGAGCAAACCCGATTTCATCTGGGCTCGCGCTCGCTGCAGCTCGTCGCGATCGAAGCCGTGAGATAAGCGGCGCATTTCCGAGCATAATACCGGCAACAACTCCGTCACTTCCCTTTCGCCGGTACCGGCATAGACCCCAAAAAGACCGGTATCCGTGTAAGCGTGAACGAAGGAATAGATCGAATAGACCAGTCCGCGCCGCTCGCGAATCTCCTGAAACAGCCGCGACGACATGCCGCCGCCGAATGCGACGCTCAACACCGACAGGGGATAAAAATCCGGATCGGCGTAGGCGACGCCCGGAAAGCCCAGCACCACGTGCACCTGTTCGAGATCGCGCTTTCGCCTGAGGTCGCCGCCCCTGTAGCGCGGCGCCTCAACGGTCGTGATGCCGCGCCGCGGCAGTTCGGCAAAGGCGCGCTCGGCAAGCGCCACCAGCGGGTCGTGCTCGACCTTGCCGGCCGCCACCAGCACCATGCCCTCGGCGCCATAATGGCTCGCGAGATATCCCGCGACCGTGTCGCGGTCGAGCCGATTGACGATCTCGGCTCGCCCCAGCACCGGCCGTCCCATCCCCTGTTCCGGATAGGCGCATTCCTGAAAGTAATCGAAAACGATGTCGTCGGGCGTATCTTCGGCCTGGCCGATCTCCTGCAGGATGACCTGGCGCTCGCGCTCGAGCTCGGCGGGATCGAAAGTCGAATGTTGCAGGATGTCCGCGAGAATATCGACGGCGAGGCCAACGTCGTCCGCGAGCACTTTCGCGTAGTAGGCAGTCTGCTCGCGCGATGTATAGGCGTTGACGTGCCCGCCCACGTCCTCGATCTCGCGCGCGATCTGTAACGCCGAGCGCCGCGCCGTGCCCTTGAAGGCCATATGCTCCAGCACGTGCGCCACGCCGTTGATCTCGGCCGGCTCATGCCGAGTGCCGACATTCACCCAAACACCGACCGAGACGGTCTCCACCGTCTCCATCCGGTCGGTGACAACCCGCATGCCGTTGGTCAGCCGCGATACGCGAATGCTCATCCGATACCTCCTGAGAGCGCTGCCGAACTCGTGACTGGCCGGGCGCGCTCGTCGATAATCCGTTTCACCGCGGCGATATCGTTGGGGAGCACGATGACGCGCTCCGGCCGTTCGAAAAGATCGGCAAGCCGCGGCGGTAGTTTCGGTCGAATGCCGGTCGCGCGCTCGACCGCTGCGGGAAATTTGGCCGGATGGGCGCAGGCAAGCGCCACCACCGGGGCCGTATCGATGCGTTTGCGGCTGCGTGCCGTCGCCACCGCGATCGCGCTGTGCGGATCGAGCAACTCGCCGGTCGTCTCGTAACAACGCGCAATCTCCGCGAGCGTCGCGGCGTCGTCGATCCGCGTCGCCGCGAACAGCGCGCGCGCCGCGCGCCACTCGGCCTCGCTTGCCGGCAGCGTGCCGGTAGCGCGGAACGAGTTGAAGGCGGCGGCGACGGCGGCACCGTCACGATCCCTAAGCTCGAAATAGAGCCGCTCGAAGTTGCTGGAAACCTGGATATCCATGCTGGGGCTAAGGCTCGGTTCGACCGGGGCGACGGTCATCGCACCCTCGTTCAAGAAGCGAGCCAGAATGTCGTTGCGGTTGGTGCCGATAGCCAGCTCCGCGATAGGCAATCCCATGCGACGCGCCACATGGGCCGCATAGACATTGCCGAAATTTCCCGTCGGCACCGCAAACGCGACCTGACGGTCTGGGGCGCCGAGCGCGACGGCGGCTGCGACGTAATACACCGCTTGCGCCATGATGCGGGCCCAGTTGATGGAATTGACGGCGGAAAGGCGGTGGCGATGCCGCATCGCCTCGTCGGCAAACATCGCCTTCACCAGGTCTTGGCAATCGTCGAACGTGCCCTGGATGGCGATCGCGTGGACATTGCCGGACGGCACTGTCGTCATCTGCCGCCGCTGCACCTCGGAGATCCGCCCTTCCGGAAACAGGATGAAGATGTCGATCGCCTCCCGATCGCGGCATGCCTCGATCGCCGCCGAGCCGGTATCGCCGGAGGTGGCGCCGATGATGGTGACGCGCTCGCGTCGCTCGGCCAGCACGTGATCGAACAGCATTCCGACCAGCTGCAGCGGATAGTCTTTGAAAGCGAGCGTCGGCCCGTGGAACAATTCCAGCAGCCAGAGATTGCTTTCGAGCTGCTTTAATGGCGCGACCGCCGCATGGCCGAAGCCGCGATAGGCGCGTTCGACCAGGTCCCGGAATATCGAGGGCTCGATCGCTCCGCCGAGGAACGGCAGCATCACCGTGGTTGCTATCTCGGCGTAGGACTTGCCGGCGAGCGCGCGCAACTCCAGGCACGGCCAGGTCTCGGGCACATAGAGGCCACCGTCCGGCGCGAGCCCGGCCAGCAGCACGCGGTCGAAGCTGAGCCGCTCCGGGGGGGTCTTCGGGTCACGGGTGCTGAGGTATTCCAAGGCGCAGGCCTCCGGGGAAACGGCCGATCGTCGGTGGCTTTCGCGAGGGAGAGAGCCTATCGCCGGGGTGTTTCCGCTGCAACAAGCCACCGGACGCTCTCCCACACGGAATCGTGACGGCGAAAGGATTTCGATCCTCCACGTAACATTTTGATATACAACATCTTTTCATTGAACTTTGAAGATCCGGGTCGACTGCATTCGGCGATACGTGCAGATAGCCATGCACGCACAGTCGGTTTACCAAAAGCGGCCGTATTCTCTAGGGTGTATGGACCGGTGAAAAGGCAACACCCATGCTCCTACGGTTGAATGGCGGTGGCGCCCCAGGTCGAGTGGACGCGGAGCTGCTCCGGCTGGAGAAGAGCCGACATAAATACCCCCGTCACGCTCATGAAGGGTACGCGATCGGTGCCGTCGAGCGGGGCGCGCACGCCTTCAACGCTCGAGGTCGGCGCTGGGAAGCGGTGCCGGGCCGGATAATCATGGTCAACCCCGAGGACATCCATGACGGCGGGCCCGCGACTGCCAATGGCAGTTACAGTTATCGAATGATCTACCTGAACCCTGAAATGCTCCGCGAGATCGTCTCCGAGGCGATCGGCCGGCACGCCGAGCTGCCGTTCTTTCCGCGCGCCGTGGTCGCCGATCGCGATCTGTCAAACAGCGTTCTGATCCTGCATCGGGCGCTCGAAGCGTCACATTCTCGCCTGGAGCGCGACGGACGATTCGTGGAAGTTCTCCTCGGCCTCGTTTTGCGCCATTCGCGTGCGCGCCTTGCAAGCGAGACCGACCGCCTGATCGCTCAGCCGCTCGATCGCGTTGTCGAATTTCTCGCGAACCGGTTCGCCGATGACATTTCGCTCGCAATGCTTGCCGACTTGGCCGGCCTCGATCGATTCCGTCTTTTACGGCAATTCAGGCGCCGTTTCGGCTTGCCGCCGCACGCCTATCAGACGCTGCTCCGCCTCCGTCACGCGAGAATGCTGCTGCGTTCGGGAGAATCAGCGGCGAGCGCGGCACTAGCGGCAGGATTCGCCGATCAGAGTCACATGATTCGAAAATTCAAGGCGGTCTACGGCATGACCCCCGGCCAGTATCAAGGCCGCCTGCAATAACATTCAATCCGAGGCAAAGCCGCTCGGGCTAACTTCGACCTGCAAGGTTTGGCCAGCGAGGATCACATGCCCGCTTCAAAACCACCTGCGGCCGTTGCCGGGTCCGCGCGCTCGGCTTTCATCGCCGGCACCGTTCGCTGTGCGCCGGTGGCGCTGGGCGTGCTGGTCTACGGTCTCATCTTTGGCGCGCTTGCGCAGCAAGCGGGCATCAGCCTCGGCGAGACGGCGTTCATGAACGCCGTCGTGTACTCCGGCTCCGCTCAGTTCATAGCGCTTGGGCTCTGGTCGCTGCCGCCGCCCCTGCTGGCACTCTGCCTCACGGTGTTCTCGGTCAATTTCCGTTTTTTTCTGATGGCGGCGACGATGCATCCGGTGCTCCGCGCTTGGACGAGTTGGCGGGCGCTTCCGGCGTTGTTCTGGCTCACGGACGAGAATTGGGCCATCACCATGGCGTCGGGAGAGCAGCCGCATTGGGGGGCTTTCTTCCTTGGTACGGGCTGGTTGGTCTGGCTCGCCTGGCTCGCGGCGGGCATTCTCGGGCACTCTCTGGGCGCGGTCGTCTCGGATCCGCGGCGATGGGGCCTCGATTTCGCATTCACTGCGGTATTCCTGACGCTCGCGGTCGCGCTCGCGCGGCGCCGCAAGGCGCCGCTGGTCTGGATCGCGAGTGTGGGAGCATCGCTTCTCGCCGACCGCTTCATCGGCGGCGGCAGCGCACCGGTCCTGGTCGGCGGATTCGCGGGCGCGATCGTCGCGGCCCTGAAACCCCGGGCCGAGGAATCCGATGCGCCCTGAGGTTCTCTGGGCATTCGTGGCGATGGCGGCCGTGAGCTATGCGATCCGGCTCGGCGGATTTCTCGTCGGTGGCACTCTGCAACGCTATCAACGGCTGCGTGCCGCGATCGACCAGTTGCCAGCCGCCATTCTTCTCGCCTTGGTGGCGCCGCAGCTTGCCCATGGCGGCATGGCCGAACGGCTCGCCGCGCTCATCGTGATGGCGATCGCGTGGTATGTGGACTTGTTGCTGGTGCCGCTTGTCGTCGGCGTCGTCGCGGTGGTGCTGCTGCGCGCGACGCTATGATTTGGCTTCATTCGGAGCCCGGCCGAGTGGCCGCGTGCCGAGGCTGCTGAAGAAACGCAGCAGGTAGCCATCGGGATCGGCGACCACGAATTGCCGATTTCCGCGTTCAATATCATCGTGCCGATACCAACGCTCTTCCAGCGGGATCACGACAACCAAAGCGGATGCCCGCACGGCCGCATAGAGCGCATCGACGTTCGACACCTGGATTTGGAGATTGATCCCGCGGCCGAAGGGATGTTCGAGTGCTGCCGTGGAAAAACTGCGGCCGGGACCGCCGGCCTCCTCCAGCATTAGATGCGCGCTCTCGCGGATCAGGTAGGCGAATTTCTCCTCGGGCCGCCGGACATGACAGCGGAAGCCCAGCACGGTCACGTACACATGGAGCGATCGCTCAAGGTCGCTTACGTCCATTTCGGGGACGACGGCAGGGGGATCGAAAGCGCTATCGGTCGCCAAGATACCGCTCGCGCAGATGCGTTTCGAAGACCGCGGCGTCGAGCGGCGCGCCGGTCGCCTCGCGGATAAGCGCGTCGGTCGAGAGCAGCGAGCCCCTGCCGTGTACATGCTCGCGCAGCCACTTCAGCAGCGGCGCGAAATCGCCTTTGGCAACCGAGGGGAGGATCGAGGGATCGGCTCGCTTTGCGGCCGCGAAGAGCTGCGCCGCGGTCATGGCGCCCAGGGTGTAGGTGGGGAAATAGCCCCAAGCACCGTCGTACCAGTGAATGTCTTGAAGGCAACCTTCGCGGTCGGTCGGCGGAGTGATGCCAATCAGCTCCCGCATGCCGGTATTCCAGGCCTCCGGCAAATCGGCAAGCGCGAGATCGCCCGCGATCATCGCCCGCTCCAATCGATAGCGGAGGATCACATGCGCGGGATATGTGACCTCATCGGCATCCACGCGAATGAAGCTGCGCTCGACCCTGGTGTAGATGCGATGGAGATTGAAGGCGTCCCATGCGGGGCCGCTCCCACCAAATGCCTCACGCAGGATCGGCGCCAAAAACTCCACGAATTCGCGGCTGCGGCAGGCCTGCATTTCGACCAGCAATGACTGGCTCTCGTGCAGGCTCATCCCGCGCGCGACACCCACGGGCTGATGTCGCCACTGGGCGGGCAGACCCCGTTCATAGAGCGCATGGCCGGTCTCGTGCAGCACGCCCATCAGCGCGCGGGTGAAATTCGCCTCGTCGTAGCGCGTGGTGATGCGCACGTCGTCGGGAGTGCCGCCGCAGAAAGGATGCAAGCTGATGTCGAGCCGTCCGTGATCGAAATCAAAACCGAGGCGGCGCATCAGCTCGACGCCGAGCAGGCGCTGCTGCTCGACCGGAAAATGCTCGCCCAGCGGCAGCGGCTCCGGCTGTCCCCGTTGGCGTGCCAAAACCCCGTCGATCAAGCCCGGCAACACCGCCGCCAAATCGGCGAACAGTCGGTCGATCGCGGCGGTGCTGCCGTCGGGCTCGTATTCGTCGAGCAGCGCCTCGTAAGGACTTTTGCCCAACAGCGCCGCCTTGGCATCGCCAACCTCGCGAACCAGGCGCAACACTTCCTTGAGCGAGGGCAGCACCAGCGCGAAATCGGCGGCCGGGCGCGCCTTGCGCCACACCATTTCACAGGCCGAGCAGGCCCTGGTGAATGCCTCGACGAGATCAGGGGGCACCGCCGTCGTGTGCAGCCATTCTCGCCGCATCTCGCGGAGATTGGCGCGCTGCCAGGGATCGAGACCGCGATCCGCATCGGCCGCCTGCAGGAGATCCGCGGTGTCCGGCGCAGCCAGGACCTCATGCGCCAGTACCTTCAACAGCGCGATTTGCTCCGCGCGAGAGGACGCCGCGCCCTCCGGCATCAGGGTCGAACTGTCCCAGTTCAGCATCGCCTGCGCTTCGCCGAGCAGCGATTCCCGGCGAAAGCGCGCTTCCAGGGTCTGGTAGGCGGTCATGAACTCCTCGGCCGATCGGCACGCTCGCGGCGCAGCACCAAGAGGTAGAACACCACGAGGATGCCCGCCAGCGAAAACCAAGTGATCGCGTATTGCAGGTGATTGTTGACGAGCTCGGTCTCGGCCTGTCCACCCAACGGAAGGCCTCCGGGGTTCGGGGCGGGTCCGGCCTCGATGTAGAAAGGCAGCAGGCCCGAAAGGCTGTCCGCGCGCGCCATGGCGGGCAGATCGACATAGAACCACTGATTGTGCGTGGGATCGTTGGCTGGCACGAACCAGCCTCTGTCGCCCGAGGGCATGCGCAGCAGCCCTTCGACGCTAACGATACCGGAAGCGTTGCCGGCGCCGCGCGTTGCGGGATCGCGCTGCTCGGGCGGGACCCAGCCCCGCTCCACCAGCACGATCGCGCCGTCTTCGAGTCGCAGCGGCGTCAACACAAGAAATCCGCCGCGCCCCGACCGTCGCTCCGTCGCGTTCAGATAAAACTCATGTTCGTGCAGGAATTGGCCTTCGGCCTCTACCCGATGAAAGTCGAGCTCGGCTGCGGCCGCGGCGTTGCGCGGGAGCGGAACCGGTGGTGCCGAAAGGGCCGCGTCGCGCTGGGCGATCAACCCTTCCTTCCAGTGTAGGCGTTGAATCTGCCAGGTCCCGAGCCCGATCAGCACGCAGAATCCCAGGAAGGCCCAGATCGTGAGGGCGAGCAGCCTGCGCCCGCTCATTGCTCTCTGCGACTTGGAGCGGGGAGGGGTCCCCGCTCATCTCATCCCGCCGCCGCGCCGCTTCCACCCCACCAGTAAATGCAGACGAAGAGGAACAGCCACACCACGTCGACGAAGTGCCAATACCAGGCCGCCGCCTCGAAGCCGAAGTGATGATCGGGCGTGAAGTGGCCCTTGATGGCACGCCCCAGATTTACCGCGAGGAAGGTGGTGCCGATGATCACGTGAAAGCCGTGGAAGCCCGTCGCCATGAAGAAGGTCGAGGGGTAGATGCCGTCTTTGAAGTGGAACGCCGCGTGGCTGTATTCGTAGGCCTGCAGCGAGGTGAAGCAGATCCCGAGGAAAACCGTTGCCGCCAGTCCCTTGATGAGGCCGGGGCGATCGTTCTCCAGAAGACAATGATGCGCCCAGGTGACGGTCGTGCCCGACATCAGGAGGATCAAGGTATTGAGAAACGGTACTTCGAAGGGGTCGAAGGGCACGACGCCCTTGGGCGGCCAAACGCCCCCGACAGGGAACAGCGACGCATTGAAGAACGCCCAGAAGAAGGCCGCGAAGAACATCACCTCCGAGGCGATGAACAGCGCCATGCCGTAGCGCAGGCCGATCTGCACCACCGGCGTATGGTAACCGCCGTAGACCGCTTCGCGGATCACGTCGCGCCACCACACCGCCATCAGCGCGATCAGCAACCCGAGCGCGAGCACCACCATCCAGACCGTGAGGCCGGCATGGAGATAGAGCACCGCCATTGCCGCAAGGAAACCCGCGCAGCCCGCGCCCACCACGGGCCAGGGGCTCGGATCGACGAGATGATAGGGGTGCTTATGTCCGGCGGGGCTCGGTGTGGCCATGGCTCTTCTCTCAGGCAATCTCGTAATTAAAGCGGGTCATTTCGGGGCGACCGCGACCTGACGTACCGCGGAGGGAGCGGCCGAGGCCGCTGGCTCCTGGGTTTCGGCGCGGAACATGGTGTAGGAAAGCGTGATCGTGTCGACGTCGCGCGTTTCGGGATCGCGCGTGATGTCGGGATCGACAAAGAAGGTGACGGGAAGTTGGGCGTGTTGGCCCGGCGCCAGATGCTGCTTGGTGAAGCAGAAGCACTGGATCTTGTCGAAGTAGGCACCGACTTTGTCGGGCGTAACGTTGTAGGTCGCGGTCCCCGTCACGCCCTCATCGCCGCGATTGAACGCCTCGTAGGCAATCGTCTGCGGCTCGCCCGGGTGGACTTTTATCGAGATTTGCCTTGGTTGAAATTCCCAAGGAAGGTCGGGGCCGACCGCGGCGTTGAAGCGGACGGTGATGACCTTGTCTTTGATCTGCTCAGAGGGCGCGCCCTCCGCGCGCCGCGTGGTGCCGTTGTAGCCGGTTGCCGCGCAGAACAACCGGTAGAGCGGCACCGCGGCGATGTCGAGCGCCACCATGCAACCGATGATGCCTAGCAGCGCCAGCACCGTCCGCTGATTGCGGCGACGGCGTTCGACCGGCATCAGAGCGCCCCCAGCTTCACGAGGGTGATCAGATAAACGAGGGCGGCGAATCCCGCGAGCACCGCCAGAATCGCCCAGTTCCTGGCCCGCTGCCGCCTGGCGCGCTCCTCCATCGCGATGGCCTCGATCATCAGGCGAACCCCGGCAGCGCCGCCGGGCCACGATCCAGCACCATGAGTGCAAACAGCAGGAAAAGGTAGAGGATCGAGAAGCCGAACATCGCCTTGGCGCTGTGATCGCCGCGGTCGAACCACACCCTGATCGCAAAGCCCGTGAACAGGCCGCATAGCAACAACGCCGCCCCGCCATAGAAGGCGCCCGAGAGTCCAAGCCAATAGGGCGCCAACGCACAAGGCCAAAGCACCAGCGTGTAAAGCAGAATTTGTCGCTTGGTCGCCCGCGGACCCGCAACCACCGGCAGCATCGGCACGCCCGCCTTGGCGTAATCGCCGGCGCGGTAGAGCGCCAGCGCCCAGAAGTGCGGCGGGGTCCAAAAGAAGATCAGCGCGAACAGCGCCAGGGGCGCGAGGCTCACATCCCCGGTGACTGCAGCCCACCCGACCACCGGCGGCAGAGCGCCGGCGGCGCCGCCGATCACGATGTTCTGCGCCGTGCAACGTTTCAGCCACACCGTATAGACCAGGACATAGAATGCGATCGTGCCTGCGAGCAGCAACGCCGCGAGCCAGTTGATCGCGAGCCCCATCAGAACCACCGAGGTCGCCGCGAGGAAGCAGCCGAACCCGAGCGCGTCGCCGGGGGCCATGCGCCCGGCGGGGATCGGGCGATTTCGAGTGCGCCGCATCACCGCGTCGATGTCGCGGTCGTACCACATGTTGATGGCCCCCGCGGCGCCCGCGCCGAGCGCGATGCAGAGCACCGCAACCGCGGCGAGCACTGGATGCAGATGGCCGGGAGCAAGGTCGAGCCCCACAAAGCCGGTAAACACCACCAACGACATGACCCGCGGCTTCAGCAGTTCCACGTAATCGCGGACCCGCGCGCCGTCGGCGTTCGCGAGAGTGGAGACTGAGAGATCGGTCATGGCGTTCAAACGCTACCGGATGCCGTCTCAGTGATGCGCGTCGGCCGCGATCACCGGCAGCTCTTCATAGCTGTGGAATGGGGGCGGCGAGGATACCGTCCATTCAAGGGTTGTAGCGCCGGGGCCCCAGGGATTGGCGCCGACTCGCTTCCCGGTCAGCAGGGTCTGGAAGACGATGAACACGAACAGCACCACCGCGCCCGCCGAAATATAGCTGCCGATCGAGGAGACCATGTTCCAGCCCGCGAACGCGTCGGGGTAGTCGCTGATCCGGCGCGGCATGCCCGCGAGGCCGAGGAAGTGCATCGGGAAGAAGGTCAGGTTGACCCCGATGAAGGTAAGCCAGAAGTGGATCTTGCCGAGCGTCTCGTTGTACATGCGCCCGCACATCTTGCTGATCCAATAGTAGAAGCCGGCGAACAGCGAGAACACCGCACCCATCGACAGCACGTAATGGAAGTGCGCCACCACGTAGTAGGTATTGTGGAGCGCATAGTCGACGCCGGCATTGGCGAGCACCACGCCGGTGACGCCGCCCACCGTGAACAGGAACAGGAAGCCCATCGCCCAGAGCATCGGCGTCTTGAACTCGATCGAGCCGCCCCACATGGTGGCGATCCACGAGAAGATCTTGATGCCGGTCGGCACCGCGATGACCATGGTCGCGATCGTGAAGTAGGCGCGGGTGTCGACCGAGATTCCGGTCGTGAACATGTGGTGCGCCCAAACCACGAAGCCGATCACGCCGATCGCCACCATCGCATAGGCCATGCCGAGGTAGCCGAAGATCGGCTTCTTCGAGAAGGTCGATATCACCTGGCTTACCATGCCGAAGCCCGGCAGGATCATGATGTAGACCTCGGGATGCCCGAAGAACCAGAACAGGTGCAGGAACAGCAGCGGGTCGCCGCCGCCGGCGGGATCGAAGAACGTGGTGCCGAAGTTGCGGTCGGTGAGCAGCATGGTGATGGCGCCGCCCAACACCGGCAGCGACAGCAGCAGGAGGAAAGCGGTCACCAGGATCGACCACACGAAAAGCGGCATTTTGTGCATGGTCATGCCGGGCGCGCGCATGTTGAAGATGGTGGTGATGAAATTGATCGCGCCCAGGATCGAGGATGCGCCCGCCAAGTGCAGCGAGAAGATCGCCATGTCGACGGAGGGGCCGGGATGAAATGTCGCGTTCGAAAGCGGCACGTAGACGGTCCAGCCGACGCCGGCTCCTTGGCCCACCAACGCCGATCCCATCAACAGGCAGAATGACGGCACCAGCAGCCAGAAGCTGATGTTGTTGAGGCGCGGGAATGCCATGTCGGGCGAACCGATCATCAGCGGCACGAACCAATTGCCGAAGCCGCCGATCATCGCCGGCATCACCATGAAAAACACCATGACGAGGCCGTGCGCGGTGATGACGACGTTGTAGAACTGATGGTCGGCCGGAGTGTTGCCGAAGAGACGATCGCCCGGGACCATCAGATTGATGCGGATGGCCTCGGAGAAGAGCACGCCGATGATGCCCGCGAAGATCGCGAACACGATATAGAGCGTGCCGATATCCTTGTGGTTCGTCGAGAAGAACCAGCGCGTGAAGAACCCGGGATAGTGCGATTCGTGGCCGTGCTCGTCGGTGTGGGCGTGTGCTTGATCCATGGTCGGTCCTCGCGCGCTCGAAAAGTAGCGTCCTTTAGCTGCGGTTCAATCTATCGCGTCGAGTTGGCGGCGACGCTCACAGGGGCGCCGTCGTCCCGGACCGCGAATTTCTTCTTGGCGTCCTCGACCCATTTCGCGAAAGCCTCCTTCGAAACCGCCTGTATCTCGATCGGCATGAACGGGTGATTGACGCCGCAGATCTGGTTGCAGGCGCCGTAAAAGGTGCCCTCGCGCTGGATACGCACCCAGGACTCGTTGGTGCGGCCGGGCATTGCGTATTCCTGCACGCCGAAGGCCGGAACGAACCAACTGTGGATCACATCGGTCCCGGTGACGAGGATGCGGATCGTCGTGTCGACCGGCAGCACCACGGGGTTGTCCGTGTCGAGAAGGCGCTTCTTGCCTTCCTTCTTCGCGTCCTCCTCAGGGACCATGTTGGCGTCGAAGGCAACGCTATTGCCCGCCTTATCGTTGTCGGAAAGCTGGTACGCGTAGCTCCAGTACCACTGATGCCCGGTGACGGTGAGCGTCATGTCGGCGTGCTGCGCCTTGTCCATGTAGTATTCGAGCTTCAGCGACGGGAAAGCGATAACCGCCAGCACCAGGATTGGCACCACGGTCCAGATGATTTCGAGGGTGGTATGGTGCGAGACCTTCGACGGCACCGGGTTGCGCTTGGCGTTGAAGCGGAACACCACGTAGACCAGCATCGACAGCACGAACAGCGAGGCGATCGTGATGATCGGCAGCAGAATCACGTCGTGCAGGAAGTCGATGCGATCGCGTACCGGCGAGGCCGAGGCCTGCAGGCCGATCTGCCAGGGTTCCGGTTCTTCCGCGCCCGCCCGGGGCGCCAAGCCCAGAAGCATCGGCATCAGTGCGAGTGCGCCGTTGCGAAGCGCCTTCAAATGTTTTGCGAATGCTGTCGATCCCATGCCTCTCAGAGCCCCTCGTCTCAGAAGCGGCGGCCGACCAGAGCCGAACCATCCGCGAATTCCCATCGCCGGATAGACGCTGCTCCCCTTTTGCTATGGCAAGCCGCTAATCGGCGAATGCGGGCGGACCCTACACCAAACCCGCCGTCGATCACAACAGCGGGTGGCCGCTTCGAAGCGCGTGCGCGCCTAAGGCCGGCGCCCGCCAGCGGCCAACTTTAAAATTGCGACCATATGACGCATAACTCGTTGCCCGCGGCCCGGAATCGAGCGTCGGCCCGCAGCCGCCAGTTCAGGGCAGCGAGATGGCCTCGGTGCCTTCACCAATGTGGTTGTCTTCGGGACGGCGCTATTCGCCCGAGTACTTGCGGCGCATCTCGTCGGCGAAGGCGGAGGGCGGGATGTTCCAGCGCCTTTCCAGGTCCTGAATTCGCCCGCTGCTGTGCCATTCGCGCACCAGCTGGGAAAGCGTCGCTTCAAACCGCTTCTCGCCTTGCGCCACGCCCATGCCCCACGGTTCGACAAGGATCGAGGACAGCGGCATCTCATAGTCGCGCCAGCCCGGGCTCTGCAGTTGGCCGATGATTGCCGTGTCGTCGTAGACAACCGCGACGCATTTTTCGTCCTTGAGCGCCGGATACATCGCATCGGTATTGGTGAAGGTCTCGGTCACCGGTTCGTAGCGCTCCCGGATCTCGGCGACATAGAAGGCGCCTTCGACCGTGCACACTGGCTTGCCGCGCAATTCCTGCCAGATGTGCAGGTGCAGAGATTTGGGTGCCAGCACGTTGACGCCCGACGCGTAATAGCCGGGCTCGATGAAGTCGATGAGCTTGCGACGCTCGTCGGTTGCGTTCATGGTCGCGATCACCAGATCGAGCTTATGCTCGGTCAGGAGCTTGATGCGGTCGGCGGCGACGACTGGCACGAGCTGCAGCTTGACCCCGAGTTTCTGCGCGACGTCGCTCGCGAGATCGGGCTCGAATCCCACGATGGCGCCGCTCTCGTCGCGAAAGCCGAACGGTCGATAGTCCGCCTTCGTGCCGACGATAAGGGTGCCGCGGGCTTGAATCGTGTCCAGCGCGTCGGCGCGAGCCGCGGCAGAATGCAATAATACCGCCGCGGCGAGAAGGATGGCCAAGTTGCGCCCGTTTTCCATCATGGATGCCATTTAGCCGCTCCGTCCTGCCCGCTCGTGAAAGCAATTGTTAACCAGGGATGTGCCGTATGTTATTGGCGCAAAAATATTTACAATTCTTAAAGTTCGGGAAACTACGCTGCGAATTAGGAGCAAGGCATTGGTTTATGTCTGGCAGGGGACGCGTTGGTGACGCTGCTGCGACTTCGACACTACTGGCCGGCGCTCTTGGCCGCGGTGCTGGGAACGGCCGCATCGATCGGCGCCTTTCAATTGGCCCGGCATGCCGCGCAGGATCGCATGGCCGTGGAGTTGAGTGCCCGCGCGGAGAGCCGCGCGCGCGGCCTGCAGGAGGTGCTTAGCCGATACGAGGGAACCATCGACGGGTTCGCGGCGTCCTTTCAAGGTTCGACGATCGATTGGCAGCAATTCACGACTTACGGCCGCAGCATGTCGTTGGCGAGCCGTTTCCTCCGGTCGGGATTCGGCAGCCTAACCTGGGCGCCGCGAGTGACGGGAGCGCAGCGGGCCGAATTCGAAACTCACGCACGCGAGGACATCCCCGGGTACGCGATCCGCGACCCCGGTCCTGACGGCGTCTTTGTGCCGGCCGCGGATCGGCCGGAATATTTTCCGATCCGCTTCGTCGATCCGATGCGCAGGGCCTCGCCGATCGGCCTCGATCTGCTTGCGGAACCTACGCGCGCGGCGGCGGTCCGCCGCGCGATTTTGCAGCGTCGCGTTGTCGCAACGCCCCCCTTCCCGTTCGTGACCGGTGGCTCGGGCTGCCTGCTTTTCGCAGCGGTCTTCCCGACCGGCGAGGGCAATCCAAGTGGCGGGACCGAGCAACCGATCGGTATCCTTGCGTTCCGCCTGCTGATCGGCCCCGCGATCGGCGCCATCCTCGAAGCGCTTGATCCGCTGCCGCAAGGGTATGACTTGTTCGTTTTTGACGACGGCGCGCCCGCTGGCGATCGGCTGCTTTACGAACGGCGCGCCGGACCCGGCGATGCCGGCGGCACGCCACCGAGCGAGGATGAGGTCTTCACTCGGCCGTTCTTCGGCTCGGCCTTCAACTTCGCCGGACGCGATTGGACACTGATACTGAGGCCGACGCCTGAATACATCGCCCGTTCCCTCGATTATGCCGGTTGGGGCGAGTGCGCAACCGGCCTTATCCTGACGGCGTTGCTTGCAACCTATCTCATGTCGAGCCGGCATCGCGCCGACCGGTTGCAGGTGATGGCGCAAGGTTTGCAGCAGGAGGTGTCCGAGCGCCGGGGCGCCGAGCAGCGCCTTCGACTGGCGCAGATCTCGATGGATCGCGCGTCCGAGGCAATCAGCCTGATCGATGCCGAGGGCCGGTTCTTGAACGTCAACGACGCCGCATGCCGCCTGCTCGGCTATTCCCGGGCGGAATTGCTGCAGCTCAAGGTGTTCGACATCGATCCGGCGATGACGCGCGCGGATTGGGCGCGACGCTGGGAAGAAGCGCGAGACGGTGGCGCGCACAGTCTCGACACCTTCTATCGAGTGAAGGATGGCCGGCTGATCCCGGTCGATATCACCGCCAACAATCTCGAATTCAACGGCAAGGAATACCACTTCACCGTGGTGCGCGATGCGACGGCTCGCCGGCAGACCGAACGCGCGATCCGCGTCGCCAAGGAGCAGGCGGAGGCTGCGAGCCGCGCTAAGAGCGAATTCCTCGCCAATATGAGCCACGAGCTAAGGACGCCGCTCAACGCGATCATCGGTTTCTCGGACGTGATGTGCAACGAGCTGTTCGGTCCGATGAGCAATCCGCAGTACCGTGAGTATGCGAGCGATATTCGCGAGAGCGGGAGCCACTTGCTGGCGGTGATCAACGATATTCTCGATTTCTCGCGCGCCGAGGCGGGCGAGCTCACGCTCAACGAAAGCGAAGTGGAGTTGCCGCAGGTGATTCGGGCGGCGCGGCGCCTGGTCGAGCAGCGCGCCGCGGCGGCGAGGCTCACGCTCGAAACCGTGTTGCCACCCGACCCGCCGCTGCTGCTTTGCGACGAGCGGCTGGTGAAGCAGATGCTGATCAACCTGCTCTCCAATGCCGTCAAATTCACGCCCGAGGGCGGCAGCGTCCGGATCGCCGTCGAGCGCGAGCCGGAGGGCGAGCTGTTGGTCAGGGTGAGCGACACCGGGATCGGACTTTCCGCCGAGGAGATTGCGATCGCGCTGACGCCGTTCCGGCAGGTCGAGAGCGGGCTCAATCGCAAGCACCCCGGCACCGGTCTCGGCCTGCCCCTCGTCAAGTCCCTGATCGAACTGCACGGCGGGAATCTGAAGCTCGAGAGCGTGCCGCAGCACGGGACTACGGCGATCCTGACGTTTCCGGCGGCGCGCGTCATCGATACCACGATCCCTCCGACCGCCGCCGCGATGTCTCCGGCCGCCGCGCAATAGTCTAGAGCCTCGCGACTTCCTTAATATCCGCGTATATGGCGGGGTATCCGAGCCGCGATTGGAACTCGGACGCCCCCATGCTTATATCTTGCGCCACGGGAGCGGCCGGAGTCGCCGCGCCGACCTTCGCGATGGAGCATTGAATGACCGACGTTGCGCGCCTCGATAAGCTCTTCTTCGATCGGACCGGCATGGACCCCGCGCGGGTCGAACGCATTGTCGGCGAAGCGCTCCAGGGCATGGATGACGGCGAGCTTTATCTGGAATGGGCTCAGTCGGAGTCGGTGGCTCTCGATGATCAGCGCATCAAAAGCGCGTCCTTCGACACGAGCCAGGGCTTTGGGCTGCGCGCGATCTCCGGCGAAACCGCCGGCTTCGCCCACGCCTCGGAGCTATCGGAAGAGGCGATTAAACGCGCGGCCGAGACGGTGCGCGCGGTCAAGAGCGGCTCGGGCGGTACCTATGCCGCACCGCCCCCAGGAACCAACCGAACCCTCTACACCGACGTCAATCCGCTGGCGCAGGTCGATTTCACCCGCAAGACGGCGCTGCTCCAGGAAATCGACGCCTATGCCCGCGCCAAGGACCCGCGCGTCAAGCAGGTCTCGGCTTCGCTTTCGGGAAGCTGGGCCGCGATCCTGATCGCGCGGGGCGACGGGCATAGGGTTGGCGACATTCGGCCGCTGGTGCGGATCAACGTCTCGGTGGTGGTCGGCGAAGGCGACCGAATGGAGCAGGGCTCGCACGGCCTCGGCGGCCGACTCGAATACGAGCGCTTCATCGATACCGCCAATTGGCGGGTGCAAGTCGACGAGGCGCTGCGCAAGGCGCTGGTCAATCTGGGCGCCATCGATGCACCCGCGGGCGAGATGCCGGTGGTGCTGGGTCCGGGCTGGCCCGGGGTCATGCTGCATGAAGCGGTTGGGCATGGGCTCGAGGGCGATTTCAACCGCAAGAAAACCTCGGCATTTTCGGGCCTGATCGGCCAGCGCGTGGCGGCGCCGGGCGTCACGGTGATCGATGACGGCACACTGCCGGATCGGCGCGGCTCGCTCACGATCGATGACGAGGGAACGCCCACCGGCCGCACGGTCTTGATCGAGGACGGCATCCTGGTCGGATACATGCAGGACCGCCTCAATGCGCGGCTCATGGGCATGAAGCCTACCGGCAACGGCCGGCGCGAGAGCTTCGGCTATGCTCCGATGCCGCGCATGACCAACACCTACATGCTCGGCAGCGACAAGGACCCGCAGGAAATCCTCCGCTCGGTCAAGCGCGGCCTCTACGCCGTCGATTTCGGCGGCGGCCAAGTGGACATCACCTCGGGTAAGTTCGTGTTCTCGGCGTCGGAGGCCTACCTGATCGAGGACGGCAAGGTGGGGCCGGCGGTCAAGGGCGCGACCCTGATCGGCAATGGCCCCGATGCCCTCACCAAGATCACCATGATCGGCAACGACATGACGCTCGACGGCGGTATCGGCACTTGCGGCAAGGATGGCCAAGGCGTGCCTGTCGGCGTCGGAATTCCGACAGTACGCATCGACGGCCTAACGGTCGGTGGAACGGCGGCGTGACATTGCAGGGCTCGCCGTTCCTCCTTCCCGAGCGGGGAGAGGGGTGGGGTGAGGGGCGTTCGCCAACTCCGTACTGATCCGCCAGCACGATAGTGCCGGGATCGCCTCGGCTCAGCTTGTTGCCGAGCGGCTCCGCGGCTACCCTGCCATTGGATTCTGGGGTCGATGTCAAATCTCGGATATGTCGAAACTGTGGAGGGACTTCGCATGCGCACACCGTTTGTCGTCATGCCCGATCAAACGGCTCGCCCACTCAAAATCGTGGGGGAGAATGTCACGGTCCTCGCATCGGGGGCGCGGACCGGCGGCTACGAGATCTTCCTGCAGACCGGACGCGAGGGCAGCGGCCCTCCGCCGCACAACCACCCTTGGGATGAATCATTCTACGTCACCAAGGGTGAGATCGCATTCGGCATCGAAGAAAAACAGATGATCGCGCGGCCGGGGACGCTCGTACACCTGCCTGCCGGCACCACGCACTGGTTCCGGTTCGGGAAAGGCGGCGGCGAGATGATCTCAATGACCTCGCGCGAAGCGGCCTCGCACATGTTCACAGACTTCGACCGCGAGATTTCGCCGGACCAGCCGGATCTCGACAAGCTCGCGGAAATCGGCGCGCGGTACGGCTGCAAGGTTCCCCCGCCGGCTCGTTGAGGAGGGGCCGGCCAGAGTTACGGTCTCAGTCTTTGGACCTCTCGGAGACGAGAGTTTCCGCTCATGGCAGATAGTGTTGCAAAAGTCGGCAAGGTCGGTCGGTCGCGCAATGTTTATTCTGGTACAGAACGATCCTTGAATCTTTCAGTCCAGATGATCCCCGCAAACGACTCAATCTTGCGCATTTCAGCAGTCAAAAGACTTTTGCAACACTATTGGCACGAAACGCACATGCCGACTATGTTGCGCCATGTCCGCTCTCAGGGGCAAAGCGCAAAACATATGCTCGCGGTGAGTATTTCCAGAGGACATCCGAACACGCTTAGCATTCATGCGGGATGCCCCCGGCGGCAGCGGCTCCTCGCGCCCCAGGATCGCGGTCCTCAGATCACCTCGCCTTGCCGCATGTCCCTGACCTCGTCGGGAGAGCAGCCGAGCCACTCGCCATAGATCGCCTCGGAATCCGCGCCGAGAATCGGGGCGCATTTCAGCGGGACCTTGCTGTCCGACATCCGCAGCGGCCACCCCGGCACGATGACCGGCCCGCGCACCGGATGCTCGATCTTCTGCATCATCCCGCGCTTATGCAGATCCGGGTCGTGCAGGAGCTCGAGCGTGGTGAGGACGGCGCCGCAGGGAACACCGGCGCCGGCGATGATCCGGGTTACCTCATGCTTGGTGCGCTTCGACGTCCATTCAGTGATGGCCGCGTCCACGGCCTCCCGGTTCTGGGCGCGGGTGGCGCCGTCGACCATACGCGGATCGTTGAGCAAGTCCTCGCGGCCGATCGCCTTCACCAGGCGGCGCCAATGCTCTTCGTTGCCCCGCGAGGCAAAGATGTAGCACCAGTCGTCGAGCCCCCCCGGCGAGCATTTGTAGAGGCCGCCCGGCGCGGTCCCGACCACCGTGTTGCCGCCACGCGGCAGCTGGTCGTCGCGGGCGGCCTGGCGGCTCATCGGCGTGCGGCAATAGTTCAGCATCGCGTCGCGCATGGCGATCTGGATGTGCTGGCCGCGGCCGGTTGTCATGCGCTGGTAGAGCGCGGCGATGATGCCCATGGCGCAAAGCATGCCGGTGCCGGTATCACCGATGGTCGGGCCCGGCCGGACCGGTGGCTCATCGGGATGGCCGTTCACCCCCATTGTGCCGCCCATCGCCTGGGCGATCATATCGAAGGACAGATAGTTCGCGTGCTCGCTCTCCGGCGCGAAGCCCTTTACCTGGGCGAAGATCAATCGCGGATTGAGCGCGCTCAGCCGCGGATAGTCGAAGCCCAGGCGTGCGAAGGTGCCCGGCGCCATGTTCTCGATCAAGACATCGGCCTTGCCGATCATCCGCCTCAGCAGCGCCTTGCCCCCGTCGCTCTTGAGATTGCAGGTAATGCTGCGCTTGTTGAGGTTGTAGTAGATGAAATAGTGAGAATCGGCGTCGGTGCGATCGGTGAATCCCCAGCGCCCCGGCTCGCCGCGATGGGGCTCCTCCACTTTGACTACGTCAGCCCCAAGCCAGGCCAGCGCCTCGGTACAGGACGGTCCCGCCTCGAACTGGGTGAGGTCGAGCACCTTGACCCCTCTGAGCGCCGGCTGGATCCCGGTCGCGATCTCTGGCTGCACTACCCGTTCCCGCATGGCGACCCCTCCCGATAAGGAGCCGCGCCGGGAATGGCGCGGCCCTTTGATGTGTCACTCAGCTATGCCAGCCGAACTCCTGCGCCTTGCGGGCGGAGCCCTGCGAGATCACGACGTTGACCAGGGCGGGACCGCGGAAGTTCATCGCCTCGTCGAGGGCACCGCGCAGGTCCTTCGGGTCCTCGACCAGGAATCCCTTGCCGCCGAAGGCCTCCATCACCCGGTCATAGCGCGCGCCCCAAATCAGCGCGTTCGGCTTCAGGTTGAACATCGGGTTTTCCGGGATATGCGGCATGCCGGGGCCGATGCCGCCATTGTTCAAGACGACTATCTTGGCCGGCAGGTTGTAGCGGACCAGCGTCTCCATCTCCATGCCGGAAAAGCCGATCGCGGAGTCGCCCGAGAGGTGGATGACCGGCCGGTCGGGATGCGCCACGCAGGCGGCGATGGCCTGGCCGAGGCCGACCCCCATCGTGCCGTAGGTGCCGGCGTTGAGGCAGGAACGGGCGTTGAAGCTCGGCAATTGCGTGAGGCCGATATCCATGGTGCTGGCACCCTCGGCGCTAAGGATCGCGTCCCGCGGCATCCAGGCGGCGACGTCGCGCAACGCCCGGTAGTAGCCGGCCGGCGCCTGATCGTCATCGATCTGCGGCCGAATTTGCGCCGCATTATCGGCCGTCTTCTTGGCAATCGCCTGCCGCCACGGCGTGTCCTTCGGATGGAACCACTGGCGGTTGTCGAGCGCCTTGTTGAGCTGCCCGACGATGGCCTTACCATCACCGACCAGCGCCACTTCCGTCGCCTTGTTGTGGCCGATCTCCTCGGGCGCGATGTCGAGCTGGATGATCTTGACGTCCTTTGCATAGCGCGGCGCTTGGCCGAAATGAAAGATCCAGTTCATCCGCGCGCCCATCAGGAAAATGACGTCGGCCTGCTGCAGCGCCAGCGAGCGCGCCGCCGCGGCCGACAGCGGATGGTCGTCCGGCATCACCCCCTTGCCCATCGGCGAGCGCAGGAACGGCAATTGCGTGCGCTCAATGAAGGCGCGGACTTCGTCCTCGGCGCGCGACCACGCCATGCCCTTGCCGAGGAGAACGAGCGGCCTCTCGGCCCGTTCGAGAAGGTTCAGCGCCGCCGCGACGTTCTCCGTCGGTGCCACCATGCGCGGCGGTTCGGGCACGCGCTCGACCTCAACGACTTTGTCGAGGTCGCATTTGCCCCTGATGATGTCGTCGGGCACGTCGAGATAGGTGGCGCCGGGGCGACCATAGATCGCGTGCCGGGTTGCCATCTCGACATAGTAGGGGATGCGCTGCACGCTCTCGATGCCGTGCGCGAACTTGCAGAACGGCGAGGCGATCAGCACCTGCCGCTCTTCCTGGAACGCGCCCATGCCGCCGCGATAGGTCTCTGAGGCACCGCCGATCAAGATCATGGGCCAGCAATTCTGCTGGGCATTGGCGAGACCCGCGAGACCGTGCACCACGCCTGGGCCGGTCACGACGATGCAGGCGCCGGGGCGGCCGGTGAGATAGCCGTAGGCCTGCGCCGCGTAGGAGGCGCTCTGCTCGTTGCGCATGCCGAGATAGGCGACGCCTTCCCTCTGCGCGGCCGCGGCGATCGGGGTGATTGGAAACCCGACGACTCCGAACAGGTGATCGATGCCCTGCTGTTTGAGGCTCCTCGCGATCAGGGTAGCGCCATCGAGTTCGCTCATGGTTTCCCCCTCGTGACCGATTGAACTTAAGCCGCAAGATTATGCATAGATGGCAGGGTCGCGAAAGGGCCCTACTTTCCGATGTGCGATACAGCCGGGCCATGCGGCTCCGTGCGTTCGGGCGCAATTGGCACATCGCGGAAGCTCTCGTGGTGGCCAGCGGATGTCTGTTCACGAGGGAAGAGCAGACTCTGTGCGGACATCGCCCCGAAGGCCGTTCGTGACCCAACGCGGACATTCCGAAGCTAGAGGCCGGTATCTCGCTTATGAGCGAACATCCGGGGCCTCACCCCCAAACCGGACTCTTCCAGAACGGCGCTGCGCGTTGATACGATGTCCTGTCCGAAGGCCGGGGCGAAGACATTCAGATGCTAGATTCCAGCACTCTCCGCGACCAGATGACGCTTCGACGGCTCCGCCTCGGAGCTGGTCTCATTATGCTTTGCTATCTCACGCTGCATCTTTGCATGCACGCGTTGGGCAATGTTTCGTTTGAGGCAATGCAATGGGGTACTCGGATTCATGATTTCGTCTGGCACAGCGTGCCGGGGACCATCGCTCTCTACGGCGCTTTCGCAGTCCATTTTACTTTGGCACTTTACGCCCTTTACGCCCGCCGCAGCTTCCGTATAGGTGCCGGCGAATTGGTACGGCTTCTGCTCGGCTTCTCGATCATACCGCTTCTGTTGCACCACTTTGCTGCCGAGCGATACGTATATTCAGCTTTCGATGTCACGCGCCGCTACGACGTAACCCTCGCCTCCTTTTTTTATTTCGTTCCGTTTTGGGGGTGGCGGCAAGTCACCGTGCTCCTGGTCGCTTGGACGCATGGGTGCCTCGGCGTGCATTATTGGCTACGCGCACGATCCAATTATCGTAAATTCGCCCCCGTATTGCTCACCGTCGCGACACTCTTGCCAGTGCTCGCTCTGCTGGGAATTTGGCAAGGTACACGGCACCTTTTCGAGCAGTGGCAATTGCACCCTGAGTTGCTGCAAATGACCGTGCGGGATGGTCATATGCGCGATCCAAATGTAGGTGGGCCGAGCTGGGATCTCGAGGTCCAGCTTTACTGGATTTATGTTGTGCTGCTGGCGATCGTTTTCGTCGCATGGGCTGCGCGCTGGCTGGTTGAACGCCGCCGTGGCGTAATCAACATCGCTTATCCTGGCGGCCGTGTCGTTCGCGTGCCGATCGGCTGTGCCGTCCTCGACGCCAGCCGTCGCGCCAGCATTCCGCACGCTGCGATTTGCGGCGGACGAGGTCGCTGTACGACCTGCCGCGTCCGTGTGTTGCGTGGGGTCGAAACGTTACCGCCGCCAAGTGCCTCCGAGCAAGCGTTGCTAAGTCGGTTGCGCGCCGGTCCAAGTGTGCGTTTGGCGTGTCAACTGCGTCCCCGGAGCGATACCGCAGTCCTTCCATTACTGCCGCCAAATATCGGCGCGAGCGAGTCGCGTCGACGTGACTATTCCGAGGCGTCGGAACTCGAACGTTTCGTGGCGATCATGTTTGTGGACATTCGTAAGTCAACGGCATTGGTCGAGAAGCGCCACCCGTACGACGTGGTGTTCCTGCTAAACCATTTCTTTGATGCCGTGGCAGGCGCGGTTGTCGACACCGGTGGCGCGCCCAACCAATTCGTTGGCGACGGAATGATGGCGATCTTCGGCATACACGCGGGTCCACGTGAAGCCTGCTCCCAGGCATTGGCCGCGGCGCAACTTATTGATAGCCGTCTTGCCAATATGAATCGAACATTGGCTGACGAATTACCGGAGCCACTTGCAATCGGCGTTGGACTCCATGCCGGCAACGTGATTCTGGGCGAGCTTGGCTACCGCGATCGCTTCCTCCTGACAGCAATCGGCGATTCCGTGCATGTAGCCGCCCGTCTCCAGGAGTTGACCAAAGATTATGGCTGTCAACTCGTTGTATCCGACATCGTCGCCGCCACTGCCGAAGTTAAAATGAGTGCCTTTCCTGTGCGCGAGATAAGCGTGCGCGGACGCACCGAACCGCTGGCCGTGCGGATCGTCAGCGCTATGAATGAACTGGTCGCATGAAATTGTCCTGCGCTGACGTCCGCATGTCACGAGCTATAGCGAGGTCGTTGTAGCGCGATGGTCCGCATGAGTAGCCGTTGGCACATTCGGGCACTTTTCGGCCCTCCTCGTGCTGGCCAACAGAGGTCTGCTGACGAGCGAAGATCGGATTCCATGCGGAGATCATTCCGACGACCGTTCGTGACCCGAAGCCGCTATTGACGTGCCGCCTGACAAGCCCGTTTGGATTTTTACACCGCCGACCTGGTCTGGTGGCTTACGTCTTGGGTAGATATAACCGAGCATCAAGCTACGTGCTCAGTCTGTTCGGAAGCGTTGCGGCAAACGCAGGTAAGCTGGAAAATGGAGCTGAGCAAGCATTCGAGCTTGTAATAACGGATGGTGTGTTGCCAAAAGTGTCAACTCCTGGTGCCAAAGCTTTACCCCCTCCCCGGAGGGGAGAGGGATTCAAGCAGATGCCGCTATGGCGCGGTTTAGCGGCGATGTTGTTCATTGTGGCATGGGCGGTGCCGGCGCTTGCCTGTCCCAATCTTGCGGATGCTCCCTCGTCGCGCTGGCAGCTTGATCGGACGGAAGGCCACGCCTGGCTGGTGAGCCCCTGCGGCCAGCGGGTCTTCACGCTGGGCGTCAACGTCATGGACCCCGGTTTCATCGATCCGAGCCTGGAGCGGGACGCCTATTCGCGCGCCCCGGTCGAGCCGCGCCTTGCGCAATGGATCGATGCCGCGCGGAAAAATGTCACCGAATGGGGCTTCAACACCGCCGGTGGATTCTCGATTGCGCCTGATCTGTTGCGCATGCCGACAGTGATCAATCTCGAGCTTGGCCGCAACTCGCGCTTCCACTGGTTCGATCCGTTCGATCCGAAGATGCCCGCGATCATGCGCGATAAGGCGCGCGAGCTGGTCGCGCCCTATCGCGGCAGCCCCTATCGCATCGGGTATTTCTCCGACAACGAGGTCGGCTGGTGGGGCGGTGCGCTCTTCCGCTGGTATTCCGCCGCGGCGCCTAATTTCCACACCAAGGCCCGGCTCGTCAGCCTGCTGCGCAGCTATTATCGCGACAACTGGAAGCGCTTCACCGCCGATTTCGCGCCCCCCGCGGGCGTCAATTCCTGGCGGCAGTTGCTGTCGGCCCGCGAGGTGACGCATCTCCGGCCCGGCGGCAACGGCATCGCGGTGGTACGCCGCTGGACCTTCATGGTCGCCGAGCACTACTACAAGCTCTCGCGCGACGCGATCCACGCCGCGGATCCGCAGGCGTTGTATTTGGGCGACCGGCTGCCGATCTACTATGACCCGATGGCGGTGCGCGCCGGGACGCCCTACGTGGACCTGATCAGCACCAACTACAACGTCGACAGCCCCGAGGGGTGGATCGCGCCCTATTACTTCGCGGGCTTGCATGCGCTCTCGGGCGGCAAGCCGGTGCTGGTCTCGGAGTGGTTCTATGCCGCGCGCGAGAACCGCACCGGCAATCGCAACAACGGGCATTTGATGACCGTCGCGACGCAGGAGGCGCGAGCCGACGGCGCGGCGGTGGCGACCCGTGCCTTCGCGAGGCTCCGCGACGTCGTGGGTTTGCACTGGTTTCAGTACTACGACGATCCCCGAGGCGGGCGGAAAGACGGCGAGGATTATGATTTTGGCCTCGTCGACGCGCAGGGCGAGCCCTATCGGCGATTGACGGAGGCGCTCACCGCGGCCAATGCGGCAGTGCCCGCGATCCATGCGACGACGGCTGCCACGACAGCGCTTGGGTCGGCAGGCCCCTTCGTCATCCCGAAGGCTGCGATCGATCCTGACGAGCCCAGTTTCATCGATTGGCCGAAACCCGCCTCGCTGCTGCCGCCACTGATCGCGGAACCGGGCGAGGTCGCGTTCGGCGAGGCGTATCTGAGCTGGAGCGCGGTGGGCCTCGCGCTCGGCACGATCGGCCAGGACTATTACGACATTGGCCTCCTCGGCTACGACGGGGACTTTCCCCTGAGCGAGGCCTATCGCGTCGAGCTGCACGTGGATGCAGGCGCGGGTCCGCGCCATTTCACCTACTACTTCATCCCGCCGCGCACCAAGGTGAAGGACCATCCGCCGATGGCGCCGAAGCTCTGCCTCGGGACACCCGCCGAGCACGGCCCAACCGAATGCACGCCTGTGCCGGGTGCCAAGGCGCTCTATTTCGGCGCCGACCAGCCGCGCATCGCCGCCGAGGCGATCATTCCTTGGGAGGCGCTTGGCCTTTCGGGGCCGCCGGCGGACGGCTCGCTCAAGGTCGAGGTTTCCTCAACTGCATGGTACCGCTCGCGCTGGATGTCGCTCTCGGGCCTCTCGCCCGCCGAAGCGGCGAAGCACCCGGAGCGCTGGCGGCGGATGGAGCTGGGCGGGCTCAGGACGGCGGGTTGAGGCGAAAAACTCGCTGCGTGGCCAGGTCTCGGACTTCGGCCGGCCCGGCCATGACGACGCCCGGCACTGCCAGGGATCCGCCGGCCGATCACCCGCACCGATCAGTACGCCTGCTCGACGTAGACCGGATCAACGCTGCGGTTCCAGCGGGTCTCGTAAGCTTCGAGCAGATCCTCGGCAGGGGTACGGCCGCGCTCAGCGATCTCGTGCAGCGGCGCCAGGTAATGCGTCTCGTCCTCGCCGCAATTGTCCTTGCGCTCGCGCCGGCGCAGACCTTCGCGCGATAGTGCCAGCATCTCTCGCGCAAGGGGCACTAACGTGCGGCCGCGGAACTCCGCCGCAAGGCCGAGCCGCGGCACGTCATTGCGGAGCCGCTCGCGCTCCTCGCCGGTCCAGTCCTTGACCATCTCCATCGCCTGGTCGAGCACGCCCTCGTCGTAGAGGAGACCGGTCCAGAGCGCGGGCAGCGCGCACAGCCGCGCCCAAGGCCCGCCATCGGCGCCGCGCATCTCCAGAATGCGCTTGAGACGCACCTCGCCGAAGGCGGTGGTGAGATGGTCGCTCCAGTCGTTCATCCGCGGACGTTGGCCCACGTAGTTGTGCAATCTGCCCACCATGAAATCACGGAAAGATTGTCCCGCCACGTCGATGTATCGGCCGTCGCGGTAAACGAAATACATGGGGACATCGAGCATGTAGTCGACGTAGCGTTCGAAGCCGAAACCCTTCTCGAACACGAAGGGCAGAAGGCCCGTGCGGTCGGGATCGGTATCAGTCCAGACATGGCTGCGCGCGCTGAGGAAACCGCTGGGCTTGCCCTCGATGAAGGGCGAATTGGCGAAGAGCGCGATGGCGAGCGGCTGCAGCGCGAGGCCGACACGGAACTTCTTCACCATGTCGGCTTCCGAGCGGAAGTCGAGATTGACCTGCACGGTGCAGGTCCGAAGCATCATGTCGAGGCCGAGCTTACCGCGCAGCGGCATGTAGCGCCGCATGATCGCATAGCGCCCCTTCGGCATCCAAGGAACGTCTTCGCGCCGCGACTTGGGATCGAACCCGAGACCGATGAGGCCGATCTTCAGCTCGCCCGAGACTTCGCGCACCTCGCGCAGATGCTGGTTCACCTCGGCACAGGTCTGGTGCAGCGTCTCGAGCGGCGCCCCTGACAGTTCGAATTGGCCGCCGGGTTCGAGCGTCACCGAACAATTCTGCTTGGAAAGCGCGATGACGTTGTCGCCTTCCAGCACGGGCTCCCAGCCGAAGCGTTGCAGGCCTTGGAGCAGCGCCCGAATTCCGTCGGGCCCCTCGTAGGGGACGCGACGCAAGTCGGCGAGGCGGAACACGAATTTCTCGTGCTCGGTTCCGATGCGCCAGCGCTCCGGGGGCTTGCAGCCCGCCTCCAGATACTCCACGAGCTGGCGTCGCTCCGTGATCTCCGCGCCTAGGGTCTGAGTGGGCCCGGACATGAATAAAATGGCCTCTCCGCAGCGGCTCTATGGTTGACGCGAGGAATGTTCTCCGGCGCGAGCCGCCGCTAGGCTCTCGCTGACCCAGTCCCCCAGCAGTGCCTGGAACACCGCCAGCGCCGAGAGCGCGGCGGTATCGGCACGGAGCACGCGCGGCCCGAGCCCGACGGCGGAAACAAAGGGGAGTTTCTTGAGCGCGTCAAGCTCCGTTTCCGCAAATCCGCCCTCTGGTCCCGTGAGCACGCCCCATGCCCCCGATTGCGCGCGCGCCAGCGACTCCGCAATCGAGGGCGATGTTCCGGATTCATCGCAGAACAGCAGCCGTCGGTCGCGGGGCCAGGTCGCAATCAAGTGATCGAGCGTGATCGGTGCGCGCAGTTCCGGGAGCGACAGCCGTTCGGTCTGCTCCGCCGCTTCCAGCACGTGGGCGCGCAATCGCTCCAGATTGAGCCGGTCGATGACGGTACGCTGGGTCAGGACCGGCTGCAGCACCGAGACTCCAAGCTCGGTCGCCTTTTCCACCAGGAAATCGATGCGCGCGCGCTTGATCGGCGCGAAGGCGAGCCAGAGGTCGCACCCCGCGCCCTGCGCGCGCATGCGCCGCTCGACCAAGGCCACGCCGCTCCCCCTGGCGAAACTTTCGATCGTGGCACGCCACTCGCCGTCGCGTCCGTTGAACAGCGCGACCGGAGCGCCGGGCTTAAGGCGCAGCACGGTCGCGACATAATGCGCTTGCGAGGATGCGAGCTCGATCCGCACGCCTTCCGCGAGGTCGGCGGTCACATAGAGGCGGGTGCGCGGCTCGTAGGCCATGAACTCTCTTGCCGGATCGGAGTAGACGGGCAACCTTAAAGTCCTCCACGGGGTAAACACATCAGAAAAATTTCCTCCATTATTCACTCCATTGTTCGAGTCTCGAGCCATTCAGCTCTTTAAGGGAGATGGGGAGATGATTTGGTGACGAAGGGGATGGCTCTAACCCCTCATCTCCCGCATTATCCCCTCATCTCCACATCATCTCCTCATCCCCTTAAAATGCGTTCGCCCGATGGTGGCGTGGGCTTATGTTTGAGGAACTGGACACGCCGATGAGTGACATTCGAGCGGGGGATTGGGCGGAGCGGCACGCGCCGGCGGCGCTCTTGCCCTATATCCGCTTGGCGCGGCTCGACCGGCCGATCGGCACCTGGCTGCTGCTCTTTCCGGGATGGTGGTCGGTGGCGATGGCAACGGAAGGGCGGGCGCCCGATTGGATCATGCTGGTGCTGTTCGCGATCGGCGCCATCGCCATGCGGGGCGCCGGCTGCACGCTCAACGACCTCATGGATCGGGATCTCGACGCACAAGTCGCGCGCACCCGGACCCGACCACTGCCCAGCGGCCAGGTGACACCGTTCCAGGCGCTGGTTTTCATGGCGCTGCAGCTTCTGGTGGGTGCCGCCATCCTCTTCATGTTCAACCGCACTGCCATTCTCGTCGGTCTCGCGGTGTTGGCGCTCATCGCCACGTATCCTCTGATGAAGCGCGTCACCTACTGGCCGCAATTCTTCCTCGGCCTCAATTTCAATTGGGGCGCGCTGTTGGGCTGGGCGGCCATGCGCGGCGAGCTTTCAGCGCCGGCGTTGTGGCTTTATGCGGGCGGCATCGCCTGGACACTCGGCTATGACACGATCTATGCGCACCAGGACAAGGAGGATGACGCGCGCATCGGGATCAAATCCTCGGCACTCCGATTAGGCGCGGGGACGCGCCCGTATCTTTTCGTGTTCTACGGCGTTGCGGCTGCGCTCTGGCTGATCGCGGGAATGGCCGCCAACCTGGGCTGGCTCTATTTGGTTGGCCTCGCCTTCGCGACGGCGCAGATGGCATGGCAGGCGGCGCGGGTCGATCTCGACGATCCCGATGATTGCCTCGTCAAGTTCCGTTCGAACCGATGGGTGGGCTGGCTCTTGCTGCTCGGCATCGTTGCAGCCCACGCGCTTGATGGCGGCTGAGCCAAGGGACGCGCGCGTCTTCGTTTGCGCCAATACGGCGCTGATTTCGCCGCCGCTGGTACCGGAGATTCGCCTCCATCTCGCGAGCGAGATAACGCCGCTCTGGCATGCGACCGAAGCCACACTTGAAGTGCAACAATTGCCGCCGCCCTATTGGGCCTTCGCATGGGCCGGCGGCCAGGCGCTCGCGCGGTACGTTCTCGACAATCCCGCACTGTTCGGCGGCAAGCGCGTGCTGGATTTCGGCGCGGGTTCCGGGCTCGTGGCGGTTGCCGCCGCGCGGACGGGTGCCATCGCAACCGCGGCCGAAATCGATCCGTTCGCCGTTGCCTCCATTGCGCTCAATGCGGAAGCAAACGGCGTTGCGGTCGCAATCGAGCGACGCGACGTCATCGATCAGGACGCCGCACGCTGGGATGCGATCCTCGCCGGTGACATGTGCTACGAGCGCCCCCTCGCCGAACGCTTGACGCGCTGGCTGCGAGCCTGCGCAGAGCAGGGAATCACGGTGCTGTTGGGCGATCCCGGCCGCGCCTATCTGCCGGCGTCAGGCCTCGAAGCGCTCGCGCGTTACACGGTGCCGACCAGCCTCGACCTCGAAGACCGCACGAGCCGCGAAGCCACGGTATGGCGGCTGCGAGAGGTTTTTCGCTAGATTAAATAAAGCGGAACGGCCTCTTTCCCCTTGATAAGTGTATATGTCACGCATGCGCCGCTCCCTTGTGAAGCTCGGGGTCCTTCTTGGAGTCACCACGCTTTCGGCGTGTGGCGGCGCGCCCTCGCCACCGCCACTTCTCAGTCTCGACGGCCGGAGCTGTGCCGCGGAGCCCGATCTCGCACGCGCGCTGCTGCTGACGCTCGAGCCGGTGAAGCCTGTAGCCGTGGTGCTCGGTGCGAACACAGCCTGCTGGGAGCCCGTCGGTGGACCTAAAGCTATCTATGCGGCGTTTCAGTTGCCGGAGGCGTCGCACGAATACCTCATCACCGGCGAAAGCGCACCGGCAGGGCTCGGCTTGTTCTCGCCTCGGCTCGTCGTTCTGGATGCGGCTGGACAGCCGCTACGCGAAATTCCGCGCGACAGCTTCCAGTTCCATAGCGCTTTGCTCTCGGCCGGAGTCCGCGCGCATCAAGGCGAGCGCTACCTAATTGTGGCTTCCGACCCGAGCGCGATCGGAAAATCGGAATCACGCATTGCCAGCTCATCCAGCGTATCGACCACCTGCGTCCGCACCGGATGCATCAACATTTATGCTGGCCACGAAGCCACAACTACACTCGTCTACGCCTATAACGGCAGCATCACTGTTACCGCCCGTCCACTGCCAAGCAACTGACGTCCGCCACCGGCGTTGTTCTGAAAGACCGGGCGTCATTCCGGGCCCAGTGGCAATTCACTCTGGCCATTGGACCCTTCCTCCTCCTCTGCATCGAGGATCGCCCGCACATAGCGCTCCGGCGCATCCAAGAAGCTCTTCATGCGGCGATAATGGTTGGTTTCGCGGAAGGCGACTGGCTCAACGGTGCCACCGTCCAGCGAGAGAATTGTCGCTTCGGGATAGGCCATCAGCATCGGCGCATGCGTCGCGATGATCGCCTGCACGCGCCTCGAACGGTGCCAGCGATGCAGCAGCGTCAGGAAAGCAAGCTGGCGCTCCGGCGACAGCGCTGCCTCGGGCTCGTCCATGAGATAGACGCAGTTCCTGTTATCGCCGAACCGATCGAGAAACAGCGAGAGGAAGGACTCGCCGTGGCTCTGCGCATGCAATTCACGCCCGCCGTAGGAGCCGGGGGAAAGCGCATCGAGGCGGGTTGCCACTTGAAAAAAGCTCTCGGCCCGAAAGAAGAAGCCGTGAGTGACCTTCGGCTTCCAGCCGAAGCGAAGTGCGCGCGCCAGAACCCGGGCGGGCGGTTCTCCATCTTCCGTCTCGGCGCGATGCTCCACATGGTCGCGACTGCCGCCGGACGAATGAAAGCCGCAATGGGCCGCGAGCGCTTCGAGCAAAGTCGACTTCCCGCTGCCGTTCTCACCGACCAGGAGGGTGATCGGCCGCTCGAATTCGATCCGAAATTCGCCTTGGGTGAGGATCGGTAGCGTGAAGGGAAATTCGGCCGCCGTGACGCGATCGCGTGGCAGCTCGATACTGCGGAGAAAGGGCGAGGAGAGGGCGAAGCGCGGACGCATTTGGGGTGGCGACCATACGAAATTCTATCGAACATATCAAGAACGAATAGCCTCGGCCCAAGCTCGCCCCTATAGTCGCTGCGCTCTCGAAACGAAGGAGCCCCATGCCTTACGCCTCGCTCCGCGACTTCATGGCCCGCTTGGAGGCGTCGGGTCGGCTCGTGCGCGTGAAGGCGGCGGTCTCGCCGGTGCTGGAGATCACGGAGATTCAAACCCGGCTCCTCGCGGAAGGCGGACCGGCGGCGCTGTTCGAAGCTGTCGTCGCCGGCGAACGCCGTTACGACATGCCGGTGCTGGTGAACCTGTTCGGCACGGTCGGGCGCGTGGCATTGGGCATGGACCGCGAACCGCACCAGCTCCGCGAGATCGGTGAAACCTTGGCCTTCCTGAAGCAGCCGGAGCCGCCGGGCGGTTGGCGCGAGGCGCTGGAGATGCTGCCGCTGCTGCGCACGGTGCTGGCAATGAAGCCGCGCACGGTGACGGCGGCGCCGGCGCAGGAGGTGGTGCTGCGCGGCCGAGAGATCGATTTGGCGCAATTCCCGATTCAGACTTGCTGGCCCGGCGAGCCGGCGCCGCTCATCACCTGGCCGCTGGTGGTGACGAAAGGACCGGGGCGGGCGCGCGAGGACGACTTCAATCTCGGCATCTATCGCATGCAGGTGACGGGACGCGACACCACGCTGATGCGCTGGCTCAAGCACCGCGGCGGGGCGCAGCATCATCGCCGCTGGGCCGCCGAGAAACGCGAGCCGCTGCCGGCGGCGGCAGTGATCGGCGCCGACCCCGGAACCATCCTCGCGGCGGTGACGCCCGTGCCCGATACGCTCTCCGAATATCAATTTGCGGGGCTGCTGCGCGGCAAGAAGGTCGAGCTGGTGGACTGCAAGACCGTGCCGCTCAAGGTTCCGGCCGAGGCCGAGATCGTGCTCGAAGGCCACGTGATGCTGGATGAGATGGGCGATGAAGGCCCCTATGGCGATCACACCGGCTATTACAACGCGGTCGAGCGCTTTCCGGTGTTCCGCATTAGCGCTATCACGATGCGCCAGGCGCCGATCTATCTCTCCACATTCACGGGGCGCCCGCCGGACGAACCCTCGGTGCTGGGCCAGGCGCTCAACGAGGTGTTCATTCCGCTGCTGACCCAGCAATTCCCGGAGATCGTCGATTTTTGGCTGCCGCCAGAAGGCTGCTCCTATCGGATCGCGGTAGTCTCGATCAAGAAGGCTTATGCGGGCCACGCCAAGCGCGTGATGATGGGTGTGTGGTCGTACCTGCGGCAGTTCGTCTACACCAAATTCGTGATCGTGGTGGACGACGACATCGACGCACGTGACTGGAAGGACGTGATGTGGGCGATTGCCACCCGCATGGACCCCGCGCGCGACATCACCGTGATCGAGAACACGCCCATCGACTATCTCGACTTCGCTTCGCCCGAGTCCGGCCTCGGCGGCAAGATCGGCCTCGATGCCACCAACAAGATTCCGCCCGAGACCAAGCGCGATTGGGGCCGCAAAATCCGCATGAGCGACGAGATCATCGATACGGTCACGCGGAAATGGCCGAGCCTCGGCCTACCCGGCTCTGGCAAGCCGATCTGGAAGTAGCCGCCGTCAAATATTCGACTCGCCGCGAATTGAACGATCTTCGACTGATTTGGAATCTGTGGGAGATCGTGGGGATGTTTTGGGGATCGGGGAGACGGGCTTGCGAAAAGCTTCCGCAAAGCAATGAACATCCTATTCGTCATTGAGTGATCGAGACGAGTTCCCCCTATCTCCATCATCCCCTTATCTCCTGAAAATTTTTGGGCGCACGCAGAAAGCACACGCCCTAGCCCCGCCGCTCTTTTTTGAGCTCGAGGCGGGCGCTGACGCGCGAGAGGCCGAAGCAGACGGCCCAATAGACGAAGGCCGCGAAGAGGTAACCGCTGTCGCGCACCTGATCGCCCAAGAGCCAATTGGGCGCCTGGAGCCCCGCCTGAATCTGAGTCAGGAAATCGAACAAGCCGATGATGTAGACAACGGTGGTCTCCTTGACGATCGCCACCGCAACATTGACGAGACCAGGCGTCACGATCGCCACCGCCTGCGGCAGGATCACCAGCGCCATGGTCGCGGCGGGTCCAAGACCCAGGCTTTTCGCGGCCTCGAACTGGCCCTTCGGAATCGCCTGCAAGCCGCCTCGGAACACCTCCGCCATGGCGGCGCCGTTGAATAGGATGAAGGCGACCACGATTTTCGCGAGCGGCGACGGGTTGGTCCCCGGCGGCAGCAGCAGCGGGAACACGTTCATGGCGATGAACAGCAACGGAATCAGCGGCACGCCGCGGAGAAACTCGATCCAAAGGATCGCGAGAGTGCGGATGACCGGCAGCTCCGAGCGCCGCGCAAGCGCGAGCAACAGTCCCGCCGGGAGCGCGCCTGCAAGCGCCGCGCCGCCCAAGGCAACGGTGAGCAGCAGCCCGCCCCAGTTGCTCACCTCGACCGGTGCCAGTCCGAACGCGCCGCCCATCAGCAGCAGCGCCGAGGCCGGCGGCGCCGCCATGATCAGCAGCAGTCCGATGATGCCCTTGTGCGTGATCCGCCGGCTCAAGAGTGCCGCACCGCCCGCGACCACGATCGCGAACACGATGTCGGCGCGCCACCATTCGCTCCGGGGATAGGAGCCGTAGATAAGCTGATCCCAGCGTACCCGGACAAAAACCCAACAGGCGCCGTAGGTGTGGGCGCAGGTCTGCGGATCGGTTCCCCAATGCGCACGCAGCAGAACCCAGTCGACCAGACCTGGAAGCGCGTAACCCAACAGCAACAGGAGTGCCAACGAGAGCGCGATGTTGCCGGGAGACGAGATGCAGGTCCAAAGGAACCGCACCGCGCGGGTTCCAAAGCTCGGTACCAGCGGCGCTTCGAGAGCGGTCATCGCTGCACCCAGGCGACACGCCGGTTGTACCAGTTGAGCAACGCCGAGACTGCTGCGTTGATCACGAGATAAGTTCCCGCGACCATCGCCATCACCTCGAGCGCCTGCGCGGTCTGATTCAGCACCGTGCCGCCGAACACCTGCGTCAAATCCGAATAGGCGATAGCGGCTGCGAGCGTGGTGTTGCGCAGCAGGCGAAGATATTCGTTGCCGAGCGGCGGCACGATCACGCGCAGCGCCTGAGGGATGGTGATTTTGGCGCTGATCGTTCCGGATTTGAGGCCGAGCGCGCGCGCGGCCTCGATCTGCCCGCGCGGCACGGCGTCCAATCCCGCGCGCACGATCTCGGCGACGTAGGAAGCCGAATAAAGCGAGAGTGCCAAGGCCATGGCGACGAATTCCGGCAGTACCGTCATGCCGCCTTGGAAGTTGAAGCCTTGGAGATGCGGGATCTCCCAATGCAACGGGAACGCAGTCGCGATCGCCGTCAGCAGCGGCAGGCCCAGGACCAACGCCAATGCCAAAGGCCAGGCCTTGGGTGCGGAGCCCGTGCGGGCGCGCCTTTGTGCGAGCGACCGCGTGACAATCAGCGCGAGCAAGACGCCGATCCCGAGCGCCAGCAGCACGCTGCCAAAACCGGGTTCGGCGACCGGCGCCGGCAATACCAGTCCGCGATTGCTGAGAAACGCAATGCCGAAGAGAGAGATGCTTTGACGCGGCGCCGGCAGCGGCCGCAACATCGCGAAGTACCAGAAGAACAATTGCAACAGCAGCGGAATGTTGCGCAGGGTTTCAACGTAGGCGGTGGCGACGCCGTGCACTAGGCCATTGCTCGAACGCCGCCCCAGCCCCACGCAAAAGCCGATCACGGTCGCGATTACCAGCGCCACCACCGCCAGCACCAGGGTATTGAGCACCGCGACGACGAAGGCTCTGAAATAAGTCGAGTCCTCGCTGTAGGGGATCAGGTGTTGTTCGATCGCAAAGCCGGCACGGTGCCAGAGGAAACCGAAGCCGCTCGCGGCGCCGAGGCGCTCCAGATTGCCGCTGACATTGACAGCCGCGAGCGATAGCAGCGCTGCCACGGCCGCCAGTACGACGCCCTGGATCGCGACGGCGACGACGCGCCGCCGCGTCCAGTATGATGGAGATGAAAGCCCTGTTGCCGCCAAAGTCAGCGGAAGGGCGGCGCGTAAAGCAGGCCGCCATCCTTCCAGAGGCGATTGGGGCCGCGGTCGAGACCCAGCCCCTCCTTGCCGATATAGCGGTCGTAGATCTCGCCGTAGTTGCCCACGGCCTTGATCGCGTTATAGGCCCAGTCGTTGGAGAGGCCGAGCTTGCCGCCCATCTCGTCGGTGACGCCCAGGATGCGCTTCACTTCGGGATTGGGTGAATTTTTCTTGAGGTCGTCGACGTTGGCCTGGGTAATCCCGTCCTCCTCGGCGTCGATCAGCGCGAAGAAGGTCCAGCGTGCGATATCTTCCCAGGCTGGATCGTTCTTGCGCACCATCGGTGCGATCGGTTCCTTGGAGATGGTTTCCGGGAGAATGACGTGGTCGTTGCGATTCTGCAGTACCGAGCCGCGCGCCGCGAGGCTGCCGCGGTCGTTCGACCACGCATCGCACCGTCCGCTCTCGTAGGCGCGCCGGGCCTCATCAAGGTCGGCGAAGCTCACGAGCTGATAGGTCATGTTGTGGCTGTGGAAGTAGTCGGCGATGTTGAGCTCGGTGGTGGTGCCCTGGCCGATGCAGATCGAGGCGCCGTTCAGCTCCAACACGCTTTTGACGCCCGAGGACTTGCGCACCATGAAGCCCTGACCATCATAGATGTAGACCACCACGAAGCTCATGCCGCTGCCGGCCTCGCGAGCGAAGGTCCAGGTGAAGCGGTGCGTCAGAATGTCGACGCCTCCATTCTGCAGCGCCGCGAACGCGTCGCGCGGCAGCAGCGGCTTCGTTTCGATTTTGCTCGGATCGCCCAATACCGCGGCGGCAAGCGCGTGGCAGAACTCGATGTCGAAACCGCGCGTCACGCCCTTGTCGTCCACATAGGCGTAGCCCGGAATGTTGGGCGCGGTGCCGCAAACGAGCTTGCCGCGCTGCTTCACGTCGTCGAGTGTCGCGGCGTGGGCCGCTGTCGCGACCAGTGTCAGCAAAGCTCCGATTGCGAACGCCCGCCATGAAGTCTTCATCGGCTCTCCTCCCCATTTATTATGCGATGCTGACGCCATACTCGGCGCGAGCGGCAGTGGAGCGCAAGCGGAAATCAGATTCCAATATTCTGCCAGCGGCGGACTTCCTCGGCGTCGGCATCGCATTTGCTTTGCTTGTCGTACGCAAAGTCCACGTGATAGCGTGCGCGGCCCAAAACAAGCTCGGTCTCAATAGGAGGAACCGCTGATGCCGGTGATCGATGTTCATACCCATATGCTCAACAAGGACTGGCTGGAGCTGCTGCGCCGGCACGGCAGCCCGCGCTATGAGGTGCGCAAGAGCATGGACGCACCCGAGGGCATCTTCCTCGACGGCGCACCCTTCATGACGCCGCAGCCCGGGCATTTCGACTACGACGAGCGCATCAAGAGGATGGATGAAGCCCGGGTCGACATGGCGATCCTTTCGCTCACCTGCCCCAACGTTTATTGGGGGAGCGCCGAGACCAGCCTCGAGGCCGCGCGCATCGTCAACGACGACATGGCGCGCGCGCAGACGCAATATCCCTCGCGCATCCGCTTCATTGCGTCGCTGCCGTGGGAGCATCCGGGACTTGCAGTGACCGAGCTGAAGCGGGCGCTCGACAAGGGCGCGCTCGGCGTCATGGTGCTCGCGAGCATCAATGGCAAGTCGCTGACCGATCCCCAGTTCGCGCCGGTCTGGGCCGAGATCGATCGCCGCGCGCTTCCCGTGCTGGTGCACCCGACGGCGCCGCCGGGAACGCCGGTCCTCGACATGCGTGTCTACAACCTGATCGCTTCGGTCGGCTTCATGTTCGACACCACGCTTTCGATCGCGCGCATGATCTTCGACGGCTTCTTCGAGCGCTATCCCAAGCTCAAGATCATCGCCTCGCATGGCGGCGCGACGCTCCCCTACCTCGCGGGTCGCCTGGAGATTTGCTACGACAACATGAATGCGGCGCGGGTCAAGATTTCGCGTCCGCCCAGCGAATACCTGCGCCACATCTATTACGATGCGGTGGTCTATCGCCAGGAGGCGCTGCAGCTCTGCCTCAATGTCGGCGGCAGCGACCACGTGATGTACGGCTCGGACTATCCGCACAACATCGGCGACATGAAGGGATGTTTGGCGCGCGTCGACGCACTGCCCGCGGCCGAGCGCGAAAAGGTGCGCGGCGGCAATGCCCAGCGGGTATTCGGAATCTGACCGCGGAGGAGTGGGAGCGCTGGCGATCGGCATCGACCGCGCCTATATCAAGCACTCCCGCCCCTGACCGGACGCCTCCATGCCCGCCCAGAACCCAACCGACCTGCTCTCCTCGCTGATCGAGAAAGTACGCCGCCTCGGCGCCGATGCCGCGGACGCCGTCCTGGTGGAGGGAGTCTCGCTTTCCCATGCCCGCCGTCTCGGCAAGACCGAGAAGCTGGAACGCTCCGAGGGCCATGACCTCGGCTTGCGCGTGCTGATGGGAAAGCGTCAGGCGATCGTCTCCTCGAACGACTGGAGCCCCGCGGCGCTGGAGGAGCTGGCGGAGCGCGCCCTCGCCATGGCGAAGACGGTACCGGAGGATCCCTATTGCGGGCTCGCGGCCCCCGAGGAGCTCGCGCGGGATTTTCCGGAACTCGACATGCTCGATCCCAACGAGCCCAGCGCCGAGACCTTGATCGAGCGTGCGGCCAAGGCCGAGGAAGCGGCGCTCGCGGTTCCGGGCGTCACCAATTCCGAGGGCGCCGAAGCCGGCTGGGGGCGCTCGCAGGTGGTAATGGTGGCTTCGAACGGCTTCGTGGGGGGCTACGCGAGCTCCGGCTGCGGCGTCAGCGTCGCGGTGCTGGCGGGTGAAGGCACCGCCATGGAGCGCGACTTCGACTATTCGAGCGCGGTCTATTCCGAGGATCTCGAGGACGCGGCCCTGATCGGCAAGCGGGCGGGCGAGCGCGCGGTGAAGCGCCTCAATCCGCGCAAGGTCGCGTCGCAGAAAGTGCCGGTGATGTTCGATCCGCGCATCGCCCGGGGCGTGATCGGACACTTGATCGGCGCCATCAACGGCCCCGCCATCGCGCGAGGCACCAGCTTCCTCAAGGAGAAGCTCGGTCAGCAGGTCTTTTCCAAGGGGATCACGATCATCGACGATCCGCATCGCCGCCGCGGCCAGCGCTCGCGTCCCTTCGATGGGGAGGGTGTCGCCAATCATCGCTGGGAATTGGTGCGCGACGGTGTGCTCACGACCTGGCTCCTGGATCTCCGCTCGGCGCGGCAGCTCGGGATGAAAACCACCGGACATGCCGCGCGCGGCACTTCCTCGCCGCCCAATCCGGCTCCGACCAATGTCTGGCTCGAACCCGGCCCGCTCTCGCCCAAGGAGCTGATGGCCGATATCAAGTCGGGCTTCTACGTGGGCGAGCTCATGGGCATGGGGGTCAATCTCATCACCGGCGACTACAGCCGCGGCGCCTCCGGATTTTGGATCGAGAATGGGGAGATGGCGTATCCAGTCAGCGAAGTAACGGTCGCGGGCAACCTCAAGGACATGTTCATGTCGCTGACCGCGGCCTCCGACCTCGAATTCAAGAGCAGCTTCGACGCGCCGACGATCCGCATCGAGGGAATGACGATCGCAGGCACCTGAGCAGGTTCCGTCCAGCGACCCCGTCGGCTGAAAATGTCGTAACCGTCCCGGCAATCCGTCAGTTTGAACTTCAAGCTTCCGTAGGAAGCTCATTCCCGTGTTCGTACCAATCGGCGCGAGATTCCCAATGGAGATGCCGATCGGGCTTCAAGCCTATACGGCCATCCAGCGAGCCAGCGGGAATAATGACTTCGCGCCCGCTCCGCGTCATGTGCGGCAAAGGTGACCCGCACCGCCGACAGAACGAGGTCGCGAAGCTCCGGGCCGTTGGGAGATCGTACCGAGCCGCCAGCTCCTGTCCTCGCAGCCAGCGAAAGGCGCTGGGCTTAACCGCCGCATTCGTCGCGTGAGCGGTTCCGCTTGCCTTTTGACATCGCGAGCAATGGCAATGCACGAACCGATCAAACGGCGGATCAACGGCGAAAGCGACTCCGCCACAGAGGCAGCTTCCACGTAACATCACCAAGCGCTCCTGCCCATTGCCCGGTTCTTGTACGGCCAACGCCTCGCGGGAGCCTGTTTATTCTATAGAGCCGCCATTACTTCGACGCTCCAGCACTCGTCAGCATGCCCGCAATATGGCACTCGCGCCCGCTCGTAACCAGGCATGTCGCCTTGGGGGGATTCGACCCACCGTCGCCGTCTCGCTCACTCCCGGCGCGGATCGAACTGATAGGGTGCCGCGCTCGAAACCATGGGATCGAGCGCAAGGCGGTGATGGAGCGGCGGAAAGGCTCGGCTGCGACAGTCGGCGCGGTCACAGAGACGGCACGATAAACCGATGCCCACTTTCGCCTGTTCCAGGTCGAGGCCGTCGGCGTAGACGAGGTCCTGGGCATGGGCGACGCTGCAGCCCATCGCGACCACATGCACGGGCCGCGGCTCGCCCCAGCGCGACGATGGCCGCGTCACGGTCCTTGCGAAACAGAGATAGGCGGTGCCGTCCGGCAGCTCCGCCACCTGCACCTGGATCGCGTTCGGCTGCGAAAAGGCGGTGTGCACCACCCACCGCGGGCAAGAACCGCCATAGCGGGCGAAGGGAAAGCCGGCGGCGGAAAAGCGCTTGGACACATTCCCGGCCGGATCGACGCGCACGAAGAAGAAGGGCACGCCGCACGCCTCCGGCCGCTGCAAGGTGGAGAGGCGATGACAGGCCTGTTCGAAGGAGACTCCGAATCGGGTCGCGAGCGCTTCCATGTCGTGGCGCAGCGACCGCGCCGCCGCGAGGAAGGCGGCATAAGGCATGAGGATCGCACCGGCGACGTAGTTGAGAAGACCGATGCGAATCAGCATCACCGCCTCGGGTGAAGAGGGGGTGGATTGGCTCAGCACCCCTTCCACCGCCTCGTTTGCTTCGAGCAGCGCCAGTTGGAACGCCATTTGGAAGGCGCGGCTCTCGCGCGGCAGCGTCTCGGCGAGGGTGAGCCTGGGCTGGTCCGGTTCGAAGTGGCGCAGCTTGTCGCCGAGCGGCTGCACCGTGACGGCGAGACCGTGGACCTGGCGGAGGCGTTCGGCAATGGCCTGGCTTGGCTCGCCGTGCGAAGGTCCGCAAGCCGCGACGATCGTTTCGGCGGCTTCCTCGAGCGCCGGGAAATGATTGGCCCGGTCGTCGAAGAAATCGCGCGTTTCCTCGTTGGGCAGCAGAACACGCCGGCCCGAGGGGAGCGCGATCCCGACGGCGTCTTCGCGCGCGACGCGCCAGGCACGGTAGAGGCCAAGCACCGCCCGCGCGGCATTGGGTGCCGATCCCGCGATCGCCGCGATCTCTTCTTCGGGAACCGCGTCGGTGCCCAGCAGGGGATCGGTGAAGGCTTCGCGGAGCGCCACTTCGAACCGGCGCTCCTTCGTTCCCGACAGCTCGGCGAGATCGAGATGAAATATCTCGGCGAGCTTCAGCAACAACGTCCCGCTGACCGTGCGCTGGTCGTGCTCGATCAGATTAAGGTAACTGGCGGAGATGCCGAGGCGATTGGCCAGCGCCTGCTGCGAGAGGCGCCGCTCGGTGCGCAATCGCCGTACCGTGCGTCCGATCTGGGTTCGGGCCATTTTTACAGCCTTTACAAATTCCACCTGCTGTCTGTGAAGACATCGACAGGATTGCATTGAAATTAACAGATCGACGCTCGACCTCCCATCGGCAATCTCGTTATTGAATTGTCGAATTGATCCGTTGGAGGAAGCAATATGCCGCGCGATGGTTTGGCGAATATTCGCCGGGACTACGCCACTTCAGAGGTCGAGCGCTTGGCGGGCTCGTTCCGCATCCGTCATACCTTGGCGGAAATGGGCGCGATGCGGCTCAGGCACCTGCTCGAGACCGAACCCTTCGTCCCGACCCTGGGCGCGCTCACCGGTAATCAGGCCGTGCAACAGGTCAAGGCGGGATTGAAGGCAATCTATCTCTCGGGCTGGCAGGTCGCCGCCGACGCCAACAGCGCCGGGCAAATGTATCCGGATCAGTCGCTTTACCCCGTCGATTCCGTGCCCAAGATCGTCCGTGGCATCAACAACGCCCTGCGGCGCGCCGACCAGATCGCACGTCTGGAGGATAAGGGCGACGACACCTATTGGATGACGCCGATAATCGCGGACGCCGAGGCCGGCTTTGGTGGGCCGCTCAACGCCTACGAATTGATGCGGGCGATGATCGAGGCGGGCGCCGCCGGCGTCCATTTCGAGGATCAGCTCGCTTCCGAGAAGAAGTGCGGCCATCTCGGCGGCAAGGTGCTCGTGCCGATCGCGCAGCATATCCGCACGCTCAACGCGGCACGGCTTGCCGCCGACGTCGAGGGCGTGCCGACCGTGCTGCTCTGCCGCACCGACGCGCAATCAGCGCAGCTCCTCACCAGCGACATCGACGAGCGCGACCGGCCATTTATCGATGGGAATCGCACCGCCGAGGGCTTCTTCCGCATCCGCCCCGGTTTAGGCGTCGAGTATGCGATCGCGCGCAGCCTCGCCTTTGCCCCCTACGCCGACCTGCTCTGGTGGGAGACGAGCGAGCCCGATCTCGGCGAAGCCGAGCGTTTTGCCGATGCGATCCATCGCGAATTTCCGGGCAAGATGCTGGCTTACAACTGCTCGCCCAGCTTCAACTGGCGCAAGAAGCTGTCGGAGCGAGAGATGGCGACGTTCCAGCGCGACATCGCGGCCATGGGCTATCGCTTCCAGTTCGTGACCCTGGCCGGATTTCACAGCCTCAACCTCGCCATGTTTAACCTCGCCCGCGATTACCGCGAGCGCGGCATGGCCGCCTACAGCGAACTGCAGCAGGCGGAGTTTGCCGTGGAGAGCGAAGGCTACACCGCGACCCGACATCAGCGCGAGGTCGGCGTCGGCTACTTCGACGCGGTTGCAATGGCGATTTCGGGGCGAAACGCCTCGACCACGGCGCTTTCGGGCAGCACGGAGGCGGCGCAATTTCGCGACGCCGAACCCGCGCCCCGCCCCGCGCACGATTGCGACGAGGGTCTGGTGCACAACCACAATTGGGCGATGCGCGATTGGGCGGAGCACGAGCGGGCTGCCGGCGTGAAATAGCGGCGAGTGCGAGATCGTCCCCGCTCAACTTCATCCTCGGAGAGTTCAATGGACGGAACGCGGCGTGTCAGCGAAGGCGTGATTGTTCGGGCCGCGACGGAGTCCGGCGACGACGAGATACTGACCCCGGAAGCGCTTGCCTTCGCCGCCGAACTGGAGCGGGAATTCGGCGCCGAGCGTCGGCGCCTCCTCGTTCGTCGCGGTGAGCTGCAGCGGCGGCTCGACGCCGGCTGGAAGCCCGATTTCCTCCCGGAGACCAAGGAAATTCGCGACGCCGATTGGCGCGTCGCGCCGATCCCGCTCGACCTCCGCGACCGTCGCGTCGAAATCACCGGGCCGACCGATCGCAAGATGGTGATCAACGCGCTCAACTGCGGCGCCAACGTGTTCATGGCGGATTTCGAGGATGCCTGTACCCCTACCTGGCGCAACTTGATCGATGGCCAGCGCAATCTCGCGGCGGCGGTCCGCCGCTCGATCGCGTTCGAAGATCCGAAGACAGGACGGCATTACGCGCTCAACGGCAATCCCGCGGTCTTGTTCGTGCGTCCGCGCGGCTGGCACCTGCCGGAAAACCACGTGCTCGTCGACGACGAACCGATGTCGGGCGCGCTTTTCGACTTCGCATTGTTCTTTTTCCACAATGCCCGCGAGCTGGTTGCGCGCGACACCGGCCCCTATTTCTACCTCCCCAAGATCGAGAGTCACTTGGAAGCGCGGCTCTGGAACAACGTCTTCCTGCACGCGCAGGCACGACTCGGTCTCCCCAAGGGCACGATCCGCGCCACCGTCTTGATCGAGACCATCCTTGCCGCGTTCGAGATGGACGAAATCCTCTACGAGCTGAAAGACCACTCGGCCGGGCTCAATTGCGGGCGCTGGGATTACATCTTCAGCTTCATCAAGAAATTCGCTGAAGATAAGAGCTGCGTGCTGCCCGACCGCTCGCAGATGGTGATGACCTGCCACTTCCTGCGCAGCTACAGCCGGCTGTTGATAGAGACCTGCCACCGCCGCGGCATCCATGCGATGGGGGGGATGGCCGCGCAGATTCCGATCCGCGACGACGCGGCCGCGAACGCCGCGGCCATGGCGAAGGTTCGCGCCGACAAGGAGCGCGAGGTCAATGACGGCCACGACGGCACCTGGGTCGCGCATCCCGGGCTCGTTCCGATCGCCAAGGAAATCTTCGACCGCGCGATGCCCGAACCCAACCAGATCGGCCGCAGGCGCGAGGCGGTGCGTGTCGATGCCGCCGATCTGCTGGCGGTGCCGTCGGGTACGATCACCGAGGCGGGCCTCCGGCAGAACATCAGGGTCGGAATCGGTTATATCGAGGCATGGTTACGCGGTCTCGGCTGCGTGCCGCTCTATCACTTGATGGAGGATGCGGCGACCGCGGAGATCAGCCGCGCGCAGGTCTGGCAATGGATCCGCCATGGTGCTCGGCTCGATGGCGGCCGACTTGTCGATGCGGCGCTCTGCGACACGGTCCTCACCCAAGAACTGACGGCGCTGCGCGCGACCGCGAAAGCCGGCGATCGCCATGACGATGCGGCACAGATCTTTCGCCAATTGACCGCGGCATCCAAATTTCCGGAATTTCTGACCGCGGCCGCCTACGCCATGATTTGGGCGGCGGGAACTTAGACCTAGCGGTTCGTCCCGCCGGAGCGGCGGACCCCTTTCAGGCGTGGCCCGCCTCGCCCGAAAGTGCGGTCAAATCGACGCCGATCTTGGCGAGCGCGCGCCGCCACTTGCCCTTGGGGTTGGGGTCGAAGATGAGCCCGTCATCGGCGGCCGAGTGCAGCCAGCCATTGGCCTGTATTTCGGCCTCGAGCTGTCCCGGTCCCCAGCCGGCAAATCCGAGCGCCAGGATGCATTTCTCGGGGCCGGCGCCACGGCCAATCGCGCGTAGAATGTCGAGGGTCGAGGTTAGCGCCACGCGACCGTCCACCACGAGGGTGCCTTCTTCGGTATAGTCGGCCGAGTGTAGTACAAAGCCCCTACCCGGCTCGACCGGCCCGCCGAAACGCACTTGGGAATCGAACTTGAGCCCGTCGGTGGAGATGTTGAGCTTTTTCATCAACTCCGACAGAAGCACAACCGGATTGTCTGCGAGCTTGTTCACCACGAGCCCCATCGCACCCTCGTCGCTGTGCGTGCACAGATAGATGACGGTGCGCGCGAAGCGGTGGTCCTGCATTTGTGGCATCGCCACCAGCAAATGCCCCGCAAGTGTGGTCAAGACACTCGATCTCCTTGTTCTTATTCACCTTTGAGATAGGTCTCCCGGGCCGTGGAGACAAGCGGCCCCCAGCAGTGGCATCGCTCGTTGACACGCTTGTGACGAATTCGCCAGCCTCTTCTGAACCCACAAGGTCTATATAGGCGCCAGATCAGCCATAAGGCCTTAAGTCCGCCCCGATGCTGCAAGTTCCGGATCAACTGTCGCGCTGGCCGAACCTCGGCGCCGTTTTGATGGCGCTTTTTCTTGCGGGGATGCCCGGCAACAGCCATGCCGAAGCCGGCGCCTCCGGCTGGTTTGAGACGCAGCAGGGGCGGGTCCGGTTGGTGGCCGCGGAGCCCAGCCTATCGACGGGGGATACGGTACAGCTTGGCCTTCAGTTTGAGTTGGCGCCGCACTGGAAAATCTATTGGCGCTCGCCTGGGGATGCCGGGTTCCCGCCCGAACTGGACTTCGCCGGGTCGGACAACTTGGCCGGCGCCACTGTCGCCTGGCCGGCGCCGCGCCGCTTCAGCGTGCTCGGCCTCGAAACCATGGGCTACGAGGGTACGGTGGTGCTGCCGATCACCGCGCGGCTTGAGCGACCGGGACAGGAGCTGCATCTCTCGGCGGCGCTGCGCTATCTCACCTGCGAGACCGTCTGCATCCCCTATGAGACGGTCTTGCACCTGGACCTGCCGGCAGCGTCCGGAGCCTCGGTCCGGCCGGCGTTCCGCGACTTGATCGAGCACTATCAGGCGTTGGTCCCCGGCGATGGCGCAGCCACGGGCCTGCATCTCGATGGCGCCACCTTCGAGGCCGGGGCGAAGCCGACATTGGTGCTCCGCCTCGCGGCCGATCCGCCGCTCGCTCAGCCTGATGCCTTCGTCGAAGGACCGGATGGTCTTTCTTTCGGCAAGCCGATTCTCGAAGCCGCGGCCGATCCTCGCCACCCCTTGCTTCGTCTTCCGGTGTTCCTCGCCGACAAGAGTGAACAACTGCCGACCGGCGCACCGATCCGAGTGACCGTGGTCGACGGCCAACGCAGTCTCGATGCAACGACGGTTCCCGCGCTCGAGGAGGCGACAGGCGGGTTCGGGTCGCGATTGGCGATCCTTCTGGTGGCGCTGTTGGGCGGCCTCATCCTCAATGTGATGCCGTGCGTGCTGCCGGTGCTGTCGCTCAAGGTTTTGAGCGTGGTGCGCGCGGGTGCCGAGGATGCAAGCCTGCTTCGGCGCCAATTCCTTGCGAGTGCGGCGGGGATCCTGGCGTCGTTCCTGGTGTTGGCGGGCGCGCTGATCGCCGCGCGCGCCGCGGGGACCGCGGTCGGTTGGGGGCTGCAATTCCAGCAGCCGGTCTTTCTCGCCGTCATGTTGGCGATCACCGCGCTGTTTGCCGCCAACCTTTTCGGCGTATTCGAGGTTCGCTTGCCTCAATTCGTCACCGACCGTATGGGCGTGATGTCGGGCAAATCCGGTCTCGTCGGCAGCTTTGCAACCGGTGCATTCGCGACTTTGCTGGCGACGCCGTGTTCCGCGCCCTTCGTGGGCACGGCCGTGGGTTTCGCGCTCGCCGGCAGCAGCGGCGACATTCTCGCGATTTTCGCGGCACTGGGTGTCGGTCTCGCGCTTCCTTATCTGGCGGTGGCGGCTTTCCCCGCTATCGCCCGGCTGCTGCCGCGGCCGGGGCGCTGGATGGTGGGGCTGCGTAGGCTCATGGGCCTGGCGCTGCTCGGCACCGCGGTCTGGCTCGGCTTCGTTTTGAGCGCGGAGATCGGTGCCGGACCAAGCGCACGACCGGATGTTTTCTGGAAACCCTTCGAGCGGCAGCAAATCGCGCCGCTCGTCGCCCAAGGCCGGGTGGTGTTCGTCGATGTTACCGCCGATTGGTGTCTCACCTGCCAGGTCAACCGGCGTCTGGTGCTCGATCAGGCGACGGTCCGCTCGCACCTGGCCGCGGGCGACGTCGTGGCAATGCAGGCTGACTGGACGCGGCCCGATGCGTCGATCGCCGACTATCTGCGCAGCTACGGCCGCTTCGGCATTCCCTTCAACGCGGTCTACGGTCCAGGCGCGCCGGAGGGCATTGCGCTCTCGGAGCTCCTCACCGCCGACGAGGTGTTGGCCGCACTGGCGCGCGCCAAGGGTTCAGGGGCCGTGGCGGGCTCGCCCCGCGGGGGATGATTTTCCGCCCGGGACGCCCTATGTTAGCGGCCATTCTGTTCGCATCATCGCCAATCCGGAACGCTGCGAGCAGCGCAGCAAGAAAGGGAGCACCAATGATCAAGGTAGGCGACAGGGTTCCTTCGGTGAAGCTCAAGCACATGACGGCCGAAGGCATTAAAGACATCACGACCGACGAACTCTTCAAGGGCAAGAAGGTCGTTCTGTTCGCGCTGCCCGGCGCCTTCACGCCAACCTGCTCGGCCAAGCATCTCCCGGGCTTCGTGCAGCGCGCCGCGGAGATCAAAGCCAAGAGTGTCGACACCATTGCGTGCCTCTCCGTCAACGATGCCTTCGTGATGAACGCCTGGGGCAAGGAGCAGAAGGTCGAAGACAAGGTGCTGATGCTGGCGGACGGCAATGGCGATTTCACCAGGGCGGTCGGCCTCGAAATGGACGGCACCGGGTATGGCTTGGGCCAGCGCTCGCGCCGCTATGCGATGGTGGTGCAGGACGGCGTCGTCAAGGCGCTCAATATCGAAAACCCCGGGGCCTTCGAAGTCTCGAGCGCGGAAGCTGTGCTGAAGGCGCTGTAAGCGCGGTCAGCTCCCCGACGCCTCGGCACGTGCCGCCGCAATGGCGGCGCGGGCAAGCCCGTCGGCGCGTTCGTTCTCGGGGTGGCCCGCATGGCCGCGAACCCAGGCCCATTGCACCTCGTGCCGTTCGAGCGCGGCTTCAAGCCGCTGCCAGAGATCGACGTTCTTGACGGGCTTCTTGTCGGCGGTGCGCCACTGTCGGCGCTTCCAGTCCGGGAGCCAGCGCGTGACCCCGTCCATGACGTAGCGGCTGTCGGTGTGCAGCCGCACGCGGCAAGGCCGCTTCAAGGCTTCGAGCGTCGAAATCGCCGCCATCAGCTCCATGCGATTGTTGGTCGTCTCCGCCGCATACCCCGAAAGCTCGCGCTCGACACCGCGAAACCGCAGTACCGCGCCCCAGCCGCCCGGTCCCGGGTTGCCGCTGCAGGCGCCGTCGGTGAAGATGTCCACTGTCTCTTCTCGGTGGCCGGTTTTGACACCGCCGCTCGACGCCGTCATCTCGCCGATCCTCGCCCCTTGACTAGCTGTCCCTTATGAGAGACAATTCGAGGCTTGAGGTCCGGCAGACCGATGTTTTCGCAGCGTGGTTTGCGGCGTTGCGTGATCGACAGGCCCGCGCTCGCATTACCACCCGCATTCGCCGCCTTTCCCTCGGTAATCCCGGGGATGCGAAGGCGGTGGGCAGCGGCGTTTCGGAAATGCGGATCGCCTATGGTCCTGGCTACCGCGTCTACTTTATCCGGCGCGGCGCGGCCGTTGTGATTCTGCTCTGCGGCGGCGACAAGCGTACTCAGGCGCGCGACATTGCTCGCGCTCACGAATTGGCGCGCGAACTTTGACAAATGAGGGACGCCATGGAGCGCAAGACTCGGCGCTGGGATGCGGCCGATACGTTGGAGACCAAGGAAGATATTGCGGCCTACCTCGATGCCGTGCTCGAGGATGGTGATCCTGATTTGCTGAAAGCCGCGTTGGGCGATATTGCGCGCTCCAAGGGGATGACGAAAATTGCGCGGGTTGCCGGGCTCGGCCGTGCCAATCTGTACAGGGCGTTGTCGCCCGGCGGTAATCCCGAGTTTACCACTGTGGTCAAAGTTCTGCGGGCGCTGGGTCTTCGTCTGACCGTTGCCGCCTGAACCTAACGGCGCCCGTGACGCGGGGTTCAATCCGATCATCCGTCGAGGCCGTAGCCGCTCGCGCGCGTGATGCCGCGATGGAAGCGCAGCTTGTTGAGGTATTCGAGCGGATCCTTGGGCCGCACCAGCGCGCCCGCGGGGTGGTTCAGGAGATCGTAGAGCCGGGTCAGCAGGAAGCGCAGCGCGCTGCCGCGCGCGAGCAGGGGCAGTGCGTCGAATTCCGCCTCCGAGAGCGCGCGCACCGCGCGATAGTGCGAGAGCAACAGCCGCGCCTTGGTGACATTGAAGTCGCCGTCGCTCTCAAAGCACCATGCGTTGAGGCAGATCGCCACGTCGTATGCCAGGAAATCGGTGCAGGCGAAGTAGAAATCGATCAGTCCCGAAACCTGATCGCCGCGGAAGAAGACGTTGTCGGGGAACAGATCGGCATGGATCGTGCCGCTCGGCAGATCGGAGGGCCAGAGCTGCTCCAGGGTCTCCAGTTCTTGGCCCAATTCCTCGGATAGGCCCGGTTTCACTTCATGTGCGCGCTCTCGACACGCTTCGAAAAGCGGACGCCAGCCCGCGACCGAGAGATTGTTCAACCGGCGCATCGGAAAATCGATGCCCGCGAGATGCAGCCGCGCCAGCGCTTCGCCGACGCCGGCGCAATGGATGGGACGTATGCGGCGCGGCCACAGGCCCTCGAGGAAGGTGACGATCGCCGCCGGCCGTCCGCAAAGCTCGCGCAACGCCCGGCCGTCCCGCGCCTTCAGCGGCGTCGGGCATGCGATGCCGTGCCGCGCCAGATGCTCCATGAGCGCGATGAAGAACGGCAGATCGCCGGGGGCGACCCGCTTTTCGTAGAGGGTCAGGATGAAACTCGCGCGCTCGGTTCGCAGCAAGTAATTGGAGTTTTCGACGCCCTCCGCGATCCCCTTGCAGGAGATCACCTCGCCGATATCGTACTGCGCGACGAATTGTGCGAGCTCCTCGTCGCCGACATCGGTATAGACTGCCACGCGCGCGTCCTTTCGCTCGGCCTCGCCCGCACCGCCCCCCGGCCCTTGTGCGGGCCCGGAGCGTCGCATAGAGTCCCGCCGCGCCTCGACTAGCGAGGGCAGTGTGCGGTCGAGGCGGGCAAGCTAATATGGCGATCCATCATAAGGGAAGAGGGGTCATGGCGGAGCCGATTCCAGCGCAAAAAGCACCTTACGGCGTGACAGTCGAGGCGGGGCGTGAGTACTGGTGGTGCGCTTGCGGCCGCAGCAAGACCCAGCCTTTCTGCGACGGCTCGCACAAGGGAACCGGGCTCGCGCCGCATCAGTACAAAGCCGAAAAGACGCAGCAGGTTTGGTTTTGCGGCTGCAAGCAGAGCGGCGGTAAGCCGTTCTGCGACGGCACTCACAACCGCATTTGATGTCGCTTCGGGCTTTCTGCCGCGCCCCGAGGGGAAGGGTGCGCCCGTGGCGGTGCGCACTCTTGGGCGCGACCGGGTTGGGTCTCGCGGCCGCGCTCGGCGCGTGCTCCAGCGAAAGCGAAACGGTGACTTGCCCCCGCTCGGCGATCATGCCGGACTTGCAAGCGGTGGTGCGCTTCAAACCGGGTGCCGGCCGCGCAGACACGGACGCCGCCTATGGCGTGCGCTTGCTGACGGTTCCCATGGCCTGCCATTTTGAAAAGAAGGACAAATCGCTCGATATCGCGGGCAAGCTGGGCATCAGCGCGATACGGACCGACACCCTGACCAAAGATGCTCAGGTCGACTATTTCGTCGCCATCGTCAACCGAAGCGACACGATCATCGGCAAGCGCGAGTTCACGCTCGATCTCAAATGGTCCGGCGACCAGCGGCGCATCGAGATCACGGACGAGTTGCACTTGGTCATCCCCTTGGCGGCGGGCACCAGTGGTGCCGACTACGCGATCCTCCTGGGCTTTCAGCTGACGCCAGAGGAACTCGAGTACAATCGCGCGCATCTCAAGCTCCCAGGCTCGGGCTGACGCGCTGGTTTTGCCGAGCCCGTCGACGCCGAGCGGGCAGCCGTCATAGGGGCTCGACCGCTCGGGTCTCGGTTGCACCTCACTGTTCGAATCTGGAGTTGTCCACCGCGCGACGACGCCCCCAACCTGTGAGTTTCGAGGAAAAGCAAAAAATGCAATCCGGCGCAATCGACTGCTGAAATCATGGGGACGGAAGGTCCTGTGGATCGCCATTGAATCGTAATCGTTTGAATTGTGAGGGCCGCACCTGCACAGTATGACCATGCTCGACCCCAACGGTGCCCATGAATAGCCGGGATTCCGAGGCGACGCTGTTGCCGCTGACGGAGGAATCCGCCGGGCCGGCGCCGCGCGCCGGGACCGGCGTGCTGCCCTCCCAGGCCATCATGGCGATGATTCGCAACCGCGAGCTGAGCGCGGTACCGGAGATCGATCTTGCACAAGTCCAGCCGGCCAGCATGGATTTGCGCCTGGGGCACTATGCCTATCGCGTGCGCGCGAGCTTCCTGCCGGGTTCCGATTCGACCGTGATGGAAAAGGTCGAGCAGATGAACGGCCAGCAGGTCGACCTCTCGAAGAGCGCCGTACTGGAGCAGGGGCACGTCTATGTGATCCCTCTGATGGAGACCGTCGATTTGTCGGCTCAGGTGGCCGGGCTCGCCAATCCCAAGAGCTCGACCGGGCGGCTCGACATCCTGACCCGTTTGATCGCGGATCGCGGCACGGTCTTCGATCAAGTGGAGCGCGGCTACAAGGGCCAGCTTTACGTGGAGGTTGCGCCGCAAACCTTCAGTGTGGTCGTGCGCCAAGGCTCGCGCCTCAATCAAGTGCGGTTCCAGCGCGGGAACCCGGTCATTGCCGCGAGCGAGCTGCAGGATTTGTACGACAAAGGCCAGCTCGTGAGTGCGAATCAGCGGCAGCCGATCCGCGCGGGCCTTATTCCCGTGACGATCGACCTGATGGGAAGCACGCGAAACAGCGTGATCGGCTACCGCGCCAAGAAGCACGCCGATATCATCGACATCGATTTGGCCGGCAAATACGAGCCGGACGAGTTCTGGGAGCCGATCCCGCGTCCGCGATCCGGAGGGATCATCCTCGACCCCGGCGAGTTCTATATTCTCGCAACGCGCGAGGAGGTGGGCGTGCCGCCCAATTTGGCGGCCGAGATGGTTCCTTACTACACGCGTTCCGGCGAATACCGCGTGCACTACGCCGGCTTCTTCGATCCGGGTTTCGGCTGGAACGAACGCGCGACCGGCAGCCGAGCGGTGCTCGAAGTGCGATCGCACGAAGTGCCATTCATGCTGGAGCACGGCCAGATCGTGGCGTGGCTGCGCTATGAGCGGATGGCGGCGCTTCCCGATCGCGTCTACGGCGCGACGCTCCGCTCGAACTATCAGAACCAAGGGCTGGCGCTCGCCAAGCACTTCCGCCCGTTCGGGAGTTGAGAGCAGCAGGGTGCGGCTGGTCTTCGCTCGCCCGCGGTGCTAAGGTCGCGGCCGTGCCGTAAGCACCTCGATGGGAGAGATCGGGCTCGTATGTCGCAGATGCGAAGCCCGGCGCCGAAGGAGCAACCGCCCCGGAAACTCTCAGGCACAAAGGACCGTCGAGGCGTGGGCACTCTGGAAAGCAGGTCGGAGGGAGCGATCCCGCCGGCCTCACCGAAGAGGTAAACCGGACGGAAGCGAAACCGCCGGCGAATCTTTCAGGTCCTGGGACAGAGGGGCTTGCGCCGCGCGCATCAGCGCGCGTTTGCGAGACCGCCAGTTGCCCAGGGACCCATGACCGATCAACCTCTCGAAAAAACCCCGCTCCACGCGCTGCACCTGGAAATGGGCGCGCGCATGGTGCCGTTCGCGGGCTACGACATGCCCGTGCAGTACAAGACCGGTATCGTCGCGGAGCATCTGCACACAAGAAGCGAAGCCGGGCTCTTCGACGTCTCGCATATGGGGCAGCTTCGGCTCGACGGGCCCGATGCCGCGCGTGCGCTCGAAACGTTGGTGCCCGGCGAGATCCAGGCGCTGAAGCCCGGACGCATGCGCTACACGCTGCTGACCGAAGCGGGGGGCGGCATCCTCGACGACCTTATGGTCACCAACCGCGGCGACCATCTGTTCCTCGTGGTGAATGCGGCCTGCAAGGCCGATGACACCGCTCATCTCAAACGCGGATTGGAGCCGCGGGTCAAGGTGACGCCGCTTCCGGAGCGCGCACTGCTGGCGCTGCAGGGTCCGAAAGCCGCAGCGGTGCTGGCTCGGTTGGCGCCTGCGGTGGCGACGATGCCGTTCATGAGCGCCGAAGCGCAAAGCCTCGACGGCATTCCTTGCCTGGTCTCGCGCTCCGGCTATACCGGCGAGGACGGGTTCGAGGTTTCGGTGCCGGCGGACGCGGCCGATCGATTGGCGCGGCGGCTTCTGTGCGAGGCCGAGGTCAAGCCGATCGGACTTGGCGCCCGCGATACGCTGCGCCTCGAAGCCGGGCTCTGCCTTTACGGCCATGACATCGACCGCGGCACCAGCCCGATCGAGGCTGATCTTGGCTTCGCGATGGGCAAGCGCCGCCGCGAAGAAGGCGGCTTCCTCGGCGCCGACACGATCCTGCGTCAGCTTCGCCAGGGAGCGACGCGCAAGCGTGTGGGAATCCGCCCGGAAGGGCGCGCGCCCGCGCGCGAGGGCACCGAGATCATCGACGCCGCGGGTCGCGCCATCGGCCGCGTCACCAGCGGCGGTTTTGGCCCCAGCATCGATGCGCCCCTTGCGATGGGCTATGTGGAGATCGCGCAAGCCGCCATCGGAACGGCGGTCGCGCTCATGGTGCGCGGCACGCCGCGGCCTGCCCGAATTGCCGCGATGCCCTTCGTGTCGCATCGCTACTACCGCGGCCCTGCCGCCAATTCCTGAAAATGAAACGGGGAAACGCATGACGGTCAAATTCACCAAGGACCATGAATGGGTGCGCGTCGAGGGCTCGACCGCCGTCGTCGGCATCAGCGATTACGCGCAGCAGCAACTGGGCGACGTCGTCTATGTCGAACTGCCGGAAGTCGGGCGCAAGCTCGAACGGGGCAAGGAAGCAGCGGTCGTCGAATCGGTGAAAGCGGCAAGCGAGGTCTACGCGCCGCTCACCGGTGAGGTGACCGCCGCCAACAGCGATCTCACCGCCGAGCCCGCGCGGGTCAACAGCGAACCGCTGAAGGGCGGCTGGTTCTTCAAGATGACGATCACCGATCCGAAGCAGCTCGACGGGCTGATGAGCGAAGCGCAATACGCTGACTACGTGACGGGGCTCGGCTGATGCGCTACCTGCCGCTGACCGATGCCGATCGCCGCGCGATGCTGGCGACGATCGGCGTTCCCTCGATCGAGACGCTGTTCGCCGACGTCCCGGAAACGGCACGGCTCAAGGGGCTTCTCGACCTGCCGCGCGCGCAAGGCGAGATCGAAGTGGAGCGGGCGCTGGGCGCGCTCGCCGCGAAAAACCTGCCGGCGGGTTCGGTTCCGAGCTTCCTCGGCGCCGGCGTCTATCGCCATCACGTGCCGGCCTCGGTCGACCACCTGATCCAGCGCGGCGAGTTCCTGACCTCCTACACGCCCTACCAGCCGGAAGTCTCGCAGGGCACCTTGCAGATGCTGTTCGAGTTCCAGACCCAGGTAGCGCTTATCACGGGAATGGAGGTCGCGAACGCGTCGCTTTACGACGGCGCCACCGCCTGCGCCGAGGCGGTCATGATGGCAAACCGAGTGACGCGTCGCCGCAAGGCTATTCTCGCGGGCGACCTGCATCCGCACTACCGCGAGACGACGGCGACCTACGGGCGCTTTGTCGGCTTCGAGTCGATGCTGGCGAAGCCCGATCCGCTGGCCAAGCAGGATCTCGCGGCGCTGATCGACGCGCAGACCTCGTGCGTGGTGGTGCAGAATCCGGGATTCTTCGGTCATGTGCGTGACCATTCGGCGCTGGCCGAGGCCTGTCACAAGAACGGTGCGTTGCTGGTTGCGATCGTCAACGAACCGGTGTCGTTGGGCGCGGTCAAGTCGCCGGGCGCGATGGGCGCCGATATCGTCGCGGGCGAGGGCCAAGCGATAGGCAACGCGCTTAATTTCGGCGGGCCGCATTTGGGGCTGTTCGCGACGCGCGAGCGTTTCGTTCGGCAGATGCCGGGCCGCGTCGCCGGCGAGACCGTCGATGCCGAGGGACGGCGCGGCTGGGTGCTGACGCTCTCGACGCGCGAGCAACACATTCGCCGCGAGAAGGCCACCAGCAATATCTGCACCAACGCCGAACTCTGCGCGCTCGCCTTCTCGATTCACCTGGCGCTCCTGGGAGAAGCGGGATTCACGCGATTGGCCGCGCTCAATCACGCCGCCGCGGTGCGATTGGCCGAGCGGCTTGAGCGCATTGGCGGCGTCCGCATCCTTAACGACACCTTCTTCAACGAATTCACGCTCGTACTCCCGGTGCCGACGGCGCCGCTGGTCGAGCGCCTGGCGGAACGGCGGATTCTCGCGGGCGTGCCGGTAAGTCGGCTTTACCCCGGCGTCGCCGATCTCCAAAACCTGCTGCTGCTCGCGGCGAGCGAAACCACCACCGACGATGACATGGGGGCGCTCGCGGCTGCCCTAGAGGAGACCTTGCCATGAGCGGATGGAGCCAAGCCCTGAGCGGCTTCGAGACGCACGGCAAAGCGAGTCCCACGATCAGCGGCAATCGCGGCCTGCAGATCGAGGAGCCCTTGCTGTTCGAGCAGGATGCGGCGGGGCGTTGCGGCGTCGATCTACCCGAGCCCATGCCGGTCAAGAGCCGGTTGGGAGCGGCTAGGCGCGAGGGCGCAATCGGCCTTCCCGGCCTTTCGGAGCCGCAGGTGGTGCGACACTACACCCGGCTCTCGCAGAAGAATTACGCGATCGACACCGGGATTTACCCGCTGGGCTCCTGCACCATGAAGCACAATCCGCGCCTCAACGAGAAGCTGGCGCGGCTTCCGGGTTTTGGCGACATCCATCCGCTGCAGCCGGTCTCGACAGTCGCCGGCGCGCTGGAGGTGATGGACCGCCTGGCCCATTGGCTCATCACCTTGACCGGCATGCCGGCGGTGGCGCTCTCGCCCGGTGCCGGCGCCCATGGCGAGCTCTGCGGGATCATGTGCGTTCGCGCGGCGCTGGAGGCACGCGGCGAGAAGCGCGCCCGAATTTTGGTGCCGGAGTCGGCGCATGGCACCAATCCCGCGACGGCGGCCGCCTGCGGCTATGCCGTCGATCCGATCCCCGCCGACGAGCGCGGTCGGGTCGATCTCGCGGCGTTGAAGGCCAAGCTCGGCCCCGACGTGGCGGCGCTGATGATCACCAACCCCAACACCTGCGGTCTGTTCGAGACCGAAATCCGCGAGATTGCCGATGCACTCCATGGCGCGGGCGCCTACTTCTACTGTGACGGCGCGAATTTCAACGCCATCGTCGGACGCGTGCGGCCGGGGGATCTCGGTATCGACGTGATGCACATCAATCTGCACAAGACCTTCTCAACGCCGCATGGCGGCGGCGGTCCCGGCAGCGGGCCGGTGGTGTTGGCAGCGAGTCTGGCACCCTTCGCGCCGCTTCCCTGGGTGGTGCGCGATGCCTCGGGAATGCGCCTCATCGAACAGGCGACCGGGGCCGCCGCGAAGAGCCTTGGCCGCCTCAAGGGAAATCATGGACAGATGGGCATGTTCGTGCGCGCGCTCGCCTACATGATGAGCCACGGTGCCGACGGCTTGCGTCAAGTGGCGGAGGACGCGGTCCTCAATGCCAATTATCTCCTGGCATCGCTCAAGGACGAGCTGACGCCGGCCTTCCCGGGCACCTCCATGCATGAGGCGCTGTTCGATGACCGCTTTCTGAACGGCACCGGCGTCACCACCCTCGACTTCGCCAAGGCCGTGATCGACGAGGGTTTTCACCCCATGACCATGTACTTCCCGTTGGTGGTGCATGGCGCGTTGCTGATGGAGCCCACCGAAACCGAGAGCAAGGCCGAGCTCGATCGCTTCATCGCGGTGCTCAGGGGCTTGGCGAAGCGCGCCAAATCGGGTGATGCCGAATACTTCCACGGTGCGCCGCACTTGGCGCCGCGGCGCCGGCTTGACGAGACCCAGGCGGCGCGCAAACCGGTGCTGCGCTGGCAAAAGCCGGTCGCCGATCGCGCCGCGGCGGATTAAGGATGGCGCCACGCCGCCGCCGACGGCGGCACGACCGGAGCGGTCAGGGCGACCCGGTGCGGCTCGGCGCGCACAGGCGCACGGTACGCGATCTCTATCATGTGATGCTGACGGTGAGCTGGCCGACGCTCTGCGCCGGGCTCGCGCTGATCTATGTCCTCTGCAATCTCGTGTTCGCGGCGCTCTACTTGATCCAGCCCGGCAGCATCGCCAATGCGGCGCCGGGTTCGCTCGCCGACACCTTCTTCTTCAGCGTCGAGACCATGTCGACGATCGGCTACGGCAACATGGTCCCGCAGACCCTCTACGCCAACGTCTTGATGACGCTGGAGGCGATGTCGGGCATCGCCGTGTTCGCATTGGCGGCCGGCATCGTTTTCGCACGCTTCTCGCGTCCAACCGCGCGGGTGCTGTTCAGCAATGTCGCGGTGGTGACGCGCTTCGACGGCGTCTCCACCCTGATGTTCCGTTGCGCCAACGAGCGCCGAAATCGCATCATCGAGGCCGAGGTCCGTGTCTACTTCGCTCGCGAGGAAACCAGCCCCGAGGGGATGACCTTGCGGCGCACCTATGATCTGACGCTCTCGCGCTCGCGCAACCCGCTCTTCACCTTTAGCTGGACGGTGATGCATCCGATCGACCAGCGGAGTCCGCTGCACGGGATCGATCCCGATTTTCTTGCGTCCCAGGACGCTGCCATCGTGGTCACGCTCACGGGGACCGACGAGACGCTGTCGCAGCCCGTGATCGCCCGGCACAGCTACCGCGCCGACGAAATCCTATGGGGCCGCAAGTTCGTCGATATTCTCGACCGTTTGGATGACGGGCAGCGCGTCGTGGACTACCGGCGCTTCCACGACACCGTGGAAAGCGAGACCTGAAGGCGGACTGCGTCCCGCCTGAATTGGCAAAAAAAAGAGCCGCCCGGGGGGCGGCTCTCCGCAATCGATGTTCCGGCCGATCAGGGTATGATCTGGCCGCGGATTTCCCCGCCCTTGTTCGCGGCGGTGTGGATGTTGGTGTACCACTTGCCGGCTTGAAGGTCGGCGATCTGCGCATCGGTGAGCGTGGCGCTGCCCTTGATTTCGCCGGCGGCTGCGGCGGGAACGTTCGTAAAGGGAACGACGACGCCGGCATTGGAGCCCGGCGCGGCGGGACCGTGGATGTGCCCCGCGGCCGCCGCACCCGAGAGTCCAGTGAAGGTCACGTCCCAGGTGAGCATCTTGGTCGCCGGGTCGAGCGTAAACGTACCATCGCCGGTGGCGGTGCTGGTGGTCGGCGGCACCTCGGCTTGCGCCGTCAGATGCGCCTTGTAGGTGATTGAACTGGATGCAGCCTGCTGCATGCAGCCCATCAGACCCACGGCAAAAGCCGCGACGATCAGCGTGGAAGCAATACGCATGGAACCCCTCCCTGTTATTGCAGAGGCGATATGGGCTCGCCTCCTCATCGGCGAGGCTCATAGCACGAATGGTTGAGATCGTCCTGCGTGCGCCGCCGCAAAAATGTTCACGACTGCGTGTTACCGGGGGTGCGGGGCTCCCGCTCAGCTCGCCATTTGCACGGGAAATTCGGAGCAATTTCAATTTTTAAGCGGCCTTTCCGGCGCCGCTCCAAGCCACTAGCATGACTTCGCGCGGGCCATTGCCTGTCCGGAGAGGATGCACATGGGATTTCGCTCGATCGTCACCGACGCCATCGAGACCTATCTGACGGAAACCCTCGCCAAGGAGACGCCGTTGCAGCGGCGGCTGCGCGAGGAAACCCGCAAACTGCCGCTCGGCGTGATGCAGATCGGCCCGGATCAGGGCGCGTTCCTGGCGCTGCTGGTGCGTTTGCTGGGCGCGCGGCGCACGCTCGAGATCGGCACCTTCACGGGCTATAGCGCGCTTGCCGTCGCGTCGGTGCTGCCGGCGGATGGCAAGCTGATCGCCTGCGACGTGAGCGAAGAATGGACACGGATCGCGCAGCGCTATTGGCGCGAGGCCGGGGTCGCCGACCGGATCGAGCTGCACTTGCGCCCCGCGATGGAGACGCTCGACGCGCTGGTGCGGGAGGGACAGGCCGGGCGATTCGACTTCGCCTTCATCGACGCCGACAAGCCCAGCTACGACGCCTATTACGAGCGCACGCTGGTGCTGCTGCGCCAGGGCGGCCTCGTCGCTATCGACAATGTCTTGTGGAGCGGAGCGGTCGCCGATCCCAAGAGCAACGACGCCGAGACCGCCGCCTTGAAGACGCTCAATCTCAAGATTCGCGATGACGCCCGCGTCGATGCGGTGCTGGTCAGCATGGGCGATGGGGTGATGCTGGCGCGCAAACGGTGAACACGCATCCCCGAGATTGACAAGGGATCGGCGCGCGCCGCATGAATTCCTCGGGGCCGGTCGTCGTGCCTCGGGCAGGGGAGATGCGGATGCGCAAGAAGATGCTGATGGCCGGCGCGCTGTTGCTGGCGATGGCGGGGACGGGGCGGGCCGAGGAGCCGGTGCTCAACGTCTACAATTGGTCCGACTACATCGGCAAAGATACGGTGCAAAAGTTCGAGAAGGAGACCGGCATCACCGTCCACTACGACGTCTACGACCAGAATGAAACCCTTGAGGCGAAGCTGAGCGCCGGGCATTCCGGCTATGACGTGGTGGTGCCGTCTTCGATCCCGTATCTCGCGCGCATGGCGCAAGCGCACATATTCTTGAAACTCGACAAGTCGAAGCTCGCCAACTACGGCAATCTTGATCCCAAGATTCTCGCGAGTGCCGCGGTCGCCGATCCCGGCAACACCTATGGCGTCCCCTATATGTGGGGCACGACGGGGATCGGCTACAACGCCGACAAGGTGAAGGCGGCGCTCGGAGCGAATGCGCCGGTCGACAGCCTGAAGCTGCTGTTCGATCCCGAGAATGCGAAAAAGCTCGCGGCGTGCGGTATTTCGCTGCTCGACACTCCCGACGAGGTATTCCCGGCCGCGCTCGCCTATCTCGGCCGTCCGCCCCTCAGCCGCGACGAGAAAGACCTCGAGCGCGCCTATGAGGTGGTGAAGAAGATTCGACCCTACATCAAGAAATTCCACTCTTCGCAGTACATCAACGATCTCGCCAATAGCGATCTCTGCGTGGCGTTCGGATATTCGGGCGACGTGTTCCAGGCACAGCAGCGCGCCGAGGACGCCAAGAACGGCGTCAATATCGCCTACACGATCCCGAAGGAAGGCGCGATGCTGTGGATCGACCAGATGGCGATCCCCGCCGATGCGCCGCATCCCGAGAACGCGCTTAAATGGATCAACTTCATCCTCAGGCCCGAGATCGCCGCCGATATCTCGAACGCCGTCGCTTACGCCAATCCCAACGTCAAGGCGACGCCGCTGGTGGACCCCGCTATTCGCGACAATCCGAACATCTACCCTTCTGAGGCCGTGAAGCAGCGCCTGTTCTTTGACACGCCGGTCACGCCGCAATACGCGCGCGAGCGCACGCGGCTCTGGACCCGGGTCAAGACCGGCACTTGAGGACGCGCTGACGGCTGCGATGGGGGAAGCGAAAGGGGACGGTGCCCAGCCGTTCCTTAGCCTCAAATCCCTGGTGAAGCGTTTCGGCGCGACCCTCGCCGTCGATGACGTGTCGCTGGAGATCGAGCGTGGCCAATTCTTTGCGCTGCTCGGGCCGTCCGGCTGCGGCAAGACCACGTTGCTGCGCATGCTCGCGGGTTTCGAGCGTCCGGATCACGGCCGAATCCTGATCGAGGGCGTGGATGTGGCGGCGGTGCCGCCCTATCGGCGTCCCACCAACATGATGTTTCAGTCCTATGCGCTGTTTCCGCACATGAGCGTCGCGGAAAACGTGGCATTCGGATTGCGGCAGGCGGGGCTAGCCCGCGCCGAGATCGCAACGCGCGTGGCTGAAATGCTGGAACTGGTGCAACTCCGAGGGTTTGGCGGGCGGCGGCCGCATCAGTTATCAGGTGGCGAGCGGCAGCGCGTGGCGCTCGCCCGAGCGCTTGCCAATCAGCCGAAGCTCTTGCTCCTGGACGAGCCGCTGGCGGCGCTTGACCGCAAGCTGCGCGAGGAGACGCGGCTCGAGCTGGTGCAAATCCAGCACCGTGTCGGGATTACTTTCCTCATGGTGACGCATGACCAGGAGGAGGCGATGACCATGGCGTCGCGCATGGCCGTGATGTCGCGGGGACGGGTGGTGCAAGTGGGCTCTCCCGGCGACGTCTACGAAAGCCCCAATGGCCGGTTCGTCGCGGACTTCATCGGCGCGGTCAATCTATTCGAGGGCCGCGTGGCCGCATGCGAAGGCGGCATGATCGGCGTCTCATGCGCGAGCTTCGGCACCGCTATCGTTGTCAGGGGCGCTGCGCTCGCGCCGGGCACCGAGGTTGCGATCGCGGTGCGGCCGGAGAAGATCGAGCTTGCCGCGCCGGGCGACACGAACGGACAGAATCGGTTCGTGGGGATCGTGCGCGAGATCGCCTATCGCGGCGAGGCCTCGACCTTTCATGTGGCGCTTGACGGCGGAAAGTTGGTGCGGGTGACGCTCCCCAATCGCGCGCGCGGCGGCTCGGCGATCCAGGTCGGATCGACGGTGTCGCTGCGGTGGCCGGCCGATGCCGGCATGCTGCTGACCTCATGAGCGCGGCACCGGGATCGAGCCGGTGGGGTGCGCGGCTCGTGATCGCGCTGCCCTATCTTTGGCTGCTGCTTTTCGTGCTGCTGCCGCTGGCGATCCTGCTCAAGATCAGCCTCGCCGAGAGCGCCATCGGCGTGCCGCCTTACACGGCGCTGCTGCGCTGGACCGAGGGGCTGCCGCGGCTCGCGGCCGCGCTTGAGAATTACGCGCTGCTGCTCTCGGACGAGCTTTATTGGCGCGCCTACCTCTCTTCGATCGTCTACGCGCTCGGCACCACGGTCTTCTGCCTGCTGCTGGGCTATCCCATGGCCTATGCGGTGGCGCGTGCGCCCAAGGCCTGGCGGTCCGCGCTGCTGATGCTGGTGGTGCTGCCGTTTTGGACGAGCTTCCTCCTGCGCGTCTACGCCTGGATCGGTCTCCTCAAGGACAACGGCGTCATCAACAACGCGCTCACCTGGCTCGGGCTCATTCACGAGCCTCTGCCGCTGCTCAACAACTCCTTCGCGGTCTATGTGGGGCTCGTCTACGGCTATCTGCCGTTCATGATCCTGCCGCTCTACGCCACTCTTGAAAAGCTCGATCCGGCGTTGCTTGAAGCGGCGGCCGATCTTGGATGCAGGCCCTGGCGTGCGTTCCTGCGCGTGACCTTGCCGCTGTCACGGCCGGGCATCGCGGCCGGCGCGCTGCTGGTGTTCATCCCCGCGGTCGGTGAATTCGTGATCCCCGAGCTGCTCGGCGGGCCCGACACCTTGATGATCGGCAAGGTGCTTTGGGACGAATTCTTCGAGAATCGCGATTGGCCGGTCGCTTCGGCACTCGCGGTCGCGATGCTCGTGCTGCTGGTCGGACCGCTGGCGCTGATGCGCCGTTACGTGGAGGCCGAGACATGATCGGCCGCCGCCCGTTCTTTCTCCCGGCGATGCTCGGGCTTGGCTATGTATTTCTCTATGGCCCGATCGTGTCGCTGATCGTCTATTCCTTCAACGCCTCGCGGCTGGTCACGGTCTGGGCGGGATTTTCGACGCACTGGTATCTGGAGTTGCTGCACAACGAGGCGATCCAGAACGCCGCCTGGATGAGCCTCCGCATCGCGCTCATCGCCGCAACCGGCTCGCTGCTGCTCGGGACGCTCGCGGGGTTCGCGCTGGACCGCTACCGGCGCTTTCGCGCGCGCACGCTGTTCTCGGCTCTCCTCACTATCCCGCTGGTGCTGCCGGAGGTGCTGATGGGGCTCTCGCTGCTGCTCCTGTTCGTGGGAATGGAGGGCGCGATCGGCTGGCCGCAGGGACGCGGCGTCCTCACCATCGTCGTGGCGCACGTGACGCTCGGACTTGCCTATGTGACGGTGGTGGTGCAGGCGCGCCTCAATGCCTTCGATCGCTCCGTCGAGGAAGCGGCACTCGACCTCGGCGCGCGGCCGTGGAAAGTGTTCGCCGTGATCACGCTCCCGCTGATCGCGCCGGCGCTGCTTGCGGGGTGGCTCTTGGCCTTCACCCTGTCGCTCGACGATCTCGTGATGACGAGCTTCGTCTCGGGTCCGGACTCGACCACTCTGCCGATGGAGATTTTTTCCAGCGTGCGCCTGGGCGTCAGCCCGCAAATGAACGCGCTCGCGACTATCCTGGTGACGGTGGTGACGCTCGCGGCCGTGCTCGCCGGTCGCTTGCTGACGCGGGACGAGCGGCTGAGCTAACAGAACAATGGATGGGACGGGAATATCCCGACTGGGGCTTCCATCCAAGTGATGCGCAACCGTCTAATGATCGTACGCCAGGATCGAATGCACGGGGGTATCGAGCCGCTGGCGCCCGCCGAGGAAGCTCAGCTCGATGATGCAGGCGGTGCCGCTGCAGATGCCGCCGACCTTGCGTACCAGGCTTATCGCGGCGTTCATCGTGCCCCCGGTTGCGAGCAGATCGTCGAGGACCACCACTCGCTGTCCCGGCGCTACAGCGCCCTGCTGAATTTCGATCGTGTCGGTGCCGTATTCGAGATCGTAGGTCAGCGGGATGGTGGTGCCCGGAAGCTTGCCGCGCTTGCGGATCATGGCGAAGCCGCAACCGAGCGCATAGGCGAGGGGGGCGGCCACCAGGAATCCCCGCGACTCGATCCCCACCAACAACTCCGGCCGATACGGCTCGACCCCTGCGACCAGGCGCCGCACCGTTTCGCGCCAGGCCTCCGCATGAGCGAGCAAGGTTGAGATGTCATAGAAAAGGATGCCGGGCTTGGGGAAATCCGGAACTTCGCGGATGTGTCGCTTAAGGTCCATGGGGCGTGTCCATCCTCGATCTTGGTGGTGTCAACGCGCACTCTAGTATCCCGATTCCGAAGTTCACACGCCCAATCGGCACGCTCCTATGCGAACTTCGAAACAATCGGGACACTAGCAAATTTACGAGCCTGGTGTGGCTTTGGATTTGAAGCTCCTCCCCGAGCGTGCGGCCAGGTTCGGAGGAACTTCAAATCCGCCACACTGGCGAACCGCGGCCGGAGGGGAAGCCCGGTGATTTCGGCCATGGCCTGGAGTCCGCCGCTTTTGTAAAGTGGATGTAATGGAACGGGATGCCTGGATCGAGGGCGGCATGCGCGACGGCGCCTTTGTGCTGCGCGCTGGGGGCGCTTGGCGCATCAGCAGCGCCGCCAGCCTCGACCCCCAATTGGAAGCGCTCGATCCCGGCGCAGCCCGGCAGGTGCGCATCGACCTTGCCGAAGTGGAAAGCCTCGATTCCGCGGGTGCATGGCTGCTGCTCCGGACCGAGCGCGAGCTTGCCGGGCGGGGTATCGACGTAACGCTCGAGCATCTGCGACCGGAGATCGAGCCGCTGTTCCGCAAGGTCGAGCAGACCAGCGGCGGCGCGCCCGCCGCTCCGAAGCGGCGCCGGCGGCAAAGTCATGGGGCGCGCGAATTCGCCCGGCGCGTCGGCCAGGCGACCTTCTGGATTCTTTTGCAAGCGCGCGAACTCGTGGGCTTCCTTGGCCTCGTCACGGTCGTCGTGGTGCGGACGTTGCGGCGTCCCGCTCGCCTTCGGATCACCTCGCTGATCGACCACATGGACCGCACGGGGGTGACGGCGCTGCCGATCGTCGGGCTCATCTCGTTCCTGATCGGCGTCGTGCTCGCCTATCAGGGGGCGGACCAGCTACACCGGTTTGGAGCCGAAATCTACACGGTCAACCTATTGTCGGTCGGCGTGCTGCGCGAGCTTGGGATACTCCTCACCGCGATCATCGTTGCCGGCCGCTCGGGCAGCGCGTTCACCGCGGAAATCGGCGCCATGAAGGTGAACGAGGAAATCGACGCCATGCGCACCTTGGGCCTCGATCCCGTCGAAATCCTGGTTTTGCCGCGTCTCTTCGCGCTGTTCATCGTGTTGCCCCTGCTCGGCTTCTACGCGAATTTCATGGGCCTCGTCGGAGGCTTCCTGATGTCGTGGCTCGCGCTCGGCATTACCTTCCCGATCTTCGTGCATCAGTTCGAAGACGCCTTGTTCGGCTGGACCTTTTGGCTCGGTCCGTTGAAGGCGCCGTTCTTTGCGGTGGTGATCGCGGTTATCGGTTGCTATCAAGGTTTCAAAGTCTCGCAGAGCGCCGAGAGCGTCGGCCGCCTCACCACCGTTTCAGTCGTCGAGTCGATCTTCCTGGTGATCGTGCTCGACGCCGGATTCTCCATCTTGTTTTCCTATCTCCATGTCTGAGCAAACGGGCCGCTCCAACGGGGCAGGAAACCCGATCATCCGCGTGCGCGACCTCAAGACGAGGCTGGGCGGTCGCTCGATCCACCGCAATCTCGACCTCGACGTCATGCGCGGCGAGGTGCTGGGCGTGGTCGGCGGCTCCGGCACCGGCAAATCCGTGCTGTTGCGGGTCATCGTCGGGCTGTTGCCGGCGGCGAGAGGCACCATCGAGGTTTTCGGCCAGAATCTCGCCGAGCTGAACGAGGAACAAAGGCGGCAAGTCGAGTCGCGCTGGGGCGTGCTATTCCAGGATGGCGCGCTTTTCAGCTCGCTGACGGTCGCTCAGAACATCGAAGTGCCGCTCAAGGAGCATTTGCATCTCCCGCCGCACCTGATGGAAGAGATCGCCGCCATGAAGATCGCCCTGGTGGGCCTTCCTCCCGATACCGGCGCCAAATATCCGGCGGAGCTCTCGGGCGGCATGCGCAAGCGCGCGGCGCTCGCGCGCTCCCTCGCCCTCGATCCCGAGCTGCTCTTCCTCGACGAGCCCACCGCCGGCCTCGATCCGATTGCCGCGGCCTCGTTCGATGCGCTGATCCGCGACCTCCAGAAAAGCCTGGGGCTGACGGTGTTCCTGGTGACGCACGACCTCGATACGCTCATTACGATCTGCGACCGGATCGCCGTTTTGGTCGACAAGCACATTAAAATCGGCACAATATCCGAGCTGCTGCAGGACCAGCATCCGTGGATACATTCCTATTTCCATGGACCGCGCGGGCGCGCGGCGCTGGTATCTCAGGGCGTCGGGGGGGAGGTTTGAGGGGATGGAGACGCGGGCCAACTACGTCGTAGTCGGCACCTTCGTACTGGTCATCATCGCGGCGGCCTTCGCTTCAGTCCTGTGGCTCGCTGGCCAACAGTTCGCACAGCGCGCGCCCGACTACTACGACATCTACTTCTCGGGATCGGCCTTCGGGCTCGACAAGGACGCCAAAGTCCGCATGAGCGGCGTTCCCATCGGGAAAGTGGACGAGATTCGCCTCATACCCGAAACCGGCGACGTTCGAGTGACCGTTGCAGTCGACCATGCATACTCGCTCTCGATCAAACAGGATTCGGTGGCGGAACTCGACTCGGAAAGTTTTCTGACGGGGGTGGCGTATGTAGAGATCAGCAGCGGTGGCCGCGATTCGCCGGCACTGGCCGCCAATGAGGGTGAGCGCTACCCGCGCATTCCGTCCAAACCTTCCACGCTCGAATCCCTGAAAAACAGTGCGCCTGAGTTGGTCGCGGAGCTTGAAAACGCAGTCAACCGCGTGTCCGCCGTGCTGGACGACAAAAACCGCGCGGCAATTGCCTCGATATTGCAAAACACGGAGCAATTGACGGCGACCTTGAACAAAGACGCGCAGAAGCTCGACGGACTGATCGACGCCGCCCATACGACCTTCGCGGACGCGAGTACGACGTTGCATAACGCGGACGATGCGCTTCACGACGCCCGTCACGCGATCGCGACCTTCGAAAATCTTGAGCCCGATGTTTCCGCTACGGTAAAACAGTTCGACGTGACCGCACAGCACCTCGACCAACTGCTGCAGGAGAACCGGCCGGGCATTCGGGACTTTACCCAAGGCGGCCTTACCGATCTGCATCGGCTCATCCTGGACGCGCGTTCGCTGGTGCAGGGGCTCACTCGGGTTGCTGAGCAGATCGAACGCGATCCTTCGCGCTTCATCTGGGGCGACCGACGCGAAGGGTACCATCCCCGATGAGCGCACCGACCCGCCGCTCGCTGCTTCTCGCTCTGCCGGCGCTGCTCGCCGGTTGCAGCACCCTGTTGCAAGGGAAGCCTCCTCCCAAGCTCTATACGCTGACGCCGGTGCGCGAATTTCCGCCCGGCCTGCCGGATGTGCGCGCGCAGGTGCTGGTCGACGTGCCGGTCGCCCCGGGCGCCATCGATACCGAGCGCATCGCTTTGATGAAAGGCGAGGTCTCGGTCGATTACTTCGCGGATGCCGCTTGGACCGACCGGGCGCCGCTGCTGGTGCAGTCGCTGCTGGTCGAGTCGTTCGAGAACACCGGCAAGATCGGCGCGATCGGGCGCGACACCGCCACTCTGCGCGCCGACTACGTGCTCATGCCGGAGCTGCGCGACTTCACCGCCGTTTATGGCAACGGAGCCGTGCCGACCGTGCAGGTACGGTTGGGACTGAGGCTTATCCGGGTCGACGACCGTCGCATTATCGGTCAGCACCAAGTGCAGGCATCGGCGGATGCATCGCAAGACGCAATCATTCCGATCGTCGAAGCTTTCGACAGCGCGCTGCACAAGGTCATGGCCGAAACCGTCGCCTGGACACTTACCTCGGTTGCGCATGGCTGAGTACCGGCCCGTCGGCCTGGCCGGAGAACACGCCGCAGGGCATGACTGACTTAAACCGGCTGCCGCGTCCCGTTCTGGAGCAGATGGCAAATGCCGGGCGAATGGCGCGCGCCTCAATGGATGCGCTCGCGCAGTGCGGCTCCAGCGTGGTGAGCGAGGCGCTCAAGGATGCGGACGGATTTTTCGAGTGGCGCCACTATCCGGAGACCGACGTCTACGATCCCGTGAGCCATGCGCAGTTCTATTACCATGCGCATCCGCCCGGGGAACGCGCCGCGGTCGAGCACGGCCATTTCCACACCTTCCTGCGGCCTCGCGGCATGCCGCCGGGAGTTCGTCCCTTGGTGCTGCCGGAATTGGCGATCGCCGACGCCCCCGCGCAGCCCGCGACCCCGGTTCTGCCGCCGGCGGCGCAACCCAATCAAGGCGAGGACAATGACAAACCGAGCCACCTGGTCGCGATCGCCATGGACTCGCATGGACGGCCCATTCGCCTCTTTACCACCAACCGGTGGGTGACCGGAGAAACCTGGTACGCAGCCGCGGATGCGGTCCGCATGCTCGATCGCTTCCGCGTCGATGTGCCGGGGCCGGCGCCGCTGGTCAGCCGTTGGATCACCGCGATGTTCATTTTGTTTCGTCCGGAAATGGCGGAGCTCCTGATCGCCCGCGACGCCGGGATCATGAGCTGGCGCCGCCGGCACCGAGGCAAAGTCCATGTATTCGAGGATCGAAGGCTCGACGTGGCCGCGAGCATCGATATCGACCTCGACGCCCATTTGTCGCGCGTGGAGGCCGCCTTTCGCCGCGCCGCATGACCGGATTAACCGGTCGTTAGCCTTGACCCGCCGATCATGGGAGCGCGGGAACCCCTGCTCGTGGCTCGCAAATCGGAGAGCGATGACCCGGACCCTTGCCCAGGAAGACGTCCAGCGACTGCTCGCCGATCCCTCGGCGGAGATGCGGGTCGAGACGGCTGCCAAGGTGGCGCATCAGCTGGATCGCGACTCGCTTACAATCGGAGAGTGCCGCATCGCCGAGGCGATCGTGCGGGCGATGGCGCACGATGCGATCGAACGCGTGCGCCAAGCGGTCGCCGAGCACCTCAAAGAAAGCCGTCACCTGCCGCGCGACGTGGCGCTCGCGTTGGCGCGCGACGCGCAGGCGGTCGCGCTGCCGATCCTGCAGCACGCGACGGTGCTCGACGACGAAGATCTGATCCGTGTCGTGGATGGCGCCGACACGCCCCGGCTCACGGCGATCGCGCGCCGGGCGAAGATTAGCGAACGGCTGTCTCGTGCGTTGGTGGCGACCGACGATCGCGCCGCCATCGTCGCATTGATCAAGAACGATGGCGCCGACTTAAACGAGGTCACCTTCGAGACGGTGATGCAGCGCCACGGTGGCGATCCCGATATTGATGCATCGATGGCGCGACGGCCCCGACTGCCGATCGCGATACTGGAACGACTGGTGTCCGCGGCGTCGGAGCAACTGCTCGGCGTGCTGCTGGAGCGGAACGATCTGCCGGAGCGCATCGCGGGCGATCTGGTGCTACAGATACGCGAACGCGCCACCGTCGATCTGCTTTCGCCGTTCTCGCGCGACAGCGCGGCGGCGGAGCTGGTCGAACATCTCGCCGCTTCCCGCCGGCTCACGCCTTCGATCATCTTGCGCGCGCTTTGCCTCGGCGATCTTTTATTCGTTGAATCGGCCTTCTCTTTGCTGGCGCGGATTCCCCTGCATAATGCCCGGCTCCTGATCCACGACCGCGGCAAGCTCGGATTCAAATCGCTGTACGACCACAGCGGACTGCCCAAGGCGCTCTATGGCGCCTTCCGGGTCGCTCTCGACGTGGCGCGCGACACGCCCTTCGACGGCGGCGAGGGCGACCAAGAACGCCATCGCCGCCGCATGATCGAGCGCATCCTCACGCAGTTCGAGGATGTCGGTGCCGAGAACCTGGAATACCTGATGGAACGACTATCGAGAACCGCCGCCTGAGCGGTATCGGAGCGAAAACTTATTGCTCCCCGATATAAATCACACCCTCATCCAAACGCAGGAGACGTATGGGATGAGAGGGGTCTTCAATCCTCTTTATCGTGCTCATCGCGATGCACGTCGGACCAGATGCGCCGCTTGCCGGCATAAAGAACGCCGGTGAGCGAGACCAGGAACAGCATCGCAGCGATGCCCGTGCGGTGCCGCTCCTCGAGGGTGGGTTCGGCGGCCCAGGCGAGGAAAGTCACGATGTCGCGACCTTCCTGTTCCTCGGTCGCCTTGGTCCCGTCGGCGTAGGTTACGCGATCCTCGGACAGCGGCGGCGGCATCGAAATTTGATGGCCGGGAAAGTACTTGTCGTAGTTCGAGGTAGGTGAAGCCGGCTTGAAATCCGCCGGCGGGTTCGCATACCCCTCGATCAAGAGCGCGTAGACGTAGTCGGGCCCGCTCACGCCGAACAAGGGATTGAGGCCGCCCGCGCGCGCCTTCACAATGACAGAGAGATCGGGCGGAATTGCGTGCAAGGTGGCGAGCGCTTGTTTCGGATTTGCGAAGGGTGCGACGAATGCGTCCGATGGCCGGGCATCGCGCTCGATCGGGTTCCCCTCGTCGTCGATATCGGCCACCTTCTTGCCGTTCACAAACGGCTTGGCGGCGATCGCCTTGACCTGTTCGGGGCTGAAGCCCAACCGCTCGAGGTCGCCGTAGTGCACCAGGTTCATGGAATGGCACTGCGAGCAGACTTCGGCGAAGATCTGGAATCCCCGCTGCGCCGACGCGCGGTCGAAGGTGCCGAACGGGCCGTCGAAACTCCAATATTGCTTGGGTGGCGTTGGGGTTTCTTCCTCCTGCGCGCGGCTCGGCATCGCTGCGGCGACGACGAGCGCCGCTATAAGCCCACCGGCGATCAGAGTTCTGCGCATCATGCCTTCTCCGATGCGACGGTGCCCGGTCGGCGATGGGAGGCGAGCACCGCCGCGCTGATGCTGACGGGCAACGGCAAGGGGCGCTCGAACTTCCCGAGCAGCGGCAGCAGGATCACGAAGTGAAAGTAGTAATAAAGCGTCGCAGCGCGGCCGATCACAATCCACCAACCTTCCGGACGATGCGCGCCGACGACGCCGAGCGCGAGTGCGTCGAGCACCAGCACCCAGAAGAACCACTTGTAGATCGGGCGAAAACGCGCGCTGCGCACCCGCGACGTATCGAGCCAGGGCAGGATGAACAGCAGGCCGATCGAGCCGAACATCGCAAGCACGCCCGCGAGTTTCGCCGGGATGAACAGGATGTCCGGTACCGAGCGCAGGATCGCGTAGAACGGAAGGAAGTACCATTCGGGCACGATTTCCGGCGGCGTCTGCAGCGGATTCGCCTCGATATAGTTTTGGGAATCGCCGAGTGCGTTCGGCCAGAAGAACACCATCGCCGCGTAGAAGATCAGGAACACGGCCAAGCCGAACATGTCCTTGATCGTGTAGTAGGGATGGAAGGGGATGCTGTCCTGCGGTCCCTTGCGGTCGATGCCGAGCGGATTATTGGAGCCATGCTGATGCAACGCGATCAAGTGCAGCATCACGACGCCCACGATCAGGAACGGCAAAAGGTAGTGCAGCGAGTAGAAGCGATTGAGCGTGGGATTGCCGACCGCGAACCCACCCCAGAGCCAAGTCACGATGTCGTTGCCGACGATCGGGATCGCCGAGAACAGGTTGGTGATGACGGTCGCACCCCAATAGCTCATCTGCCCCCAGGGCAGCACATAGCCCATGAAGGCCGTCGCCATCATCAGCAGCAGTATCACCACTCCCAGCATCCACAGCAGCTCGCGCGGGCTCTTGTAGGAGCCGTAATAAATTCCGCGAAAAATGTGGATGTAAGTCACGATGAAGAAGAACGACGCGCCGTTCATGTGGATGTAGCGCACGAGCCAGCCGTAGTTCACGTCGCGCATGATGCGCTCGACCGAATCGAAAGCCATCGACACATGCGGCGTGTACTGCATTGCGAGGAAGATGCCGGTGGTGATCATGATCACCAGCATGATCCCGGCGAGCGAACCGAAATTCCACCAATAGCTGAGATTGCGCGGCGTCGGATATTCGTTCAGCTCATGCGCCATGAAGCTGAAGATCGGCAGGCGGTAGTCGATCCACCGCACCAGAGGATTTTGCTTGGTGGAGTTGGCCATGGACGGCGTCCCCCTAGAGCTGCTCGATGGAGCTCAGGTCGTAATTGGACCCGGGCGGGTTCTCGCCGATCCTGATCATGGTATCCCCGACAAAATTGTACGGCGGGACCGGCAGGTTGAACGGCGCCGGAACGCCTTGGAACACGCGCCCCGCGAGGTCGTATTTGGAGCCGTGGCAGGGGCAGAAATACCCGCCCGGCCAGTCGGCGCCCAGATTGCCGCCGGGGTCCGGCGTGAAGATCGGGATGCAGCCCAGATGCGTGCAGATGCCCACCAGCACCAGCAGCTCCGGCTTCACCGATCGATGCCAGTTCTTGGCGTAGTCGGGCTGCTGGAACTGCTCCGAATTCGGATCGCGCAATACGCGATCGTGCTGCGGATCCTGGAGCGGCTTCAGCTCCGCGGCCGAGCGGTGCATGATGAAGATCGGCCGGCTGCGCCACAGCACCACGATCTGCTGCCCCTCGTCCAAATGCGAGATGTCGATGTCGACCGGCGCGCCGGCCGCCAAAGTGTCGCGCGCGGGGCTCATGCTGTTGATCAGCGGCCAGGCGACCGCCGCCGCGCCGACCGCGCCCATAGCACTCGCCGCCAACACCAGGAAATCCCGGCGCGTCCCGGCGCCATGCGCACCCATAGAACCGGCTTGCGCGCTCTCCGCCATCTCGATTCACCCCGTCGCTGGCCGCCCGACCCCCCGATCGCCGAGCGCATGAAAAGTCGGGCCGCACCCTATAGTCCCGCCGCCGAGCCCCTTATGCGACATCCTGCCGCAGAATCTCCGCGGTTGCGTTGGCGCCAAGGGTATAGTCGATCGGACGCGGGCTTGCAAAGCGCTCGAGCCCACGTCTCGCTTAGGTTTTCGCCGGAGGCGCTGCTCGATGCGGCTGGCACTGTTCGAGCCCGACATTCCCCAGAACACCGGCGCGCTGATGCGGCTCGCGGCCTGCCTCGACCTGGCGCTCGACGTGATCGAGCCCGCGGGTTTCCTGATGAGCGACCGGCGGTTGAAGCGCGCGGGCATGGACTATATCGAAGTGCTGGATTGGCGGCGGCACCGCTCTTGGCGCGATTTCCTGGCCGCCCTGCCGCATGCAAGCCGGCTGGTCTTGCTGACGACCCGAGGAACCTTGCCGTACCATCGCTTCATGTTCCGCCCCGATGATGTTTTGCTGCTTGGCCGGGAATCCGCGGGCGTGCCGGAGCAGGTGCATGCGCGCGCCGACGCGCGGCTGCTGATCCCGATGCGGCCTGGCCTGCGCTCGCTCAATGTGGCGCTCGCCGGCGCGATGGTCCTGGGCGAGGCGCTGCGTCAAACCCGTGGTTTTCCGGGCGAGGGATCACCATGAGCACCGAGGAACAGAAGGCACGCGCCGCACGCTGGTTCGAATCGCTCCGGGACAAGCTGGTGGCGGCGCTGGAGGCGATTGAGGACGAATACGCGAGTGGCGGCTCCGCTCCGCATCGCTTCGAGCGTATTCCCTGGTCGCGCGAGGGCGGCGGCGGCGGCGTGATCGGGCTGCTGCGCGGGCAAGTGTTCGAGAAGGCGGGCGTCAATGTCTCGACCGTGCACGGCGAATTCACGCCGGAGTTCCGGGCACAAATTCCGGGTGCCGAAACGGACCCGCGCTTCTGGGCGAGCGGCATTTCCGTGGTGATTCATCCGCGCTCGCCGCACATACCGGCCGCGCACATGAACACGCGCCACGTCACGACGGCGAAAGAGTGGTTCGGCGGCGGCGCCGACCTGACGCCGTTGTTCCCGATCGAGTCCGACACGCGCGACTTTCACGCCGCTCTCAAGGCCGCCTGCGACGCGCACGATGCCGGCTATTACCCCCGCTTCAAACAATGGTGCGACGAGTATTTCTACCTGAAGCACCGCAACGAGCCGCGTGGTGTCGGCGGCATCTTCTACGATTACCTCGACACCGGCGATTTCGATCGCGACTTTGCCTTCACCCGCGCTGTCGGCGAAGCCTTTGTCGCGATCTATCCGATGCTCGCGCGCCGGCATTTGCGCGAGCCCTGGACCGAGGCCGAGCGCCAGGCGCTCAGGGTCAAGCGCGGCCGCTATGTCGAGTTCAACCTGCTCTACGACCGCGGCACGCTCTTCGGCCTCAAGACCGGCGGCAATGTGGAGGCGATACTGATGTCGCTCCCGCCGGACGTGGCCTGGCCTTGATTTAAGAACAAATCAATTTGCTCTCGTCACTCGGCCGGCCGCTCCTCCGGCGGATGCACCTGTCGGAACATCATCAGCAGCAGCACATCGTAGAGGCTCTTGAGCGCGCCACCGATGATGAGCGGCCAGCCGAAGCTGCTGAGCCCGAGGAGATAGCCCGCGATCGAGGGGCTGATCGCTGCGGCGAGGCTCCGCGGCACGGCGGTGACGCTCGCGGCGGCGGCGCGTTCGGGCGGCGTCACCACCGCCATCACATAGGAGCCGCGCGCCGGCACGTCCATCTGCGAGAGCGCGAAGCGCGCGAACAAGAGCGCGACCGCGATCCAGAGCGAGGGCGCGAACGGCATCAGCACCAGGCAGAGATTGGACGGCAGGTGCGTGAACACCATGGTGTTGATGAGGCCGATCCGCTTGGAGAGTCGCGCCGCCGCGATGTAGGAGAGCGAGGAGAGGACGCCGGTCCAGAAGAAGATGCTCGCCGCGGCCGAGAGCGAGAGGCCGAAGCGCTTGAAGAACCAGAGCGCCAGCAGCGATTGCACGAAGAATCCGCCACCGAAGGCGTCGATGCTGAAGAGCCCGGCCAAGGTCAGCACGATACCCTTCGATGGACCGAGCGGCTGCTGGCGCTCGGCATGCGTGCGCTCGGGCGGCGCCGGCATCCTTCGATAGAGGTAGTACGTCGCAAGGCCGAGCAAGGTATAGAGAGCGAACATGGTCTGGAGCGCCATGGTGAGGCTCATCGGCACGAGCGCGCGCAGCAGGTCGGGAAACCCGGCGGCAAGCGAGCCGAGGGCCGCCACCAGCGAGCCCACTAGGCTGTAGGCCGCGAATACCGAGGTGCGATGGCGGTCCTCCACCACCTCGGCGAGGAGTGCTTGCTCCAGCGGCAGGAAGACACTCACGTCGCCGGCGGAGGGATTGAGCGTGCCGACGAACGCGATCACCAACAGCGGCCAGTAATTCTGCTCGATGAGAAAGCCGATGCCGGTGCCGATCATCAACAGCGCCGCCGCCACCAGGAGGTGATGGCGGCTATAGCGGTGTGCGATCGTGCCGACCACGAGCGTGAGCGCCGCCGAGCCCATGAGGGTCGCGGTCGCGATTACTCCAACCTGGAACGGATTGAAACCGAGCGCGGTCAGATAGGCGGGCAGCAGCAGGCTCACCAGCCCGTCGGCGAAGGCGCGCAGCCCTCGGCCCCAGAGCAGGGTGCGAGCGACGGGCGTCACGCCCTGCGGCAGGATGCGGAAGCTCACGAGGCTATGTTTCCGGCACGTTCGGCCAGAATGGCGCTCAGCCGCGCGAGGCACTGGGCGCGCGAGGGACGGAAGTCGTGGGCTTCCCACCACGCCGAGAGCTCGCGGAGCAATTCCGCGACGAGCGGGCCCGGGGCGACCCCGGCCCCCAGGATGTCGCCGCCACGTACCGGGAACCGCGGCAGCGTCGTCTTCTCGGCGAAAGCGAGCAGCGCACGGGCTCGACGCTTGGCCGAGGCCCCCCGTTCCGCCGCGCGCAACAGCACGAGGTCGCGATAGTGAACCGCACCCAGGTGAAAGAGGGCGCGGCGTTGCTGGCGCCGGTCGTCGACGAGACGCACCGGCCATGGCGCAGCAGCGAGCGCCGCCAAGCGGTCGCGCTCGATGTTCGCGAGGCGCAGCCGGAGCGCCAACGCCGCCACCCCCGCGGCGTCCGCCTCGATCAACGCGCCGAGGCGAAGCACGGCATCCGGCGCGGGTTCGACCCCTAGCAGGCTCTTAAGTCGTCCAAATTGGCGGGCCTCCGGCAGCACGCGTTCGAGCACGCCGTCGCGGCGCATCATCCGGAGCGTCGGCAGCGGATCGGGTGCGGTCAGCAACTTCTTGAGCTCGCTCCAGACCCGTTCCGCCGACAGGGTCGGCAGCAACGGCGCAAGATCGCGGCAGGCCGCCCGCGCTGCGCGGTCGCCACGATGCCAACCGAGTTGCGCCTGAAACCGATAGAAGCGCAACAGACGCAGCACGTCCTCGCGGATGCGCGTTTCGGGGTCGCCGACGAACCGCACCCGCCCAGCCCTCAAGTCCGTGAGACCGCCCACATAATCGTGGATGAGACCGTCCGGATCGAGGAAGAGCGCATTGATGGTAAAGTCGCGCCGGAGCGCATCGGCGCGCCAATCCTCGGTGAAGGCGACGCGCGCGCGTCGCCCCTGCGGCTCGACGTCGACCCGCAAGGTGGTGATCTCGAAATGACGCGGCGGCACCACCGCGGTGACGGTACCGTGCGCGAGCCCCGTCGGGACCGCCTTGACGCCCGCGGCTTCGAGCAGCGTCAGCACCCGCTCAGGCGGCGCCGGGGTTGCGAGATCGACGTCGGCGACTGCGCGTCCGAGAAGCGCGTCGCGCACAGCGCCACCCACAAAACGCGCCTCGGCGCCGCCTCGGGCGAGGGCCCGCAGCACACGCCGGGTCGCGCGCGCGATCATCCAGGGCTGAGGATCGAGGCGCGCCGGCATCTCCCGCGTCGGTTGGCGCGGCATTTTCATGGGCGTCAGCGCGGTGGCGTTTCGGGCGGGATGAGCCGCCCCGGCACTACCTTGCCGTCGAGCATGTGGGGCGGAACGTAGTCTCCGTTGCCGCCGCCGCCGGCCCTGAGCCAGGCGGCGACCAGCACGCTGCCGCAGAGGACGACGCCCGCGATAACGAGCCACGGCCAGGACTGCCCGATCGTCGGCCGCCCCGCCTTGCCGCGCGCCGTCCATCCCCAAAGCACGTAGAGGATAGTTGGGAGCAGTAGCGGCAAGACCACGGTAAGCCACACCCGTCCCATGGTTCAGCTCAGCACCTCGGCGAGATTCACCAGCATGCCGGCTGTGGCGCCCCAGATGAACCGACCGGGAAACGGCAAGACGTAGTAATTGCGGGTCCTGCCCTTGACCTCGCGGCTCCGGCGCTCGTGGTTGCGGGGGTCGAGGACGAAAGCGAGCGGCACCTCGAACACGTCGGCGACTTCGTGCGGATCGAGACGCATGGGATAAGGTGCGCGCACCAGTCCCACCACCGGCGTGATTTCATAGCCGGTGCCGGTGACGTAAGTGTCAAGCCGCCCGATCACACTCACGTGATCCGCCGGCAGTCCGACCTCTTCTTCGGCCTCGCGCAGCGCCGTATGAGCGGCATCGGGGTCACTAGGCTCGACCCGTCCGCCCGGAAAGGCCACCTGACCCGGATGGTCGGCGAGGTGCTCGGTGCGTTGGGTCAAAAGCACCGTCAACCCTTCGATGCGCACGACCAGCGGAACCAGTACGGCGGCCGGCATGCGCAGGCCGTCATCGGGCTGAGCCCCCGGGGTCAGCGAATGGTCGCCGCGCATCGCGGGTTCCGGCAGCCAGCCATCTCGATCGGTACCGTAGCCGCGTCGCCCGGCCGTCAGGTGGCGAAAGCGCTCGCGCACGAGATCGGCCGTGAGGGCGCTCAGCGGAGGTCTCCGAGCGGGAAAAAGTGTTGGTTACTCCAGACGCCGAATCGGGTCATGCCCCCCATGTCCTCCTCGCTCGCGAGATCGACCAGTTCGTAGAATACCGGACGCGTGAGCCGGGCCTCCAGCCCGTCGCGAACCAAAAGGTAGGGTCGTGGCGTCCCGGTTTGAGTATCGGTCGCGACACGCAGCGGGTGCGTGCCGTCGGCGGCCACAATTTCGTCCAGATTGGTCCGAAAACTCAGCGACTGATGCGTGCCTTGAACGCCGGTAACCATAAGCTCAACCGCGAGGAATGGCACGTCCTCGACGGTGATCCGGCCGCGTTCGGCCGGGCTCACGAGCCAATAGCTGCCGTCGCTCTCGCGCCGCAGCACGGACGCAAAAAGGCGTACCAGGCTCATGCGTGTGATTGGAGTCCCGCGATAGAACCAGCTACCATCCTGGGCGATGTGGATTGCGATGTCTCCGAGATCGTGCGGCGGTGGGCGATTCGAAGCCCGGTCCGCCCGCGCTGCGGCTGCGAGCCGACGCAGCTCCTCGGCCGACGGCACCTGTTCCGACATCTCGTTAATCCCGTCCTTGAGACCGCGTATTAAGATGCGTCCCTTAGGTTAGTTGACCCCGGTGGCTACGTTTTTAAAGGAGCCGACGTCTTGACAAGCCCAGAGCCCCTCTCTGCCCCGGCCCACGAACTCGTCGCCGAAGTCGAAGCGCTCGGCCAGCGCTTGCGCCTGGTCCGGGATAGAGTCGGCCGCGTCATTTTCGGCCAGCGTGAGGTGGTGGATCAAGCCCTGATCACCTTGCTATCCGGCGGCCATACGCTGCTGATCGGCGTTCCCGGCCTCGCGAAGACCAAGCTGGTCGAGACCCTGGGCGTGGTGCTCGGCCTCGACGACAAGCGCATCCAATGCACGCCCGACCTGATGCCGGCGGACATACTGGGCGCCGAGGTCCTGGAGGAGGCGGATACCGGGCGGCGCTCCTTCCGCTTCATCCCGGGGCCGGTATTCTGCCAATTGCTGATGGCGGACGAAATCAACCGCGCGAGCCCGCGCACGCAGTCGGCGCTGCTGCAGGCGATGCAGGAGGGGCGGGTTTCGGTCGCGGGCCAATATCATCCGCTGCCGCGTCCGTTCCACGTGCTGGCGACACAGAACCCGCTGGAGCAGGAGGGAACCTATCCGCTGCCGGAAGCGCAGCTCGACCGCTTCCTGCTGCAAATCGACGTCGGATACCCCGACCTCCAGGCCGAGCGGCAGATGCTGCTGGTGACGACCGGCGTCGATGAGGAGCCGCCCTCGGCCGCGATGACCGCCGCGGAGCTCTTGGCGGCGCAGCGCCTGGTGCGGCGCATTCCCGTGGGCGAAAGCGTCGTCGAGTCGATCCTGACGTTGGTGCGCGCCGGCCGACCTGATGAAAGTGCCCTGCCCGAGGTCAAGCGGCACGTGGCTTGGGGGCCGGGTCCCCGCGCGAGCCAGGCGCTGATGCTGGCGACTCGGGCACGCGCGCTGATCGACGGCCGCCTGAGCCCGTCGGTCGACGACGTGATTGCGCTGGCGCCGGCGGTTCTGCGCCACCGCATGGCGCTCAACTTCGCGGCGCGCGCCGACGGCGTGACCTTGGCGCAGATCATCGAGCGCCTGATCGCACCGCTCCGCTGAGCCCAGTAGGATCAATCAATGGCCAACCCTGCCGAGCGCGGCGAACTCCGACACCAGGCCGAGGCAGTCGCGGCGCAATTGCCCCCGCTGCTGGTGGAGGCGGAGCGCGTCGCGGTTACCGTGCAGCAGGGCGTGCACGGACGCCGCCGGGTCGGGCAGGGCGAGACCTTCTGGCAATTCCGGCAATATGTGCCGGGCGAGCCGGCGCAGCGCATCGACTGGCGCGAGAGCGCGCGTTCGGAGCGCCTTTATGTGCGCGAGACCGAATGGGAAGCGTCGGAGTCGGTATGGATTTGGCGTGATATCTCGCCCTCGATGAACTATGCCTCGGCGGCTGGGCTCACGACCAAACGCCACCGCACCGATCTGCTGGCATTGGCGCTCGCCACGCTGCTGGTGCGCGGCGGCGAGCGCGTAACCTTGCTCGGCTCGGGATTGGCGCCAGGTACGGGAAGCACCGTGCTCAACCGACTAGCGTTACTGATGGAGCGCGCGGAAGCGCCAGGAGGGGGCCTCCCCTCGGTCGAGCCGCTGCCGCGCTACGGCCAGCTCGTGCTGCTCGGCGATCTGCTCGAACCGCTCGAGGATATCGAGACGGTGATGCGCCGTTACGCGGCAATGGGGGTCAAGGGCCATCTGCTGCAGGTGCTCGATCCGGTCGAGGAAACTTTGCCCTTCGACGGCCGGGTGCGGTTCGAGAGTCTGGAACATGAACCCGACCTGTTGTTGAGCCGGGTCGAAACGGTGCGCGCGGATTACGAACGACGTCTCAGCCGTCACCGCGAGGGCCTGTTGGCGTTGACCCAGGCGATCGGCTGGAGCTTCGCGACGCATCGCACGGACCGGCCCCCGACGACGGCGCTGTTGGCGCTTTACGGCGCGTTGGCGCGCGAGACCTGGTATTAGCCCATGCTGAGCCTCGGCAGCATCGCATTCGCAGCACCTTGGATCCTCCTGGGCTTCATCGTGCTGCCGATCCTTTGGTGGCTGCTCCGCGTGACGCCGCCGGCGCCGCGCATCGTGCGCTTCCCCGCGCTTCGCCTGCTGCGCGATTTGGTGCCGCGGGAGGAAACGCCGGCCAAGACACCGCTCTGGCTGATCTTGTTGCGCATGCTGCTGGCAGCACTGGTGATTCTGGCGCTCGCGCACCCGCTCCTCAATCCGAACCAGCGGCTCGCGGGCGGCGGCCCGATGGTGTTGATCGTCGATGACGGGTGGGGCGCCGCCGCGCATTGGAGTGAGCGGCAAGCGGCATTGGCCCAGCTCATCTCCCAGGCCGAGCGCGAGGGCCGCCGCGTCGTCCTGCTGGGAACGGCGCCGCCGCCGGGTGCTGCCGCCACGGAGCCGCTTTCGGTGCTGCGTCCGGAGGATGCCCGCGCTGTCGCCTCAGAGATGGTTCCCCATCCCTGGCCCATCGATCGGCAGGCGGCGCTCGCGCGCCTCAAGGCCCTCAACCTCGAAAGCGGCGCCGTGGTCTGGCTAAGCGACGGACTTGCGGACGGAAAAGAGTATGACTTTGCCGAGGAACTACAACATTTGGGCAGCCTCCGGGTTCTGATCGACGACGCCGACGCGCTGCCGCGCCTGCTTGCCCCGGGCGATCCTGCGGCGCGCGATCTCGCGGTTACCGTTCGGCGCGCCGGAGCGGCGGCGGCCGAAGAGCGGCTTACCGTGCGTGCCGTCGCCGGCGACGGTCGGCTGCTCGGCCGCGAGGAGGCGCGTTTCGCGCCCGGCGACGAGCGCGAGACCGTGGCTCTGAAGATGCCGGTCGAGTTGCGCAACCAGGCAACCAGCATCGTCCTCGAAGGCGAAAGCTCGGCGGGCGCCACGCTGCTGCTCGATGAACGCTGGCGCCGTCGCCCTGTCGGCATTGCGGCGCTGCCGTCCGGCGAAACGGCGCAGCCGCTGCTCTCCGGCGCCTTCTACATCGAACGGGCGCTGCAGCCCTTCAGCGAGGTGAGGCGCGGCAACGTCGAGCCGCTGCTGCAGCGCGAGCTCGCGGTGCTGGTGCTGCCGGACGCAACGACGCTCGACACGACGGAGCGTGCAGCGGTGACGAAGTGGCTCGAGTCGGGTGGATTGGTGCTGCGCTTTGCCGGCCCGAAGCTCGCGGAGAACGGCGACGACAGCCTGCTGCCGGTGACGCTGCGCCGAGGCGGTCGGGTGCTGGGCGGCGCGCTCTCTTGGGAGAAGCCCGCGCATCTCGCTCCTTTCGATGCCGACAGCCCGTTCTCGGGGCTCGCTATTCCCGATGACGTGACAGTAACGCGGCAAGTACTGGCGGAACCCTCGCTCGATCTCTCGAGCAAGACGTGGGCGCGGCTCACCGACGGAACGCCGCTGGTCACCGCCGAGAAGCGCGGCAAGGGATGGCTGGTGCTGGTCCACACCACCGCCGACCCCGAATGGTCGAATCTTGCGATCTCCGGCTTGTTCGTCGAGATGCTGCGCCGCGTTGTGAACATGAGTGAGGGCGTCGCGTCCGAGACCACCGAAGCGCTCCCGCCGGTCGAAACTCTCGACGGGTTCGGCCGTCTCGGTCAGGCGCCCGCCAGCGCACACCTGATCGCCGCCGGAGCATTTGCGACGACGCACGTCGATGCGAGCCATCCGCCCGGCTTCTACGGGACACGCGACGCCCGTCGTGCGCTCAATCTGGCGAGCGCGGTTCCGGATCTCGTGCCCCTGACACGGCTGCCGAACGGTGTCGCGGTCGCGCGCTACGAGCGTGGCCGGGAGGTGGATTTCCGCCCATGGCTTTTGGGCGCGGCGCTCGGACTGGCACTCGTCGATCTGCTGATCGCCTATGCGCTGCGCGGCCTGCTGGGCGGCGTGCTGCGGCGCCGGCGCATGGATGGTGCGACCGCGGGCGCGATTCTGCTCGCTCTGCTGCTCGCTTCGGGGTCGGCGCGCGCCGAAAGCGATGACGACGCGATCCGCGCCACCGGCGATTTCCACCTCGCTTTCGTGCGAACCGGCATTCCCGATGTGGACGATGAAGCACGCGCGGGCTTGACCGGCCTCGCCGACATCTTGAACCGCCGCACGGCGGTCGAAGCCGCGCAGCCGATCGAAGTCGATATCGAGAACGACGAGCTGGTGTTCTTCCCGCTGCTTTATTGGCCGGTGGTGCAGGGCCAGCAGCTTCCCTCCGCGCGCGCGATCGACAAGATCAACCACTACCTCGCGACCGGCGGCACGATTCTGTTCGACACGCGCGACCAGGGACAGCGCAACGCCATCACCGCCTACGACACGCAGCAGCGCCTGCAGCGGCTGATGGCCGGCATCAAAGTGCCGCCGCTGGAACCCGTGCCCCCTGATCACGTGCTGACCAAGGCGTTCTACCTGATGCAGGACTTCCCCGGCCGCTTTGCGGGCGGGCGGCTCTGGATCGAGCCGGCGGAGGACAAGGTCAATGACGGCGTCGCCTCGATTATCGTCGGCAGCAACGACTACGCCGGCGCGTGGGCCGAGGACCAGAGCGGCCGTCCGCTCTATGCGGTGGTGCCGGGCGGTGACGAGCAGCGCGAACAAGCCTTCCGTTTCGGGATCAATCTCGTGATGTACACGCTCACCGGCAACTACAAGACCGACCAGGTGCACGTGCCCGCGATTTTGGAGCGGCTCGGACAATGAGCGTCGCGGGATTCACCCTCGCGGCAACGCCGCTGCTGCCCTGGTGGGCGATCGTGGGATTCGGTGTGTTGGCGCTGCTGGCGCTGGCCTTCGGCGCGTGGCGTCGCGCGCGCGGCACGCTCTGGCGCACGCTCGCCTCGGCGATGCTGCTGCTGATCCTCGCCGATCCCTCGTTGATCCAGGAGGATCGGAAGCCGCAGCGCGACGTCGCTGTCGTGGTGGTGGATGACTCTCCGAGCATGCGGATCGGCGACCGCCGGCGCCTCGCCGACGATGCGCTCGACAAGGTGACGGAACGGCTCAAGCAATTCCCCGACCTCGACGTACGCGTCGTTCATGCCGGCGCTCCCGATGCCGGTGGCGGCCTCTTCGACGAAGGCACCCGCCTCTACAGCGCGCTGCAGCACTCGCTCGCCGACGTGCCGCGCCAGCGCGTTGCCGGCGCCATCATGATCACCGACGGCCAGGTGCACGACGTACCGGCAAAGGACCGCATCGAGCTCGGAGCGCCGCTGCACGCGCTCATCACCGGCAACCCCGGCGAGCAGGATCGGCGGCTGCTGGTCAAGGAGGCTCCGAGCTTCGGCCTCGTCGGCAAGGACGCGGTCGTGACGTTCCGCGTCGATGACTTGCCCGACAGCCTCACGCAGCCCGCCGGCAGCGCTCGGCTCACGGTGCGCAAGGACGGCGGGCAGACCCGCACCATGATGGTGCCGATCGGCCGCGATCAGCAGCTCCACATTCCGATCGACCATGGCGGTCCCAACGTGGTCGAGGTCGAGGTCGATCCCGGGCCGCATGTGCTCACGCTCGAGAACAAGCGCGCGGCCTTCGTGGTGAACGGCGTCCGCGACCGGCTCAAGGTGCTGCTGGTGAGTGGCGAGCCGCATCAGGGCGAGCGGACCTGGCGCAACATCCTGAAATCCGACCCCTCCGTCGATCTCATTCACTTCACGATCTTGCGGCCGCCGGAAAAGCAGGACGGCACACCGATCAAGGAGCTGTCGCTGATCGCCTTCCCGATCCGCGAACTCTTCGACGTGAAGCTCGACGAGTTCGATCTCGTGATCTTCGACCGTTACGAGCGCCGCGGCGTGCTGCCGATGGCCTATCTCGACAACATCGTCAACTATGTGCGCAAGGGCGGCGCGCTGCTGGTGTCGGCGGGACCAGGCGAGGGCACGCCCATGGGGCTCTACCGCACGCCGCTAAGCGCGGTGATGCCGGCAGAGCCTTCGGGTCAGGTCTTCGAGCAGGGATTTAAGCCCACGATCTCGGCGCAAGGCCTGCGTCATCCGGTAACCGACGATCTCCCGGGCGGCACCGGCGCCGACGCGAAGAACCCGCGCTGGGGCCGCTGGTTCCGTCACGTGGACGCGCAGGCGAAGAGCGGCACCGTGGTGATGGACGGCGTCAACAACGAGCCCCTGCTGGTCTTGGATAGGGTCGGCGACGGCCGGGTCGCGGAGCTGCTCTCGGACCAGATGTGGCTTTGGACGCGCGGCTTCGAGGGCGGCGGACCGCAAGCGGAGCTGCTGCGCCGCATTCTCTATTGGCTGATGAAGGAGCCCGAGCTCGAAGAGAATTCGTTAAGCGCGAAGGTCGAGGGCAATCGCCTCGTGATCACGCGCCAGACGCTGGAGCCTGACGATCAGCCGGTGCGCGTCACCGGACCCGACGGCATCATGCGCTCGGTGACGTTGACGCCTGAGAGCGGCGGCCGCAGCGTCGCCACCATGCCGATCAATGAGAGCGGGCTCTACCGTCTGACCGACGGGATCCGCAACGCACTCGCCGCGGCGGGTGCGCTCAACCCGATCGAATTCTCCGACGTGCGCGCGACCGACGAGAAACTCGGTCCCGCGGTCGCGGCGACGGGCGGGGGCCTGTTCTGGATCGGCGACGGCCGGCTCCCCGAGATACGCCGCGTCGACCATGACCGCAGCGCCGCGGGGCACGGCTGGCTCGGGCTGCGTGCTAACGGCGATTACGTGGTGACGGGCGTGCACGAAACACCGCTGCTGCCGGGCGCGCTCGCGCTATTGCTGGCGCTCGGCGCCTTCATCGCGGCCTGGCGGCGCGAGGGGCGGTAGCGTTACGACGAATTCCGAGCACTAAACTCCGTCGTGGAACTTTATTCGAGTGCCGGGACCGAATTTTCAACGACCGAACTCCGGGTACCGACAGATTCACCACAGAGACACGGAGGGCACGGAGTTCATAACTCGAACCATTTCGGTTCAGGCGAAACTTGACCAGGGGCGCTTCCGCGGGAGCGGGGGGACAAAGCGACCTCTGTGTCCTCCGTGCCTCTGTGGTGAATCTTGTTCAACTAAAATTCTGGTTATCACCCCTTGCGCGAGGATCGTGTCGTCTCGCCCATGATCCACTCACGGAATGCCGCGACCGTCGGCAAAGCGGCGTGGGCGCGGGGATAAACCAGGTAATAGGCGGAGCGCGGCGGGACGCGCTCCGGAAACAGCCGCACCAATCTGCCGGCAGCGATCTCCGGCGCCGCAATCGCGCCGCGCGCGAGCGCGATGCCAAGGCCCTGCTCCGCCGCCTGCAGCATCAGGATCTCGTCGCTGAAGATCGGCCCGCGCTGCGGCTCTTCCAGCGCGAGGTTCATGGCGCGAAACCACGGACGCCAGGGCTCGCGTTCGCTGCGCAGCAAAATGAAGCGGTCGAGCTCCTGGGGCTTCAGCGGCCATCGACCACCCGCGAGCTTGGGGCTCGCCACCGGGAATACCTCTTCGTCGAACAGCTTTTCGGCGACGACACCCGGCCAACCGCCGCGCCCAAAACGGATCGCCAGGTCGACGCCGCCGGCGCCGAATTCCGCGAGCGCGTGGCTCGCGCTCACATGCACGTCGATCTCGGGTTGGCGGCGCTGGAACGAGGCGAGGCGCGGAATTAGCCAGCGCGACGCAAAGCTCGGCAGCACGCTCACGGTCAGCACCCGCGGGTCCGGCTTGCCAGCGATCGCGGCGACGCTCTCCGCAAGCTCGCTGAGTATCCCTCGCACGCGCGCCGCGAAACGCTGTCCGGCGTCGGTGAGGAGCAGACGCCGGCGCTCGCGACGAAACAAGGTCACACCGAGTTGCGCCTCCAGCGCTTTCATCTGGTGGCTGATTGCGCCATGCGTCAGATGCAATTCCTCAGCGGCCCTGGTGAAATTGAGATGCCGAGCCGCCGCCTCGAAGGCGCGGAGCGCGGAGAGGGGCGGAAGGTGTTGGACCATCGTTTACAGTTAGTTTTATTCACACTCGACGTCAAAAGCTTTCGTTTGTAGCCCTACTAAATGGAGCTTACCTGTTGACTGACTGTGACGACTTCTAACGATGGTGATGCCCATGCTTCGCCTCTACAATGACCCGGACTCGGGCAACTCCTACAAGGTCAATCTGCTGCTGACGCAACTCGGAATCGACTTCGAGCGGATCGACGTTGATTTGCTGGGTGGTGAGACGCGCACCGAGCGCTTCCGCGCGCGCAACCCCTTGGGTCAGGTCCCGTTCATCGAGATGGAGGATGGCCGGGTGCTCGCGGAGTCGAATGCGATCCTCTGGTTTCTCGCCCAGGACAGCACGTTTCTGCCGCAGGACCGGTGGACCCGCGCCCAAGTCCTCCAGTGGATGAACTTCGAGCAATACCGGATCGAGCCCAATATCGGCTCGCTGCGTTTTTGGATCACCATGCTGGGCATTGGCGATCAGCGCGCGACCGAGATCGAACGCAGGCGCGAAGCGGGCAATCTTGCCCTTACTATCCTTGATCGCCATCTGGCACGGCGATCGTTCGCCGCGGGCGAGTTCTACACCATCGCCGACATCGCGCTTTACGGCTACAGCCACCTCGCCGAAGAAGCCGGTTACCGGCTCGACCAATATTCCGCGGTCACCGCTTGGTTCGATCGTATCCGCGCCCAGCCGCGCCACGTGCCGATCACCGCGGAAGTGGGGCGCGTCATCCCCTGGCCCGAGAGCCGCGCCTCATGACCCGCGCTTTCACCCGTATCGCCTTCACCGATTCGGTCAAGGAAGCGCAGCGCCGGAACGGCGCTCGCGCCCATGTCGAGCGGCTGGAGACGCGCGGCACCCCCAACGACACGCTGACGCCGGAACTCGCGCAGTACATCGAGGCACGCGACAGCTTCTTCCTTGCAACCGCGACGCCCGAGGGTTGGCCCTATATCCAACACCGCGGCGGCCTGCCGGGGTTTCTGCGCGTGATCGATCCGCACACCCTCGCCTTCGCCGACTATGCGGGAAATCGACAGTATTTGAGCGTCGGCAATCTCGACGCCAACGACCGCGTGATGCTGTTCCTGATGGATTGGGCAGCCGCCCGCCGGCTCAAGATTTGGGGTCGCGCCGAAGTGATCGAGGATCCGGCGCAGGCGGCGGCCTTGATGCCCAAGGGCTACGACGCGCAGCCCGAACGCCTCATCCGCATTCACGTCGAGGCTTGGGACCTCAACTGCAACCAGCACATCCCCCGCCGCTTCAGTCAGCGGGAGCTTGCGCCGGTGATCGCCGCCTATGAGGAGCGGATTGCGGCGCTGGAGCAGCGCCTTCGCTCACCGTCTTGAGAACCGGCGGTTGCGGCACGGCTTCGCCGTCCTTGCGGGGATCGGAAGCGCCATAGTTGACGCCCGTAGCAAAGTCACGCAACATCGCCTGCCCGCCGCCGGTCGCGGCAGGCGCGAAATCGCCGCGCAACTGGATCTCGTGCCCAAGCGTCGTCAGCTGCTCACGCACCTCGGCTGGGACGCGGTCTTCGATCTGCACGTCGCAGCCCTGGAATGTGTCCTTGGAGAATCGCGCGGCCTCGAGCGCGGCCTGTATGTTCATGTGGAAATCGACGACGTTCGAGACGAATTGCGCGTGAGCCTGGGATTGGTTCCAGCCGCCCATGATGCCGAAGGCGATGCGCTGATCGCCCTTTTCCATGAAGGCCGGAATGATCGTGTGCACGGGGCGTTTGTGCCCTGCCAGCAAGTTGGGGCTTTTCGGATCAAGCGAGAATAAGCCGCCGCGATTCTGCAGGGCGAAGCCCGCGCCCGCCGCCACCACCCCTGATCCGAATCCGACGCTCGCGAAATTGCTTTGGATCAGCGACACCATATTGCCGTCGCGGTCGACGACGCTGAGATAGATGGTATCGGCGCCCGCGAGCTCGGTTGCGGGACCCACGTTGCACGCGGCGTGCGCGGGGTCGATCGCCTTGGCTCGCTCCTGGGCAAAGTTCTTCGACAAGAGCCGCATCAGCGGCATCTTGGCGAAATGCGGGTCGGCGTCGAAGCGGATCATGTCGGCATAGGCGAGCTTCTTCGCCTCGATCATCGCGTGGAGCGACTTGGCGCTGTTGTGGCCCCAGTCGCTCAGCGGAAACGTCTCCATGATGTTCAGCATTTCGAGCGCCGCGATGCCCTGGCCGTTGGGCGGCATTTCGTAGACGGTCCAGCCGCGATAGTTGATCGAAAGCGGCGTCGCCCATTCGGCGTCGTACTGTGCGAGGTCGGCTAGCGTCATCGTGCCGCCATGGGCCTTCGAGGCCGCGACGATCTGCACCGCGATCGGCCCCTTGTAGAACGCATTCCGGCCGCCGATCGCGATCTCGCGGTAGGATTGAGCGAGGTCGGGATTGCGGAAGATTTCGCCGACCGCGGGGGCGTGACCTTCCGGCAGATAAAGATGCGCCGCATCGGGGTCGGCGGCGAGCGTCTTCTCGCTGGCGGCCCAGAGATCGTGCACGAATTCGGTAACGGGAAAGCCGCGCTCGGCAAGCGCGATCGAGGGCGAGAGCGCCTCCTTCAGGGTCTTGCGCCCGAAGCGCGCGAGCAGCATGTCCCAACCCGCGACCGTTCCCGGCACAGTCACGGAATCGATGCCGCGGCCGGGCATCTTGGTTGCGCCCTTTTCGGCGAGATGCTCGGGCGTGAGGTTCTTGGGCGCCCAGCCCGAGGCATTGACGCCATAGAGCTTGCCGCTCTTCGCCTCGTAAACGATTGCGAACAGATCGCCGCCGATGCCGTTGCTCATCGGCACGAGCACGCCCATGGCAGCGTTGGTAGCGACTGCCGCGTCGACGGCATTGCCGCCCGACGCCAGCACCGCCGCGCCGATCTGCGCCGCCAGCGGCTGCTCGGCCGCGACGATGCCGCCCTCGCTGATCACCATCGAGCGCGCCTGGGAGCGGTCCTGCTGCGCCAACGCCGGGCTCGCCATGAATGTCCCCAGCGTGATCAGTGCAAGTAGGCGATGCAGCCGCATGGCAAGTTCTCCCCAAGGAGCGGTTATGGTGGCGAGGGTAGCCATTCGCGATAGGCGGCGCCAGGGCGGCCCCGGTTCAGCGCGAGCCCTTCCAATTCCGCGCCGCCATGGTCCGCCCGCGCCTTTTCCGCTAAGGTGCGGCCGCGCCGAGGCTTTTCGGCGCCAGAAAGACTTTCGAGCGGCCCGCAACTTATGTGGAAATCCGTCCTAGCCCCGATCCATCCCGACGGCTGGCGCTTCATCGCGCTCGGTGCCGTGCTGACACTGGTCGCGTTCTCGGTGCACTTGGTCGCGCTCGGGTGGCTGGCCCTGGCGGCGACGCTCTGGATCGCCTATTTCTTTCGCGATCCCTGGCGGGTCACGCCGCTCCGGCCCGGTCTGGTGGTGAGCCCCGCCGACGGGATGGTGCTGGTGGCGGATCAGGCGCCGCCGCCCGCGGAGCTGGGCATGGGCACGGCGCCGATGATGCGGATCGGTATCTTTCTGAATGTGTTCGACGTTCACGTGAACCGGGTGCCACTCGCGGGCGTGGTACGCAAGCTCGCATACCGCAAGGGACGCTTCTTGAACGCGGCGCATAACCGGGCAAGCGAGGACAACGAGCAAATGGCGATCCGCATCGCCTCCATTGAAGGACCGGACATCGCGGTGGTGCAGATCGCGGGACTGATCGCGCGTCGCATCGTCTGCCGCTTGACCGAGGGCCAGGAGGTCGCGACCGGCGAGCGCTTCGGCTTGATCCGCTTCGGCAGCCGCACCGACGTTTACCTGCCCGCCGAGTGGGCACCGCTGGTGGCGCCGGGACAGCGCGTGCTGGGCGGCGAGACCGTGATCGCCGATGCGGTCTCGCGGGAACTCGCGCGCCAAGGAAGGATGAACTGATGCTCCGTCGGCCGCATATGCGCGTGCGCGTCCGGGTTCGCCCGCCGCACTTCTCGATCAACCGGATGATCCCGAACATCCTGACGCTGCTGGCGCTCTGCGCGGGGATGACCGGGATCCGCTTGGCGATCGTGGGCAAGTACGAGGCGGCGGTTACCGCGATCATCGTTGCCGGCATCCTCGACGGGCTCGACGGCCGGATCGCGCGCCTGCTCAAGGGCACGTCGAGCTTTGGGGCGCAGCTCGATTCGCTGTCGGATTTCGTGAGCTTCGGTGTCGCTCCGGCGGTGATGCTCTACGTCTGGACCATGGCCCAGCTCCAGGGTTTCGGCTGGGCGGTGGTGCTGATCTTCGCGGTCTGCTGCGGCCTCCGCCTCGCGCGCTTCAACACTCAGATCGGCGCGGAATTGCCGCCTTATGCCTACAACTTCTTCACCGGCGCGCCGGCGCCGGCAGGCGCCGGGCTGGTCATGATTCCGATGTTCGCGAGCTTCGAGTTCGGCGGCACCTTCTGGCGCTCGCCTTACCTCAACACCATCGTGATCGCGGCGGTGGCGGCGTTGATGGTGAGCCGGGTTCCGACCTTCGCGCTGAAGCGCTTCCGCGTGCAGCACGAATACGTGCTACCGCTATTGCTGCTGGTGGGGGCTCTCGCGGCCTTCCTCACGACCGAACCCTGGCTCACCCTGCTGGCGGTCGGCGCTCTTTACATCGCCTCGATCCCCTTCAGCGTCCGCTCGTACCTGCGCCTGAAGCGCGCCGCCGGCGAGATGCGCAACGCTGGTCTGCGGGTCGTCAGCGACAGCAGCGCGCAGGCGAGCACCATCGAGAGGTGACCCGTCATCGAATTGTAAATAACGGGCGACAAAGTTAGCAGCGCAGCGCCGGGAGGTCGGGGGTGACACGGAGGGACACAGAGAAAAGAGTGAGCCGCTTCATCGTTGCGGTGCTGATGCTCGCGCTCGGGACCTGGGGCACCCGGGCATCGGCGCAGTCCGACAAGCTGGTACTGTACACCTCGCAGCCCGATCGCATCGCCTCCGAGACCGTCGCCGCCTTCAACAAAGTGCATCCGAGGATCGCCGTCGAGGTGTTCCGCTCCGGCACCACCGAAGTCATCAACAAGCTCGCGGCCGAATTTCTCGCGGGTGATCCCAAGCCTGATGTCCTGCTGATCGCCGACGCCGTGACCATGGAGCAGTTGAAGGCGGATGACCGATTGCAGCCCTATCCCGAGGCGGACGTCTCGGCATTTCCGCCGGCAGCCTACGATAAAGACAAGACCTATTTCGGCTCCAAGCTCATCACGACGGGCATCGTCTTCAACCGCGCGGCGCCGCGGCCCAAATCCTGGCTCGACTTGATCGGTCCCGCAGCGAAAGGACAGGTGGTGCTGCCGAGCCCGCTCTATTCGGGGGCGGCAATGATCCACATGGCGGCGGTCTCCGCCGATCCCGCCCTCGGGGCCGATTATTACGCGAAGCTCGCGGCCAACGGAGCCATCGCGGTTCCCGGCAATGGCGCCGTCATCACCCAGGTTTCGGGCGGGCAAAAGGAATACGGCATTCTCGTCGAATTCATGGCGCTCAATGCCAAGGCCAAGGGCTCGCCAGTCGATTTCGTCTTTCCGGAGGAAGGGGTCAGCGCCGTCACCGAACCGGTGGCGATCCTGAAGAGCACGCACAATTTGCTCGCCGCCAAGACGTTTGTGGATTTCATCTTGTCGCAGGAAGGGCAGGAGCTGGCGGCGCGCCAGGGTTTCCTGCCCGCGCGCCGCGGCGTGGCGCCGCCGCCGGGCTTTCCGAATCCCGATGAATTAACGCTGCTGCCGATCGACGACGCGCAAGTGATGAAGGATACGGAGGCACTGAAGCAGCGCTTTACCCAGCTCTTCGGCGGGTGAGCCGCACGCGGTTGCTCCCGTTCGTCTCGGTAACACAACGAAGCAGGAGATGTGGGGATTCGGGGGAAGCTGACGTCCAAGTCGGAACTCGCGGACCAGCAGCCGTCACCGCGATTACGAGCCGAAGCCCACGCCCTACCATCTGGATTTTCCGAAGTTGAGATGAGCTCCCCTCCATCTCCCCTTATCCCCCTATCTCCTCGACGCGCGCGAAAAGAACGATTTCGATTCGTCGGCAAGTGCACGGGCGAATGCGGTCTCACCCTCGCTCTGCTGCTGTTCGTGGGCACCTTCGCCATCGTGCCCTATCTGCGCCTCATCGCCGAGGGGGTGGCACCCGGCGGGCATTTCGATCCAAGCATCCTCGCGCGCGTGCTGAGCGCACCGCGGACCTGGCTTGCGACCGAGCGCACGCTCGCAACGGCTTTGGCGAGCATGGTGATTGCGGTGCTGCTGGGAGGCGCTTTGGCGCTGCTGGTGGGTATCACCGATCTTCCGGGCAAACGTGCGCTCGCTTTCGCCGCCGTGCTGCCGATCATGATCCCCTCCCAGGTAACCGCGATCGCCTGGATCAACCTGCTCGATCCATCGAGCCCCCTGCTGCACCTGCTGGACTTGGCACCGGCAACCGGCACCGCCAATCCGCTCTACGGTTTCGGAGGCATCAGTCTGTTGATGGGACTGGAGCACGCGCCGCTGGTGTTCCTGGCGCTGCGGGCCGGACTTGCAAATCTCCCGGGCGAAGCGATCGAAGCCGCGGAAGCCGCGGGCGCCAAGCGCGGGCGCATCCTCCGCACGGTGGTGCTGCCCATGTCCATGCCGGCGCTGGCGGCGGGCGCGGCGCTCGCTTTCGTCTCGGCGCTGGGTAATTTCGGGACGCCGGCGCTGCTCGGCATTCCCGCGGGATATTCGGTGCTAACTGTGCTGATTTATCAGCAGCTCGCGGGCTTCGGGCCGCAGGCGATCTCGGAGATCGCGGTGCTGTCGCTGCTACTCGGGGCGATTGCCGTCCTCGGCCTCGTGGTGCAAGGCTTGATCGGCGCACGCCGCATCGTCCGCTGGGCTCGACCCCCGACGCGGCGCTTGCTGCCGCTCCGGAATTGGCGCTGGCCGCTCGCCATTCTCGCATGGGCGATACTCGGAGTAACGGTTGTGATGCCGCTCGCGGCGCTCGCTGCGACGGCGCTGGTGCCGGCTTATGGTGTGCCGCTCTCGCCCGGGACGATCACCGCCGAGAATTTCCGGTATCTCGCCCAGGACGCGGCGACCGCCCGCGCGGCGTTCAACAGCCTGTTCCTTGCGATCACCACGGCGCTGGTGTTGGCGCTGGTGAGCGTGGCGCTGGGCTACATCGTGGTCTGGCGGCAGAGCCCGATCGCGCGATTGCTCAACCTCGCGGCGGAGCTGCCCTACGCGCTGCCGGGGGTCGTGTTGGCGCTTGCGGCGATTCTGGTCTTCATCCATCCGCTGCCACTGATCGGTATTTCGCTTTATGGGACGCTCGGCATCATTCTGGTCGCTTATTTTGCACGCTTCCTGGTGCTGGCGCTGCGCACCACGACCGCCGGCTATCTGCAGATCGATCGCGCGCTCGAGGACGCCGCCGCGATCTCGGGGGCTTCGCTCTGGCGGCGCCTGCGCACGATCCTCTTGCCCATGGCGGCGCCGGCCGTGGCGGCGGGCGCTATCCTGGTGTTCCTGATCGCGCTCAACGAGCTTACGGTCTCGGCGCTGCTCTGGTCGTCGGGACACGAGACGCTGGGCGTCGTGGTGTTCAGCCTGGAGCAGGGCGGCGACGCGACGCTCGCCGCCGCGCTCTCGCTGCTGGTGGTGTTGGCGACGGTGCTGCTGATGGGAATAGCGAGCCTGGTGGCGCGCCGCCTGCCTCGGGGCGTGCTGCCGTGGCAGGGATAAGTCCCGTCGCGACTTGGCAAAGTTTGCCATACCTGCACCGCGCAAGCGCTCGCGCTGTGCCGCGGTTTCGTCTCTCCTCACTGGCCCAATCTGACCTCGCACAAATCCTCGCTACCAGCGCCGAGTGGTGGGGAATGGAGGGTGTCCGTCGCTACGCAGCCCTTCTCGCAGCGACGATACGTCACGTTGCAGCCGAACCTGAAGGGCCTGTCACGCGAGATCGGAAAGAGCTGTCTCCGGGAATTCGCAGGTTACACTTGAAGAATGCGCGCGCGAGGGGGGTCGGAGCGAACGTACGGAGACCCGCGCAGGTTCTCTATTACCGCGAGGTTCATGAGGGTCTGGTGGAAATCGTGCGCGTGCTGCTGAACGAATGGAGCCAAAGCGTCGCATCGGCCCCTAGACAAAGAACGGCGAATCCCCAGCCTCACATTAAATATTCGCACCGGAAGCCATCGCCCCAGCGCTTGATGTGCCCGACCGAAGGCGAGGGGAAGTGCATCGCGCAGAAGAGCGTCTCGGTATCGCAATAGCGCTCGAGAAACCGGCGCCGGGTTTGCGCCGCGTGTTGCGGGTCGGTATCGGCGCGGGAACTCATCTCGGGGTATCGCGTTTGCAGCGGCGAATGAATGAGGTCGCCGGTAAAGACCGCTGCATCCGCTTTCTGGCCAATCGTGACGGCAAAATGATCGGGCGTATGGCCGGGGGTCGGCAGCAACCGAACATGGTCGTCGAGCGCATGGTCGCTGGTGACCAGCACCGCCTTTTTCGCGTCGATGATCGGCAGCACGCTTTCGGCGATCCCGGGGATGGGCATTTTGCGATTGACGCCGTCCCAATACTCATACTCCTTCTTCGAGAAGAGGTAGCGAGCGTTCGGAAACGTCGGGACCCAGCGACCGTTCTCGAGCCGTGTGTTCCAGCCGATGTGATCGCTGTGCAAGTGCGTGCACATGACATAGTCGATGTTCTCGACCCCGAGGCCCGCGGCCTTCAGGGCGTTCATCCAGGTGGGATCGGTCTTGCGGTGCCAATCCGGATAGCGGCTCGTTTTGTCGTTGCCGATGCACGAATCGATGAGCACCGTGTGGTGCGGCGTTCGCACGATGTAGGACTGGAAGCAGAAGATGGCATGGTCGGTCTTGGGATCGAGCGCTGCGGGCTCGAGCCACGAGCGATTCTGTGCCAAAAGCTCGGGGGTCAAGCCCGGGAGGAATTGGGCTATGCCCTCGAACCCGTACTCCTTCTCGACGATGCGATGGATCGTCATGTCCTTGACACTATATTGCGTGCGCATCCTTGGCCCCAAATCTGGGAATCACCTTGGCAGTCTAGGGTACCTTCCGAGCCGCCTCAACGATGGTATCGGTCCAAGCGCTCTGTTTCGGTTTTCCCGCGGCGCTGCCCGTGAATCTGAGCGCGGCTTCGATTTGCGGCTCCGAAAGGGCGCCGAGCCCCGCGATGCCGTCATGCAGGGACTCGATCGCCGAGCGCATCACGTCGGGCGCCAGTTGCGCGTAGAATTTCTGCCGGATTTGTTCGGACACCCCGCTCGGATCGGAGAGCGTCTCGCGGCTTGCAGCCTGCAGCGCCCTCGCGGTCGAGACCGCGAGCTTTCGGCCATCGGCGCTCATCGGGGTCTTCGCGACCAGCACCAGGAACGGAAGTTGGCGCAGTTCGGGAAATTCCGCGCCTAGGCGGATCAGGACCTGTCCGGCGTTCGCGCGCTCGGTCAATGTTCCTTCCGGCGGCGAGAGCAGAAACGCGTCGATCTGCCCCTGCTCCAATGCCGCATGAATGGCGGGCGGCGGGCCGATCATCGCGATCTTGAGGTCGTGCTGAGGATCGAGACCGCCTTGTGCGGCGAGCCAACGCGCCGTCCGATCCTGGGCGCCGCCCACGGCGCTGACACCGATGGTGGCGTCCTTGAGCGCCTCGATGCGTTTCGCAAGCGGGCTCGTCGGCCCGACGCCGGTGCGCCGCAGGAGGTCATTGGACACGACCAGCTCCAGCGAGACTTCCGACATCAGCGAATAGATGAGCTGGAACGGTTGACCCTTCGCGATTGCCTCGAGCGCGGTGTCGGAGCCGACCGCGGCGAAGTCGATGTCGCCGGAATCGAGCGCCGCCAGGGTCGCGGGATCGCCGCCGCGGATCGCCGCAAATTGCAATTCCAGGCCTTGCTCTTTAAAGCTGTCGAGCGCGCGCGCGGCCAGAAGCGGCAAAAAGCTCACGGTCGGCACGCCCTGTCCGATGCGCACCGTCGCGGAATCCGCCTCGGCTTCGAGCGAGGGCAGGACGAATGCAGCGAGCCAAAGGCCAAACAACGCGCGTCGCTCGATCATGGGATTTCTCCTTGACTGTCGTGCCGCTCTAGGGCGGGGGTCTTCCAGCGCAGTAGCCAAGGTGGCTTCTCCATTGTCCGCCGCGGTCCGTTTCTTCCGATAAAAAGGGCACTTCTTTAAAATGGCACGTCGCCCCTCTCCGCCGCAATCCGATACAATCCGCCTATCCCGAGACCGGCGTGATCGGCGCGACGGCGACACCGGCCAGGGCTGACGGCGCAGGCCTGGGCCATGTGTGCGACACGATGATTGAGACCTCGACGCCTGCTGAACTCGCGCGCCTCGGCTTCCTGACGCCACTCAAGGTATACGCGCCATCCGAGCCTGATCTTCGTGAAGGCGAACGCGATGCATCCATGGGATTTCGCGATCCGGGCGGACGGGGTGCGGAGGTTCAAACTGGAGATGGCGAGGGGGCCGGTGAGGCTGGTCGCACGTCGCGAGCTCGGTCAAGTGCACGTCGTCAGAAGCACCGTCGAGCCGAGGGTGAAAAAGATGGTTATGAAGGCTGCAATCAACGTCCATGCGAACACCCACTGCAGGAATGCGCCCGTCGGATCGAGCGCTGGATCTGGGCTCACCCTCGCGTAGTTGCGCCATAGCCACCCGATGACGCCGAGATGGACGACAATAGTCAAGGCGAGGCCCATGCGAAGCGCGCCTGTTGACCAAGCGAAAGTGCAGCCGATGGAATGGACGGCATAGACGATGACGAGCGCGCTGCACCAGACGCTGAAACCGAGTGTGAGCAGCCAGAGCCGGTCGGCATGAGCGGGACGCGCGCTCATCGGGCTACCCCTGGCGCCCCACGCTTCGAACCCGCTTCTCGTCAAGCGCCGTCACGGTCGCGCTCCCAACATGCCCACGAGAGAAGGCAAAGCCAATACGAGGACAATCGCGATGGCTCCGGTGACCGTCGTGTACTCGATCCAAAGCCGTGTTAATCGGAAATCAGTAATCCGCCGAGGCGACACGAAGCCGCCGGAAAAACGCATGAAATTGCTGAGGAGGAAAAGCAGACCGATCCCGGCGTGTAGTGCAAAGTAGCCAAGGAGTGCCGCCGCCGTCGCCCCGAGCGCATGCTCGCGCGGATCCGGGTTGACATTCCCGATCAGGCCGGCGAGCGCAAGCATAGCGGTCACTAGCGCAACGGCCGCGAATATCATCCAAGCCTGCGGCGCGCGGCCTCTCACGAGCGAACGCAGTGATCCGCGCGCCCCGGCCGCGGCGACGAAGAGAGCCGCGACGGATGCCAGAGCAAACAACATGTTCGTGTCGGGCTTCACCGCCGGGGGCCAGTTTGGGGCAGAGATCCAGAGATAGAACACGCCGAACACGAGTGAAGTGAACAGCGTGCCGTCGGCAATGAGCGCAAAGATCAACGCCAACCAGGGTGGAGTGCCGGCCACCTCCGTATGTGGCGGCAGGCTCAGACCGTGGCCGACAGGCAGCGGCCCATAGTCGCGCGCGTGGCCCGCGCTCTGCCCCCAAATCACGAACAATCCGGCCGTCGCGAATGCAGTGAGCAACGCCAGCCAATAGAACTGGAACAGCATGAACAACACGGCCCCAGCGGTGCACAGCGCCGTGAAGAGTGGCAGGTAGGTCTGGCGCGGCAGCACGATCAATTGTTCGGGCTCGCCGGACGCCATGTGCACGCCCAGCGTCTCTTGCCAGCCGTTGCGCGCGAAGCCGAGATAACCCTCGCCGCGTGCGAGCGATGGGGCGAGTTGTCCCGCGGCAACCCGGTCAGCTCGGGTGTCGATCCTGGGGAGCGAGGCAAAAGCGTAGGGGGTCGGCGGAATCGGCATAGCCCATTCAAGCGTCGCCGCTTTCCAAGGATCGCGCCTTACCCGCCGCCCATAGCGGAGCTGTGCAATGAGGTCGATCACCACCAGCGCGAAGCCGATCGTCATAATGAATCCTCCAACGGAGGAGAGGAGGTTAAGCCAAACCCAACTCTCGATCGCCGGATAGGTAAATATGCGCCGGGGCATACCAAGCAGACCCACCAGATGCATCAGGAAGAAGGTCAGATTGAAGCCGATAAAAATGAGCCAGAAGGCAGGCACCGATAATTGGTAGACAGCCCTCCGACCGCTCAGCAGCGGCAACCAATAATAAAACGCCGCCAATAACGGGAACGCGACGGCACCTCCAATTACGTAATGAAAATGAGCGACAACGAAGTAGCTTTCGTGTGCTTGCCAGTCGAATGGCACGATGGCGAGCATAACGCCCGTCAGTCCTCCGATCACGAAGGTGGAAAAGAATCCAAAGATATAGAGCATCGGTACGTTCCAGCGTGGCTGACCATGGGCCAGAGTGGCGAGCCACGCGAATAACTGCACCGCGGTTGGTACCGCGACGATGGCCGACCCCGCGGAAAAAAAGGCGAGCGCGAGATGCGGGATTCCCACTGTGAACATGTGGTGCACCCAGATGCCAAAGCTCATGAATGCGAGGCCGATGATTGCCACCACAATTGCCCTATATCCGATGAGCGGCGTGTTGGCGAAGACCGGGATCATGGTCGACAGGATGCCGGCCATGGGCAGGAAGATGATGTAGACGTCCGGATGCCCGAAGAGCCAGAACAGATGCTGCCAGAGCAGAGCGTCTCCGCCCCGCGTAGGGTCGAAAAATGGCAGCCCGAAGGCGCGTTCGGTTTCCAGCAGGATCGAGCCCAGGATCAATGGCGGAAAGGCGACGATCATCATCAACGCGGTGACCAGCATGTACCAGCCAAAAATCGGCATTCGGTCGAGCGACATACCGGGCGCCCGCATTTTGAGGATCGATACAACGATCTCAACGGCCAAGGTGAGGGCCGAAATCTCGACAAAGGTCACGCCGAGAAGCCAAACGTCGGCGTTGATTCCAGGCGTGTAAACATTCGAGCTCAGCGGCGTGTACATGAACCAACCGCCGTTGGGCGCAACCCCGGCGATCAGCGCGACGGTGAGAATCGTGCCCCCGAACAGGTAGCACCAGTATCCGTATGCGGTCAGACGCGGAAAGGCGAAGTCTCGGGTGCCGAGCATCTTGGGAGTGAGGTAGACCGCTATCCCCTCCAGCATGGGTATGGCGAACAGGAAAAGCATCATCGACCCATGCATAGTGAAGACTTGATTGTAGGTCTGCGTGTCCATGAATGACGCTTGAGGCGTTGCGAGCTGCACGCGAGTCAACATGCCGAGCACGCCGCCAATGGCGAAGAACACAAAGGCCGTCGCCATGAAGCGCACGCCGATGATGGAATGATTGACCGCCGCGAGACGCTGCAACCCTGGACCTGTAGCCCAGATCTGCACCAGTTGCCGATGCAGTCCCAGCGCAAGGATAGGGGGCCGCGAGTCTTCGGTAGGAGTGGTCATTGCGCTACCTTCCCGGCAGCGTCGGGCTTGGAGATTTCCGTCGCAAATTCCGCTGCCGGATGTACGACGACGTCGAAGCGCATCCCGCTGTGACCGATACCGCAGAATTCGTTGCAAATGCCCTGGTAACTCCCCGGCCTGTCGGCCTGGATTCGCAGGAGATTCGTGTGTCCCGGCACGGCGTCGATCTTGCCGGCTAGCTGCGGAACCCAGAAGGCGTGGATGACGTCGACGCTGGTCACCACGATATCGACAGGGACGCCCGCTGGAAGGTGGAGCACGCCTTGGGTTTTGACCTGGCCATAACTCGGGTAACGGAAAGTCCAGACCCATTGCCGAGCTTCCGCCTCAATCCGCAGCGGCTCGGCGGCGTGTCGAGGCAAGAGCCGTTCCCCCGTGATCAACCCGTAGGCGACGAGGGGAGTGAGGATAACCGCAGGCAAGCAAAGACCCCCGAGCACGATCCAGCGTGCCGACGAAATCCGCGCCCCCCAACCCGGAAGGCAAATTACCAGCGCGAAGAGGACCATAACGAGGAGAAAGAGCGCGGCGGCGCCAGTAAGCATCACCCACCACAATGTCGCGATCCACATGGCAGCCGGCCCAGCCGGATCAAGTGTCGATAGTGGCCCGGTACAGCCAGCGAGTGCCGCGGGAGGTCCGAGGTAGACCGCCGCGCGCAGGGCATTATGATTGAATCTGGAAGATTGCCTTGGGCGTGGAGAACGACTGTCATGGCGAAGAATGATGGCGATGCGAGCACGACGACTGAAAGTCCAGTTACGCTGGAACTGCTTAAGCTTGACACCGGCTCCGCGGTCGCTCTGGTCGGGCATCCGATTCACGTCATGATGGTGCACTTCCCGATAGCCTTCGTGGTCGCCACTCTCGGTGTCGACTTCTTCTACTGGTGGTCGGGCGACGCTTTCTGGATCCGCGTTGGTCTCTGGGCATCGGGATTCGCGTTCTGGACCGGCGTCGCAGCCAGTGTTGTCGGCACCGCGGAGCTCTTGCTCGTGCGCGGCATCCGCGTGCGCGAGGCGAGCTGGTCCCACGCGGTGGCGGCCATGACGCTGCTCGCGATCGCAGGAGCGAACTGGGGACTGCGTTTGGTCTATCCAGAATCCATACTGCCACACGGCATCGTGCTCTCGGGTCTCGCCTCTGCGATGGCAGGCTTCGCTGGCTGGCACGGCGGCAAGCTCGTGTTTGATCATGGTATCGGTATTTTGATCTCGCCGAGAACCTGACGTAGTCCGCCGGGCGCGAATAACTTTGTGGCAAACTGGTTCGAATCGATGTGAGGCTTGGCCAGCACCACCCAGATGATCGCCGTGATCAGCACGAGATAGCAGGCGGTCAGAGCAAGGTATGAGAATCGTCCGAAACGGCCGCCGGGCTCGAAGAGATGCGCGAGGGTCAACCCGGCAATGACATGCAGCATCACCAAGATTCCGACCAGCACCATTTTCAGCGTAAACCACTCCAGAAACGTCGTTTGCAGAAAGATGAGCGCTGTTCCGCTGCCAATGGCGAGGAAGGCAGCCGGGGATGCCATCTCGACATAGACGAAACGGGTCAGCCGATGCAGCCGTTCCAGCTCGGGTCCCGTCTCGACGATACGGCGTTGCCAAAACAGATACGGCAGAACGATCAAGCCGCTCGACCAGATGGCGATCGTGGCGAGGTGAATGAATTTGAGTAAGGTTGTCACGCCGTGGGCTCGACTGGCTGCAACTTTACCCAAGCCAACCAGAGGCCCACTCCGAGATAAGGCAGCAACGCCGGCACCCACATGAGGAGGCCGGCCAATTGCTGATCGACTAGCGCAGTCATTCCCCAAGCCGCGGCGCTCGCAATGTGTACCTCGTAGAGCGGCCGTGGCGCGAAGACAATCAAGGCGGCTAGAAGCCCCATCTGCGCGATGGTCGCGACCAGTGCGAGGAGCGCTGACCCGACCTGCGTCGTCGGCGTGAGAATTGCGCGCCAGAGGAGCCATGCGCTGCCAAGAAGGGAGGCCTGCATCAACCAATAGGCTTGCACATTCGCCAGCCCCCACTCATAGGGCCCAGGCATATGCCAGACCCAGAGGATGATCATGTGAGCGCCGACGAGTGCGGCAAGCGGCAGCGGGGGCAAGCGACGCACCGGACAGGCCAACGCCAAAAGCGGCGCCGCGGCGGCGACTAGCAGTACATGATGCAACACCCGCACCGAGAACAGCGCCGAGGACAACGCGCAGAGCGGCGAGATGAAGATCGTAGCCAACAGCGCAAGGGCGCCCCAGCCAGCACGAGCATTCGAGACGCGACCGCGGGCGATTACGATCGCAAATCCAATGATCGCTGCTATGACCAGAGGATCAAAGTTCCAGCGGGTCAGGAAATCACCGGGCACCGCTGCGGGGCCACAATAGGCGATAACAATGGTCTCGCGCATAGGTGACCCCCAATTGCGCCGCACAGACCACACCCATGTCTTCTACTCGGCGGCGGTAAACCGTACTACAGTGTCGATATTCTACTACGGTCCCGATAGTCTCCGGAAGCTACGACTGTGGAGGCAGGATCGTCGCCATTCGAAAAGCGGTACTTCAGAATGAACCGAACAGCTTCCCCAGCGCGATGACAACAATCAGCGCGATCACCGGCCCCACGAGTCCGACCATCATGATCTCGCGGTAGCTGCGCCGCTGCGTGGCGCCACAGATCGCCAGCAAGGTTACGACCGCGCCGTTGTGCGGTAACATAGCGAGCGCGCCGGAGCCGATGGCCGCCACGCGGTGCATCAATTCTGCGGGAATGCCCGTGCTTGCAGCGAGCTGGGCATAGGTTTCGCCTAACGAGTTCAGCGCGATAGTCAAACCACCCGAAGCCGAGCCTGTTATGGCGCCCATCACGTTGGCGGCTACGGCAATCGAAACAAGCGGGCCGCCGGGAACCGCCAGGAATCCGTCGCGCACCACCGCAAACGCAGGCAATGCCGCTACTACAGCGCCGAATCCCACTAGACTCGCCGTATTCAGTACCGGCAGCACGGAAGCATTGGCGCCAGCATCGAGAGTCTTGCGCAGCTCCGGCAGGCGCTTGCGGTGCATTACCGCCAGAACCAGCGAGGCAACAGCAAGCGCGGTGACGACGGACCAGACTCCGCTCACCGCCGAGATTGTGGTCTCGCCAAACCTCGGTTCTGCAAGGAACCCGGTGTACATTCGCGGCAGCACGAACAAACTCATGAGGAGGTTGACGAGGAGCACGACGAGGATCGGCGCCCCCGACAGTGCAAAGGATGGCAAATCCTCATTTCGACGGCCGTGCGGTAGCTCGGCAGGGTCGAAATTGTCGGCGTTCGTGGCGCGCTCGCGCACGAACTGATCGTCGGCCGGTGCCCGCGATTCTACAACGTAGCCTTCGCCGGCGTTCCGAGCTTGGGATTCCACAAGCCGCAGCCACCATAGGCCAAAGCCGAGGATGATCACTGATGCCAGGATGCCGAGCATCGGCGCCGCAAACAGGCTCGTGTTGAAAAATGCCATCGGGATGGCGTTCTGGATGGCCGGAGTGCCCGGCAAGGCCGTCATCGTGAATGTGAATGCACCAAGCGCGATGGCCGGTGGGATCAGCCGATGCGGAACCGCCGCCTGCCGGAACAGCGCGTCAGCCACGGGGAAGACGGCGAAGGCCACAACAAAGAGGCTGACACCGCCATAGGTGAGCACTGCACAGGCGAGTACCACCGCCACGATCGCACGCGCCTCCCCAAGCCTTTCCGTTATTCCGCGGGCGATTGAAAGTGCGGCACCGCAATCGTTCATCAACTTGCCAAACACGCCGCCAAGCAAGAACAGCGGGAAGAAATTTATAATGAAACCTCCCGTACCCTGCATGAAGGTCAGCGTCCACTTGGCGAGCAGCGGCTCTCCCGAAAAGGCGGCGGCAACGATCGCAGCTCCGGGTGCCGCCAAAAGCAAGGTGAAGCCCCGAAGAGCAAGGAAGATGAGCAAGCTCAACGCGAAGAAGATACCGAGCAGTTCGAAAAGGTAAGCGCCCATCACAAACCTCGGAAAGTCGGACACTGCGCGTCGCCGACACGGGTGAGGTGTCAGCCGGGATCAGCAATGTCGATTTTCGCCTTCACCTACCCGGCTATTCGCGAGAGCGCGAAGAGCAGCGACGTCAGGATAACAACCAGGCCGGTGAAAATAACCAATCGGTCGGCAAACAAGCGGCGCAATGAAGTCTCCCTAGATGCTATACAAAGCTGTAGCGCTCGGAATGGTACTTCGAAAGCGGCACTTCCAGGTCGCTTAGCGTCTTCTCGATCGCATCCATCATCACGTCGGGACCGCAGATGAAGTACTCGTGGTCGGCATATGGTTTCGCCAGGTGACGCTTGAACACTTCAGCGCCGATATAGCCTTGCTCGCCCGTCCAACCAGCGGGCGGATCGGAAAGCACGTGGATAATCGTCAAATAGAGTCGGGTTTTCAGCTCCTCCAACTGCTCGCGGAAGGTGACCGATTCCCAGTCTTTGCTTCCGTAGAGCAGGATTACCGGTCGCCGATCGCCGCGATCGGCGAGCGTGCGGATCATGCTGATCATCGGCGTGATCCCGATGCCGCCCGCGATCAAAACGTGCATATCCGCCGGGTTGCCTAAGGTAAACGCGCCGTATGGGCCATCTAGGTAGACGCGTTCCCCGACTGGAATGGTGCGAATCTGGCTCGTGAAGTCGCCTAGGTTTTTGATCGTCATTTCGACGCGCCCATCCGTGACGGCGGCACTGGATGAGAACGAGAAGGGATGGCCGGTGATCTTGAATGGGCTCCCCCGTAAGGTCAGCCAGCCGAACTGACCAGGTTTGAATCGGAAGCCAGGATGGCCAACCGGCTCCATCACCAAAGACCATGTATCGCCGCGTTCCCCGCGCACTTCCGCGACGCGATATGGCCGGCGGAGCATGAACAGCGGCTTGACCATGCGTACATAGAGCAGCAATCCAACCCAGAAGATCGTGAGACCAATCCACATCGCTCGTTTCCAGGGGTCGGTGAGGTAGAAGCCCGACCCTACCATGTGGAGGAGCCCTGCAGAGATAGCGGCGACCGCGAGTACTACGTGGCTGAGGTGCCACGTCTCATACCTGATATTTAGCTGTGTGCGCCAAAGGGCCATCACGACCAGCGCGATCACCGAAAAAATCGACAGCAGAGCGAAATAGGCACTCAGCGGTGCCCCGATGAAATTCGTCGGCGCAAGCAATTCCGGTTGCACAGCGAACAGGATGGCGGGGTGCGCTACGACCAGGCCGACGCCTACCAGCGAGATTTGGCGGTGAAAGTGATAAATGACGTCCTCACCCCACGGCTCGGTGACATAGCGAAAGCGTGCCGTGAGGCCGAACTGGAGACCCATTATAGCCAGGCCAGAATAGCCGATCGCCACCGAGAACTCGGTCCAGAAATCCCGCGCCGGAGAATGCGAGCCGAGCAGGAGCGCGAACAGCGGGGTAAGGATGAACAGCAGATAAATAGTGATCCAAAGTGCCCCACGAGCGGTATGGAGAAGCTGCATGAACTCCCCGATCAGAAGCTGGTGAGTATCGCGAGCAGGACTAGAACGGTCACATACGACAGGCCATCCGCGCAGGGAACCACCACCGCCGCCTCGATGCGCGCCATTTGCAGATTGGAGCGCACAAAAACCACGCTCTTTTCAAAACGATACTATTGAACTCGCCAGCGCAACAACCCAACGACTCGAGCAATAGTGCTGTTGCCTAACCTGTACGGCAATTTACCCTACCCGGCCTTCAAAGTCATCGTGCGACCCAACCGCCCGTCGACTGGTAACGGCACACCCTGAGCCGCCCGGCCGTGGGCCGTGATACGGTGCCCCAGCGCTCACAGGCAGGCCGGAGGGCTCCGCCATGGAAACCATGCAATCGCTGCCGCTCATCGACTACATACTCATCGTGTTGGCCGTGTTCGCTGTGGCTTGGCCCGGCGCCAGAATCGTGCGACGCACTGGCCGCAGCGGGATGTGGGTCGTGCTCTGGTTTATCCCGGTGGCCGGCGTGATAGCGCTCTGGGTGTTTGCGTACGTCTCGTGGCCCGCTGTCGATCGTCAAGGGCAAGCAAACTAATGGGGCTTTCGGCGATCAAGCGGGCAATTCGAATGATTGAGTCCCGCGGGTGCCCCTCCTGTGCTCGACCGGGCTGTCACGCCGCTCCGCGCAACGCCGGCAGGATTCGCTCAATTTGCTCGAACGGAATCTGGACGCTCGAGCGCGCGATTTGCGCGTAGGCGACGAGGTCGGAATGCGGAATTTGACCCGCAATCCGAGTGATGTCGCTCATGCGCATACCTTGGCGCAGGAGGAACGCAAGGTAAGTATGGCGCAGTACCGCAGGTGTGATTTCGTGCGGGCGCTCGAGCCTGGCGTCGTAAGCCGCATAAAGCACCAATCTCGCCACTTCGTCGACCTCGAGGGGCGCACCGGTGCCGTCGCGAAACAGCGTTCCGGCAGCCTCTGGCCCAGTGAGCGTTTTGGCGCGCGCGACCATGAGTCCGCGAAGCGGTTCCTCGAGTGCGAATCTACGGGCCGAGGTTCCGGGAACCCGAATGATGTTTCCACCAAGATCGACTGCGTCCCACCGCAGGGAAACCAGTTCGTCCGCGGTCAATCCCATGAGCAGCCCAACGCATGCGATCCGCGCGTCTTCGCCGGCGGAGATCATTGCGGCTATTTCGGTGTCGACAAGCTCGCGCAGGTCCGGCGCCGGCAACTCGACCAAATGGGACGGTGCCGCCAACTCGCGCTGCCGGGGTAGCGCCGCCAAGGCCGGCTCGGGTGGTCCCAACCCAGCAGACCCGAGTGCAGACGGGACCCAGGTGTGGCGAACCGTCATCCCCGGTGAAGGCGTAGGGCCGGCTATGAATTCGCCGAACAACACGGCAAAGAGGCCGAAGACCAGCGAACCGGCGAGGCTGGCGATGGCATCGGTCTGATAGTCCGGCCGCCACGGTGCGTGCGGTGCCGCCGCTGGCTCGAGAATCTCTACCTGGGGGGCGCGCTGGCGCGTCGTCGCCTGAAGCTGCGTCAGGCGGTCCAGCGCGTTGCGATGCAACGCCTCGACATGGTCGAGGTCTTGTTGCATCGCTTTGTAGGCGCTGAGATGGGTCGCAAAGTCCTGGGCCTCGTGCTGATTCTCGGCGATCTGGCGCGTGAGCTCATCGACCGAGACCTTGGCGCTCGCATAGGCTTCTTCCGCCGTCGCTAGGGATGCTCGCCGACTGGTGACGCGCCTCTCCGCGATCTGTTTATCCAAGTCCGCGAGCCGGGCCTGCAGCGCCTTGGCGTTGGGATCCAGGGCGAGATAAGCCGGCGTGAAATTGCGCTGCAGCTCCTGTAGCTGCTCGCGCATCAGGGACGCGCGCTTTTCGAGATCCGCCAAAGTTGGATCGTCCTTGGCGCTCGCCGCCCCTACGCCCTCGGCGGCCGCCTTCCGAGCCGCCTCCAGATCGCCCGCGGCGGCGGACAGCTTGGTATTCGCAGCCGTGTAGGCGGTGTTGAGGCCGTTGAGCTTGCCGAGGACCTCGTTCTCGTCGCGTTCGAGCGATACGATATCATAGCGTTTACGATACTGTTCGAGTGCCGCTTGCTTCGCCGTTACGTCCTGCGCCAGGGATTTCTCCTCGTCGATTAGGCCCGCCACGGCGCTCGCAGCGCTTTCCTTGTAAGTCTCAGCGATACGCTGGCGGTAGGCTTCGGTCACTGCGTTGACGAGGCGGGGGAGAAACGGGCGGTCTGTGCCCTCTGCGGTCAGTACGACGACTTGCGTGCCCGCGACCGGTTCGGCGCTCAACATGTGTTGTGCGCCGGCGATGGGATCGGCGCCGAGATCGGGAAGTTCGCCGCTGCTGCGCAAGCGTTCCACCACGTCGCCGAGCAGCGGGCGACTGGTCAGGACCTGCACTTCGGTGAGGAAGGAGGCGGTGTCATACGGGACGGCTTGCTCCGCGGGCCTCGTGGCGTCGCTCACCACCAACGCCGGCGCCGAGGCGGGCGTAATCTGGAGTCGCGCCGCGGCGCGGTACTCGGCCGGACGCGTGTAGACGTAACTGAGGCTTGCCGCCGCCGCCGCCAGGAACGCGATTGAAAACACCAGCACACGACGCCGTGACGGTCGGATCGGCACTTCTATCCAAGTCATGGCTCTACCATCCAAAATTATACCGATCTCGGGCGACATTCCCCAGGCGACCCTGGATCGGGGTGAATGCTTTCGTGTGACAATGACAATCGAAAGTGAAACGGCGGCGTCCGCGCTTCTGCTGCGCTGAGATCGCCCAGGTTCCGAAAAGCATCAACCAAGGCCACCGGAAATGCGATTGGAGGCCCAGTCAGGCGCCGACAATGCTTGTGTCAAAGCAGCGCTTACAGCACCCGAAACGGCTTTGCGGTGAGCCGCTGAAAGCATGCTGATGTGCGTGCCCGGCACATGCACGACACGGACCTGCTCCGCGAGTTCGCCCCATCCCAGGTCTTCGGGTACTTCCTCTCTATGCTCCGCGCTGCGGATCAGAAGAAGTGGCGCTCGCAATCGCTTGGCCGATGCGCGCCATCGAAGCGCCCATTCACGGTTGGCTTGCAGACGGAATTCTTGTCCCATGTGATGCTTGGTCCAGTAGCCGAAATCACCGAAATACCGGGACAGACCGGTTGTCGCTCGTGACGTCGCAATCGCCCGGAGGACCGAACGACGGACCAATTGCGCGGCGAAGGTGGCGACGATCATACCCATGCGCTCGGCCGCCATTCCTTGCCGCGCGGCACGGCGCAAGCGGTCAATTTCCCACCATATTTCGCGAGTGACCGTGTGCGCCGACCAAGCAGGCGTGCGGCGATCGCATCTGTTTGGCGGAGGCATGTCGATCGATACCATTTGAGCGACCTGACGCCCCTCACTTTCCAGCGCGGATGCTATGGCAAAGGCTACGTGGACGCCGAACGAATAGCCAACAAGGCAGATCGGTCCCTCGGGCGACATGGTACGGATTTGACCCAAGGCGTTTTCGGCAATGCCTTCCAGCGTTATGCTCGCCTGCAGCATTTCGCGCCAGTTTGGATAGGTGACCATCTGCATGGCGACCTCGGGCGGGCAATCGGTACGCAACCCCGAGAGTCCAGGCGTATCGCCGCGCGCACCCGGCAGCAGAAACACTTTGTGGCGCGACGGCGTCGCGGGATCGCGCAACACGGAGTCCAGCGCCAGCGCCATCTGTGCGGCGGTCGTCTCCGCGTTAAATATATCCAGCGGCAACTCCCGCCCCGTGAGGCCTTCCAGGGCGCAGACCAACTCCATCAGCCGTAGAGAGTCACCCGCCATATCGAGAAACGTGATGCCGGGCTTCGGCACCGACCCGAGAACGCGGCGCCATGCGGTCGCCACGGCGCGCCTGGAATCGGCAGTCGCGCTCGCCGGCGCAGGTGGTTCGATCGACGCTCGCTCGACCTCCGCCTCGGCAAGTTTCAGCAGCGCTTGTGCATCGACCTTGCCGCCGGGCAGCAACGGCATGGTATCGACCGGGATGATCCTTGCCGGCCGCATGTGAATCGGCAAGGACGAGCGCAGCTGGGCGCTCAATGATTCGATGAGTCCGACATCGCTGACCTGCGCCGGCACCACAAAGGCGAGAAGCTGGATGTTTATACCCTTGCGGGCCGCCAGTACCACCGCCTTTGAGACCCCGGACGAACGGAGCAA
>DATIYT010000055.1:0-72871 GCA_035517495.1 Allostellaceae bacterium | reverse complement strand
TATTAGGGCAGTGACGCGGCGGAATCCGCGTGGGTTGCGACGGCCGCCTGGAACAGCGCGGAGCTCGCCGCCGCCTCAGACAGCGATCCACCGAAGGCGATCCCGACTTGGCCAATGGAGCCGATCGAGGTCACGGCGTTGGTAGCGGTCTGCGTCGCGGTGAAGGTCAGGAAGTCGCCGAGCGCGAGGGCTGCGGCGTTCGCTGTCGCGGCGGCACCGGCGGTGACGCCGTCCATCTGGTTGTCGCTGAGCGGCTGCCCGGCCTGAGCGGCGCCGGCGAGCGCAAGCAGCGATGCGCCCACGAGCAGAGAGCAAAACTTCATCATGGTTCGATATCCTTCCAAGGCTAAAGCATTAGTTTGGAGAGAGGCCAATCGATAGAGTGGGCAGGCTGTTCGTCGCGCTCGACGCCGACTGCGCACCCGCGATCGACTTGAACAAGGTCAGGGTTGTCTCGCCATAGGTCGCCGTGACCGGGTGACCTGACGAGGTCGTAACCACAGCGACTTGGGCCACGGTTGCGGTCACCGAGGCGACGATCTTTCCGAGCGCCTGTGCGTCGGCGGTCGAGAACGATGCGAAGCCGGCGGTGACGCCGTCCATCTGATTGTCGGTGAGTGGCTGGGCTGCCATGGCCGTGCCGGCCATAAGCGGCGCCAAGCCCAGCGCAAGCAGTAACTTCTTCATGACTTCTCCTTTGCGTTGCTGGAGCCCGGGACCATCCTGGGCCTGATCTCAGGCATTTGTTGCGAAGCGCATCGGCGCGTGTTGCCGAGGACGCGATTCCCGCGTCGATGCTTCCCCAGGCTCTCGGTCCCGGGATCAACGGCGTTATCGAGCAGCGATTCAGTGGCGGATGGTCAACGAAGTGCACCTTCAGGGCACCGCCGCGGCAAACGATACCGCTGCCGCAGCGACGAGCAGGCGCCTCCATCGCCTTCCGTCACGCCAGCGTTGCTTAGAACGCTCTTCAACGCGGTACGTTGTGCGTGATGGCGCGCAGATGCAAAAGCGCATCGGTCGTAATCAGACGCAAATCAGGATGTACGGAGATCGGGTCATATTGGGGGACCCGCGATAGGTCATCCATCCGTTAGGAGGTAACCGCTTCTCAATTTTGCTTTCGTTCGGCGTCAGGTCATTACTGTCGGTGTTTTAAGGCCGAGCAGTTCTTTAACTTGCTCGCGATGAGCTTATCGAGCGGGGTTACTCCTTCCCGCGGACGATGCCGCTGTTCCTCTCCGAGAGGGCGAGCCGGCCTGTATTCCCCTCCGTCGCGGCACAAATGTGCCGCTGACAGATCCATGCAATTTATGCGCGCATGGAAAGGCACATCGTGCGCCGCACCCGCAACGTCTGGTTTGGCACTACTCGGACGATCTCATGGCGACCAACGGAAGTCTGCTAACGAGGGCAAAAAGCGGACGCTATGCGGGCGTTGCTCAGTAGGTCGTTCGTGACCCTGGCTGTGTAAAAACGCTGGACGCGATCTTCACCGCGCAACAAAGGAATCAAACTTGTGGCGTCAGCGAATCCTTTGTGCGCGAGCAATGTTCCCTTTGAATCATTCTTGCGCGCGAGCGACCGTCAGTATCGTTTTCACACAGCCAAGACCCGTTTCGGACATGGGCCTAGCCGGACATCGGCCTACAATTCTGTTATGTAAGCATTAAATTTCCTCCGAACATGGGGTTGATCTTGAGCAGCGAGCGCGTGGACCGACGACTGGCGGCAGTGCTGGCGGCAGACGTGGCCGGTTATAGCCGTTTGATGGGTCTCAATGAGGAACGCACGCTCGCCAATCTTAAATCGCTCCGAAAGACGCTAGTCGATCCCTCCATCGCCGCGCATCGCGGCCGTATCGTCAAGACCACGGGCGACGGCATGCTGGTGGAGTTCGCCAGCGCCGTCGATGCGGCGCGTTGCGCGGTGGAGGTCCAGCGCGGCATGGCCGCGCAGAACGCCAACGTGCCGCAGGATGTCAGAATCGAATTCCGGATCGGCATTCACGTCGGGGACATCATCTTCGACGACAACGATATTTTCGGCGACGGCGTCAATATCGCCGCCCGGCTGGAGGGGATCGCGGAGCCCGGCGGTATCTGCATCTCCGATGATGCGCAACGGCAAGTCCGGGGCAAGGTCGATTTCGCATTTGGCGATTTGGGTTTGCAGACGTTGAAGAATATTGCCGAGCCGATGCGCGCGTGGCGAATGCAGGTTAACGCGAACGCTTCTGCGGCAGCGTCGATAAAGTCACCGGCCGAGACTGCCCAGCCTCTCGCGATCACCGACAAGCCCTCCATTGCCGTGCTGCCTTTCACCTGTTTTTCCGAGGAGCGCGAGTTCAAATTTCTGACGGAGGCAATGACTGCGGATTTGATCACGATGTTGGCACGGATTCCCGGCTTCATCGTAATCGCCCGGCAATCCTCCTTTGCTTATCAGGGCCGCTCGGTCGATAGCCGCCAGATCGGGCGCGAGCTTGGGGTCCGCTATATCATCGAGGGCAGTCTGAGGCCCGTCGGCCAGCAGCTTCGCGTCGGCACGCAGCTGATCGACGCGACGACCGGAGCACAGCTCTGGGCCGACCGATTTGACGGTCGGGCCGAAGATGTCCTCGAACTGCAGGATCAAATCGTGCGCGCGATCGCCAGCCGGATCGAACCGGAACTCGTTCGTGCTGAAATTGCCTTGATCCGGCGTCGGCGCGACGCCAACCCGAACGCTTGGTCATGTTTCCGTCAGGGAGCCGGTGTGATCAGCCTCAAAGGTTGGAGCGAAGAAACGCTGACGCAGGCTACCGCGCTGTTGCGACAAGCCACGACTCTGGATCCTGACTTTGCCCTTGCGCGCGCCCAGCTTGCACTTTTTTTGTCGTTGGGCGCGCGGCTTGGCCTCGTCGCAGACGGCGCAGCGGCCGTGACGGAAGCGCGCACGGAAGCCGAACGCGCGGTGACGATCGACCACGATGCTTCCGAGGTCCTGGGCTATGCCGGCTGTGCCTTGGCGGAGCTCGGCGATGTGCAAAGAGGCACCGAGATACTGGAACGAGCGATCGATAGCGATCCGAGCAATGCACAGGCATGGGTCGCGCTGGGGACTTCGCTATGCTTCCTCAAGAAGATGGATGCTACGGGGCTGGAGAAACTGCGGCACGGGATGCGGCTCAGCCCCCGCGATCATCGGTTGGGATTCTGGGGAACTTTCTATGCGCTGGCTTTGGCGAGGCATCGTCGGCTGACAGAGGCTCACGAGGAAGTCCAGGCAGCCTGCCGTCGCGATCCGCAGTTCTATGTCGCTCGTATCGTCCTGGCGCTCACAGCGGCAGGTCTTGGCAGCAAGGAAGAGGCACTTGTGGCGCTACGCGAAGCGCGACGCTTGCGCCCACGGCTCTCGCTCAACGAGATTCAGCTTCTGGTGGGGCGTCGCGCAGCGCTTCTCGCTCCTCTCTGGAGCGAGGTGTCGAAATCCTCACAGTGACCACCACCATTTCAGGGCGGGCGTGGCGGCTTTCTGCTGACCGCGAAATCGGTTGCCATTGAGGTGCCGCTCCAACCCTACTCGTGAATTGAGACGCTATTGCTGTGGTGGAGGAGTCCGGAAGTGGCACTTCTCGGACAATCTCATGGCGACCAACGGAAGTCTGCTAACGACGGCAAAAAGCGGACGCTATGCGGGCGTTGCTCAGTAGGTCGTTCGTGACCCAAAGCCACCATTGACCTGCCGCCTGGCAGGCCTACGCTTTTTCTGATGCCCAGTGAGCCGGGAGAGTTGTCATGAAAACAATGATCATGGCCTCATGCGCACTTGCAGCAACAGCGGCGGGGACACTTTCTGTGAATGCTCAGACCGATAGTCACGGCTGGCTCAATAACGAATCCTTGCAAACGCGCTACGGGACTTTTGAGTTCAGCTACAGCAAGCCAAAGATGAATGCCGACGGCTCGATCGATATCGTGTTCAGCCCAAACGAACCGAAGGACGGCGGCAACTGGATCAAAACTGTGCCGGGGCGCGGCTGGTTCGCGATGTTCCGCTTCTACAGCCCGACCGAGGCTCATTTCGCCAAGACGTGGGCGTTGAACGACATCGAAGCGCTGCAATAGCAAAGTCTCATGGGCAAACCTGCTTCCGGCACCGAACCCGGCCAGCGGCAGTTGAACGGGCCTCAAACGTCGGGCCGCGACTACCGTAACCTCTCAAAACCTCAGCACGAGATGACTCGCGAAGACGATGTGGCTGTGCCGATGCGTGACGGCGTACAGCTCCTCGCCGACGTTTTTCGTCCAACTGAGCCCGGTCGTTATCCCGTACTAATCGCAGCGTCGCCCTATCCGCGCCAAATACAGGACCTGGGCGCGCCGATGGGCTTTATCGAAGCTGGCGCCAGCGATTTCTTCGTGCCACGCGGCTATGTCCACGTCATCGCCAACCTCCGCGGCACCAGCGGTTCGGGAGGGACTTTCGGCTTCTTTGACGGCCAAGAGCGGAAGGACATGTACGATCTGGTCGAATGGACGGCGGCGCAGCCCTGGTCCGATGGCAATGTCGGCATGGTCGGCATCAGCTATTTCGCCATGACCCAGTTGGAGGCCGCCGTTGAGCGTCCGCCCCACCTCAAGGCGATCATGCCCGTGGCGGGCACGTTCGACCTGTACGACTCGGCCACGCACCATGGCCTTGTGAGCACTTCCTTCATCACGCCGTTTCTTTCGATGATCGGAATGACTTCGGGCCATACCAACAGGCTGTGGCGGAGCAAGTTGCTCGACGGTGTCCGCAGTATTCTGCGCACACCGGCCATTCACAGGAAGTTTGCCACCTTCAATGGCGAGGCGGCGATGACGGGGTTGAAAGTTCTTCTCAAGCTTCATCACGACCCGCATCCCTGGGACGACCTGTGGCGTGCCATCGTCGTGGAACATCCGCTGCGCGATGCATGGTGGGACGATCGCAACATCTTGCCTTTGCTAAACCAGGTTGAGGTGCCGGTCTATCTCGGTTGCGACTGGCAGAACGTGCCTTTGCATCTTCCATCCACGTTTCCGGCATTCCGAAAACTCACAAATAGCAAGCACGTTCAGGTCGCCATGCTGGGCGAGCACGGTCTGGCGTGGCCATGGGAAAGCCTGCATGTCGAGGCGCTGGCGTGGTTCGACCACTGGCTCAAGGGACAGGACACCGGCATCTTGGAGGGACCGCGTTTCCGATACGTGCTCCCGGGCGCCGAAGGTTGGCGCACCGCGGATGCCTGGCCGTTGCCTGATGTGACCCATCGGTCGCTCAATCTCTGCGCGGACGGAACGCTCGGCGAAGAAGACGAGAGCGGTTCGCGAACATTGATGGCGCTTGGCGCCGGGTTGAATCGCGCCGAGCCGAGCGAGACCGACCCGCCATCTAGTCTGACATGGGATAGCGCGCCGCTAACGCACGATCTCGACATGGTCGGCGACATTGAAGTACTACTCGACGCCATCAGTACGGCGGCCGACACAGCATGGATCGCTTTCCTGCAGGATGTCGACGCTGACGGAACCGTCACGGATGTCACAGCGGGCTACCTGCGGGCCGGGCTTCGTGAAGTCAACGAATCTGACAGCCGTCCCGGTGCCCCCGACCTGCCATGCCGGACCTTTCAGGCGGTGCCGATAGGCGAGCTTGTGCACTACCGAATCCCGCTAGTGGCCAACGCCCGGCGTTTTAAGGCGGGTCACCGCGTGCGGTTGTTCGTCACCAGCGACGATCAGGACGCCAATATGCCTGCGATGCTGACTTTCCGACACGCAAGCGTGGGTACCAGTTGCCTGAATATCGTCAAATCGTCATCGCGATTGATGTTGCCCGTTATGCCGGCAATAATGAAATGAACGATCGGCTTGTTCGCTTGATGACCGCTTGTGGCACGTCTGCGACGCGCCGGCAGCCCGTCCGGATCGTCCGTAATCAGCAGCGGGAAAGCAGACTATGTCGCGATAGGCCAGAAGGCGACATTACGGGCGTCTGGCTCGGTATAAAGCGTCAGGAGCGGAGCGCGCCGATATTAATTGCTTGGCGACCGCCCCCGAGTTTGCGTGGCCCTACTTCTCCGTTAGGAAGCGCGCCGGCGCAACAGGTAGCCAAGCCCGAGGAGGCCGCCCGCAAGAACGAGCACCGGCGAAGGCTCTGGAACCGATGCAGGTGTATCGATGATGAGCGCGCTGCTGGAAGCCGTTGACGTATACTTGTCTGTGCAAACGCCGTTCTTGCAGCTTTGAGTCTCGGTGAATGCCGTGATGATCGTCCCCTCGGGAAATGCAAAGCTCGTGGAGAACGTCGGATCGGTGTTTGATCCGAACGTCACATCGCCAAAATCAAAGATATAGTCGTAGTAGCCGCTCGCGCCCGAATCGAAAGTGTGCGTCGAAGGATTGGGAGCCGTCAGAAACGCGCTGATAGGATTGTTCGGCGTCGAGGAAATGCCGAGGTAGCTCTCCAATGAGCCGCTCGTCCAAGCTGTCGTACTAAAAGCCTTCGAGGGAGTGACGGACTTGTTGCTGGTGTTGACGCCGGTGACGGTGATGCTCTCGGAACTCGCCCCGGAAATATTGTTGGGGATCAGGACATCCAGGAGAAAGTCGGCGGTGCCGCTATTGGGGCTCGATATCCAACCGAAATCGGGCGACTTGGAATCGACCGGCGTTATGCTGCCATTGTCCGAACAGGACGGCGTGGGGGATATGCCGTTCCATGCAGGGCGCCGGCGTTCGCGGAACCAACTCCGAATGCGAGAGCAAGCCCTGCGACGCCCGCGACGGAAACAACACGACCAAACATGCTGCGCCTCCAAATACGTTAGTCAGACTAGGGGGAGCAATTCGCATGCCAGACCCCAGATTCCAAAAATCAAGCGATTTCAATCCGGTAGATGGTAACGCCGGTCCTGAAAGAAATCCTTTATGTCAGATTCCGCGACACGCGTCGCGAGAATTTACAATAGTCTTAACACTTTATTAGGGATGATAGATTCCTACCGCGACGCGGCTGCCGTCCAACGGGCGCGGCCTCCGCGGCTCGGCGCGTGAGGGACGCTCACCGCCGGCGATTTTTGCCGCCGAAAAACATGCTTTTTGCGCACGCCAAAGGTTGGCTTTTGCGCGGCCTATCCACCTCACCGAACACGCGGTTTCCGCGGGGTTCCGCGTCAAGTTCCAAACATACGGTCCAGGCCGAATTGTCTCGATCCAGTCCTTGTTCTAGAAGAACGTCGGGAGGCCCCGATGTTCGCAGTGATTTTCGAGGTGGAACCCAAGCGCGAGCGGTGGAACGACTACTTTGAAACCGCCAAGCGACTCCGGCCGGAGCTCGAGAGGATCGATGGATTCGTCGATAACGAGCGCTTCCGGCATCTGACGCGCCCGGAGCGCGTGCTATCGCTCTCCATCTGGCGCGACGAGGCGGCGCTCATTCGTTGGCGCATGCTGGCGGTTCACCGCCAGGCGCAAGAGCGGGGCCGCCGCGAAATCTTCAGCGAATATCACCTGCGAGTTGGCGAGGTTGTCGCCGACAGTGCCGGTGTGGCGTTGCCGCAGCGTGCGCACGATGCAACCCAAGCCGGCGCTCCATTCGTCACGATCGCCGAGCTTCTGCCGATGGGCGGCGCCGCGGACATCGGCCTTTCCGCAACAGAGGGCGCGTGCATCGAGCTCTCGGGGTTCGAAAGCCTCACGATACCGGGGAAAGCTCTTTGGCTCGCGTCGTGGCGCGATGCGGCGTCGGCCGAAGGTTGGACGCCGCGCGCCCCGACGGGCGCGACGCTCCGGCGCCGGAGAGTGCGTATCATCCGCGACTACGGCATGGACGACCGGCGCGAGGCTCCTCAGCACTATCCACCGGTGAAGCGGTAGCGTTATCGCGCCTGATTACCCCGAGTAGAGCATGGCGCTGAAGGTCGAATTCCGCTCGCCTTATGGTGTGTGCTTCGGGGACGACCGACCGGCTATCGGAGATTGAAGCCCTTGCTGCGTACAAAGGCGCCAAAATCGGTGCGCTCGGGCTTCGAATACTGTCGCGCTTTATCCTCTGACCAGCCGTACTCCTCGGCGTGACCATAGTCCCCCTCGTAGCGTTGGCGCGCATAAGGCTGTACCGCGGCGCGCCGGCGATCATACGCGTCTATGCTTTCTCGCAGACCATGTTCTTGGAAGGAGTCCTCGTGCAGCGTGACTTCCAGCGGGAGCCGCAGGCTGATGGCGCCCGGCCGTGCAGGCCAGCCCAAAGTCATGGCGGCGACCGGAAACACGTGCTGAGGCAGATCGAGGATACGGCTCACCTCCTCGGAATGATTGCGTATCTGGCTGATCGGGCAGCAGCCGAGACCAATAGCCTCGGCGGCAGTGACGAACGTGGCCAGCGCGATCCCGGCATCGACTGCGGCATTGAAGAACGCGTCCAGATGATCGTTGGGAAAGGAGCGCCCGCGCCATTCCTGCAGTTGGCGCTGGCGGCGGTTGTTGCCGCAAAACACCAGGAAAGCGGGTGCGGTCTCGATCCAGCGTTCCCCCAATAGGGCAGTCACCCGCCCGCGCCGCACCGGGTCATCCAGGACCACGATATCGCGCTGTTGCAAATCGCTTTTGGTCGGCGATGACAGCGCCACGGCGGCGAGCAGGCGCACGAGGTCGCGACCGACCGCGCGGCCCGTGTCATAGTCGCGAATCGAGCGCCGTTCTGCGATTGCCCGCAGAGTTGACAAACCCAAAGGCGTACGGTCCGCGATGGGCACGGGCTCGCCGAAACGATGCTCGAGTGCGCGGAGGAGGCGCGTTGCCTCGTCCTGAACCGCGTCGTCTGCCGTCATGGGTCGCCTCTCCATCGCGTTTTGGCGAATGGTAAAGCATTTCGTGATCCTTCGCTTTGCTGTTGAGGTTTTTGCCGGTCCGGCGATACTGACGGCATCGTCCGTTCAATGAGGGAGGTTTGTCATGGCTCGAGGCAGGAAGCCGACCGCTCGCAAAAGCAAAGCCGGAGGACGAAGGAAGAAAGCCACGCGCCGCGCCAAAGCGAGCGCGCGCAAGCCGGCGCGCCGCGCGGCCAAGAAGACAAAAGGCGCCCGCGCAAAGGCGCCGCGCCGAGCTGCCGTGAAGCGCAAGCCGCGGGCAGCCGCCAGTCGCAAGAAGCAGCCCAAGGTACAGCGCCCGCAGGCCGAGGAATCGCCGGTGGTCGTCGTCGGCTATAGCCGAGTTACCGTCGCCGAACCAGTGGTAGTGGTAGAGGCGGTCGAGGAGGAAGAGGAGGGCATGGCCGATCTCAATCGGTTGCCCTGATCCGTTTGGCACCTTGATCTAGGCGAGTAGGTCCGTCGCTCCGGCGCCCCAACCGACGGATTGCGGGCGCCAAACGTGGCGCGGCGCGTGCCCCTACGCGCCGGTTGGCGACGAGCCCCACTTTAGGGTGCGGCTCCCGTCCGCGTTTCGTCGACAAATCGTTCGGTTGCGGCGTCGGTCGCGCGCGCGGTGCGGCCGCGCGACTTCAGAATGTAGAGCGTTTGGCCTTTGGCGTTTTGGTCGGCCTTGGGTGGCAGCGGAATCTCGTACTCGATGGGCCGCCGGTGATCGTCCAGAAGCAGTTTCGCATCGAAAACGCTGTTGAACTTCCACATACTCTTGGCGAAGTTGGTCTGACCGCGCAGCAACAGGCGGGCGACTATTCCCGCGGCGTCCTTAAGCGCGCTCCAGCCGAGATGCTTCATCCCGAGCACCCGCTGCGTCGAGACCAGTTCATGATAGAACTCCTCAAGCGGTAGCCGGGTCGGCAGAACCGTGTGCTGGATGTCGAACAGCCGATAATCGCGCGTTGCGAGGCGCCGGGCCTCGGTGAGCCAGCTCTCGGTCCCAGGATAGGGGGTGTTGACGCTGACGTTCACGACTTCCGGCACTTCGAGCGCCCACTGCCGTATCACCGCGAAGCGATCGCGATCCCAATCGGGATCGGCGATGATGTTGATCGCCACGTTGATGCCGAGCGAGCGTGCGTATTCCAGCGCTTCGAAGTTCTTGCCCAGCGAGACGCGCTTGCGATAGTGCCGCAGGCCCTCCTCGTCGATCGCCTCGAGGCCGAGGAACATGGTCTTGAGGCCGAGCTTGGTCCAATACTCGAAAACCGCCTTGTTGCGTAGCAACACGTCGCCGCGGGTTTCCAGATAGTATTCCTTTCGAATGCCCGCGCGCTCGATCGCTTGGCCGATCGCGAATCCGTGCCGCTCCTGGATGAACGCCACATCGTCGACAATGAAGACGCCGGGTTCTCGAATTCGCTTGAGGTCCTCGATGATTCGCTCTGGGGCGCGCACGCGATAGCTGCGGCCGTAAAAGGTCCAGGCGCTGCAGAATGAGCAATCCCAAGGGCAGCCTCGCGAGAACTCTATGGAGGCGCAGGGATCGAGCGTGCCGAGGAAATATTTGCGCCGGTGGCGCAGCAGGTCGCGCGCGGGTTGCAGGTCGTCGAGGTTCGCGACGAAGCCGGGCGGCGGGCCCTCGCCGTCGGCGGTTACCGTGCCCGGCACCTCGCGCACGCTTGCTCGGTCGCGACCCAGCGCGGCAAGCAGCAACGGCATGCCTGCCTCGCCCTCGCCCTTGAGCACGCAATCGATCGCTCCGGCGCCGTGCTCGATGACGGAAGGGGCGGTGAAAGACGCGCTGTGTCCGCCGACCACGACGAAGATGTGGGGCAGCAGCCGCTTCGTCTCTTTGGCGAGATCGATGATCTCGGGAATGTTGGCGAGATAGTTCACGGAAAAGGCCACGACGTCGGGCCGCCAAGCGGTGACCAAGCGCCGATAGTCACGATGCGTCTCGACCTGCAGGTCGATCAAGCGCACCTCATGTCCGTCGTGCCGCGCGGCCGCCGCCACCAGTTCCAAACCCAGCGGCTCGAGGCGGAGAAAGACCTTGCTGAACATGAGCGGACTGGGGTGGACGCCGAGAAGCTTCATGACCGGCCTCTACTTATCGGGGACGAACGCCGATGCGGTGGTCCTTTCAGCGAACACGCATTGATATTGCGCGAGTGCGCATCGGGGCAAGCGGGATAGCCATGTTATCCCGCCTGCCCAACGACGGGGCATATCCGCGGAAAACGCAGTGCTTGTAAAGCTGCCGCGAAAATGCCGCGAAACGGCCCGGTACCGCGCCGCAATCACCCCACAGTCTGGCGTTCGGTTCCGAACCTCGCACATCCTTGTGCTCGGCCACCGGCGCTAGCAGGTATATAAAACGACGATCGATTCTCGCTTGTGAAGACGCTCTTGGAATGCGTGGCCACGATCGGAAGAACATCCGTCGGCCACGATGGCGGCGGGTGATCATTTCGAACGGAGGATCTCATGGGCGCGCGCGTCACCACGGCTCTCCTGATCTCGATTCTGTTCACGGCTCTGGGCGCTTCTTCGGCTTCGGCGGGAGAGCTCGCACTCAAGCGGGTGATGTTGTCGACCGGTGGCGTCGCCTACCTCGAGTATGAGGCGGAAGTAAACGGCGACGAGAAATTGAGCCTCGACGTGCCGCTCGACCAGGTGGATGACATCCTGAAGTCGATCGTGGTCTATGACAGCAAGGGCGGTGTCGGCAGCGCGACCCTGCCGGGGCGCGAGCCGCTTACTCAAACATTCTCCGAACTGCCGTTCGATCAAGGTGCGTTGACATCGCCCGCGGCGTTGCTCACTGCGCTGCAGGGCGCGGAGATTCGCGTGGGATCGGCGCATCCCGTGACCGGGCGCGTGCTGAGCGTGGTGCCGGAGACGGTGCGGCTCGGCAATGATGCGACCACCACCCGCAACCGTGTCACACTGCTTACCGCCGACGGCCTGCAGCAATTCATCCTCGAGGAAGCGGAAAGCGTGCATTTCACCGATCCCGCTCTCGAGACCCAGGTTGAGAGTGCACTTGCTTCGCTCGCGGCGCATCGCACCAAGGACCGCCGTCGGATCGATCTCGTCACCAAGGGCACCGGCGCCCGCACGGTCAGGATCGGCTACGTGGTCGCGGCGCCGCTCTGGAAAGCGACTTTCCGGCTGAGCCTGCCGTCCGATCCCGCCGCGCAGGCAGCGCATCTTCAGGGTTGGGCGGTACTGGAAAATATGAGCGGAGAGGACTGGAAAGGGGTCGAGTTGACGCTGGTCTCTGGCAATCCCGTGAGCTTCCGCCAGGCGATCTATCAGGCGTACTACGTTGCGCGGCCCGAGGTGCCGGTCGAGGTTGCGGGCCGCATCTTGCCGCGCCCCGACACCGGCGTCATGAGCGACCTCGATCGAGAACGCACGGGCGGCAGTGCGGCCGTTCCCGGTGGCAGTGCGTTCCGTGCGTCGTTGGCCGCGCCGGCGAGCGCCGCCGAGGCGGCGAAATCCGAGCCCGCGGCCGTGCTACCGGCGCCGCCGCCCGCTGCCCTCACCGATGCCGCGACCGCGGAGGAGGGCTTTACCCAAGTGACGTTCCGCGTGCCGGTGCCGGTCTCGCTCGAAAGCGGACACTCGTCGCTGGTGGCGCTGGTGGATCGCGACGTACCGGTGATACGGCTGGACTTGGTGCCGGCCGATCTCACCGGCAATCATCCGCTGGCGAGTATCCGACTCACCAACGACACCGGCGTCAGTCTTCCCCCGGGTGTCGTCACGCTCTATGAGGCGGATACTCAGGGTGCCACATACCTGGGCGATGCGCGGCTTGCTGGCCTCCCCGCGCGGGAGAACCGGCTGCTTTCTTATGCGGTCGACGACAAGACCAAGATCGCGCGCGACATGGAAAACACCAGCGCCATCGTCAAAGGCAGCATATCCCAAGGCGTCCTGCATCTGACCTCCACCTGGCGGCGGACGGTTACCTACCGGGTGAGCGCGCCCGCTGGCGAAGCGCGCCGCCTGCTGATCGAGCAGGCAATGCTTCCGGGCTGGCAGCTCACAGAACCCAAGGATCGTGTGGAGCAGACCGCCAACGCCTACCGCGTCGCCCTCGACCTCAAGCCCGGAGAGACGGGCTCCTTTGCCTTCGTGCTCGAGCAGCCTCGCTTCGAGGAGCTGCGCATCACCGATTTGGGCCAGGACCGCATCGCCGCGGTGGTCGCGAGTTCCGCGGTCGACCCAGCGATCAAGAACGCCTTCACCGAGATCGCGCGGCTCCGTCAACAAGCCGCGGCGGCGAAAACTGCGGCCGATCGCATTAAGGGAGAGATCTCCGATCTGACCCAGGACCAGCAGCGCATCCGCGCCAATCTCGAAAGCGCCGACCGGGAAAGCGCACTGCACAAGCGCTACATGGCGAAGCTGGACGAGGAGGAGACCCGCCTCGAAACGCTGCAAGCCGATAGCGCGAAGGCGAATCAGGACGCGGCCGCGAAGGCGGACCTGGTTACCTCGTATATCTTTTCACTGAAGATTTAGCGAAGCCTATCGGTCGTGCACGTAGGCGATGATGCGCTCGATCGCCCGACGTGAGGCAGCACTGGCGGGATCCTTGGCGATGAAGGCGTGCGGCTCGCCCGGGAAAGTCTCGAGCTCGATCGCCCCGCCCTTCGCACGATAAGCGGTGAGGAAGCGCTCGGCCATGTCGGGGGTCACGTTATCGTCGTTGGTGCCCTGGAGCAGCAGCACGGGCGGGCGGTGCTGCGCTTGGCCGTGCTCCACGATAAGCTGCGGATTACCCTCGGACATCGCGGCCTCCGAGGGCCAGTAAGCTTGGTGCGCCTTCACCAAGCGGTCGATGCCTTTGGCGACGGCCATCCGATATCGCGCGAGCGGATCGAGGATCGACCAGCAGAGAACGACGAAGGCGGGGCGTGGATCGATGGCTTCACCGCCCGCAAGCGGCAGTGCGTTGAAGCGTGGATCGTCCGGGCGCAGTGCCGCCAGCATTAGCTGGTGCCCGCCGCTGGAGGTGCCGAGGCCGCCGACACGGGCGGGATCGAGGTTGAAGTCGCGGGCATGGCGCTTGAGCCAGCGCATCGCCAAATTGATATCGGCGATCGAGGCCGGATATTGGGCAGCCGGCGGCATTCGGAAGTCGATCGCCATGACCACGACGCCGCTCGCTGCAAGCGGCTGGTGGATGTCGCGGTTGGTGAGCCGGTCGTTGAGGATCCAAGCGCCTCCGTGCACCTCCACCACGCCGGGAAACGGCCCTGGACCCTGCGGAAGATAGAGCCGCGCCAGCAAGTCGCCGCTGGGGTGGCGGCTATAGGGCATTTCCTCGATCCGAATCTGGTAGCTCATGCCGGTCTCCCGCGATCGCAATCTCGGCCTATCATAAGCCAGCCTGCGCGACGCGTCAGTTTCCCGATTCGGATCTAGTGTCCCGTTCCGAAGTTCGCATGACCAAACGGCCAAGTTCAGATGCGAACTTCGGAATCATGGGGACACCAGCAACTCATTGATTGCTAGTGTGGCCTTCGGATTTGAAGTTCCTCTCCGAGCGGCCGGCGGTGATCGGAGGAACTTCAACTAGGGCATTTTTTCGCAGACGCTCCGCCGAGAAGGGAGCAGCCCAGAGCATCCCCTAAATCGTCTCGCGGTCGAGCGCATAGCCGGCGGCGCGCACGGTGCGGATAAGATCGCGTCGACCGCCTTCGTTGAGCGCCTTACGCAGCCGGCGGATGTGCACGTCGACCGTTCTCGGCTCGATCTCGCTGTCGCGGCCCCAGACTGCGTCCAACAGCTGCTCGCGCGAGAAAACGCGGCCCGGCCGCTCCAGAAGCACACGGAGCAAGCGGAATTCCGTCGGCCCCAGATGGACAGCACCACCCTCGCGGGTTACGCGATGACTCGCCAAGTCCATTTGCAGATCGGCGTAACGGAGCGTCTCGGTGCCGACCGAGGGCCGAGCCCGGCGCATTACCGCCTTGAGCCGGGCCAACAGCTCGGTAACCCCGAACGGCTTCACGACATAGTCGTCGGCGCCGCCCTCGAGCCCGCGCACGCGGTCGGCTTCTTCACCCTTGGCGGTCAGGATAATAACGGGCAAGCCGCGCCATTGTGGCGTGCGGCGTATCCGGCGGCAGATTTCGAGGCCCGAGACCTGCGGCAACATCCAATCGAGCAGCACCGCATCTGGCGTGCGCTCCGACAGTTGCAGCAACGCCTCTTCGCCGTCATGCGCCTCCGCGACGGCGAAGCCCTCTTTCTCCAAATTATAACGGAGCAAGGTCGAGAGCGCCGGCTCGTCCTCGACCACCAGAATGAGCGGGCGAGTGAGCGTATCCATGGTCAGGGATTCCCGACCCCGGGGGCGACAGCCGTCCGGTCGCCCTTGCGTCGCGTTTCCTTGAGGCGAGTGCCGTGCACCAGGAAATAGATCGTTTCGGCGATGTTGGTGGTGTGGTCGCCGATCCGCTCGACGTTCTTCGCCATGAACAGCAGGTGCGTGCACGGCGTGATATTGCGCGCGTCCTCGATCATGTAGGTCAGAAGCTCGCGAAAGCAGCTCGTGTACATTTCGTCGAGTTCCTCGTCGCGCGACCAGACGCTCAGTGCCTTGTCTGCGTCGCGTTCCACATAGGCATCGAGGATATCCTTGATCATCGTCTGCGCGAGGCGTCCCATGCGCGGCACCGTGTGGGCCGGCCTGACGGGCGGTAGTTGGCTCAGCACCAGCGAGCGTTTCGCGACGTTGGCGGCGTAATCGCCGATGCGTTCGAGATCGCTGCCGATCTTGAGCGCGGCGATGATCTGCCGGAGGTCGCGCGCCATCGGCTGACGCAACGCGAGGAGGCGCACAACGAGCTCCTCGATCTCGAGCTCCAGCTCGTCGATCCTGAGATCACCTTCGATCACGGTCTGCGCGAAGGCTGTATCACGGCGCTGCATGGCGTCAATCGCGTGCGCGACCTGCGTCTCGGCAAGGCCGCCCATCTCGGTGATGGCGTTGTCCAGTCGCCTGAGCTCGTCGTCATAGCTTTTGATGATGTGTTCAGACACCATGCTGGGCTCCTCAGCCGAAGCGGCCGGTTATGTAGTCTTCGGTCTGGCGCTTCTGGGGGTGGGTGAAGATGGCCTCGGTTTCGGCGAACTCGATCACCTCGCCCAGATACATGAACGCCGTGTAGTCGGAACTGCGCGCCGCCTGCTGCATGTTGTGGGTGACAATGGCGATGCAGTAGTCCGATTTCAGCTCGGCGATCAGCTCCTCGATGCGCTGGGTCGAGATCGGATCGAGCGCAGAAGCCGGTTCGTCCAGCAGCAACACCTCGGGCTTGACCGCGACCGCGCGCGCGATGCAGAGCCGCTGCTGCTGGCCGCCCGAGAGGCTCATGCCGCTCTGGCGCAACTTGTCCTTGACCTCGTCCCAGAGTGCGGCGCGGCGCAGTGCGCTTTCGACCCGCTCGTCCATCCCCGAGGCCGAGAGCCGCTCGTAAAGGCGGATTCCGAAGGCGACATTGTCGTAGATCGACATGGGAAACGGCGTCGGCTTCTGGAACACCATGCCGATGCGCGCGCGCAGCAGGTTGAGATCGACGCGGGGGTCGAGGATGTTCTGGCCATCGACTATCACTTCGCCGGTCGCACGCTGGTTGGGATAGAGCTCGTAGATCCGGTTCAGGATGCGCAACAGGGTGGACTTACCGCATCCGGAGGGGCCGATGAACGCGGTCACCGCCTTGTCATGCAGTTCGAGGTTCACGCCTTTGATGGCAAGGAAATCCTTGTAATAAAATTTGAGGTCGCGGATCACGACCTTAGGTGGGAGCGCCGTCTTAACCACGGGACCGCGCTCGATCTTGGGCGCGAGATTGGCGGCGTGGGTCGGGGGCTTTTGCGGTGATTCCGCCATGTCGAGGGCTGTCATCGGCCGAAGCTTCTCCCTGAGGTGAGCACGCGGGCCACGATATTGAGTGCGAGGATGGTAACCGTGATCAAGAGCGCGCCGCCCCAAGCGAGGCGCTGCCAATTGGCATCCGGGCTGAGGGCAAACTGGAAGATTGCCACCGGCAGGTTCGGCATCCAGTCATTCATGTTGGTGGTCCAGAACTGGTTGTTGACCGCGGTGAACAATAGCGGCGCCGTCTCGCCGGAAATGCGCGCCACCGCCAGCATAACGCCGGTGAGCATGCCCTGCATCGCCGCCCGATACGTGACGGTAACGATGACGCGCCATTTGGGCGTGCCAAGCGCAAAGGCGGCTTCGCGCAAGCTCCCGGGAACCAGGTTGAGCATGTCCTCGGTGGTGCGCACCACCACCGGGACGACCAGGATGGCCAGCGCCACCGATCCGGCCCAACCCGAGAAGTGCCCCATGCGCAGCACCATCGCCTCATAGACGAAGAGGCCGATAATGATGGACGGCGCGCTCAGGAGAATGTCGTTTATGAAGCGGATCACCGGCGCGATCAGATTGCCGCGGCCATATTCCGCGAGGAAGGTGCCGGCCAGGATACCGACCGGCGAACCGACGAGCGTCGCGACTATGGTCATCACCGCGCTGCCGTAGATCGCGTTCAACATGCCGCCGCCCTGGCTGCCGGAGGCGGGCGTCGACTCGGTGAAGAAATCGATGCTGACGGCGCCGAGACCATTCCAGATCAACGTCCCCAGGATGAGCACGAGACAAAAAATGCCGAGACCGGTCGCGCCGTAAGAAAGCGCCAGCACTGCGGTATTGGTCGCTCGGCGTTGTGTATAGGGCGCAAGCCTTCCCCACAGCACCCACGTCCAGACCCCGAGGATCAGGAATCCCGCGAGTACAGCCCCGCCGACCGCTTCGAACCAGAGCGCCAGCAGGCCGAGCGCGCCAAGAAGGATGGTCAGAAAGAGCGCAATCGTCGTGCGTCCACCCATGTCCGTTACGCCCCCGCCTTGCTTTGCATGCGGATCAACATGGTTTTGGCGATCGCCAATACGATGAAGGTGATCACGAAAAGAATCAGGCCAAGGTTGAACAGCGATGAGCGGTAGATCGGCGTGACCGCCTCGGCGAATTCATTGGCCAGGGTCGCCGAAATGGTGGTGCCGGGCAACAGCACCGACCCATGCAACTGATGCGCGTTTCCGACGACGAACGTCACTGCCATGGTCTCGCCAAGCGCACGCCCCAATCCCAGCATGACGGCACCGATCACGCCCACGCGCGTCGTCGGCAATACGACGTTCCACATCACTTCCCACGTCGTGGCACCGATTCCATAGGCGGATTCCTTGAGCACCGCCGGGACTGTCTCGAAGACGTCGCGCATCACAGAAGCCATGAAGGGCAGCACCATGATCGCGAGGATAAGGCCAGCCGTGAACAGGCCGATGCCGAGCGGCGGTCCTTCGAACAATGCGCCAACCAGCGGGACATCGCCGAGAGTGTCGATGATCCAGGGCTCGACCGTCGACTGAAACCAGGGCGCGAACACGAACAGGCCCCAAATGCCATAGATGATGCTGGGAATCGCCGCCAGCAGCTCGATCATGGTGCCGATCGGCCGCTTGAGCCAGCGCGGGCAAAGCTCGGTGATGTAGATCGCCACTCCGAGGGCCACGGGGATGCCGATCAACATCGCGAAAAAGGAGGTCACCAATGTCCCGTAAACCGCCGGCAGCGCGCCGAAATCCTCGGTCACGGGATTCCATGCCGTGCTGAACAGGAAGCCCAGACCGAACCGGCTGATCGCGGGTACCGAGGAGATGATCAGAGAAATGATGATCGCTGCCAGAACCAGCAAGATCACCATCGCGAAGAACCACGTCGCGCCCTTGAAGAAGCCGTCTAACCCCGTCGATCGAGACGATTCGGCGGTACGGCTCAGCGCAACCTCTGCTGCCACGGCTGCACCTTTCCTAGACTGATGGATTGGCGGACCCCCTAAGGGGGCCCGCCTGCCACTGTTGTCGTTCGAGCGAGTGCCCCGTCAGTTCATGGCCAGATCGGCTTGCCGTCGACCGCCAGCTCCTTGGTCCAAGCGGCCTCGACCTGCTTCACCACGCTGTCGGGCAGCGGCACGTAGGCCAGAGCCTTGGCCTGCTCTTGGCCATTCTTCAGACACCAGTCCAGGAACTTCAGAACTTCGAGGTTCTGAGCCGCCGGGTAGTCCTTGCGCATCAGCATGTAGGTCGCCGCCGTGATTGGCCAGCTATCCTTGCCGGGCTGGTTGGTGAGGATCAGGTAGAAATTCTCGACCTTGGTGAAGTCGGCATTTGCGGCTGCGGCGGAGAAGGTGGCCAGCGTCGGCTCTACCGTGGCACCCGCCGAGTTGATCATCTTGGTGTAGGTCATCTTGTTCTCGACCACATAGGCGTATTCGACGTAGCCGATCGCGCCCTTGATCTGGTTCACGTACTGCGCGACCCCGGCATTACCCTTGCCCCCAACGCCCACGGGAAACGAGACCGAGGTGTCCGAGCCGACCTTCTGCTTCCATTCGGGACTCATCTTGGCCAGATAGTCGGTGAAGTTGAAGGTGGTGCCCGACCCATCCGAGCGATAGACGACCGAGATCTTAGAGTGTGGCAGCTTCACGCTGGGGTTGAGCTTTTGGATCGCCGCATTGTCCCAGTCGGTGATCTTGCCCAGGTAGATGTCGGCGAGCGTCGGACCGTCGAGAACGAGATCGCCCGGCTTCACGCCGTCGAGATTGACCACCGGGGTGATCGAGATGATCACGGCCGGGAATTGCACCAGGCCCGCCGCCCTGAGATCGTCAGGCGCAAGCGGCTTGTCGCTGTTGGCGAAATCCACGGTCTTAGCCTTGATCTGAGCGATGCCGCCGCCAGAACCGATCGCCTGATAGTTCACGGCGGTTTGCGTTTGCGCCTTGTATTGCTCCGCCCATTTGGACAGCACGGGGTAGATCGCGGTACCGCCGGCGCCGGATAGGCCCGCGGCCATGGCGGGCGCCGTCATCAGGCCGGCCGTCACTGCGAGCGCTGCAAGCATTTTCCTGGTTCTCACCATCACGGGCTCGTCCCTCCTCTGTGTTAGGCGACTCTTTTCAGCGGCGAAATGCCGCCCGGTGGTTTGGGTCGCGTTCGCTCGATACCCCAGTGCCCAAGACGAGAGTATGACGATGAGGTTACATTTATGTGACAGATGGTATGCGCCCCTGCGGGCCTCAGCCGAGCTCCTCGGCAATCGGCATATGCACTGTGAAAACAGAGCCTTGCCCCAATTCGCTGGTTATATCGAGCGCCCCGCGATGGTGATTGACGATGTGCTTGACGATCGCGAGGCCCAGTCCAGTGCCGCCCAGCTCGCGCGAGCGGGCTGGATCGACCCGATAGAAGCGCTCGGTCAGCCGCGGCAGGTGCTCAAGCAGGATTCCCTCACCCTCGTCGCGCACGGCGACCTGCAGCGCGGCACCGCCGCCGAGCCGGCGATCCGAGCGGCCGGCCTCGACGCTGACCGTCGTGCCGGAGCGGCCGTATTTGATCGCATTGTCGATCAGGTTCTGGAAAACCTGGGTGAGTTCGTCGGCATCGCCCACGACCGGTGGCAGGTCCTCGGGGATTGTGAGGGCAATGCGCATCTTTCGCCCTTCCGCGCGCTGCTCCAGGCTGTCCGCCACGGCGGCGAGAACGCGTTTCAGATCGACTTGGTCCTTGGGCGCCACATGCTCGTTGAGCTCGATATGCGAGAGCGAGAGCAGGTCGTCGACGAGGCGGTTCATACGGCTTGCCTGGTCCGCCATGATCGACAGGAAGCGCTCGCGGGCTTGGGCATCCTCGCGCGCGGGCCCTCGCAATGTCTCGATGAAGCCGACCAGAGTTGCGAGCGGCGTGCGAAGCTCGTGGCTGGCATTGGCGACGAAATCCTGGCGCATGCGCTCGCTGCGCTTGAGGCTGGTGAGATCGGTCAATGTCAGCACGGCGGCCGCGCCATCGGAGGTGGGGGGATCGAGCGGCGTCACCTGCGCCGAGAGGTGTCGCTCGACGGGACCCGGCATATCAACGCCCACGATGCGGGGTCCCGCCCCCTTGAGCACCGCGTCGGCAGCCGCGAGCACCGCAGGAGCGCGCACCGCGCCCGCGAGGTCGCGGCCCTGCAGCCGGGCGCCTAGGAGCGCGCCAGCCGCAGGGTTGGCGCTGAGAATTCGCCGCTCGCGGTCGATCAGCAGAAGCGGGTCGGGCAGCGCTGCCAGCACCGCCTCGGCGCCGGCGCGGACCGCGGCCCCGCCGGCTGCGGTCTCGCGCAGCGCCCGGCCCAGCCGCCCCACGGCGCGCGCCAGCTCGCGCGCCGTGGGGCTCAAGGTGCGCACCTCCGGCAACGTCGCGGTGCCTTGAGTGAGGGCGTCGAGCGCCGAGCGTACCTGGGCCAGGCCCGAGAACAGGGGACCGGCCACCAAGACGATTCCGGCATAAGCAGCCAGCGCCGCCCATGCCGCCGCGCTGCCCGCGAGGTGGCCAACCATGGTGAGGACGAGCAACACCGCGGCCACCGGGAACCACAGCACCAGCGCGCCGAGCAGCACCCGGCCGATCGGCCCGGTCATGAGGGAGTTTGCGGCAGCACGCCGCCGCGGCCAGCCGCCGCGGACGATGTTTGGCGGCTCATCCGATCGCGTCGTGCGCGGCGAGCGCCGCGAGGTTGACGAGGTCGGAGACGGTGGCACCCAGCTCGACGATTTGCGCGGGCTTGTTGAGCCCCATGATCAACGGCCCCACATGTGCCCCTCCGCCCAACTGCTCCAGAAGCTGCGAGCCCAAATTGGCGGAGTGCAGGCCCGGCATCACCAGCACGTTGGCCGGACCGCTCAGGCGGCAGAAGGGAAAGCGCGAGCGCATGAGGCGGTGGTTGAGAGCGACATCGGCGCTCATCTCGCCGTCGAATTCGAAATCGACCGTGCGCCGCTCCAAGATTGACACGGCCTCCCGCAGGCGCTGCGCCTCGGGACGCGCGGGATTCCCGAAATTTGAGAATGAGAGCAAGGCCACGCGCGGCTCCTGCCCCATCTGGCGGGCCTTCGCCGCGGACTGCACGGCGATATCCGCCAGTTCCTCCGCGCTCGGCTGCGAATGCGCGGTCGTATCGGCGATGAACACCGCCTTTCCCTGCGAGATCAGCATCGAAATGCCGAATACGCGTTGGCCGGGCTTGGCGCCGATCACCCGCTTTACTTGCTCGAAGGCGTCGAAATAGCTGCGCGTCGCACCGGTAACCAGCGCGTCGGCGTCGCCGCAGGCGACCATGCAGGCAGCGAAGACATTGCGGTCCTGGTTGACCAGGCGCTGGCAGTCGCGCTCCAGGAAGCCATGCCGCTGCAAATTCCGGTACAGGAAATCGCGATAGGTCGCGTTCGATTTCGAGAGCCGCGCGTTGTGCACCTCGAGGTCGGTCGGCGCCTGCAGCCCCATCTGCCGCATGGTCTCGCGGATGCGCTCCTCGCGGCCGATCAGCACCGGCGAACCATAGCCGTTGGCACGGAACGCGAGCGCGGCGCGAATCACCGCTTCTTCCTCGCCCTCCGCGAATACCACGCGCTTGGGATGCCGCCTGACATCGTCGAAGATGCGCTGCAAGGCGGCCGCCGTCGGGTCGAGGCGGCCCTTGAGCGCGGTGCGATAGCTTTCCATGTCGGCGATCGGCCGGCGGGCCACGCCACTCGCCATCGCCGCCGTGGCGACTGCCGAGGGAACCGCCCAAATGAGGCGCGGATCGAACGGCGTCGGGACGATGTACTCGGGGCCGTATTGCAGCCGGGTTCCGGAATAGGCCGCGGCGACCTCGTCCGGCACGTCCTCGCGCGCAAGCATGGCAAGCGCCTCGGCGGCCGCGATCTTCATGGCATCGTTGATGGTGGAAGCGCGGACGTCGAGTGCGCCCCTAAAAATATAGGGAAAGCCCAGCACATTATTGATCTGATTCGGATAATCGGAGCGCCCCGTGCAGATGATGGCATCGGAGCGCACCGCCTTCACCTCCTCCGGCGATATCTCGGGATCGGGATTCGCCATGGCGGCGATCATCGGTTTGGCCGCCATCGACTTCACCATTGCCTGGCTAACCGCGCCCTTGACCGAAAGTCCGAAGAACACGTCGGCGCCCTCCATGGCGTCGGCAAGGCTGCGCCTCTTGGTCTTGACCGCATGCGCCGATTTCCACTGGTTCATCCCCTCCGTCCGGCCCTGGTAGATCACGCCCTTGGTATCGCAGAGCACCACGTTGTCATGGGGCAGCCCCATGGACTTGAGCAGCTCGACACAGGCGATCGACGCAGCGCCGGCGCCGTTTACCACCATCTTGATCTCGCGCAGATCGCGCCCGGTCAGGTGCAACGCATTGATCAGCGCCGCGGTCGCAATGATGGCGGTGCCGTGCTGATCGTCATGAAACACCGGGATATCCAGGAGCTCGCGCAGGCGCTGCTCGATGACGAAGCACTCGGGCGCCTTGATGTCTTCGAGATTAATGCCGCCGAAGGAGGGGTGCAGGTAGCGCACGCAGTTGACGAAGGCGTCGACGTCCTTGGTGTCGATCTCAAGATCGACCGCGTCGATACCCGCGAAGCGCTTGAACAGCACCGCTTTTCCTTCCATCACCGGCTTGGCGGCGAGTGCCCCCAGATCGCCCAGCCCCAGCACCGCCGTACCGTTGGAGATGACCGCGACCAGATTGCCTTTGGACGTGTAGTCATAGGCGGCAGCCGCGTTCTTCTCGATGTGAAGGCAGGGAAATGCCACCCCCGGCGAATAGGCGAGCGAGAGATCGAGCTGGGTCGCGAGCGCCTTGGTCGGTGCGATCGCGAGCTTCCCCGGCTGGCCCTCGGCGTGGAAGCGGAGCGCTTGCTCCTCGGTGATGCGGGTGATGTTCGCGGTGGTGTCGGACGACAAGGCATTTCCCCATAAGTTTCCGGCGCATAGAGCGCGCGATGGCGTTCGCCATGACATTTCTTTGGACAGTTTAGTGGAGCGCCCCAGGGAGCGCAAAGCCGGTCGGCGCGCCGGCCCGCGGCGCCGAGCGCAGGGCGATCAGCGCGACGGGCCGATCATGACCCCGGTTTCGATCGCGATCGGCTGCCCGTCGCTCAGATAGGGGTCGAACGCCCAACGGGCGAGCGTCAGGGTCAGCAGCTCGGCCGTCGCCTGTGGCGCGCTGATCACATGGACGTGCCGCACCCGTCCGTCCGCCGCGATGATGAGCCGCACCGGCACCGGCTCGGCACTTGGGGCAAGCGCTTCGGAGAGTGCGCGGGCGCGGCGTGCGGCTGCCGGTTGCTCTCGCACGCAAAGCGGCACGGATTCATCCGCCGCGTCCGTCCAGCGCGCGTCCTTGAGGCTCCGGGCGAGGCGATCGAGCGCATCCGGATCGCGCGCGGTCAGCGCAAAGCTCAGCACGTGGCAGCGCCGATCGGTTGCGAGCAGCATGTGATAGAGGCCTGCCCCTTCATAATCGACGCGGCTGAAGACGAGGCTCGCAATCATGACCTGCCGCGGCGGTTCCGAGAGCGTCAAGCCGCTTGCGGGGCCGACACTTCCGGCAAAGCGCTGGACGGCCTCGGCTGCGTTAGCCACGGGCTTCGGCTCGAAGAACAAGTCCTGCGCGGCGATGAGCATCGTCGCCGTCGACGCGTCGGCGGGGGTGAGGTTCGCCAGCACATAGTAGCCGCGGGTCGAGGGCAAGGGGCCATCGAGCCCCTTGGCCCAGCCATCCGCCAACGGCAGTGAAAGCCCGAAATAGGCGTTCTCGTAAACGCCGTCGCGCACGCCACCATCTTCGGGATCGGCGTCTCTAGCGGCCGCCCCCGGCGCCGGAGCGGCGAGCGCCGCCGCGCCCGCGAACAGCACCACCGCCGCGAGTACCTTGGTTACGCGCAAACCAACGCTCAAGCAACGGATCTGCGGTCGATCCTAATCGCGCTCACAGCGAGCGCAGGAAATCGAGCAGCGCCTGCTTCTGCACCGCCGGCAGCATGTTGAAATTCGCGATCACTTGATTGGCCTCCGAGCCGTTGCTGGCATGGGCCTCGATTGCCACGATCAGATCGCTGGTGCGCCCGTCATGCAGCAGGAACAAGCGCTGACCGAGGCCCCAGAGCGGTGCCGTGCGGAACTGGTTGCCGCCGGCGTTGCCTTGCGTAATGCCGTCGGCGAGCCCTTGCCCCATGGAATGGACCGCGAAATCGCTGAAGGGCTGGAACGTCGTCGCCTGGTTGGTGAAGGTCGAGACCGCCGTCGTCTGTTGCACCACGTGGCAACCGTTGCAGCCGATGCCGAGAAACACGCCGCGGCCCGCCGTGGTCACGGGGGCGGCGGGTGCCGGGGCCGGCGGCGCCGAAAGCCGCATGAACGCCGCAAAATTCACGATGTCGGACGAATAGTCGGAGGCCGGGCTGTTGCTCTCCGTCGTGAGCGTTACGTTGGTGCTGTCCTCGGGCAGCGCATTGAACTGGCAATTGGCGTTGGTTTCGCGCTCGTCCGGAAACAGTTCGTTGGTGACGCCTTGCTCGACGTTGTATGCCTCGCCCGCGAACATCAGCAGCGACTTATTCTGCGCTTTCCAGCCGAAGCGGGTGATGGTGCCGTCGTTGCCGCTGCGATTGAATTGCCCGGAGATGCCCAAGGATTGGCGCAGCCCGGCCTCGCTATTGACGGCGTTGATCAGATTGCTGTCGGGGACGTTCTCCACGAGACCAAGCCCGAAGGTCGGTGTGGGAATGCGGAAGATCACGTTGTTCTGACGCAGCGCGTCGGCAAAGTCGGGCTGCTGGATGTTGCAGCCGGTGGCATCGCTGCGCCCGGTGATGACGAAAAGGTTGTGCACGCCGCCATCGGGCGTGCCGTCGGGGTTGAGTACGAAACGAGCTTCCCGCACCGGCCCGTGCAAGCTGATGAAGGAAGGAATCGTATTCTTGGCTCCGTCGAGGGTCGCAACCGCGAACTCGGGGTTGGTGGCGGGACTGGTGCCGCCGATGGTCGGCTGCGCGTGGCAGCCGGCGCAGCCGTTGAGATTGAAGCGTGGGCCGAGGCCGACCCCTGTTTCTCCGGAGATCCCGCCGGAGACCGAATCAATTTCCTGGAACCGAACCTTCGCGGCATTGAAGAGATTGAGGTCGAGCGTGCCGAGGCCGCTCAGCGGCCCCCCTGCATCGGGCGGGCCGCCGCGCGGTCCCGGATCAGCGATCCGGGACTGAGGCCCTTGCGGAGACGGAGTTGCTTGCGGTGCCTGAGCATGGCTCGTGACGGCGAGAAAGGGTGCCGCCAGCACCATGAGGCCGGCGAGTTTTCGCGCGCTGTGGCGCGGCGCAATCCGCCGCGACGTTCTGGACGACGTCATTTGCAGTACTCCCCTCGTTCGCTCCGCCGAAAGGTTCACCGAACGGGGCAAAGCCACCCCGTTAATAATTATTGAGCGCCTGTACGGACCTATTTTTATTTAATATTGTGCTTTCTCCGGCCTATAGCCAAGTTCGAGAAACCTATACTGCAATGCGGGTGAATAAACGGGTGTGTCAAGCGATGTGACAAAATAATGGTACTCATTTTTAGAGACATTATTTGCGTCTTGAACACGAGCGACGGACTGACCTTCGATCGATGAGCGAAAAGTGAATACATCGGCGCCCGTCGCGGTCTAATGTGGGAATGGCTGGAGGGACGGGCGATGCGGTCTTGGGGCAGACGGATCGGAACGGCGCTCGGCATCGTTGCCGTCGCGGTTTCGCTGTATCTGCCAATCCATATCGCCGGCGACATCGTCCGCGCCGCGATGGACGCGATCACCGCGACTGAAGCCGCAACTCTCTGCCACGCTCCGTCTTCGCTCGCTGATGCGGGCACGGCAGGCAATTCGAGCGAGCGCCATCCTGGCGGCCACCACCACGACAACACCTGCCCGATCTGCGGCTCGGTCTCGACGGCGGCGGCGGCAACTTTGCTGCCGACGCCGGCGCCGCTGGCCGAACCCAAGGCACAGGCGCTGCCGGTCCACATCCGGCATGACGCTCTCGCCCGCAACGGCGAGTCACGCACACCCTACGCGCCTCGCGCGCCGCCCCACTCCGTCTAATCGCATCGGCCCGGTAACCCGGGCCTCGTTCACTCATCTCAATCAGCGGAGACTCTCCGATGCCACGCTCTCCCAGGAGCGGGGCGGCACTTGCCGCCCTCCTCACACTCGCCCTTCCGGCGCTCGCGCATGCACACGCGGTGTGCGGCGACCGCGTATTCCCGCCGACCCTGACCATGGACGACCCCGGCTTCAACGACGAGCTGTCGCTGCCGACGATCCAGTACACGCCCATCCCGCCCTCGGGCGGCAACCCCTCGGGCTCAAGGACAGACTATGGATTCGAGTGGGACAAGACGATCGTTCCGAATGCCGGCATCGCCATCAACGGCGACTACATCTTTCAGCGCGGCGCCGGGCAAAATCTCGGCGGCTGGGACAACGTTACACTGACCGTCAAGGGCCAGCTTCCCTGTTGGGAGAGCCATGAGTTCATGGTTTCGTTGGGCGTCATCCATGAATTCGGCGGCACCGGCGCGCGGCATTTGGTGAACGCCGGCGCGGTTGATCCGGTCGGCAATACCGCACCCACCATCTACATCGGCAAAGGATTGGGAGACCTTCCCTTCGACTACCTGCGGCCCTTCGCGGTCACCGGCGAATTCAGCTACCAATTCTCGGACGCAGCGCACATAAGCCCAAATCAATGGAATTACGCGGCGTCGCTGCAATACTCGCTTCCCTATCTGGTCCAGCACGTGAAGGCTCTCGATATGCCGGAATTCTTCGGCCACCTGATCCCGCTGGTGGAATTCGTCTATGCCAAGCCGCAGAGCGGCGGCGCCACCACCGGCACCATCGCGCCCGGGCTCTTTTACGAGGCCGATAGCTGGCAGCTTGGTGCCGAGGCGATAATCCCAGGCAATGGCGCCACGCGGCAATCTCAGGGAACGGGGTTCATCGTCCAGTTCCATCTGTTCCTGGACGATATCTTTCCCAATTCTCTGGGTAAGCCGCTGTTCGAGTTCTGACCATGCGCGCGACTTTTCTCCTGTCGCTGTTGTGGGCGCTCCTGCAGGGGGTGCCGGCAGCGCATGCTCATGCGTTCCTGCAGCGGGCGAGCCCGGCGGTCGGCAGCACGGTACATCAGCCGCCGACCGAGCTGCGGCTCTGGTTCACCGAAGCGCTGGAAGGCGCCTTCAGCACGGTCGAGGTGACCGATGCCGCCGGTACCAGCGTTGTCGCGGGTCCGGCCCATCTCGATCCCGGCGACGGCCAGGTCATGATCGTGCCGCTGAAACCACTCGCACCGGGGCGCTATCGCGTCAAATGGCGGGCGCTGTCCGTGGACACGCACACCACCACCGGCGGCTTCGGTTTCGAGGTCGCGCCATGAGCGATCCCATGGTCGCGATCCGCGCGGTGCACTATGCGAGCACGCTGTTCGCGGCGGGCGCGCTTGCATTCGACACCTTGCTGCTGGGCGCGAGCAGAGTGCGCCATCGCCGAGCGATCGCCGCCGCCGCGGCACTGGCGCTGATCTCGGCGCTGCTTTGGCTCTGGTTCGAGACGGCGCGCATCGCGGGCGGCGCGCCGACGCCGGGCCTGGCACTTCGGGTTCTAAGCGCGACCGAATTTGGCCATGCCTGGTCCGTGCGGCTGGTGTTGCTGGCGCTCTGGCTCGCCGCCATCCTTTGCGCGCGTGGCCGGGGGATGCTGATCGTGGCCGCGGCGCTGGGTATCGGTGCCGCGGCGAGCCTCGCCTTCTCGGGCCACGCCGCCGCCGAGGGTGCGCGCGGGCTCGCCCTCGATATGGTGCACCTGACCGCGGCTTCGCTCTGGCTCGGTGCGCTGTTGCCGTTTGCGTTGCTGTGCAACGCCACGCGCGCGGGCACGAATGCCGCGCTCGCGGAAGCGGCGCGAGCGGCGCGCCGCTTCTCGCCGCTCGGATTGATCTGCGTCGGCGCACTCCTGCTCACCGGCGGAATCCGCGCCTGGGGCCTGGTCGGCACGATACCGGGCCTTATTGGCACGCCCTATGGGCAGCTCCTGTCGATCAAGATCGTGCTGTTCCTGGTGATGGTGGCGCTCGCGGCCATCAATCGCCAACGCCTCACTCCCGCCTTGGCGACCGTGCATGGGCGCGAGGCCGCGAGACGACTGATGCGCAGCGCCCTCGTCGAAGCGGCCCTCGGATTGATGATCCTGGTCGATGTGGGGGCACTCGGGATCGGCGTGCCGGCAGCGCACGATCAACCCATATGGCCGTTTCCCGTGACCTGGACGCTCGCGGCGATCGGCGGCAAGCCAGGTGTGCAGGTGCTCACCGGTGCCGCGGCGGCGCTCGCTTCCTTGGGCATTGCCGCGCTGCTGGTCGCCGTGATGCGCGCGCGCTGGCGCTGGTTCGCGCTCGGACTGCCGGCGCTCGCGCTGGGCTTGCTCATCGCGGGCGATGCGCTCTCGATCGATGCCCAGCCGACCATGTATCAAAGCTCGCCGCTCCCCTTCGATGTCGAGACGATCGCGGCGGGGGCGCCGCTTTATCGCGACAATTGCGCGCAATGCCATGGCCGCTACGGCTACGGCGACGGCGCCAATGCCCCCCAGCTCGCGGTCAAGCCCGCCGATCTCGCGCGCGTCCACGTGGCGCACCACAGCGACGGCTCGCTGTTCTGGTGGGTGCGCCATGGCAAAGGCGAGGGCGCGATGCCGGCCTTCGCGGACTTGCTGAGCGAGGAACAGGCCTGGGACCTCGTAGCCTATCTACGTGCGCTCTCGGATTCGGTCGCGGCCAAGAATTTGGGCCCGAGCATCGATCCTCAGCAACGCGTGCCCGCACCAGCCTTCAGCTTCGAGCGCGGCGAGGCCGGACAGGAGCGGCTCGAGGATCTCGCGGGCCGGCAAGCGGTGCTGCTGGTGCTCTATACGCTACCGGAATCCGCGCCCCGCCTCGCGGCTCTCGCCGACGCCGCGCCCGCGCTTGAAGCCGCGGGCCTCGCCGTGGTGGCACTGCCGCTCGGCGACCAAGCGGAAGGGACCGGCTCGATATCGACGCCGGCCGATCCCGATCTCACCGAGGTTTACGCGCTCTTCCGCCGCCTCGACGCCGAAGACACGTTCCCCAAGACCGCGCCCAGCGAGTTCCTGATCGATCGCTGGGGGTATCTCCGCGCGCGGTTTCTCGATGGCGCCACGGCGAGCCCCGATCAGCTTCGCGCGATGGTGGCGGCCATGGCCCAGGAGCCGCAACCGCCGCCGGCGAACGCGGCAATGCATCATCATTAGATGGCAAAGGCAGCAGGCGAAGATCGCTATCGTTTGTGACCTTGCCGATCCTGCGCGCCGAAAGATCGCAAGCACGACAATTTCCCTTCGCTGCTCGATAACCTCGTAAACGATCAGGTATGGGTACTCGATAAGCTCTGGCGTCCCTTCAACCAATCCGGGACGGCCCATATGCGCCAGTGCGTCCAACTCCAGTAGACTTATGCGCTCGACGATTCGAGCCACCATGCCGCCTGCCGCGCGAGGATCGTCTTGAGCAATCCGGTCGAGAATCTGGTTGAGGTCACGTTCCGCAGACTCGCGTATAATGACTTTCATCCTTTATAACGGCTGCGCAGGCGCGCCTTGAATTGTCCGAGGGTCAGTAACTTTGGATTGCGGTCCCCCATGCGCCGGCGCACCTCGGCAACTTGCTTTGCGCTTAGCCGCAGCACGCTGCTGCTCCGCTCTTCCATAAGCTCGACAACGCGCGCAACGTCAGCTTGACGCTCGGGCGGCCAAGCAAGCACGCGATCAAGAGCGGCTTTAACTCGTTTTCTGGTCATCGCGGCATCCGATCAGCTATCAAGCCTTCCACCCCGGCATCGTGAATCCGCGCTGATCGAGTTCGCGGTCGAGGGCAGCGCCCTGCTCCGCCGTTAGCGCCACGAGCGGCGGCCGCACGGTCTTCCAGGTGGCATCGCCGCCGAAGCGCGCGACGGTGTGCTTCAGGGCCGGGATCATCGGGAATTTCTGCATCGCAATGCGCAAGTCGCTGAGCTTCGCCTGGCGCTGGTCGGCGTCGGCCTCGCGCCAATGGGCGAAGAGATCGTGGATAGCCGCCGGGTTGATGTTCGCGGTGGCGCTGATGCAGCCCTTGCCGCCGCCGCGCATATTGGCGAGCAGGAACGATTCCGAACCCGCGAACACGTCGAACACGCCCGGAAATTCCTTGAGCATCGCCTCGGTGTTCTTCCAATCGCCGGAGCTGTCCTTAACACCCGCGATGATGCCTGGATAGGCCTTCAGCAGCCGCGCGATCAAAGTCAGGGTGATCGGCACGTTGGAGACCGGGGGAATGTGATAGAGGTAGATGCGCAGCCGCGCGTCGCCCACGCGCTCGATCACTTCGGCGAAATTCCGGAACAGGCCCTCATCGCTGACGCCCTTATAGTAGAAGGGAGGCAGCATCAACGCGCCCGCGCAGCCAAGTTCCACCGCGCGCTTGGTCAAGCGGACGGAGTCCGGCAGCGCGCAGCAGCCGGTGCCCGGCATCATGCGCGTGGGATCGATCTTTGCCCCGATCAGGGTTTCGAGCAGCGAAAGCCGCTCGTCGAGACTGAGCGAGTTTGCCTCGCTGTTGGTGCCGAACACGGCGAGCCCGCAATTCTGCGAAAGGAGCCAGCGGCAATGGCGCAACAGCCGCTCGGCATCGACCGAGAGATCGGCCTTGAACGGCGTCACCACGGGGGAAAGCAGGCCTTCCAGGCGCTTGGGATTGGCGGCGCTTTTTGCCGGCGGAGCAAGGGTGTCGATCGACATGGCGCATTTCTCCTGGCTTCGAGACAAAGAAGATTTACCACAGAGACACGGAGCAGAGAATGCTTTGAGCCTATGTGGCATCCGCTGAGGAAGATACTCAGATTGACACAGATATCGGAGTTTATCCGTGTACCGACGATTTTGACCGCCAATCCTAAGCGCTACTGCCCATGCCCCGGAATCTGCTAGGCTGCCGCATCGTTCCGAACGCAAGAGGCTAGTGATGGAACTGATCCCGCTTGGCCCCGATTTCGGCGTGGAGGTTCGCGGCGTGAATCTCGTCGATGTCGCCAGCAGCGATAAGGCCTATCGCGAGGTGCGCGCGGCCTTTGAGGCGCATTCGATCCTGCTGTTTCGCAACCAGACCGTGAGCGATGACGTCCAGGTCGCATACTCGCGCGCTTTCGGTCCGCTCGAGCTTGGCAAGGTCGCCTCGTTGGGCGCCGGCACCTTCTTTGCGCGCATCACCAATTTAGGTCCCGACGGGAAGCCGGTGCCGGCAACGGACAAGCTGGCGCTGCGCGTGCGGGCGAACCAGCTCTGGCACACGGACAGCTCGTTCCTCAAGACGCCCGCGCTCGCTTCGGTGCTGTCGGCGCGCATCTTGTCCGAGGCTGGCGGCGAGACGCAGTACACTTCGACGCGACGCGCCTGGCAGCGCCTTCCCGAAGCGCGGCAGCGCGAGCTTCGCGACCGAATTGTCACGCACAGCTACGCCAATTCGCGCGACCAGATCGATCCCAAGCTCATGGGACCCGAGGAGCGCGCGACCATGCCGCCCGTGCGTTGGCGCATGACTTGGCGCAATCCCGCCAACGACCAGCGCTCGCTCTATGTGGCGTCGCACGCCGGCGCCATCGACGGCATGCGCGACAACGAGGCAAAGGCGCTGCTGGCGGAACTCGTCGAAGGGGCCACCCGCGCCGAATACACTTATCTCCACCGCTGGCGCCCCGGCGACGTGGTCATGTGGGACAACCGCGCCACCATGCACCGGGGACGTCCGTGGCCGGTCGATCAGGCGCGCTCGCTGGTGCGCACCACGATCTCCGCGACCGACGCCGATGGTCTTGCGGAGCTGCGGCCGGCGGCGTAATTCGATCGAACGAGGAAAGCGACACCACGGAGCCACGGAGAACACCGAGAAGAGAAGATGATGCGCAAAGACAGACACGGCATCTCCGTGCCCTCAGTGCCTCCGCGGTGATTCTTTTGATTTGGTTTCCGATTCTGCCATCCCCTTCCTCTCGCTCCACGCGATGAACGACACAATCGCCCCCGCGGCTCAAACGGGGCCACCCGAGCCCGCGACGCCGGTGATGGCGCAGTACCTTGAGATCAAGCGCCAGCACCCCGACTCCCTGCTGTTCTATCGCATGGGAGATTTCTACGAGCTGTTCTTCGAGGACGCGGTCACGGCGGCGCGCGCGCTCGACATCACGCTCACGCGGCGGGGCAGGCACGAGGGTGACGACATTCCGATGTGCGGCGTTCCCGTGCATGCCGCCGAGGCCTATTTATCGCGGCTGATCCGCCAGGGCTTCCGCGTCGCGGTCGGCGAGCAGATGGAAGACCCGGCGCAGCGCAAGGGCCAGAAGGGGCCGCTCCGCCGCGCCGTCGTGCGGGTGGTGACGCCGGGCACCTTGACCGAGGACACATTGCTCGATGCGCGCCGGCACAATTACCTGGCGGCGCTCGCGGAAGCACAGGGGGCGCTGGCGCTCGCCTGGCTCGATCTCTCGACCGGCGACTTCGCGGTCGAGAGTCTCGCTCCGAGCGGGCTCGATGCCGCTCTGGCGCGGCTCGATCCCGGCGAGTTGCTGCTCGCCGATCGGCTCCTGCAGAGACCCGATCTGTTCGAGATGCTGGGTGCATGGAAACAGCGGCTGACGCCGCTCCCCTCGCAGCGCTTCGACAGTGAAGGTGGACGCCGGCGGCTCGAAGCGGCCTTCGCGGTCAAGAGCCTGGACGCTTTCGGCGCCTTCGAGCGCGCGGAACTCGCGGCCGCGGGCGCGCTCGTCGACTATGTGAGCCTGACGCAGCAAGGCAAGATGCCGCGGCTCGCGCCGCCGCAGCGCGTGGCAGCGGATGCGGCGATGGCGATCGACGCAGCGACACGCCGCAACCTCGAACTCATGCAGACGCTCTCAGGCGAGCGCAAGGGCAGCCTGATCGCCACCATCGATCGCACGGTGAGCGGTGCCGGGGGCCGGCTCTTGGCGGAGTGGCTCGCGGCGCCCTCGACCGATCCCGAGGCGATCGCCCATCGCCTCGACGCCGTCGAAGCGCTGCTGCGCGACGAACGGCTGCGCGACGATTTGCGTCAAGTCTTGAAGCGCTGCGCCGATATCGAGCGGGCGATGGCGCGGCTCTCTCTGGGGCGCGGAGGACCGCGCGACTTGGCGGCGCTGAGCGCGACCCTCGCCGCCGCCCATGAACTGCGCCGCCGACTTGAAGGCGCCGCCCTCGCGCTGCCTGCGGCGCTGATCGAGCGGGCAGCGATCGGCCTCGGCGACCACCATGCGCTGGTGGAGCGGCTCGGGCGCGCCCTCGGACCGGATTTGCCGCTGCTCGTGCGCGACGGCGGCTTCATCGCCCAGGGTTATTCGACCGAACTGGACCAACTTCGCGCGCTTCGCGACGAGAGCCGCCGCCTCATCGCCGAGCTGCAAGCGCGCTATCAAGGCGAGACCGGCGTCGCCTCGCTGAAGATCCGCCACAACAACGTGCTCGGCTACTATATCGAGGTGACGGCCACGCACGCGCCCAAGCTGGGCCAGGGCTTCATCCATCGCCAGACCATGGCGAACGCCATGCGCTTCACCACGACGGAAATGAGCGAGCTCGAGTCCAAGATTTTGAGCGCCGCCGACCGTGCGCTGGCGCTGGAGCTTAGGCTGTTCGAGGACCTGGTGGGCGAAGCGCTGGCGCAAAGCGAGGGAATCGCGCGCGCCGCGGCGGCACTCGCGTTCTTGGATGCGGCTTCAGCGCTCGCCGAGCTGGCGGCGAGCGAGCGCTGGTGCCGTCCGAAGGTGACCGACGGCACCGATTTTGCGATCACGGCAGGGCGTCATCCGGTCGTGGAGGCGGCACTCCGCTCCGAGCGCGAGCAGAGCTTCGTCGCCAACGACTGCGACCTAGCGCAGGAGCATCGCCTTTGGCTCGTCACCGGCCCCAACATGGCCGGCAAGAGCACATATCTGCGCCAGAACGCGCTGATCGCGATCCTCGCGCAAATGGGCTCGTTCGTCCCGGCCGGGCGCGCGCGGATCGGCGTTGTCGACCGGCTGTTCAGCCGGGTCGGCGCCGCCGACGATCTCGCGCGCGGCCGCTCCACCTTCATGGTCGAGATGGTGGAGACCGCGGCGATTCTCAATCAGGCGACGCCGCGCTCGCTGGTGATCCTCGACGAGATCGGCCGCGGCACCGCGACTTTCGACGGACTCTCGATCGCCTGGGCCACGGTCGAGCATTTGCACGACGAGAATCGCTGCCGCGCGCTGTTCGCGACCCACTACCACGAGCTGACCGCGCTCGCGGCGCGGCTGACGTCGCTTGCCTGCCACACCATGCGGGTCAAGGAATGGCAGGATGAAGTGGTGTTCCTGCACGAGGTGGCGCCCGGTGCCGCCGACCGCTCCTACGGCATCCACGTGGCCAAGCTCGCGGGCCTCCCGCCTGCGGTGGTCTCGCGCGCCGAGGCGGTGCTGGCGCTCTTGGAGAAGAGCGAGCAGTCGGGCGAGCTGGCACGGCTTGCAGATGACCTGCCGCTCTTCAGCGCGGCACGACCAAAGGGCGGGACGCCGGCGCGAGACTCGGCGCTAGATCAAGCGCTCGGCGCGATAGAGCCCGATACCCTTTCGCCACGCGAGGCGCTTGAGCTGATCTATCGGCTCAAGGGCTTGCTGCAGAAGCGCTGAACGATCGGCCGCTCAGCGCGGCGTGTATGCGGTCTTGAAGCCCGGATTGGTCGCGGGGCGCATGGCGTTCGGGAAATTCCAGTCGGTCTTCACGTCGACCTCGACCCCCTTGATGCCCTTGTAGACCTCGTAGGGGTCCGGGATCGAAACGAAGCGGTCGTAAATGCGCGCCCCCTTCTGCGTCGTCGCACCGCAGAACGCGCGCACCGTCCCGACGTTGAACAGGCGATCGATGATGCCGACGACCACGTCCAACTCCTGGATGCGGTCATAATCGATGCTCTTGAAGGAAGTGCCGAACACGCCGCCACGCATCATCAGGCGCCGGTTCGTGTAGGCATAGACCGTGTTGCCCTGCACCAGCACGACATAGGCGCAGTAGCCGAGGCTGATCCAGACCGGAATGCCGTCCATGACCATGGTGAAGAGCAACGGCAATCCCGTGAGCGACTTGCCCCCGTGGGCCGAGCCGAATTGGATGTGACCGCCGAAGAGCATGAAGCCCCAGATGGCACCGAAGACGAGGATCGGCAGGGTGTGCAGCGCGAAGGGCCAGAACACGGGTCGCCCCTGCCAGAGAATCGTTTCCCCGGGCTCGCGGACCGATTCGAAATCGGGAGCTGGATCCTGGAGCATGGCCGCGCACCTCGGTTCGATGATCGAAACGAGATTGGACCGATAGGCTTAGGGAACCGTAAAGCGCGCCTCGGCCGATAGGGCGGTGCTAGCTCAGATGCGCGGCGATCGTCATTAAGGGAGTGGTCACCAGCTTACCGATGAGGCTCACGCCCTCGACTGCGATCAGACTCAGTACTGAAACGATGATCCCGTATTGGATCAGGCCCGCGTGCCTGCGGCTCCGATCATGCCGCTCTGCGATGCTTTCCATCGTCTGCCCTCCCCGAACTCTTGTGGCCCGCTTTATCGGCTATATTTCTGTTAAAGACAAGGAAATTTTGTAGTAAATACTGCGAAAATTTTAGCAAATTATTGTATTAATTCCGTTAACCTTAATATTCGCAAATGCACAGTGCCCGAGCGTGCATGACGGGCGGAAATCCGTGCTTCATGCGCTGACGCGCACCTCGCCCTTGCGCTCGCGCGCGACCGGCTTTATCGAAGCGCCATGTCCCGTGAACGCCTACGCGAGCTGATCACCGAGGCGCGTCGCGCCGTGATCTTCACCGGTGCCGGCATCTCCACCGAATCCGGAATTCCCGACTTCCGCAGCCCCGGCGGGGTCTGGAGCCGGATGCGGCCGATTTATTTCGACGAGTTCGTGAGCAGCGAGGAAAAGCGGCGCGAGGCCTGGGATCGCACCTTCTCGGGTTCGGCCGGGTGGGTCGGCGCCAAGCCCAACCAAGGGCATCACGCGGTGGCGCGGCTCGTGGCGCGCGGCAAGGTTTCCGTCGTCATCACCCAGAACGTCGACAACCTGCACCAGGACGCAGGGGTGCCGAAAGCGCGAGTGATCGAGCTGCACGGCAATGCCACCTATGCCAAATGTCTCGATTGCGACCTCCGCCACGAGCTCGAGGTGCTGAAGCAGAGTTATCTGGGCCGGGGCGAAATTCCGACGTGCCGCGAGTGCCGCGGTCTGGTCAAGACCGCGACCATCTCCTTCGGTCAGGCGATGCCGCGGGCGGAGATGGCGCGCGCCGAGGCCGAGACGCTCGGAGCCGACCTGTTCATCGTCCTGGGCTCGTCGCTGGTGGTCTACCCCGCCGCTGGCTTCCCGCTGCTCGCCAAGGAGAACGGCGCGCGGCTCGCGATCATCAATCGCGAGCCCACGCCCCAGGACGAATACGCAGACCTCGTGCTGCACGAGGAGATCGGCCCGACGCTCGCGGCCGTGGTGCCGGCGGATTGAACCGGTTCGTCGCCTTCAGGCCTATATTTCCACCGTGAGGCCGTCATAAGCGCATTGCTCTGCAATGCGCCCGGTGACCGCCAACATCTCCCGGCTGAGATGCGTCAGGATCGTGCGCTTTGCTCCAATTTCCTCGCGATGCTGCGCGAGATCGCGATGATTCAGGTGGAAGCGCACAGGCTTGTCGTAATAATAGCTTTCGCAGATGAAAAGATCGGCATCCTTCGCGATGACCGGAATGTGCTCGGTCCAAGCGCTGTCGCCGGTATACGAGATCACTTTGTCGCCCGCCTCGATTCGCACGGAGGCGGGATTGGTCGCTTCGGTATGGAGCGCAGGGTAGCTTGTCACGCTGAGCTCGCCGCAATCGAGCGGTCGCAGAAAACCGGTATCCAGGTATCGAAGCTCGAATTTCGGCGTCATGCTCGACATGCCCGGCAGCAGCGCCTCGGCGACCGCGGTAATGCGTTCCTTGGTGTCCTTGGGTCCGACTATGGTGAGCGGCGTGCTGCGTTTTGCTCCCAGCATTGAATCCAGAACCAGGAACGGCACCCCGCCGCAGTGGTCCCCGTGAAAATGCGTGAGGACGACAACGTCGATCGTCGTGTGGTCGATCCCGAGCTTGTTGAGTGCCACAAGGCTGGTTGCCCCGAAGTCGATCGTGAAGCGAACGCGCGGGGTCTCCACCAGAAAGCACGTGTTGAAGCGCCCTCCCGATCCGAATGCGTCTCCACACCCAACGAAAGTTATCTTGGCCGGCATAACTACCTTTCTCTGTGACGTTGTGTTTGTGGTGCGGCAGCTCCCACTCCAGTTTGCCCGCTGGGCACCGCCGTCGCTGCCGGCGATAATGCCATGCTGATCAATTGATTACCCGATCGGCCGAGGGCTTGCACGAGAATCGTGCCCATGGCTCCGCCGCTTGAGGGATGAGCGCCGGCCGAAAATGCTTTAATATCGGCACCATGGTCACTGCCGTCGCCAACCAGCGCGCGATCATCGATCGCCTAACAGTCCAGGAGCAGCTCACGGCGCTCGCCGACAAGGGCGAGCCCGAGCGCCGCGCCGTCGCGGAAGTGCTTCGGAAGGCACTGCAACAGGGGCGTGCCGAAGTGCGCGAGCGCTTCGAGCGCCAGGCCGTGGACGGCGCCGAGGTGGTGCGCTCGCTCAGCTTCCTGATGGATCAGCTCGTCCGCGCGCTCCATGATTTCGTCACCGGCACGATCTATCCGCTGGCGAACCCGACCGCGGGCGAGCATACCGCCGTGGTGGCGGTCGGCGGCTACGGGCGCGGCGAGCTTGCGCCCTATTCGGACATCGACCTGCTGTTCCTGCGTCCCTACAAAGCGACGCCCTACACCGAGCAGGTCGTCGAATACTTGCTCTATACGCTCTGGGACTTGGGCCTCAAAGTCGGCCACTCCACGCGCACGGTCGACGATTGCATCCGCCAAGCGCGTCAAGACCAGACCATCCGCACCGCGCTGCTGGAGGCGCGCTATCTCTGGGGCGACCAGCGCCTCTATGGCGAGCTCAAGCGGCGATTCGAGGACGAGTTCCTAAAGGGCCGGGCGAGAGAGTTCGTCGAGGCGAAACTCGCTGAGCGCGATCAGCGCCACGCGCGCCTCGGCGACAGCCGTTATCAGGTCGAGCCCAATGTCAAGGAGGGCAAGGGCGGCTTGCGCGATCTGCACACGCTCTACTGGATCGCCAAGCAGATCTACAGGGTTGATGACGTATCGAAGCTCGTGGAATTGGGCGTGCTGTCGCCCAAGGAATCGCAGCGTTTTGGGCGCGCCCAGATTTTCCTTTGGACCGTGCGCTGCCACCTGCACTACCTCGCCGGCCGCGCCGAGGACCGCCTCGCCTTCAACTATCAAAGCGAGATCGGACGGCGCATGGGCTACACCGATCACGCGGGCACGCGCGGCGTCGAGCGCTTCATGAAGCATTATTTCCTCATCGCCAAGGACGTGGGCGACCTGACCCGGATCTTCTGCGCGGTGCTGGAATCAGAACAGCAGAAGCCCCGCTTCTCACTGCGCCGCTTGGGCTTCTTCAAGAAGCAGGTGGAGGGATTCACGGTCGACGGCGGCCGTCTCGACGTCGCGACCGAAAGCGCCTTCGCCGACGATCCCGTGAACTTGATTCGCCTCTTTCATGCGGCCGACCAGCACGGGCTCGACATCCATCCGCGCGCGCTCCGCCTGGTCACGCAGTCGCTCAAGCTGATCGATGCGAAGCTGCGCGAGAACCCCGAGGCGAACCGGCTGTTCTTGGAGATGCTGACCTCGCGCAACGATCCCGCGACCGCGCTCCGCCGCATGAACGAGGCCGGCGTTTTCGGCCGCTTCGTACCGGATTTCGGCCGCGTCGTCGCACAGATGCAGTACGACATGTACCACGCCTACACCGTGGACGAGCACACGATCATCGCGATCGGCATCCTGCACGATATCGAGACCGGGCGGCTGCGTGACGAGCTGGCGCTGCCGTCGCAGATCATCGAGACCGTGGTCTCCCGGCGGGCGCTCTACCTCGCCGTGCTGCTGCACGACATCGCCAAGGGGCGCGGCGGCGACCACTCCGTGCTGGGCGCCGAGGTGGCGCAACGCCTGGGCCCGCGCTTGGGCTTGAGCGAGGAGGAAACCGAGACGGTCGTCTGGCTGGTGCGCTGGCACCTGTTGATGAGCAGCACCGCCTTCAAACGCGACATAGACGACCCCCAGACCATCCGCGACTTCGCGGAACGGGTGCAGTCGCCCGAGCGCTTGAAGCTGCTGCTGATCCTCACCATCGCCGACATCCGCGCGGTCGGCCCCAAGGTCTGGAACGGGTGGAAAGGCAGCCTCCTGATCGAGGTCTATCACCGCGCCCTCGACCAGCTCTCGGGGGGCCTCGTCGTTTCGCCCATGGACCAGCGCATCGCGGCGGCGCAGACCGCGGTGCGCGCGCTCTTGCCGGAGTTCGGCGATGCCGAGTTCGCGGCGTTCCGCGAACGCGCGTATCCCTCCTATTGGGTGTCGTTCGAGCCCGAAACGCTGGCACGCCATGCTCGCCTCATGCACGAAGCGGAGACGAGCCGATTGCCGCTGACGGTCGGAACCCGTGTCGACCCCGTGAATGCCGTCACCGAGATCACGCTCTATACCGCGGACCACGCGGGTCTGTTCTCGCGCATCGCCGGCGCGCTGGCGCTTGCGGGCGCCAATGTGGTCGACGCCAAGATTCTCACGATGGCGAACGGCATGGCGCTCGACACCTTCTGGGTCCAGGACTCCGATGGCGGCGCCTTCGACCGCGGCGACAAGCTTGCAAAGCTCGCGGTGCTGTTCGAGCACGTGCTGGCGGGCACGCGTAAGCCGCATCTGGAGCTGGCGGCACCCAAGCCCTATCCGACCCGCGCCCGTGCGTTCACCGTGCCTCCGCGGGTGCTGATGGATAATCGCGCCAGCGCCACTCACACGGTGATCGAGGTCAACGGCCGCGATCGCCCCGGCATCCTGTTCGAGCTCACGCGCGCGCTGACCCAGCTCAATTTGCAGATCAACTCGGCGAAGATCTCGACCTACGGCGAGAAGGTGGTGGACGTCTTCTATGTAAAGGATCTGTTCGGGCACAAGATCGAACACGAGCAGAAGCTCCGGGATATCCACGAACGCCTGATCGAAGTTCTGACCGATCGCGAGGCCGCGGCCGAGCGCGCGCCCGTCCGCCCGCGCCGCGCCGATGAGGTGGCGGCCGAATAGCGTTGGAGCGGCATAATCGGCCTCCAGCGCAAGTCAATGCAACGAGCCTACGGCGCCTTGAATTTGATCGTCGCGTGAGCGCCATCGCAGAAGGGCTTATTGCGCGACGCCCCGCAGCGGCACAGCGTCACGCGGTTGCGTACCTCGTACTCGAAGCCGTCAGCGGAAACCACCGCGATCCCGCCACGCAGCCAAATCGGGCCGCTGCAGCCTTCCACCGGATCCTCGATGAGACCAATGGAAACAGGCAAATGCGGCTCGATGGGCCGCCGCGTCTTCTTGTCCCATGCGACGAGACGGCCCGCCGGGCAATCACCCACTTGACGAACGAACGTCGCGCGCACCTCGGGATCGTCGGCACTGCCGACTTGATTCCAGACTTTCCCGTTGGGATCGCAAAAGCGTCCAAATGCGCAGAGGCTCTCTGCGTCCGTTAGCGCTAAGCCAGGACCGTCCAAGGTCTTGGTTTGCTCCAGGTAAGGCTCGCGGCTCGCGGTCTCGGTTCCGTCGAATCCGATCTTGCTGTGGGTCCCGTCGCAATATGGCTTGGTGCTGGATTGACCGCAGCGGCACAGAGAATATTTCGCCCGATCGGGAAATCGGTGGCCCTCGGTCCAGCTTTCGGATTCCCCGTCCGAGTTCGCCGTGATGACCTGCTTCGCCAACGGAATATTGCCGGTGACGACGTAGGGGCCATCTTGTGTCACGCTAACGCGGCGCTCGATTCGAGGTTTGCTCATGAAGGGCTCCATCGTGCAGCCATACGCGAGTCGGTTAAATTAGGACACTTACCGTAGGCAGGCGCAAGGAGCCGGAACGGACCAAAGGCTGCGACACGGCGTGACCAACGAACGGTTGGGCGAACGGTTGGGGCAAGATTGAGGGAGAGCTTTCTCTATGGGCAAGTTCGATGCGGAATTCGATGTGGTGGTGGCCGGCGGCGGATCGGCGGGATGCGTACTGGCGGCGCGGCTGACGGGAAATCCGGCGATCAGCTTGTGCCTGATCGAGGCCGGCGGGCGCGACCGCAGTCCGTGGATCCATATCCCTTTGGGCTTCGGCAAACTGGTCCCAAATCCCAAAGTCAACTGGGGCTACGAGACCGAACCGGAGCCTCATCTAAACGGTCGACGCCTGAGTTGGCCGCGCGGCAAAGTTCTCGGCGGTTCCGGCTCGATCAATGGCCTCGTGTTTCTGCGCGGTGCTCCCAGCGATTTCGACGGATGGGAGTCACTGGGCGCCAATGGGTGGGGCTACAAGGACGTGCTACCCTACTTCAAGCGCATGGAGCACAACGTCAACGGCGCCGACGCCTATCGCGGCCAAAATGGGCCGATGACCATTTCCGATATCAAAACGCCCTCGCAAACGTCGCAGGCATTCGTCGAGGCGTGCAAGCGGCTGCAATTTCCTTTCAATCCCGATTTCAATGGCGAGCGGATCGACGGAGTGGGCACGGTTCAGCTTAACGTGCGCAACGGCTGGCGCTGCTCGACGGCCGCGGGCTATCTCAAACCCAATTTGAAGCGCAAGAATCTCAGGCTGATGACGCACACGTTCGTGCGGCGGATTCTTTTCGAGGGTCGGCGCGCCGTGGGCGTCGAGGTGGAGCAAGGCGGCTCCATCAAGCGGATCGGCGCCCGGCGCGAAGTCATCGTCTCGGGCGGCGCGATCAATTCGCCGGTCCTGCTGCTGAACTCAGGCGTTGGACCCGCGGCCGAACTCAAACAGGTCGGGATCGAGGTTCACCACGACTTGCCGGGCGTGGGCAAGAACCTGCAAGACCACGTGCAGGCGCGGTTCACGTTCCTCACGCGCGAGCACGGGACGCTGAACGAGGTCCTCACCTCACCCCGTCAGCAAGCGCGTATGGCGCTCACGTGGCTAACCTCGGCTTCGGGTCAGCTTGCGGTGGGAGCGACGGAGGGTACGCTCTTCGCCAAATCCGATCCGGCCGAGCCCGTGCCCGATCTGCAGTTCCAGGCGACCAACTTCTCCACCGAGCATCTGACGCTGGGGTTGGACCGCTGGCCCGGATTCGGTTTCAACTTCTGCGTCTGCCGGCCGAAGAGCCGAGGGGAGATCAAGCTTGCGGACGGCACGGGGCGTTCCAAGCCCCGCATCTTCGCCAACTATTTTAGCGATCCCGAAGGCGATGACATGCGTCGAACGGTGAGGGCGTTTCACATCGGTCGCCAGATCATTGCCACCGAACCCTATCGCTCGCTGATCTTCTCCGAGGTGAGGCCGGGCGCGCATGTTGTCGCCGAGGACGATATCAAGGACTTCATCCGTAGGGTCGCCGGTACGGTCTATCACCCCTGCGGCACTTGTCGAATGGGCGAGGACGAAAAGGCCGTCGTCGACCCCGAATTGCGGGTTCGCGGCATCGAGGGCTTGCGCGTGATCGATGCCTCGGTCATGCCGGCGATCCCCTCTCCCAATATCCACCCCGCGACCATCATGATTGCAGAGAAAGGATCGGACACTATCTCGAAGTCTCTGGGTGCCTGAAGAACGTCGTCCCGGAGCACCTCCACAGCGTCGATCGAACTACACTGGGTTCCAGCTACCGGACCAGGCAGCGCTCGCGAGCCTCATAAGTTTAAGCGACTCCGCGGCGTAGTGCGCCGCCGTATTGCATGCGAACTGCATTTGCACGGCGAACGCTTCGACTGGATTTCGACATTGGCTCAGCGCCTGGCCGGTTGCGAGGGTCCGATCCAGCCGTTCTCCGCCGAAGATCGCCAGCTCCTCGAAGATCGCCACCATTCCCCCGAGCTGCCCAGCGTAAGGTGGCCGTAACGGACCCACCGCGCTCTTCATCGGGGCGTCCACCTCTCGCGATTCGCTAGTGCTTTCTCTGACCATTGGTTGGCGCGGCCGGCGCCGCGGCTGGCGCGGCGGTATGACCTCTGCCGCCGCTACGACTGGCGCCTCCTCAGTGGGCTCGCGCGCAGCCGCTGTTTCACTGCTTGCGGCACGGAGGGAGTCGCGGCCGGTCCCGAGCAAGCTAGGTCGTTTTGCCATGGCGCAGCATCCTTTTCACAACGGCCGCAAGGGCCTGAATATCGCTGTGGGCGTCGCTATTGCGAGCATAGGCGCCAATCCAGCATCCAGCGGAAAAGCTATCGACGAATGCGGTTCGCTGCCGCACCATCGGTGCCACGGGCTCACCGAATTCGTGCAGCACGGCCTCTATCTCCTTACCCGAGGCAGTACGTCGGTCGACGCGGCTTGGCACGAGCAGAACCTTGGGCCCCTTGTCCTCGCGGCGGTCCCGTGCCGCGCGCACCAGCGCGAGAGCTTTGCCGGTCGCCATGATGTCGGCCGTGGAAGCGAGCGCCGGGATCAGAACCACGTGCGCGATGTCGATGATGGCGCGCGTGGTGCCCCCAATCTGGGGTGGCGCGTCAATGACCACGATCTCCGAGGCGAGCGCCGCGATATCCGCTGCCCAGACGCCGGGATCGGCGCCCGGTGCCGCGGGCTTCAGTGTTACGGGGTATTCGCCGCGCCCCACCCAGTACGTGGCGGTGCCCTGCTCGTCGGCGTCAACGAGCGCCACAGCGGCGCCGCCGACCGCCAACTCGCACGCCAAATTGACGGCGATGGTGCTTTTTCCCGTGCCGCCCTTCAGATTTGCGACCGCCGCGATCTTCCCCACAGGCGCACCCTGCGCATTTAACGAAGCCAGCATATCGCCCCGGTAACCCGGATTGAAGCGCCATTCGCGCGAAAGCGCGGCTTCCAAAGCTCAATCCTTCCCGAATCCGACGCCTGCTTTCCCGTGCAGAGCCGCCCGAGAGCGCGCCACTTGGTTTTCTTGTACAGCAGCTTGAGCAGAGCTTTGGCTCCGGGACCCCACGACGCCGGATTCTGACCGGTGATCAGCAGGCCATCGGTGCGGATGTCCAGCCCCACGAACCCTCTCGCTATCCAATGTGCCGAGCAGCGGCAAGGGTTCGGTATCCGTTGGACCGTCGCGCGGAGCGCTCACACCGGCTTTCGCTCTGCTTCTCGGGGATCGTCGACATCGAGTTCGACACTTTCGCCGGGAAACGGCGTCACGGCCATTTGCGTCGCGCCCTCCGACGAAAGCAGGCGGTGCCATGCGCCCTGCGGAATGACGGCGATCATTCCGGCGCGAAGCGGGAAAGACTGGGGCGGTCCGTCGTCGCAGACGATTTCGAGGGTCGCACTGCCGTCTATGATGTAAACCAGCTCGTCTCCGGTGAGATGGCGTTCCCAATGATCTCTCCCCGAAGCCTTGATGGCCAAGAGGAGGCCGTCACGATAGGAAGCCAAATCCGCGACGCTTCCCTTTCGATCCGCTGCCGTCGACTGGGGAGTCCGTCGAAACATCGTCAGCTTCGCGAGTTCTGCGTTGAGATCGACGATGCTCGGCTTTTTGCTTTCCATTTCCCGCTCCATTGGTTGGCGGCTCTATGCACCAAGGCATCAGGGAATCTCCGCCGCCAGGATAAAACGTCCATGACCTTTTGCGCAAAGCCCGCCACAGCTTTGCCCTCTCAGGAATGGCGCATGACCTCGCCGATCGAGCCGAGAGTCCAGCGCTCCCCGGTGCTGCTGAGCTTTGTGAGGGAGAGTGGCGCGACATCGACGCGCCAGAACGAGTGCGGGGGCGCTCTGAGCGCCAGGACGACGGCGGCGCGGACAACGGAGGCATGCGTGATCGCGAGCGTGATGCCGGGGATTTGCCGCTGCGCGTCTAGCCAAGTGGCCACACGCTCAGTCAGGGCTGCGATCGACTCGCCTCCATGTGGCGCCACCGACGGGTCGCGCAGCCATTCGGCTACTGCCTCGGGATCGCGCGATTTCACCTCGTCGAGAGTCCGGCCCGCCCAGACACCGTAATCGCATTCGCGCAGCAACGGCTCGACGACTGCGGGGACCTGTAAAGCCTCGGCGGTTTGGATGGCGCGCAAGGCCGGGCTGGTCCAACAGCGATCGGCATTGGGCAATTCTGCGGAAACATCCCGTAGCTTTCGGAAAGCCGTCGGCTCGAGGGGCTCATCAGTCGGAAAGGCCGACGAGCGGAGCGCCGACGTGGATGCGTGGCAAATCAACCATAGGCGAGTAGCTGTGCGGCGAAGCGTCATCGCGTGTACAGCGGATTCCAGCAAGGCGCGCCGGGCCGGCGCGTCAGCAGCGTCAAAGTGTTCGAGCTTTGAAACGTAATTGCCCGCTCGTCCCCGTGGCCCTCTCCGTCAGCGCTCCGAACAGCAGGCCGATGGTCGCCCACATGATCACCTGCGCTCCGATGGAAGCGATTCTGAACTTCCAGAGCACGACGGCTGGGAATTGCTCGGGAACCTCATTGACGCCCGGCAGCACCAGCCAAGCCGTCACGATCACCATTAGATAGGCGGCGCCGGCGATCAACGACGCGTCCCAGGCTCCGATCCGACGACGAAGCCGATTGCGAACTATCGCAGCACCGATCATCGCCGCAACCGAGATCGCGATCATGATGAAGTACAGTGCCGTTCGCATGCCGATGGTGTCGGGGTCGCCGACCGAAGGCGGATTGGCGGGATATTTCAAGCTGGGAGCGAGATAAACCGAGACGATGCCGGCTGTCGCCAGCAGCGCGGACGTCGCGCGCGCACCGAGTGGTCCGGTGCGTCCATGGGCGAAGGCGAAAGCAAGCGCGAACAAGCCGCCAAACGCGGCGCTGTAGACGATGACGCCCGTGAACAGGCCGATCCCCGCCTGCACCGGACGGCTCACCAGCTCAGGCTCCTCCTCCTCTGCGGGCACGGACATGCCCATAGCCTTGGCTGCTTCGGCTTTTGCCTTGCTCTTGGCTTCGTCCATCTGCGTCTCGAATGCGATGGCACGATCGACCTGAGGTTCGCCGACAATCTTCAGGAAGGCGAAGCAAAGGAGGCCGGCGATCACGCCAACAACCATGCCCCGCAACAGCAGAGTCCCGACCATACGGTAGGTTCTCTCTTAACTTAGTGGCAGGGGAAGCCGAGCAAGTGGCGACCATCATGCACGAACTCGTGCACATACATGCCGCTAATAAGTGAGGTCGCGCCTTCTTCGGCGCCCACGAAATAAATGGCCAGCAGCAAAAGCAGGCCACCAAAAATGAGCCAGGGAAGCAGTTCGCGAACCGGTATCGCAACGGGTTCGACAGCGGTCCTAAATGTCGTGGTCGTCATGGGCGATCTCCTGGGAACTCGCGTCCCGCTGACAGTTTACCCGGTTGCGAGAGGGGTCTGACTTTCGGCCTCACTGGCGTAGAGGCCGATAACAGTGGCGCGTCCGTGCCAGAATCCCACTGGCTTCCGCACCTCGCAACGATGAGCGGGCATGATGGAGTTGTGCGAACGCCTTGTCAAATCAAGCCGACCGCCGTCGGCGAAAGTTTCAGGTCAGACAGTGACCGATTGTCGCCGCGCGACCCAATCAAGGCATTTCCAACGCGGGCGAGCCATTCAGAGCATGATCTCGACGCGACGGTTCCTGGCCTCGCGTACGCCAAGGGCCGTCGGCACGGCCGGGTTCTTCATGCCGTACCAGGATTCCTCGATCGCGGCCTCGGGCACGCCGTCCCGCACGAGCTGAGCGTGCACCGCATTGGCGCGCCGCTTGGAGAGCGCGAGGTTATATTCCTGCGTTCCCGTGAGATCGGTGTGGCCAGCCACTTGGATACGCGCCGCGCCGCTTTGATGGAACGCGTCCGACGCACTCTGGATCACCTGCATCGCCTCCGAGGTCAGCGTCGCCTTGTCGAAGTCGAAATATACGATGAAGGTGCGCGGTTGCGCCGGGGGCGGCGGTGCCGGCTGCGCGACCGGTGCAGGCGGCGGCGGCGCCGGCGGCGGAGACGGTGCGCCGAAGTGATAGGCGATGCTCAGCATGACGTTTTCGGTGCCGTACCCAAGATTGTTCAGCGTGCCACCAGCAATGCCGTAGCTGGGGGTGGTCGTGCCGAAGTACCGGAAGTCGAGCGCGACTGAGACCTGCGGCGTTGCCGCATACTTGACACCGGCGATACCCTGGTAGGCGAACTGCCAAGTATTGGCGCTGTTGGACGTGACGCCAAGCAGGGTGACGTTCGAGACCGAGTCGTTGGCGGCACCGAGGCCAAAGCCGAGATAGGGGGTGAAGCGGTTGTTGGGCATGAAATCGTAGAGTGCATTGGCCATCAGCGCGAGGCTGTGCACGTTGCCGCTAGGCGCGGCGCCGAGGCCGATCGGCCCGACGATGCTGCTGATGTTGTTTTGCCGATACGTTACCTCGCCCTCCAAGCGAACGCCCATCGGCAATTCATAACCGACGGTCCCGCCGGCGTTCCAACCCGCGCTGTAGTTGGTCGTAAACGGGAATACCCCACCCCCGGCGGTTGTAAGAGTTGGGCTCTCACTGTTGAGGTTGGTCCATCCGCCCTGCCCGCCGATATACCAGCCCGGCGTCTGCTGAGCGCGGGCCGTATCGACCGAGAGCGCAATCACGGCCATGACCGTCAAAAGTACTGCTATCCTTCGCATTGCTCCCTCCAAAAATGACGCTCGCATCACCCCGCCGCTCGGCGCGCTTTTCGCTCCCTCAGTCTTCAATAGGGTTCTTTACTGCCGACACAAGATCAGGCCGAAGAATTTCCTAAGTCTGTGGCAGTAAAGTAACACTCATTGCTTCGCATTCGCAGCCGTGTCCTCCCGCGGCACATTGCACTTGCGGTGCATGACCGCAGCGCAGCCGCGCTCGTGTACTGGATAGAGACGGTGCACGGCGCGCGCGCTCTTCTTCAATACCGTCATCGTCGATCGAAGCCTGAGCATGCGCACCCCGTCTGGCGGCGAATGTTCGCCGAACAGCGCATCGCGCCCACGCGCCGCCTATTCCAACTGGTCGCTTTGACTGACGCGCAGTTCGTCGAAGTCGAGTTCGCGCATGAGGGTCTGCGCGGTCTCGTCGTTGATATCGCGGTCGCGGTGGAGTTTGATCAAGCGTCGTCGAGCGGCTTGGATCGCCGCTTGGCGGAGCGTTCGCCTCTTCTCGTTCACGCTTGCTGAATTCACGGGAGTCCCGGAGTCGCCCTTCTTTTCGAGTTCCGCCAAGGGTTCGGCGAACTCGGAGCGCACACTTTCGGTCACCCGTTTCGGCAGCGCCATGTTCTCGGCCAGTCGATCGATCTCCCCGACTGCCGCATACGCCATCTTAACGCGCGCCAATTCCTCATCCTTGCCGAGATCGCCGACCTGAATGCGGAACCCGAGCCACTTCAGCACGAATGGCAGGCTCAGCCCTTGTCCCACAAGCGTCGCCACGATCAAGGCAAATGTGAGGAACAGGATCAATGGACGCTCCGGAAGCGGGCTGCCATCGGGGAGCCTCAGCGGCAGCGCCATTGCGGCGGCCAACGAGACAATTCCGCGCAAACCGACAAAGGCGATAAGCGCGGATGCGCGCCATGATTGTGTCGGCGCGGTGCTTCGGGTCAACACGCCGATCGATCGCGCCAGACCGGCCGCGCCAAACATCCATACGGCGCGCGCGAGCATCGCTGCCACTGTTATCGCGGCGGCGCTGGCGATCAGCTCGCCCCAGGAGAAGGCCGTCAACGCGTGAATGATCGGCGGGAGCTGCAGCCCAATCAGGATGAAGATCAAGCTGTTGAGCAGAAAGACGACGGCATCCCACATTGCGAGGCCGCGCTGCCGGGTCGCGGCTGAGATGACGGTGGGACTGACCCACGCGCGCCACAGGCCAAGGACAACGACGGCGAACACGCCCGACACGCTGATCTCGTCCGCCAACCAGAACGTGGCGAACGGCGCCGTCATGAGCAGCAATGTTTCCAGCAGCGAGTCGTGCAATTGACGTTGAACCCACAAGGATGACCAACCGACCGCCAACCCAACCGCGACGCCGCCGCCGGCAACCAAGAGAAATTGCAGGAACGCTTGGCCCACGGAAAACGTGCCCGTGATCAACGCGGCAAGCGCGAATTTGTAGAGGATGATGGCCGTGCCGTCGTTCAGCAGGCTTTCCCCCTCGATCACCGTCGCGAGCCGGCGCGGCAGATTCAAGCGATGCAGGATCGCCGTTGCAGCGACCGCATCCGGGGGCGACACAATGGCCCCGAGCAGGAAAGCCGCCGCCCAGGGCATGTCGGGAACGAGCAGCTTGACGACGATCGCAACGGCGGCCGTCGTAAATATGACGAGGCCGACCGCCAACCGCCCGATCGCCCGCAGATTATCGCTGAAGCTATGCCACGGCATGTAGAGTGCCGTTCGATACAGAATCGGCGGCAGAAACACGACGAACACAATATCCGGGTCGAGGCGCACCGGCGGCAATCCCGGTACGAAGCCGAGCGCCACTCCGCCGAGCGTGAGGGCGATTGGGTAAGGCACCCTGAGCCGCCGCGCCGCGATGCCCAGCGCGATTGCCGCAATCACCAGCAGAATGACGACTTCGAGCGTATCCGCCATATGTTCCGCTGACACCGTTAAACTACGGACACCGTGGCATGGATGGGATGGAGATCACAACGCGGGTGCACGGACCCGAAGAGTAGCCGCGGCGTGCAAAATCGTTTTGACTACATCGGCTCCATGACGCGGAATTCAGCGGACCTTTCAATTATCGGAGGGACCGATGGACCCGCAAGGCAGTCTGGAAGGGCTTACGCCCCGGCGTGATCGCGTGCGAGAGCGAGCTTTGACGGTCTTGCTTGTGACCGAAGCGCTGGCGATCTTCGCTCTGGTTCCCGCGACCGGCATGCCGATGTACGTTCTCCGCACGGCCGAAGCGCCGCTCGCGTTCCTGCTCGCCCTGGCAATTGTCACGGCCATTGCACGGGGGCGCATTGCCTTGATGTTGACTTTCGCGGCTGTGGTGGCCGGCATCGCGGCCGATCTCTTTCGCTATGAATCGCCGTCCGCGTTGAGCACCTCGATATTTCTGTTTGCGGTGCTGGCCTGCCTCTTCATTCTTTCGGGGGTCGTTGCGAATGTCGTGTTCGGAGGCGGCCTTGTAACCGCGCATCGCATCCGCGGTGCGGTCGTGCTCTATCTGCATATTGCCCTGATATTCACCTTTCTTCAGGCGCTCGTTCTCTTTTTCTTGCCGGGGGCGTTCGGTGAAACGCTTGTTGCGACGGACCCGACCGTCGGAGGTAAATTGCTCTATTTCAGCTTCACTACGCTCACCACGGTGGGCTACGGCGATATCGTGCCGGTGCATCCCTATGCGCGAAGCATCGCGAACCTCGAAGCGATTTGCGGACAATTGTACCCGGCGACCCTGCTTGCGCGCGTGGTGACACTCTCGATCGCATCACGGCAGGGGTAAGCCCTGTTCATCATCGCGTCGGGTGCACCCATGCCGTGGCGTTTTGCCGCCTTGAACGGCCCATGCCGACCAGCAACATCAGAACTAGCCCACAGGTTTCGTTTGGAGCGAGCCTCCATGGTCTCGAACCTACGCCGTTCTGGATACGCAACTCTCGAATACGAGATCGCTCAGGAGAGGGCGTCCGCGCTCGGGCGGCTTGGACGGCGGCTTGAGGGCGCGTTGGCGGCACTTGCGGCATGTCCGCGGACGGCCAATTCCGATCGCAAAATCCGCGATGGTCTCGTCGAAGGGGCGGGATATGCGCTCTGGCTTTACATCGTGCAACGCGAGGCTTGCGGTCTTGGCAACAGCGCGCAGGTGATGCGGGATTACGGGGTCCCGAACGAGGTATATGCCCGCATGGGGCCATTGCCCCTGCAGAGCATCGTTCCGAGAGCGTAGGGGCCTGAGGCTCGGCCGGTTGCGACGCGCTGCAACAAGCCCGCAGCCAACGACCTCGCATTCATTCAGATCGCGCCAATTGGGCTGTGCCTCCGAACTGATGAGGCCACACCCTGGCAAAGCCGCCTCTCGCTTTCTCCGCAGCAAGCGCTCACGAGTCCGGAACAAAAAGTTCCGGCGCTTGTCCCTAATGAAAGCTAAGACTGTAAGTTGACAAAATATTTGAAAATTGCGCCGTGGGAGTGGGCGGGGGCGAGGCCGGCATTGGAGAGCTGAAGGTGCAATCACAACAGCAATGAAAAACGGTCAACGTCGAGGTAGGACTCGGCGTCGGAGATAAGGCGGTGAGCAGATTGTTGACGGCAGCACCGGGAACGTCGTCGAAGCCGGCGATTGTCGCGTCCATCTGAGCGTCGCTAAGTGGCACAGGCTCCGCCGCCAGCGCGAAGTCAGCGAGAAACAGCGGAATGGCCAAGCAAGCAAGGAGGTGTCTCATGGTCTTTCTCGCTCGTTTTTCTTTCTATGAATGCGAGAAAATCCTAGTGCGCTCTCGGGGCTGGAGGAATGACCCATCTGAAGTACGCCGATCAAAATTCCGGTGGACCGGAAAGGCCGATCTGGCAAATTCGATGACCCCGACATCTCTCTAGTCGCGGCACATTCCCCTCGTTATTTTGTCACGGAAGCTTGGCTGACCCGTCCTCTTTGGGAGGCTCTCATGCTGAGGCATTCGAGACATTGGAGACTCGAAAGGAAACGGCTCGAAGACGAGAGGGTAAAAGGGACCGCAAAGACCTTGGTTGCGATCGTCTTTGCGCTCGGCATATTTTCGATCCTGGCCATATATTTTTCGTTTCAATAGGACCGAGCTTCCAGCGAATGCACGCTCAAATCGGCATGCGACATCGAAACCACGTGCGTGGTGGTGGCGTGAATGCGTTCATAACGGGTCAGGCAATAAACACCCTTCGGGAATCGGACTTAGTTGCGGCAGCCGAATTCTTTGGAAGTCAAAGGGCAAGACAATGAGACGCCTGCTGCTAGCACTACTCCTTTTGGCATGGACCGCCCCCGCAGTTCGCGCCGACGACGTGGTTTACCTGCCCAGCGACATCGGCGCGGCACGCTTCCAAAGCTCACCAATTCAGCCAAGCTCGCTTGCGCTCCTGGCGTACACGGAGTCGGAAGAACGTCAGACCTTTTGCGGGCCGGCTTCGCTTGCGGCCGCGCTGAACTCTTTGGGTATTCGAAATCCCACGCCGGCGCCGCTGTTCCCCTACCATCTAATCACGCAGGATTCCGTGTTCACGAAGGAAAATGAGGGAGTGAAGAGCTACTCCGCGGTAGAGCATGAGGGAATGACTTTAGACGAGCTTGCAAAATTTGCGGCCAATTTGGGGACGTCTACAGAGGTCATTCACGCGCAGGACATGGCGATAGACGCGCTACGAGCAAAACTACGGGACGCACTTGATGCTTCCGGGAAGCGAGTGCTGGCAAATTACTCGAGGAAGCCGCTGGGCCAGGTTGGCGATGGCCATATTTCGCCCCTTGCGGCATACGACGCTCAGACAGACTCGTTCCTGATATTAGATGTTGCCAAATATAAGTATCCGCCCGCATGGGTCAGCTTCAAAAAGCTATATGAGGGGATGCTTCTCGTTGACAGCTCCTCAGGGCTCTCACGAGGAGTGGTCATTCTTTCGGCCTCGGGAGTCCGTTCGCCTCAATGAGACCTTGAGAGCTGCTCGTCAGTCTCTCCGGGTCAAATTCAGAGAGACGAGAAGGGCCGGCCGAGCCGCCTCACACGATGACCTCGTCATCGACCTCAAGGCACCAAGGCGCCCGGGCTCACCCCGCCGACGATCATCGCGCGTCGCGCTCCTTGCGGCTGAGTGCCCGCAAATAAACAAGCGTGCGCCCGACGCGAGGATCGAAGGCTTGTCTCAAGCTCTGACGCTATGTGCTTCCGGGTGGGTGGATGACGGCGTATTCGAGCGGCAGCGACCTATCCATTCAAGACAGTGTTTTTCCAATTGCTCGGTCGTAGCAACATCGATGACCGAGCAAAGCTTGCCGGGCGCGTCCTTCAGCCAATCCGTGCCGGCCCCAAGCTTCCGATTGAAGCGCGCCACTCGGGTTAAGATCGCCATGTTCACGTTCAGACCATCTTCGGAGAGCGGCAAAACGAGACGAGAATTGCTCTCTATGACGCCTTTCCGGGTTCTATGTTCTCCGGTGGTAAAGACCGGACTGGCAGAGTCGAACACGCGCTCATAGATCGCGATCACGGCGGCGGCATATGCGGGCGAATCGCCGTAAGAACCGACCCAGCGACCGGTGAAATCCCTCCCCAAGTCCCTCACCACCCCGGTGCCGATAAGGCGATAGCGAAAGCGACCGTCAACCTGATCGATGATGGCCACTTGGCGAAGAACGGCAGCCGGCATCTCGGTTGGATCGATGTCCCGCCGCGCCGGCATTGGGCGCCCTTTGCGCTTGGCACCCCAATAACGGAACAGATCAAGGTGAAGCGACACAGGCGCTCTGTGCAACATCAGGGCTTGGTCGACCGACGGAGGAGTTGGTTCGTACGTATCGAGGAGTTCGCGGAAGCTGTACCGGACTGCGCGCGCGCTCGGCGCGCCCGCAAAGTCAGCACGACCGGGGTAACAGCACTTGCGACGATGAGCCGCCGCCGCGCCAACGACGCCCATCTCACTTGAGCGTCGCGCGTCTCTCTCGTCGCCTGGCCACCAGATTTTGGCTCGCTGCCGTTCACGATCCGGGCCGCTATCACCGTTTTGATTGCTTGCGAATGCTGAACCAACTCAAAAACGCTACGACAGGTATCAGCACCTTTCGTGCCACCGGTGCGGCATGCCGGTGTCAATTAAGTGAAATCGCTAATCGATTGTTCGCAATGGGGAAAGCACTTTGGCATCCGTCCGCTTTCGCTTGGTCGGCAGCCCATCGCAATCGAATTCGGATGCGGCTGTCAAATTCCGCAGAAGAGAGCCAGGCTTTTCTTACGTCATACACCTGTCATGCACGTAGGTGCCGCTCGGCCTATTCCGCGATCGCTCGGGTATAAGGTGTTCTTCGTGCACAACAGCGTGCTCCCGCGCTCGCTCCCCCGCTCCAAGCCCCTCTCTATACTAGCCAAGTGCGCACACGATCAATTAGAGGTAGTGTTCGCCAAGCTGGCAGGAATTCTTTCCATGCTTGATCGTCAAAGAATGATTGTCGCGGCGGGTCGAACCGCTGCGATCGTGCTCGGCGCAATTGTTCTCGCGAGTATGCTCCCACATGGCGCCATGTCGCAGGGGGCGCCGTCATCGGCCGCGCAGACGGTACCCAGTCGAGGGAAGGTCCCCGTGGCGCGCGTGAAAGAGGTCTCCGCCCTCGATTACCTGAATTCCGGTGCCGAGGCCATTCACGACCAGATCGTTACGCTCGCTCACGCCGTCCCGAGTCTGCCGGACGAGTTCAGGCAGGCGGCCGCCCGCTTCGGTATGATCGATTGGGCAAAGACCTTTTTCCACCTCGCGATCTTTGGCGTTTTTGTATTTGGGTTTGATTGGCTGTTCAGAACAATGGCGCGACGGCACAAGCGCCGCCTGGAAACTGCTCCGCTGGAGAGCGTCGGCGATCGCCTGCACGTCATCACCGCCCACTTCGGCCTGGCCTTTGGCGTAATCGCAGGTTTTGTCGTCGCCAGCATCGGTCCATTTTTGCTCCTCGATTGGCAACCGATCACGCGCGCAACCGTCTTCGGGATCATGATTGCCATCGTCCTTGTCCGGGTTGCCATAGCGGTCGGCGACTTACTGCTGGCCCCGAATCAGGAACACCGGCGCGTCATTCCGATGGATACCGCGATCGCGCGCTTCTGGTGGCGGCGCGTCATTGCATTCGCCGGTTGGTTTGCGTTCTTCTGGGTATCTCTGCAAGAAGCCATTACCTTCGGCTTCTCGATCAACGGACAACAGCTTGTCGGTTACACGCTCGGCCTCGGTGCCGTGGGCATCGCTCTGGAGGCTGTGTGGCGCAGGCCAGTTACGCGCGCCTCCTCGGCCGAAACGCGCCGGCTCGGGCGCACTGCGTCTAATGTGCTCCTCTCGGTCGCCGTCGCGTTGTTATGGGTACTGTGGGTCGCGTCTCCCGGTGTGACGAGTGTTCATCCAGCTTTCTGGCTCGTTTTCGTGATCGTCGCTCTGCCGCTCTCCATCATCATGAGCCGGCGTGTCGTCGAATATTTGTATACGCCTCTTGGCGCAGACCAATCTTCGCGTACACCCGGGGTCGTCGAGATAAGTCTCGAGCACGGCATACGAGCCGTCCTGATCATTTGCGCGGTGGCAGTGCTTGCCTGGGGCTGGGACGTCGATCTCGTGCATCTCGCCGACCAGGACACCTTGTTTTCCGTCATTGTCCACGGCGTGCTGACAACCGCTGTCGTTCTGCTCGCCGCCGACGTTTTATGGCAGGTGGTGAGAGCCTCGATCGACATTAGGCTTTCGCGGGCTGCAGACCCCACTCAGCTCGACACGGTCGAGGGTCGGCAGAGCGCCCGGCTGCACACATTGCTGCCAATCTTCCGCAACCTGTCATTCGTGTTCATCGTTGCGGTCGCGGTCATGATGGCGTTGGCGGGACTGGGGGTGCAGATCGGACCCCTCATAGCCGGTGCAAGCGTTGTCGGCGTCGCGATCGGCTTTGGTGCCCAGACTTTCGTTCGGGACATCATCGCCGGAATGTTTTACCTGCTCGATGACGCCTTCCGAGTGGGCGAATACATCCAGAGCGGCACGTACAAGGGCACCGTCGAAGGCTTTAGCATTCGCTCGATCAGGCTTCGACACCACCGGGGACCTGTCTACACCGTACCTTTCAGCTTGTTGGGCGCCATCCAGAACATGAGCCGCGACTGGGTCATCGACAAGCTGTCCGTTGGCGTCACTTACGACACCGATCTCGCAAAGGTCAAAAAAATCGTCAAGCAGATCGGTAAGGAACTGGGGGAGGATCCGGAGTTCAAGCCCAAGATCCTCGAGACCCTCAAGATGCAGGGCGTCGAGCAATTTGGCGACTATGCAATCCAGATTCGCATGAAGATGATGACGAAGCCTGGAGAGCAATTCGCGATCCGCCGACGCGCCTATGCCATGATCAAGCAGGCTTTCGGCGAGAACGGCGTTGAGTTCGCTTTTCCAACTGTTCAGGTCGCCGGCGGCGAAGCGGCGTCGGCGGAGATCGCCTCGGCGGCGCAGCGCGTTCTCACCAAGCCGACAGAAGTGAAGGGATGAAGGCGTTCTGGCCGATTGGCGCGATTACTTTCTCAGATACAACGATCCTCACAACCCCTGTGAATCGACTGCAGCGCCACAGCGCTCGTCGCGCCAGCAGCTAAATTCGAGCGCGCTTATTCAAAAGAGTTGCCGGCGTCGCTGTAGATGTTGTTGCAACCGGCTCTGATCGGCCGCGCTCAATTGAGGTAAATCCGAGCCTGCATCAGTCGCAATAGAATGAGCCCCGGTGGGTGATCGCCGGGGCTCCTTCTTTTAGCCGTCAGTCCGTCAGCCACTCGCCAGCAAGGCAACACACCGATTAAAAGTCGATGTTGCCCTTCTTCTGCTGGTCGAAGAGATAGCCTCCGATGAGTCCGGCGCCGGCGCCAACAGCGGCGCCCAAAGCGGCGTTGCCGCCGATCGCACCCAATATCGCGCCGCCAGCCGCGCCCATCCCGCCGCCGCTCAACGTACGCGAAGCCGTTGTATCGCCGCACCCGGTCAGCGCCAATCCCGCGACCATTGCCAGCGCAATTGCCGTAAGCCTCATGGTGCGATCCTCCTGTGCCCTATTCTTTACAAGGCCATTTCCACGCAAGTCCGCGAACAGCGCCGATGACGGGCGGCTCGTTCATAAACTTCTGATCCTGCTGATGGCTGGTGGCCCAATCGTTGAAGGCCTGGATACCCTGATCCCGCGTTACCGTCGGGGGATAGCAGATCAAGCGCTTCAGGTTCCTCCTTTTTACGACCGCGTCATGGTAGCTCACCACGCCGAGCAAGAATCCTTCACAGAAATTCAGCGCTTCCGCGCGCAAGGGATCATTGGGTCCCACCGAGCACACCTTATAGAGATCCTCGGTGGTCTTCAGATCGAAGTCGGCTTTATCCACGGCGCCCGCAAAACCCGGCGACAGCGCGATCACCAGGACCCCAACCACAGCGGCAAGACGCGCCGCACCTCTTGCAACCGAGGATTTCCCTTCGCCCCCGATTTTGTCGAGCGTGGCATGCGCTTCCGCAAGCAGTTTAAGGAGCATTTCCCGCGTTTCCGGCAGGGTGCCGGGATCGTCCAGCATGCGCTCATAGCGCCGAATGTTCGCTGCGATGATGTACGTGGGTTCGCCCGTCGTTGGCATTGTTGCCTCCCCAAGCCAATCAAGACCCCCGTCCCAATCGAATGAAGTATGTCGAGCGCACAAGTGCGGCAATCCCCATAAGGACTTTTACTCATCTCTTTAGGGTCTTTATTGCAGAGAAAGTGCCGCAACTGACCCCACGTGAGATTGGGGCGCTTCCGAAATTGGTAGCCATGATAGAGGCGCGACCGCATGCGTCGGAAAAATGGCACCTTCAAAGAGGGAGTCGGATGAACGCCGATAAACGCGGACAGACATGGACAAAAGTCGTTACTCGGCTCGCCGTTTACCTATCCGTGTTCACCTCCGGCAATCGGTGTTCATTCACGCCCTCTTGACGGGAGCGGGCAGACAGAAAGCGTGCGCGGCCGGAAACCTCAGTACGCGAGATAGCCGCCGTCGACTGGCAAGGTGACGCCGGTGATATAGCGCGCCATGTCGGAGGCCAGGAAGACCGCTACCGGCGCAATGTCTTCGGGCGTGCCGATGCGGCCCAGGGGAATGCGGCCCTTGAAGTGTTCCATATAAGCGGGGTTCTCGCGCGCCTTGGCGTTGAGCGGCGTCGCGATGAGGCCGGGGCCGATTGCGTTGACGCGCACGCCCAGAGGCGAAAGCTCGATCGCGAGCGCCTTGGTGAGCGCGCGCACGCCGCCCTTCGATGTGGTGTAAGCGGCGGAGTTCGGAATTGCGACGAAGGACTGCACCGATCCGATGTTGATGACGGCTCCCTTGGTCTCCTTCAGTTGCGCGAGGAACGCCGTGGTCATCATGTAGGGACCGTCGAGATTGACCGCGAGTGTCGCATCCCAGTCGGCGCGCGCGTTCGCATCGGCGACGGTACCGCGGCGGATGATGCCCGCGTTGTTGACGAGCACCGCGACCTTGCCCACCTCGCGCGCAACGACCTCGGAGAGCGCGTCGCACTGGCCTCGGTCGCTCACGTCGCAGGCATAGCTCTTGGCTCCGCCACCGATCGAAGCCGCGGTCGCTCGCGCGGCTTCCGCGTTGATGTCGACAGAAACGACACGCGCACCCGCTTGGCCCATGGCGCGCGCGATTCCCTGGCCGATGCCCGATCCTGCCCCGGTCACGAGCGCGAGCCGTCCCGTTAGCAAGCCATCCATGACGATCCTCCCATAGAGCATCTTTCGGCGGAGACGCCACCTCACGCGCGATTGCGCGTGAGCGGCCGTTCGTTTCTATACCACGTCCATCGCGAAGGCTCTCTCGATTGCAGTCCGGCTGAGGCTGATTATAATTTTTCAACTAAATTGCGAATCGCAGGGATGGCCTGATGATGCGCCGGGTTTATCGGGTGATCGATGCCGACGGCCACGTGGCGGAACCGCTCGGCCTCTGGACCGAGTACATGGACCCCGCCTACCGGGACCGCGCGCCGAGGATGTATCGCGACCGCGACGGCAGAGACCATTTCCTCCTGGACGGACAGCAGCGCGACGGCAGCGACGAACTAAGCGCGCGACGCGCTGCGATTTTGGCGGATGGTCTGGCTCATGGCCGCAAAGGCGGCTTTGATCCGCATGCCCGCATTTCCGACATGGACCTGGACGGCATCGATGCTGCCTTCCTCTATCCCAGCACCGGCCTCTACGTCGGATCGATCCTTGACCCGGGTTTGGCGGTGGCAATGTGTCGAGCCTACAACCGCTGGCTGGCAGATTACTGCAAGCCGTATCCCGACCGCCTGTTCGGTATTGCCATGCTGCCCATGCAATCGATCGATTCAGCGATCGAAGAAATGCGTTTCGCGCGCAGCGAGCTTGGCTTCCGCGGCGGCTTCGTCCGCCCCAACCCTTATGGCGCTCGCACGCTGCATGATCGCGCCTGCGACCCGTTCTGGAGCGCGGCTGAAAATCTCGACTTTGCGATCGGCCTGCATGCGAGCGGGAATAGCGGTATGCCGACGGTCGGCGTCGAACGCTTCGCGAGCCGCGGCGCGCAGCACATTCTCTCGCATACGATGGAGATGATGCTGGCATGCATGAGCATGATCTGGGCCGGCGTGGTCGAGCGGCATCCAAAGCTCCGCGTTGCGTTTCTCGAATCGGGCGGTGGCTGGATCCTGCCGTGGCTCGACCGCATGGACCGGCACTTCGACGAGAAAAGCTTCAACGACTCCGGCCTCACGATGCGGCCCACCGAGTTGTTTCGGCGCAACTGCTGGATTTCCTTTGAGCCGGCCGAGCAGTCGATCAGCGCTGTTGCCGAGCATCTCGGCGCACATAAGATTCTCTGGGCGACGGACTATCCCCACCGCGACGGCTTTTTTCCAGGCGCGCCCAGGATGATTTTAGATCGGTTCGACGGCGCCTCGCCCGAGACCAAGCATCAAGTGATGGCCGGCGGCGCCATTAAGTTCTACGGCTTGAGCTGAGGCACCGCCGCGCCCTCAGCGAAACGCCGGCATCACATCCTGGGCGAACCAGCGCAGCTGTTCCTTGAACTCGCGCGGCGGTATCCCTTCCGCCCAGTGGATCATGAAGTGCTCGAGTCCCGGATATTTCGCTTCGATCGACTTGATGCCTTCGATCACGTGCTTGGGCGGCCCGCAGAACCATGCTTTCTGTTGGATCCCGTCGCGCAGATTGGGCGTGTGCGCGGGCGCGCCGGGCGTGCCCCAGGTCCGTCCCTGCTCGTCCGCATAGCGCACGAAGCCAAAAGGCGCGAACCACTTGTAGCGTTCGTCATGGGCGGGCTCCACGCGCCGGATCGCCTCCTCCTGTGTGTCGGCGAGATAGACACCCGCGCCCCAGATCACATCCTCGCCCAATTTTTTCGGATGGCCACGCCGCTCATAGGCCGCATGGTAGGCGCGGATCACGTCGTCGAGGATTTTCTCGCCGTTCAACGTCACCATCGCCTTCAATCCGTATTGCGCCATCATGTCGATTGTCTTGCCGCTGGCGATCGGCATCCAGATCTCGACCGGCAGATGCTTGGGCCGGGGGATGACGGTGATCTCCTTGAGCTTGTAACCGCGATAATCGACCTCTGGCGGGCACTCGAAATATTTACCCTTGTGGCGGAAAGACCCTTCGTTGAAACACTTGAGCAGCAGTTGAAGCTGCTCCTCGAAATAGGCGCGATTGGCCTCGGCATCGATCAGCGGCGCGCCAAAGGTCTCGACCTCGCGCGTGTGATAACCCCGCCCCACGCCCATGATCACGCGCCCGTCGGTCACGATGTCGGCCATCGCGTAATCCTCAGCGAGCCGGATCGGATGCCACATCGGTAGCACGTTGAAGGCGCAGCCAAACTTGAGGCGCTTGGTCTGGGTCGCGAGCCAGAGTCCGAGCTGGATCAGGTTCGGCAGGCACTCATAGCCCTCGCGCTGGAAGTGATGCTCTGCCGTCCAGAGCGCATGAAAGCCGAGCTCATCCATGGTCTGCGCCACGTCGAGCGCGGTGTGGAACGCCTCGTTCAGGCGCTCGGTCGAATAGCGCCGATCGTTGGCGGGGGTGCCGTTGAGGCCGATGTTGTCGAGCTCGATCTGGCCGACATAGAGCACGTGGAATTTCTTGATCATCTCGCCGTCGAACCTCCGGGAACGGTGACGCGTCTTGCCTGGCGCACGCGGCACTGAGCGTAACCGACATTTGTCGCTCCCGGCAAATCTACGCCGGGACCAAACGGTTTACAGGAGATCGCGGCGATGATGGGGATTAGAGATTAGGAGATCTTCCGTTCCAAGCGATGCAAGGTGATCTCCGGCGCACAATTGAAGCGCACGGGGACGATGCAGGAGCCGGTGCCGACGGAGGTGTAGCCCGCAAGTTGGTTGTAATGCCAAGCGCCCGCCCCCATTCGGCGCGGCAGCACCGAATCAAGCGTGATCGGGACCGAGCCGGGAAGGCAAATCTGGCCGCCGTGGGTGTGCCCGCTGAGCATCAAATCGAAACCCGCATGCGCGGCTTGGCGGTAGATTTCAGGAGTATGCGAGAGCAGGATCGAGTACTCGCCCTCGGGAAGCGCCGCCGCGGTCTTTTCTATGTTGTCGACGCGAAAATAGTGCGCGTCGTCGACGCCCGCCAAATGGATGCGCTCACCGCCGCGCTCAATGATTTCGTGCTCGTTGAGCAGCACTCGGATGCCCATCTCCTCCATTCCCGGCACCATCATCACCGTGTCGTGGTTGCCGAGCACGCCATAGATGGGCGCGTGCAGTTGTGTGCAGAGGTTTTCCAGCCCTGCGAGCGTCGGGGCGAACGGCCCCGCGGTCGCGGCGCGGAAGTCGCCGGTCAGAACGCAGATGTCGTAGCTGTGTCCGGCCAACAACTCGACGGCGCAACGGAGCGCCCGTTCGCTCAGCTCCACGTGCAGGTCGCTCAGATGCAGGATCGTGAAGCCGTCGAAGTTCTTCGGCAGCAGCGGCGAAACCACGCGATTGCGACGCAGCTCGACCCGCTCGGCATTGCGGCGGCCGCGCCAGTAAAGGCCGCTCGCCATCAAAGCGATCTTGATGATCGAAGGCAGCGCGTACCAGTTCTCGGGATGAAAGAAATTAAGACCTTGGCCGAAGACGCGCGTCTCGCGGTCGGCCTCGATGCCGAGCCGCTGGCGCGCATGCAGTGGTCCGAGGCGCGCCTTCAGCTTCTCGAGGAGGGAGGGATCAAGCAAATCGCCTGGCGGAATAGACAGGGTGCGCCCCCGCGGCTAATGCGTTACAATGTTTCGCTCTACAGGGTGATGCCATGCTGATCAACGCGAATCTGAGCGAGCGGGTGGTTCTGGACACCAGCACCTTGTTCTGGACTCCCACGCCGATCGCCGGGATTGAACGCAAGACGCTGGAACGCGACGGCGGTGAACTCGCCCGCTGGACCAGCCTGGTCCGGTATGGCGCCGACACCATCTACGCTCCGCATCAGCACGGGGGCGGCGAGGAATTGTTCGTCCTTGAGGGTACGCTCAGCGACGAGTATGGCGACTATCCCGCCGGCAGCTATGTGCGCAATCCTCCGGGCTCGCGGCATCGGCCGTTCAGCCGCACAGGGTGTACTCTACTGGTTAAGCTTTGCCAGATCGCCGATGACGATCGAGCGCGCGTGGTGATCGAGACCAACCGCCGGGAATGGCGAGCCTACCCGGGCCCGCCCGGCCTCGACGTCATTCCGCTCCATACCCACGGCCGGGAGCGGGTTATGCTGCTGCGTTGGGGTGCGGATGTCACCTATCCCGCGCACGGGCACATCGGCGGCGAGGAGCTATTTGTATTGGAAGGCTCGCTCAGCGACGAATTTGGCACCTACGGTGCGGGGACCTGGGTGCGCAGCCCCGTAGGCAGCGGGCACACGCCCTTCTCGCGCGAGGGCGCGGTAATATTGACCAAGTTCGGTCACCTGCTGGTAACCAAGGAGGAAGCAAAGGTCTGATGGCTGGCATCCTGCTCGAAGGCGACAGCGTCAGCGAAGAGGAGCGAGCGGCCCACGCCCGCGCCCTTGCGGCACGCAATCGGGAAGCCTCGCTCCGTCGCGCGGCCGAACTCAAGGCGACGGTCGGAGCGCAAAAGCTGGGGCGCGCGCTGCAGATCCCGGGCCGCGTGCTGAGCGACGTGATTCAGGAGCCCGGCCCTTACTCGCGGCGCATCGCCGCCGGCGACCACCTGCGGATCGTCGATCTCGAGGGACAGCAGGCCGTCGATTTCCTGGTCTATGACGCGGCCGACCCTGTCAACCGCTACAACGCCGCCAATACCGTGAAGCTGAACCGCACCGTTTATGTGGGAAAAGGCACCAAACTCTATTCGGAGCTGGGCGAAGTACTGATGACCGTGGTCGAGGATACGGTTGGGCACCACGACACGCTGGGCGGCTGCTGCAGCACCGAGGTCAACCGCAAGCGCTACGGCATCCCGGACACGGCAAGCTGCCGCAATAATTTCATCAAGGCGCTCGGCGAGCACGGAATGAGCGCGCGCGACATACCTCTCAACATCAATTTCTTCATGAACGTTCCGGTGCGGCCCGACGGCTCGACCGGGATCGTCGAAGGCCTGTCTGTCCCCGGCGACTACGTCGATCTGCGCGCGGAGAAGGACGTACTGGTGGTGATCTCCAACTGCCCGCAGCTCTATAACCCCTGCAACGGCTGGAACCCGACGCCGGTGCGGCTCATCGAGTGGCGGCCCGCGGACGCCGGGTGATCTGCCGCGGTGAGTTCGGCCGTTCGCGGCAAATTCGACATCGAGCAGCGAAGCTTCCGGAGCGGCGCCATGCCATCGATTTTCACCGAGATCGTGACCGGACCATCGGCCTGGCTCGGCCCCGACATCACGAATGATCCGTCGTGGATCCATGTCTTCTCGCCGCGAGAACTCGCGGAACTGGACTCCGCACTCGCCGGCGTCAAGGCGCGCGGCGGCCTTGCGCTCGCCGACATCCGCCGTGCCGATTTCGTGCTTCCCTCCCTTGGACCGCGACTTCTCGAGCAACTCCAGGAGATCAGCCACGGGCGTGGCTTCGTGGTGTTTCGAGGGTTGCCGGTGGAGCGTTATGCCGACCAGGACGTGGAGATCATTCTTTGGGGCCTCGGCACGCATCTAGGGCTCGGCGTAACCCAGAATCCCATGGGCGACCTGATGGGACATGTGTTCGACCACGGTCGCAACTACGGCGATATCGACGTGCGGGGTTACGAAACGCGCGCCCACTTGCCGTTCCACACGGATGGCGGCGATATTGTCGCGCTGCTGTGCCTCCGGCGCGCCAAATCCGGTGGGCTCAGCAGCATCGTGAGCTCGATATCCCTGCACAACGAGATTCTGCGCCGGCATCCGGAATACCTGCCGCCGCTCTATCGCGGCTTCCGTTACATCAAGCGCGAGGCGGCCTTGGGCGACGATCCGGTTTCCGCAAACCCTATTCCGGTATTCGGCTGCGCGGGCGGCCTCATCAGTTGCCGTCTCATCCGGAACCAGATCAATGCGGCCTACGAGAAGATGGGAACACCGCTCGGCACCTTGGAGAAGGACGCGCTCGACTTCCTGGACTCGCTCGCCCAGAGCCCCAAGTTCCATCTCAACATGGACCTCCAACTCGGCGACATCCAGGTCTGCAACAACTATACGATCATGCACTCGCGCACCGAGTTCGAGGATTGGCCTGATCCCGGGCGGGGACGGCATATGTTGAGGCTATGGTTGAGCGCGCGGGATCGCCGCCCCTTGGCGCCGGAGTTTCCGCAGCACAACGGCTATGGCGGGATCGCCGAGATCGCATTTCTGACTAAGCCGGATGAAACCCGCGTCGCGAGCCGTGAGTGAAGGGTGACAGCGAGACCGGCGACCGGTAGAAATCTCACCACGGAGACACGGAGATCACAGAGGCAGAGGAGACGAAAGCACCTCCTCCCCTGATAAACTGAACTTCTCTGTGTCCTCAATGCCTCCGTGGTGAATCCAATCCAGGGGATGTCTCACCCTGGGCTTCGCCCGCGATGACGAAAAGGACGGACTTGGCGGGCTACTCCGACCGCAGATCCTCGAAGAACTCCTTGACCCGCGCGAAGAAGCCTTCGCTCTCGGGGTGGGTTTTCTTCAGATCGCCCGCCTGATCGAATTCGCGCAGCAGCTCCTGCTGGCGCTTGGTGAGGTTGACCGGCGTTTCCACCAGCACCTCGATATACATGTCGCCGCGCGCGGGCGAGCGCAGCACGCTCATGCCGCGGCCCTTCAGGCGGAACTGGCGCCCGCTCTGCGAGCCCGCGGGTACCGTGAGCTTGGCGCGCGTGCCGTCGATCGCGGGCACCTCGATCTGGCCGCCAAGCGCCGCCGTGGTCATGCTGATCGGAACGCGGCATTGGATGTTGGCACCGTCGCGCTGAAAGAAGCGGTGCGGCTTGACCGAGAGGAAGATGTAGAGATCTCCCGGCGCGCCGCCGCGCACGCCCGCTTCGCCTTCGCCCGCGAGGCGGATGCGGGTTCCGTCCTCGACCCCCGCGGGAATCGTGACCGCGAGCGTCTTCTCACGGCGCACGCGTCCCTGGCCGCTGCAGACCCGGCAGGGATTCTCGATCACGCGACCGGCGCCATGGCAGGAAGGGCAGGTGCGTTCGATAGTGAAGAAACCCTGTTGCGCGCGCACCCGGCCGTGGCCGTGGCAGGTCGGGCAGTTGATCGGCCGCGAGCCGCTCTCCGCGCCGGTGCCGCTGCAGCTCTCGCAGGCGACCAGCGTGGGCACGCGCACCTGCGATTGGCGTCCCTTGAATGCTTCCTCGAGCGTGATCTCCATGTTGTAGCGGAGATCGTTGCCGCGCGTTGCTGCCTGCTGGCCGCCGCCGCGGCGGCCGCCCATGAACTCCCCGAACATCTCGTCGAAGATGTCGGCGAAGCCCTGGGCGAAGCCGAAGTCGGAGGCGCCGCGCATGGCGCCGTTCCCCTCGAAGGCGGCATGGCCGAAGCGATCGTAGGCGGCGCGCTTCTGTTCGTCCTTCAGGACGTCATAGGCCTCGCTGATGTCCTTGAACTTCTGCTCCGACGTCTTGTCGCCGGCATTGCGGTCGGGATGGTATTGCATCGCGAGCTTGCGATAGGCCTTTTTTATGTCCTCGCCGCTGGCTCCACGCTGTACGCCCAGCTGCTCGTAAAAGTCCTGCTTCGCCATTGCTCAGACCGCCGCCCCCGAAGTTCAGCGCCGCCGCGCTCAGCTCATCCCTGGCCGCGCTTCTTGGTTTCGTCGACCTCCTCGTACTCGGCATCGACCACCTTGTCGTCGGGCTTCTGCGTCTCCGCGCCACCCGCCTGCGGTCCGGCTTCGGCGCCGGCACCGGGCTGGGCGCCCGCAGCCTGCGCCTTGTAGATCGCCTCGCCGATCTTCATGGCGGCTTTCATCAGCGCATCGGTCTTGCTGCGGATATCCGCGGCATCGTCGCCTTGGCTAGCGCTCTTGAGCGCGGCAACCGCGCTCTCGACCGCCTGACGATCGGCCCCGCCGAACTTGTCGCCGGCTTCGGTCAGGTCGCGCTCGGTCTTGTGGACCAAACCCTCGGCCTGGTTTTTCGCCTCGACCAGCTCGCGGCGCTTCTTGTCCTCATCCGCGTGCGCCTCGGCGTCCTTCACCATCTTGTCGATGTCGGCTTGCGAGAGACCGCCCGAAGCCTGGATGCGGATCTGCTGCTCCTTGCCGGTCGCTTTGTCCTTGGCGGAGACGCTGACGATGCCGTTGGCGTCGATGTCGAAAGTGACCTCGACCTGCGGCATGCCGCGCGGCGCCGGCGGGATTCCCACCAGGTCGAACTGGCCCAACAGCTTGTTGTCGGCCGCCATCTCGCGCTCGCCTTGGAAGACGCGGATGGTGACCGCGGTCTGGTTGTCCTCCGCGGTCGAAAACACGTTGCTCTTCTTGGTGGGGATCGTGGTGTTGCGGTCGATGAGCCGGGTAAAGACGCCGCCCAGGGTCTCGATGCCCAGGGAGAGCGGGGTCACGTCCAGCAGCAGCACGTCCTTGACTTCGCCCTTCAGCACGCCCGCCTGGATCGCCGCGCCCACGGCAACCACTTCGTCGGGGTTGACGCTGCGATTGGGCTCCTTTCCGAAGAACTGCTTCACGATCTCGATGACCTTGGGCATGCGGGTCATGCCGCCCACCAGGATCACTTCCTGGATTTCGGACGCCTTGAGGCCCGCGTCGCGCAGCGCGTTCTTGCAGGGCTCGATGGTCTTTTGAATGAGGTCGTCCACCAGAGCCTCGAGCTTTGCGCGCGTAAGCTTGATCGTGAGATGCTTGGGCCCGGTCTGGTCCGCGGTGATGAACGGCAGGTTCACCTCGGTCTGCATCGAAGAGCTGAGCTCGATCTTGGCCTTCTCCGCGGCCTCCTTGAGGCGCTGCAGAGCGAGGCGGTCGCTGCGCAGGTCGATACCCTGTTCCTTCTTGAATTCGTCCGCGAGGTAATCGATGACGCGCTTGTCGAAATCCTCGCCGCCGAGAAAGGTGTCGCCGTTGGTGGATTTGACCTCGAAGACGCCGTCGCCAATTTCGAGCACGGAGATGTCGAAGGTGCCGCCGCCGAGGTCATAGACCGCGATGGTGCCGGTGCCTTTCTTCTCGAGGCCGTAGGCGAGCGCCGCGGCCGTCGGCTCGTTGATGATGCGCAACACTTCGAGGCCGGCGATCTTGCCGGCATCCTTGGTCGCCTGACGTTGGCTGTCATTGAAATAGGCGGGGACGGTGATGACCGCCTCGGTAACAGTCTCGCCCAGATAGGCTTCGGCGGTTTCCTTCATCTTCTGCAGCACGAAGGCGCTGATCTGGGAAGGCGCGTATTTCTTGCCGCGGCTCTCGACCCAAGCGTCACCGTTATCGCCACGGAGGACCTTGAAGGGGACGAGATCCGTCTCCTTCTTCACCATGGGATCGTCGAAGCGACGCCCGATCAGGCGCTTCACGCCATAAAAGGTGTTCTCGGGATTGGTGACGGCTTGGCGCTTCGCCGATTGCCCCACCAGCCGCTCGCCGCCCTCGGTGAATGCCACCATGGAGGGCGTGGTACGCGCGCCCTCGGCATTCTCGATCACCTTCGCGCTTTTTCCCTCCATCACGGCAACGCAGGAATTGGTCGTGCCGAGATCGATCCCAATAACTTTGCTCATGGTCACCTCTGTTTGCCGGCAGGACCTCGGAGCCCGTAAAGGCGCTCCATGGCCCCCCGAGAATGATTTCGGCTCGGCGGCGGGAAGCGCCGCGCGAACCCTGGGCGTATATAAGTATCTGCCAGCACATTGCAAGCGAGCAGGTGGAGCAAGACCCCTGCTTTTCCAACGGGGTCGGCCAGGGCATGGGGATCGAACGATGATCGTATCGGCGAGCTACCGCACCGATATCCCGGCCTTTCACAGCCGCTGGTTCCTCTCCCGCCTCGCGGCGGGGTTCGCGCGCGTTCGTAATCCCTATGGTAGCGGCACCTATGAGGTTTCACTCCGCTTGGGCGAAGTCACGGCATTCGTGTTCTGGACGCGACATATGCAGCCGTTGATGGCGGCCCTGCCGGAAATCGCCCAACGCGCCCCCTTCATGGTGCAGTTCACGATCACGGGGTATCCTCGGGAGCTCGAGCCTGGGGTGATCGACCTGGCGGCGGCGCTGGCGCAATTCCGGGATCTCAGCCTCCGCTGGGGACCCCATGCGACGGTCTGGCGCTATGACCCGATCCTGATCTCGTCGCTGACCCCCGCGGAATGGCATCTGCAAAACTTCGCGCGGATCGCATCGGCCCTCGCCCACAGGACCAACGAGGCGGTCGTTTCATTCGCCGATCCCTATCGCAAGAGCAAGCGCAACCTCGATCTTTCGGCGCGCCGACATGGGTTTGTCTGGTGGGACCCTGAACTCCAGGAAAAGCGGGCATTGCTGGAGGCGCTCGCCGTGATCGCCAGGGCGGAGGGAATGCGAGCGACACTCTGCACCGAGCCGACGCTGCTTCAGCCCGGCATTGAGGCCGCTCGCTGTGTCGATGCCGGCCGCTTGTCGGAGATCGCCGGGCGGCCGGTCTTGGCCCGAGAGCGTGGCAATCGCCCGGGCTGCCTTTGTGCGGAGTCCCGTGATATCGGCGCCTACGATACCTGTACCCAGGGCTGCGTTTACTGCTACGCCGTCGCGAGCCGAGGGGCCGCGCGGGCGCGGCTTAAGGCCATCGATCCCGCAGCCGAGGTATTGGGCTAGGGGGCCGTAGGGCGGGTGAGCCGAACGCGAAACCCGCCATCGCGGGCCACGAGCATTGACGGCGGCTTGCGCTCCGCTGACCCGCCCCACGCCGTTTATCCGTAATCCGTAGGGCGGGTGAGCCGAAGGCGTAACCCGCCATCGCGGGCCACGAGCATTGACGGCGGGTTGCGCTCCGCTGACCCGCGCTACGGAGTCACACCACCGCGTCGAAGCGTTCGGTCGGCGGCTCCGGCGGTTTTGCTTCTCCCTTGGCGACGCCCACCATGGCCGGGCGCAGCAACCGGTCGTGCAGAAGATAACCCGGCGCCAGCACTTCGATCACGGTGCCCGCGGGCTTGCCGGTGTTCTCGGCCTCGAAGACCGCCTGATGGAAATTGTGATCGAAGCGCTCGCCCTTGGGATCGAGGCGGCGCACGCCGTGGCGCTCGAAAGCCGCGAGCAGAACCCGCTCGGTCGCGGCGACGCCCGCGAGCAGCGTGCGCGTCAGTTCGTCGTCGACCTGATGCTCCGGCACGCTTGCCAGCGCACGGCGGAGATTGTCGGCCACGTCGAGCAGGTCCTTGGCGAATCGCTCGATTGCGTATTTGCCGGCACTCTGCGTTTCGCGGTCCGCGCGGCGGCGCACATTCTCGGTCTCCGCCAGCGCGCGCAGCAATTTGTCCTTCAAATCCGCCGCCTCGGCTTCCGCCTTGGCGAGGCGCTGCTCCAGCGAGGCTTCACCTTCGCCGCGCTGTTGTTCCTGTTCCGCACCGTTCGCCGGCGCGCCGTTTCGCTGATCGCTCATCGTTCGCTCTGCCGTCCCGAATTTGTTAGCCGATAAGTCGGCCCAGCACTTTCGCGGTGTAGTCCACCAGCGGAATGATGCGGGCGTAATTGATGCGCGTGGGGCCGATGACACCGATCGCGCCCACCATCTGCTCGTTCCGATTGGTATAGGGCGCGACGATCATCGAGCAGCCTGCGACGCCAAACAGCGGGTTGTCGGCGCCGATAAAAATCTGCACGCCCTCGCCTTCGCGCGCGGAATCGAGCAGGCGCAGCATGGTCTCCTTGGTCTCCAGCATGTCGAAGAGCGTGCGCAGGCGCTCGAGGTCGGCAAGCGCCGTCACGTCCTCCAGAAGCTTCGCCTGCCCGCGCACGATCAACGCCGACCCTTCGCTGCCGCCGGCCCAAGAGACGAGCCCCGCCTGAACCACCTTTTGCGTCAGCTCGTCGAGCTGCGCGCGCTGTGATTCGATGTCGGCGGCAAGCTGCGCCTTGGCATCCTCGAAGGTGCGGCCTACCAGCCGCGCGTTCAGATAGTTGCTCGCCTGAACCAGGGTCGAGGGAGGCACGCCCATGGGCACCTCGACGATGCGGTTCTCGACGAGGCCGTCCTCGGTCACCATCACCACCAGCGCCCGACCCGGCGACAGCGGCACGAATTCGAGATGCCTGAGCGGCCGCTCGGTCTTGGGCGCAAGCACGAGTCCGGCACAGCGCGCGAGGCCCGCCAAGGTCGCGGTCGCCTCCTCCAGCGCCTGCGCCAGGCTCTTGCCGCTCGCGGCGCATCGCGCCTCGATCTCGGCACGCTCCTCCTCGGAAAGTCCGCCCACCTCCAAGAGTCCGTTCACGAACAGACGAAGCCCCGCCTCGGTCGGCAGCCGTCCCGCCGAGGTGTGCGGCGAATAAAGCAGTCCCGCCTCCTCCAGGTCGGCCATCACGTTGCGGATTGTGGCGGGCGACAATTCGAGCGCCGAGCGGCGCGACAGGGTGCGCGAACCCACGGGCTCGCCGGTTTCCACATAGGCATCAACGATCTGCCGGAAAATCTCTCGGCTGCGATCATTGAGCTCGCTGATCAAAGGCTTGGGAACGAGCGGCGCCATGGCGATCCCGTGCGGTGCGAAATCCCTCGGGGGAGATGCAGGAAGTGCCGGGGAATGTAGGGAGAGGTCCACCGAGCGTCAACCGGGCGGGCCCCACGTGGCGGTCGCCCTCAATTGGCGGTGAGGGTCATAACCACGGTGCCGCGGGCCGCATCGGGCGGGGCCTGGTGCTTTGAAGGCGCATTGAGACCATCTGTGCGCGCCGGGGCGAGAGCGGCGCGGCGAGCACCGCCAAAACGGCGCGAAATGCCGTCGAGCTCGAAACTATAGGCCGAGTAACGACCGGCCTGTGGGGCAGACGGAAACTCATCATTTCGGAGGAGTATCAAGCGAGAGCATGCCAAAGTTAGTCCCTTACGGGTCAATTCAGCTTCACATTCGCCCGTCAGACGGGTTCTCGACCTGAAGGTCAGGCGGATTTTCCGATATCATTCAGCGAGTTTGGGCAGCTCGTTGACAGATACTAGTTTAGCGTGCTACTAGCCTTCGTGATAAGCTTTATGAGGGCAGTCGTACGGGCACGCGACGCCACAAGGCACGCAATTGGAGGACCTTCATCATGGCCAACATCCGCCGCAACAGTGGGCGCATTCCCAATCTCGCGCTCGCCGCGCTTGCCGCTGGCGCTCTGCTCTTCAGCGCCAGCGACAGCGGACAAGCCGCGACCACTCAGTCGCTGGTAATCAGTGCGGCGGTGCCGCTGACGTGCAGCATCGTGCTCGCCACGACCACTAACGGCAACCCTGCGACCTTCACGGCGGGAACGCCCTCCACCGCCGCGCTCTCGGTCGCGGCAACGGGGACGACGACTTTCGGTCTCGTCCAGATCACGGAAACCTGCAACGACAAGAACGGATACAAGCTGACGCTCACCTCCGCCAACACC
>DATIYT010000054.1:0-4732 GCA_035517495.1 Allostellaceae bacterium | reverse complement strand
GCTCGCCCTGGCAGATCGTGACGATGTCGCAGGCCTCGCCGAATTGCCGCTTGAGCGCGCGGAAGAGAGATAGCGGAAAGACCGGCGTGCCGAGGTTGCGCACGCTCTCGGCATAGATGTGGTGCAGCCGCGAGGGATCCCCGTCGATCTCCGAGCGCAGCCCGTTCGCGATGCCCTTGCGGACCATGGCGCGCTGCTTGCGCGGAATCGCCTTCATGTTGGCATCGACCTCGGCGTGCATGGATTTTCGGAACGTCACGTAGAGATCCGCTTTGCGCGGCCAATCCGCATGCCGCGGCTGCAGCATGCGGAGCTCCAGATAGTCCGCGCCGATCCTCTCGCTGATCGAGATCGCCTCGCGTTCCAAGGCCGAATAGGCCTGCTCCGAGACGGCGACGGGACCGCCGTACATGCAGAAAGCATTGGAGATGAGGGCATTTCCGAAGAGGAAGCTGCGGACATGCGTGAGCGGCAGGACGCCGACGACGGACCCGCCCTGGCGCGCCATCAGATAGTGCGTGCGATGGCCGAACACCGTCTCGACGACCGTGCGCCAGCCCGAGAGGTGGCAGAAGGTCGCCTCCGGCATCGCCTCGACGAAAGCGTCCCACTGGCCTTCGTCACCTCGCCCGAGCGGAGACACGGTGACGCCGTCGGTGCGCCTATCCGATCCGTCGTGCGCCATCTGCTTTCCCCGAGGTTCCGAGGAAGGCCTCATCCATCCGGCCCCAGGCGAAATCCCTGAGCAGCCGAGCGATGCGGCGCTCCATCTTGCCGAGATTGAGATAGTGGCGGAGGCGAGATTTGAGCGGCGCCGCCGTTTGCCGGGGCTGCGCCGGATCGATCTCCCAGGGATGGCAATAGAAGATGCAGGGACGCCGCTCGCGCTCGATCACGCGCGCGAAGCCCCGGCGAGAGATCCCATAGGGAAGCAAGCGAAAATAACCCCCGCCCGAGCAAGGCAGGTTCCTGCCGAAGAGCCGTACGGTGGTGAGCGGAATTTCCAGGATCGGCGCTCCCGTCGGGCGAAAGGGTTCCCGCGGAGCGTCGGGCACGCCGTAGAGATCGTGCACGATCGGGAAGACGCTGGAGCTGTAGTCATATCCCTCCTCGGAGAGCACGTCATAGGCCCACCAATTGCCGCGGCCGATCGAGAAGGTCGCGGCCCGGTATCCGATGACGGGGACGCCGCCGACATCCTCCAGCAGGCGCCTCGTGTCGCGCACGTCAGAGCGGAATTCCTCTCGCGATTGCCGGTCAGCGCGGAGATGACTGAACCCGTGGCTCGCAAGCTCGTGACCGCCGGCGACGATCCGCTGGATCAGCGGTCGATGGCGGGTCGCAATCCAGCCCAGCACGAAGAACGTGGCCTTCACCCCGTGGTCTGCGAAGAGCGCGAGAAGCCGGTCGGTGTTCTCCTCCACCCGGCGCGGCATCGTCTCCCAGCGATCGCGCGACACCACCTTTGCGAAAGCCTCGACCTGGAAATAATCCTCGACGTCCACCGTCATCGCATTGAGTGTGCGCGAGGGAGCCGTTGGCCCGCGCGTCGGCATTCCTCGCGTCGTGGCCTCGCGCTCGATTTCGGTCGCCTCAGCCATCGCTGCGTATCCTTCCTAGTCCCTTAAGAGCCGGCCTTGTCCAGATATTTCGCGACGATGTCGATCGCTCTGCGGATCGCGCGATCGTGGCGAAGCAGTCCTTGCTCGATGCTGGAGACCCGCCGCGCGAGGTCCGCGAGCCCGGTGGGCGGCTCGCTGGGCTCCGGATGTGCGCCGTTGGGCTTCGGGCGCTTCTCCGCAGCCGAGGTGTCCTCGATCACGGTGCCGAGCTCGTGCGCGAGCTCCTCCGCCACTTGCGTCACCATGGTATCGGAGACCTCATGCTTCTCCTCCAGGAAGCCCAGGAGCATGAGGCGAGAGCAGAGCGTGTTGATGCGGCGGGGTATGCCGCCGGTGTGCCGGAAGATCTCGCCGAAGGAGGCGTCTGTAAAATTGGGATCGCGCTTCCAGCCCACAAACTTGAGCCGATGCTCGACGTAGTCGCGCGTCTCCTTTGCCGTCAAGGGACCGAGATGGCACGACGCGGTGATCCTCTGCCGGAGCTGGTCGAGTTCCGCCCGCGCGAGCACGTTTCGGAATTGCGGCTGGCCGAGCAGGATCGCCTGGATCGGCGCGGCGCCGCGGATCACGATGTTCGAGAGCATCCGTAGCTCCTCGAGCGCACCGATCGGCAAATTCTGTGCCTCGTCCACCACGAGCAGAATGCGCTTTCCCTGCGCTTGCGTGGTCGACGCGAACTCCTCGATCCGCTTCAGAAGGCTCGCCTTGTCCAAGCCCTCGCGGAAGAGATTGAATGCGGCGGCCACCATGCGCAGCATGTCGTCTGCGTGGAGCTGCGTCGTCACGATCTTCGCCGCGACGTATTCCGTCGGCTTCAGCGTCGTCAGAAGATGATCGACGAGCGTCGTCTTGCCGGCGCCGACGTCGCCAGTGATCACGATGAATCCCTCGCCCTGATGCATACCGTAGGTGAGGTGCGCCATCGCCTTGTTGTGCTCGGAACTGCCGAAAAAGAAGCGCGGGTCCGGCGTCAGTTGAAACGGCAATCCTGAGAGCGAATAGAATTCGGCGTACATGACCGCCTCAGAATGTCTTCACGAGGCTCAGCGTCAGCGCGTTCTGGGTAAACCTTCCCCCGGTGGTACCTGTGAATACGTTGGTGCTATTGCCGTCAATGAAATCGTAACGAATGCTACCGTGAAGCGTATCGCTAAAGACGTAGTTAATGCTCGCGGTGATATTTCCGGTGCCGCCGCCGCCGCCAACGTTCGAGGAGTAGCCCGCGAAGAGCGAGCCCGTCATGCGCTCGCTCATCTCGCGCGTCCACCCGAACGAGCCACCCATCGAGGTGCCGTTGGAGGAGTTCACCCCTGCAAGCGAGGTTTGCTCGTCGCGGTAGAGCGTCAGCGTGAAGGTGTTTCTGCCGACGGCGCTGGTTATACCTCCATTCAGCGTCTTGAATCGAAAGACATTGTTCTGCAGGGGAAAATTGGGGTTGACGATGGGGATCGGGGGTTGGCCGGGTGTCGTGGTTGTCCCTCCGGTGCCGAGATTCTGCTGGATGAGCTGCTGCGTCGTCTCGACGGATTCGCTGTAGCTGATGAAGACGTTAGTCGCCTGAGTGACCGCAAATCTGAGATTGCCCTCGAACTCGGTGGTGCCTTGACGCAGCCCATAAAGCAGGCTCACGGAGGTATCGGGGTTGGGCGTGTACCTCAATCCGCCCTGCGCGATCGCGCCAGTGATGTCGCTCGCCGTGCTCCCCGGGAAGGTCTGGTCCTCGTAACCGAATTGCCCGAGCAGGAAAAGCGTGTCCGTGACGGCATATTCGTTATCAAGTTCGATGCGCTTGTCGGTCGACGAGGAGTTGATCCCGCCACCCGACGATTTGTACGCATCGGCGATCAGGGTCGAATTGAGTTTTCCAAAATTGTCGAGGGTATTGAGGCTCAATCGGCCCTCGTTCTGGGTCGTGTTGGAGAGGCCGGTCGAGCCCGCAACCGTCGTGTTGTTGTTGAAGTGCGTCGCGCTGAATTGATAGAGGAGCTCAGTGTGAAAGAGTGAGCCGACATCGGTCCGCAGGACGGGCCCGAGGTTGGTGGTAAAGACCTGCGTGTGCTGCGAGCCCGGTATTAGGTTTGGGTTCGTATAGCCGAGGTTCCCGTTGATGTTCGATTGAGAGCTTGATGCGGCAGCATCGAAATAAAGGAGGTCCTGTGAGAGCGTCGCCTCGCCCGCGCCATTCAGATTGAACGCGAGGTAGTTCTGATCTTGGGTCTTTAGGTACCGCTGGAATTGGGGCTGCAGGTTGAGATTTCCCTTGAAGCGTGCGGTGTCACCGGTGATCTGAAGTCCTGGATTAATGATGGTGATCAGGTCGGCTTTCCGTGGCGAGGTCGCCTGGAGCACGTTGTCGGTCGCGATCTCCGAAATCCCGATGCTAGGTAGGAAGACCCATCCCTTGCCTTGAGGTGGGGGAGCCTCGTTCGCCTGTGGGGGCTCGGGGGCGCCGCCGGCTTCCGGCGCCTCCAATGGGCCAGCCTGGGCAAGGGCCGACGTCGACGTCGAGAACGCGAGCCCGGCGCAGGCTAGCCACACCCAAAGCTTGGGCGATCGCCACTGGCCCACCTTACGCCCCCTCCCCCGTTTGCGCCGCGTCCCCCACCCGCATGCTTAGCTCGGGGGGCTCGATGCGCCGTAGCCGTAGTATTCCGTATACGAGCCGAATTCTTCGACCGCGCGCGCCTCCGCCTTGTTGAGCAGCAGGCTGATGTTGGAACACCCACTCACCAGGCGCAAACCGCTCTCGATTTCCTCGCGCTGAGTCCGGTTCGCTTCGATGACGAACACGACTTGGCCAACGAGGCCCGCGAGGATGCTGGGGTCGCTGCTTGCGAGACAGGGCGGGGCGTCGAAGATGATGAAGCGGTCGGTGTAGCGGCTCACCATCTCCGACATCAGCGAGGACATTCGCTTGCTCGAGAGCAGCTCGGGCACGTCGGCTGCCGCCTTACCTGCGGGGAGGATGGTGAGATTGTGAAGATTGGTGCGCAGTACGACATCGGCTAGGTCCGTCACATCGCCGAGCAAATAATCGACCCAACCGACCTTCGCGGAGACGCCAAAGAATTCAGCCAGGGATTGGCGGTGCACGTCGGCGTCGACGAGCA
>DATIYT010000053.1:0-4601 GCA_035517495.1 Allostellaceae bacterium | reverse complement strand
GAAGTGGAGTTCAGCGCGCTCACCGAAGTCAATTGCGTGACGCCCGGGATTTGCCCGAACTGCCGTTCCAGAGGTGCGGCGACCGAGGCAGCCATGGTCTCGGCGCTCGCGCCCTGCAGCGTCGCACTCACCGAAATCGTCGGAAAATCGACCTGCGGCAGGGGCGCGACCGGCAGGAACGGCACGGCGACAAGTCCGACGAAGCCGATCGCCGCCATCAGCAGCGAAGTCGCCACCGGCCGTTCGATGAATGGCTGGGAAATATTCATGGTGACCGCCCCCGACTCACGACTGGACGACGATCCGCGACCAAAGGAACGATCGGCGCCATCGCGGTTGCCCGCAAAGAAAGCTGCAGTTGATTTTGGACGTTGTTTCGGTCTTCCGTCGCGGTGTGGCCCACTCGACCGCACGCCGATGCGCCCATCGCCCGGTTACCCTCGGGCGGTTCGCACGCGGGCACGCCGAATCCGCCCTGTACGGTTTCGATGGCGCCGACCAGCGCAATAATCGAGTCGCGTGTTCGAACCCGGCCGCTCATATGGACGGCCGCAGGCGCGGCGACGAAATCACGGCTCATGGCTTTATTACTTCAGCTCTGCCGAAACTCGCCCCCGAGCTTCTCGATAACTGATGATCGGCTACCCTCGTTTAGTCGGTTGCGATGAAGTGAAGCCCAAAGCCGACTCGTCTCGCTGCTGCGAGACTAAGCCTGCGAAGCGCCGGCACCGGTCACTATGACGAAGATTGCGGACGAGCGCATGATGTCGGGCCATATACCCTGTCCCGTGTACGGAACCTTATCATTTCGCTCCCACATCGAATGTAATCGAGCCGTCGAGGCGGGCAAGTTAAAATTTGTATATACGGTCGACCATAATCGAGGCCCATTACGTGCCGCGGCCGAAGCTGCATTGGAACCCGGTATCTGCGATAGGTTTCCTATGGCGCTCTCGATCTGCGGGATCGCAATGATGCGCGACGCGCAGGTGGAATATGAACCGAGTTTATGGAAAGTTTATACTCAGATCGGGCGGTCGAAAAAGCATGGCTGCCCTGATACGCTTCGCACAGCCGGCTCACGATTTCTCACGTGCCGAGGCCCGTGCGGGCGGCTTGGCATCACCGCTCAGACACAGTTTTGCCATGCCGTCGAACATTTTCAGCCTTGCAAGGCGGAGCTCCGGCTGCGCGTTGAAAGCAGCAGGCCCCGAAGAACTGCAGGTTCTCCTGAGCTTATTCCGCAAATCGCGGTTTGCTTGCGATCGAAGTATCGCTGGCCGAACTTGGTGTCGTCACTCGCTTGGTTGCTCTTAGACCGTTATGATGCTCGTAACGTGAATTTTGTTCCCGTTTGCGCGGGGAGTTACGCGGCTTTTAGGCCGACGGCTCGGACCAGCGTGTCGAGGTCGTCGATGACGCGCTGATAGAGGCGGTCGAGTTGGGATCGCCTCTGGGATTGGAGGCGCGCGTCTGCATTTATAGGGCTGAGAAGGCCTGCGGTGAGCGGCGCGTAGACCCTCTCAAAGAGCTTTAGAAAAATGAGGCAGACCGAATATCCCTGTGGAAGTAGTTGATAACGGCGAGAGTTGGGGAGTTTGGCGACAAGGCCCTTGGCGCGGAGTTTGGAGAGGTCGTAGCGAAGGGAAGCGAGCGTGTAGCTTTCGCGGGCGCAGCCAAGCGCTTCGAGGACGGCGGGGTGGAGTTCGCCAGTGGTGAAGGTATTGCCGGCCGCGATGTGTGCGAAGCGCACGAGCGCATGCATGAGAGCGAGCTGACGAGGGTGATCGAGCTTGAGGCCCGGAATACGCTTTCCGGTAGAGGTGATTGTCGGTTCCGCAAGTTTTCGCAGCTGACCGCGATCGACAAAGGTCTCCAAGATGTCCTGCTGCACGTTGAGATAGTTGTCGTTGATGGCCGACATGGCCTTGCGGAGGATAGGAAGGTTTTCCACCGCTTTGTTGACGCCGTAATCCTTGACATTGTTGCTTGCCGGTTCTGTCCGGAGAATGAGATGATCGCGGACGTATTGCTTGATAAAGCCGTTGCCGTAATGGCTGCGGATCACAGGATTGGGCAGGTTCATATCCTCGATCTCGGTTTGCAGCTTGCCCCGATAGTGCTTGGTGATTTTGCGACCGAAGATGACCGTGATCTTGTCTGGCTGTCCGATGGTTCGATTGGCATCCAGTAGGCGCTCGCCGAGCCTGTCCAAAGCCGCGCGGCGACGGAAGATGAGGTTGTCGCAGAACTCCACCTGCGAGAAGAAGAGCCGGTGCTGGCAGCCCGCGTGTTCTCGCTCTCTCGCGGTGAAGAAGGGTGTGAGATGCGTCAGCCATTTCTGGCCACAGGTCACCAGATCGCGAGGGGTGAGTGAGTCGGCGAGCTCTTGCAAGCGATCGGGTGCGGAGCATGTCAGGAAGGCATTCGAGCACTGCTTGAATCGGATACCATTCTCACGCATGCGGTTAGCCAGCCAATGATGCTGATTGAGGCAGATGCGAGCGGAGAATGGAAAGTAAGGGCAGATGCGCACGAACATCCGTCCCCAGTTCCGGTCATTGACGTAAAAGTTGTATTGAACGACCCAGCGCTCCGCGATCTGAAGATGCCATCGGTTCGTGACCTTATCGCCGATGGCAATCATGATGCGCGCAGGCTCGCGCGCTTTGAGGATGACCACCACGGCGCCTGGCTTGGCTCGTTTGAAGTACGGATCGACGAATTCGTCGCGACGGCCTTTCGGCGCCTCGACGATCGGGATGTTGCGCTTCGCAGCCCGTTCCGTGACCCAGCGCTGAAATTGGTCGGCGATGGCGCGCAGGGTGGACCGCGTCACCGGGTATAGTTGGCGATAGGTGTTGAAGAACCCGACCACCCTCTCCGGCTGCTGGAACGGCTGAATCAGCCCATTCAGCAGAATGCGGTCGAAACAACGGTAGTGCCAACGGATGCTGTCTTTGTGGTGCTCAAAAAATGAGTTCATCGCCTCCTCCCGGCGACAGTTGCTGCGCCGGGATAGTAGCGACTATTCGTGCTCTTGGGGCTCCCGTGATCGTCCTCGGCCCACTCGTCACGCTCAGGCGCACGGGATATCAAGGGCGGAGCCCTTGGCTAGTTAGACAGGAGGTGTTCAACAAGCCTATCTCCAACTGTTACGGAATTCACGGATTAAATATCCTGGAAAATGCGAGTTGCACGCCATCACGTGCGTGATGGCCTCTCGGTCATACTCGTCGTCTGATCGGTAACGATCGAAAAAGGAATTCAGCCGCAGGACCCGATCAAGCATCTCTTCTACAGCTTGCAGGCCAACCGAGACGCCGTAGTTGGTGAAGGCGAACTTGACTTGGGGGAGATCGGGCTCGCGGCAAAAATAGCCGTCTTGACGCCACATCCGAGCCAGTACGGCGAGGCTGCGCCGCCGTTGGACCACAGCCCAATCCTCTTCTGGGAAAAAGTGCGTTAGCCAAAGCATCATGCCGAGGCCGAGATCCTGGGTGATGGTGAGACTCGCGGCAGTCGCCTCCATCAGCACCCGCATCTCGGCGATCTCGCGGGCCAACGCATTCTCATCGAGGCATCGATAGGAGACATAGCCGTCGAACGCATCGAGCGCGCCGAAACCGAAGCCAGGGTAGGGCGCACTTAAATCCTCCTTCATCTTCCAGATGACGCCTCTCCCCGGCACAACAAATGCCGGGTGAATCTGGTTCACGAGATCGATACCCTTGCGTCGGTAGGCCGGCACATGGCGCGCCAGTACGGAGAGAGCATAGAGCCACATCGCGAGATAGTGGAAATATTGGCCGTCTCGGTCCGGCGCTTCCCCGATGCGGATGCCGCGCGGGCGCCCAAGCACCCGATCGACATCGGACACCACCCACTCCGCTTCGTCGAGGAAACTCGGCTCGGCCAGTTCCTCATAGAGCGAAACCAAGAGCACGATGCCAAACGCATCGGTCCACGTATAGCGCTGCCCGTTGGGCCATATGCGCTCCGCGCGCATCCAGCTCAGCTTTTCGAGAACATACGGAATGTCTCTACAAGCCGGCATGGAGAAGTCACACTCCGAAGGGATAGGTATCAGGCAATCCCGTGAGCTCCGCAGTGTCGAACGGCGTGACGGCGCGGGTCTGATCGAACCAGATGTATTCATCGAATTGCCGCGGCAGGATCGCCTGGAAGTAGTGGCTGGCGCGCTCAGTCTCCGGCCGGTAGATCACGCCGATCGCTCGCTCGAGCTTCGGCTTGCCCAAGCCCTGCGCACCGGTCAGGTTGGCGCGCTTGCGCAAAGCCAGCATGAAGTGGGCGTGCCCGGTCGCGTGGCACAATTGCTCATAGCTCTTCGGGAGCGCCGGTTGAACCTTCTTGATCTCCATCAGGCCGTCCCAGTCTGATGCGGCCGCAACGGTTCCGCTATTGGTACCGAAGCCGACCAAGCAGGCGTTATCGCCGAATTCCTGGCGACACAAGTGGCCGATGTTGTACTCACCGCGCGAGGCCATTTCGGTCGCGGCCGCATCGCCCACGTGGGAATTATGCGCCCACACGATCGCTTTGCTGGCCGTGCCGTAATACGCCAACAAGTTCTTCAGCGT
>DATIYT010000052.1:0-15413 GCA_035517495.1 Allostellaceae bacterium | reverse complement strand
TTTGATGAGCCATGGCTGTGCCTCCTATGTGCAAATTGACAGCCACATTCTCTAAATGCGCCTGAAACTCACATTGATTTGGATCAAATCTGGAGCGAACAGAACTGCACCTCGGTCATCAATTCCCGGCCCTCGGCGTAGCCCTATCTATCCGTCACGGCCCGCGACCGGAGATCTCTTCCCAGATCAGGTCCCACTATCAAATTTGAGCGCATTTGACCCAGATCAATACACCTCCCTTCGATCCACGTATGAATTCACGCCCGCGGATCGAATAGGGCATTGTTTCATGACAGAGACTGCCTCGAGCGCGCGCGACCCCGGGAAAACCGAGCGCTCGCAAAGTTCACTCACCCCCAAAACCGAACCGCAGCGCGAGGAGAATCGCCATGACACGCCCAGATCTCAAATTCACCGTTGGGCATGAAATCCGCATTCATGTCGACCTCGACCGAAGAAAAGTGGTGATTAAATGCGTGACCAACGAGGGGAAATCACTCGAACTCGAAACTGACTACAAAGCGCTACGCCAAATCCACCAAGAAATAAAAAAAGCATCGGGCGGTGAGCTTCCATAGGCCGGCAGTGATGGGTCCCTGATTAATGTACGGGCCTCACAGGGTCGCCCATAAAGAACGTGAATTGAAGCACCTCGCTTCTTTCCTGTTATCCACGGAACGGGCTCTCGGTTTGAGCGCAGCTAGGCAGCGGGTTGGGCAGAAGGCATCCGGCCGCGAGGGCGCAAAAAGGGCCATTATACGCAAGTACCCGCCATTACTAAGCACGGTGGGCCACTCCCGAACGAGACTGGGCATTGCATCCGAGGGCATTCGGTGATGCCGTTAACACGCGTTATTAGCGTTGTGCGCAATCGCCGTTCGTCAGTTTGAGGGCTGCCGGGATCGCGGATTGACCTGGACGGTCGCGGTCGTGCCGGCGACCAAGCGGACGCCGTCGGGCACGTGATTGATCCCGATGCGCACCGGCACGCGCTGTGCAAGGCGCACCCAGGTGAAGATCGGGTTGACCGTGGCGAGTCCTTGCTGGTCGGGCTGCGCGTTCGAGACGGTGATGCCGCGCGCGACACCGACGACCTCGCCGCGAACGATCTGGCTGTAACCCATCAATTTGATCTCGGCAGGATCGCCTTCGTTGATGGAGCCGAGCTTCGTTTCCTCGAAATACGCGTCCACCCAGAAGGAATCGGCATCGACGACCGAGATCACGCTCCGCCCCACGGTGGCATAGTCGCCCAGCCGCACCAGGAGATTGGTGACCCACCCGTTTACGGGAGCCCGGATTTGCGTGCGCTCCAAATTCACTCTGGCCTGATCGCGCTTGGCAACAGCCTGTCGGTATTGCGCTTGGCTCGAGATGGCGTTTGCCACGTAGGTCTGCTGCGCTTCCTCCGTGACCGCGAGATTGCTGAGTTTGAGCCGGCGATCCGCTTCTCGCCGCGCATTCTCCGCCGTCGCCTGCAATTGCTCCACCGCGGCGTCGGCCAGATCGAGTGCGATTTTGTAGTCGGTGGGATCGATCTCCAGCAGCAAATCGCCCTTGTGCACGTACTGATTGTCGATCACCGGCAGCGCAACGACACGTCCTGCGACCTCCGTCGCCATGACCGAGACGTAAGTTCGCACCGTGCCGTCGCGGGTCCACGGCGCCGCCATGTAAGCGTCCCACATCGCCCGGCCGAGCAAGAGGGCAAGCCCGACTACGGCGAGCGTGATCAAAATCGGAATGATCCGGATAGGGGCCTTGTGCGCCCTCGGAGCTGGCGCCGGCGCGGAGCGGACGATCTGAAGGTCCGCCGTTTTCTCGCCCCCTGTTTGGATCTTTGCTTCAGACATGGTGACCTCAGCGTGCGGCGACGAGCACGATTGACGACAGCGAGATGATGAAGACGGCAAAGACGAACAGCGCCGGGTGCCAGACGTGGCGCAGTAAGCCGAAACGAGCGGCGATCCGGCGCAGCGCAACCGTAACCACCCAAGCAGCGACCAGCATCACCGAGATCGGCGCGACGTAGACCCCGAAAAGATCGATCTCGACGAATCTCATTGGGGCGCTCCAGCGTCGAAGTAATCCACGTGCTCGGACAGCGCCTCTGAAAGTACAATAATGCTACCGCGCGCTCGCAGGACGGTATTCGTAGCTCCTTCCGCGGTCGCGCGAAGAGCGAGAGACGCATCGAGCGCGGCGAAATGGGCTGCCGAGCTCGCGCTGTCGCCTTGCGCCAGGGCCGAGGATGCCTGCTCGAACTCGGCGCCGAGCCCGAGTCTGTGTGTGTTCCGGCGGAGACGGATGATCTCGCTGCCTACCGACAGCGCCGCCAGCAGCTGCGCGCGCTGCAGCGGTGTCGCCGCGTCCGGCATTACCGAGAGCCGGCTGCGCACATGGCCCTCCCAATCGCTTTGGATGCGCCCACTCGCGAGGCGGCGTAGGTCGCGCAGGGTCAGCGCGAGGAGCCGGCGGGTGCGGAACGCCGGCGACAGCGGCGGCATCAGGCGAAAGGCCAGCACCGCGGCGCAGTTGCCAGCGACGATCGCCAAGGATTGGTTATAAAATTGCACGGTATCGTAGCTCATCGAGTTGGTCGGGCGCAGAAGCGGGATGAAGTTCATCATCATCGCGGTAAACAGCCCCGTCTCCCAGGGTTGCCGCGCTTGCGCCAGCAGAGCGCCGATAGGAACGAGGCAAAGGCCGATAACGAGGCTGAAGCCGGCAAATGTCTCCGTCCCCAGTCCGGGCAGTATCGCGAAGGTAACAGTCGCCGCGAGCGCCACGTTGAGAATGATGCCCACCATGAAAATCATGGCGGCGGCATAGGCCTGATCGGCGCGCAGCGCGAAGAGAATTACGCCTATTGGCGCGAAGATGATCGCCCCGGCGCCGCCCGACCATCCCGTGACGACCCAGAACAGTGCAACGCCGCCGATCGTGACGAACGCTCGGCCGGCATTGACCAAGGCAGGCAGCCAATCGGGCACGTGCAGGCGGAAGATGCCGCTACCGCGCTGCACTGAGCGAGCAGGGTCGGCGACGAGTAATGCCAGGCCGTTCAGCGCGTGCGACATGCCCGCCAGCGCTTCGGCCGTCTTGTCGGCAAGCAAACGCAGCGTCGGTGTGCTGGCCGGCAATGCAATCATTTTGCGCGCTGCCAACTCGCAAATCCGGTGCTGACCGGTCGGGTCGGCGATCCAGCGCGCGGGTTCGGCGTATGTCGGAGGAGATTGCAGCTCCGGCGGCAAGCTCCGCAGGACGACAGCGCCCTCTTGCCGGGCCTCGTCGCGGGACAGTCGGGCGAGGTGGCTAACCACCGCGCGCCAGCCGATCAGAGCGGAGAACAAGCCGTCCACCGCTCTCTGCAACACCGGCGAATGATATCGGATCTGAGAGGATTCCCCGAACGTTTGGTCAATGAGCGGATCGAGGGCGATGACCTGCCGGAGGAACTCGCGCCGAACCGGCTGGGTATTTGGAAGTTCGGGCCCGGCCAGTGTCAGTGTGCGGGTGAGACCGGCCGTAATCGCGGCCGCCAGCCCCGCAAAGAGTACGGCGAGCCGGCGCCGGGCGCCGCCGAGATCGGTCAGGGCCAGAACGAAACCGGCGCATACGATGCCGATGCAGATCTCGCTCGCCCGCGCGACCGCAAGCAGGAATGCCGCGTCTGCATTTACCCCGCCGGTGGCTCCGAGCAGGTCGCCGCCGATGATCGCCACCGTATAGCCGGCGAGTGCCGCCGCATAAGCCGCGAAGTTTCGCAGCAGCGTCGCGGTAAAAGCGCATGCTGCGCCCCACAATGCCAGACCGCCGAGGAAGAGGACACGGTCTTGCGGGAAGCAGGCCGTCAACACCACGCTCATCACGGCGCCGAGCATAGTGCCGATCATTCGAAACCAGCCTTTGCGCAGCGAGGCGCCTAAATCCGGCTGACAGACGATGGCTGCGGAGGCGCCCGCCCAGTAAGCGCTGTCGAGTTCGAGCCAGAAGCCGACATAGAGCGCCAGACATACCGATGCCCAGACCCGCAGGCCGAACAGCAGCGGCGGGCCGGCGGCTCGCATTGCGTCCGCCACGGCCATCGCCCCTCTTGCTAGTGCACCCCGTGCCGGTGGCCAACCAAATTCCTCAGCGGCGTCCGACATGAGCCCTTGATCTCCTCAGGTCACGGCCGCGGTGACGTAGGGTTTCACCATCCTTTTCGGATCGACGACGCAATTGAGGGTTGCTTCGTCGACGAAACCGAGTTCGAGCCCTGCTTGCTTCAAAGTGAGGTCCTCGCATCGCCATCGCAGATCCCAATGCATTTGTTGGCCCGGCGATCAATGTAGCTTCACCGGTGGGCCCGTTCGCCGCGTCATGGCACGGGCGAGGGCCCCGAGCACGGCGCTTCTCGTGCCATGCAACGCCCGCTCGTGCATGAGGCGCAGCGATCGGTACATCAACTGCGCGAACATCCCTTCGATGAACATGCCGCGGCCCAACAGAAAGCCCATCAGGTTCCCGACCGTGCTCCATCGACCGAGCGAAACCAGCGAGCCGAAGTCGTGATATTTATAAGGAAGAAGCGCCCTGCCGCGCAGCCGGCGCCTGACCTGCCGCAGCATGTGTGTCGCCTCTTGGTGCGCCGCCTGCGCTCGCGGCGGCACAAGGCCGCGCTCGCCGGGGCGTGGACAGGCGGCACAGTCGCCGATCGCGAAGATGTTGGGATCCCGTGTCGTCTGCAATGTCGGCTCTACAACGAGCTGGTTGATGCGATTGACCTCTAACCCGTCGAGGTCTTTCAAGACCCGCGGAGCTTTGACCCCAGCAGCCCACACCACCAATTCGGAGGCGACGAAGCTGCCATCGGCGAGCTTCAGCCCTTCCGCTGTCACCCCGGTTACCCTCGCGCCAGTGCGAATCTCGACCCCCATCGCGACGAGCAGACGCTGCGTCGCCTTGGAGATGCGTTCGGGCAGACCGTTCAAGATGCGGTCCGCAGCTTCGATCAGCACGATGCGAATGTCTCTCTCAGGATCGATGCGATCGAGCCCATAGGCGACCAATTCACGAAACGTGCGATGCAGCTCAGCGGCCAACTCAGTGCCCGTGGCGCCGGCGCCGACAATCGCGACGTGAAGCTGGCCGGGACGCACCGGTTCCGACTGCGTTTGCGCCCGCAAACACGCATTCAGCAATCGCCGATTGAAGCGCGTCGCTTGTGCCGTGGTCTCCAGCGGCACGGCATGCTCGGCGACGCCGGGGGTCCCGAAATCGTTGGTCACGCTGCCGATCGCAATGACCAGCGTGTCGTAGCCGATTTCCCGCGGCGGCGTGACCTCGCGCCCTTCGTCGTCGAAAGTGGCGGCGAGACGCACCCTCTTTCCGGCTCGATCAAGCCCAATCATCTCGCCGAAGCGATAGCGGAAGCCGTGCCAATGTGCCTGCGCCAGGTAGCTCAGCTCGTTTTCGCCGGGGTCGAGGCTCCCCGCCGCCACTTCGTGCAGAAGAGGTTTCCACAGGTGAGTCCTGGCGCTGTCAACGAGCGCGACCTGGGCCCGCCCGCGCCGGCCGAGGCGGTCGCCGAGGCGGGTAACGAGTTCCAGCCCCGCTGCGCCGCCGCCCACCACGACGATGCGATGAAGAATTTGCTCGGGTGGCCCCACGCGCGCCTCTTTAACCGGCGGCCGCGGTTCGGGAATTGTGTCTTCGCCGTGAGCCCGAAATTCGAAGCTCTTTGCCATCGCGGTTCACTCCGGATAGGTTGGACGGTATGCGCGTGCGCGAATGAGCGCGCCGATGTCCTGCGGTCGAGGCACGCGCGCGAGCTCTCTGTCGAAGATGTAGGTCGCGACCCGCTCGGCGACATGCAGCGAGGCGTCGAGTATGCGGCTCTGCGGCGGGTAGATGAGCCCTGTCGCGAGGCTCTCTTCGCTCACCTGCTCGGCGACAGCCTTTGCGGCCACGATGAACATTTCCTCGGTCACGCGTTTCGCTTCCGTCGCGAACACGGCCATGCCCATCGCCGGGAATATATAGACGTTGTTCCCCTGGCCCGGGACGAATTTCCCGCCGCCGATCTCGACGGGCGGGAACGGACTGCCGCTAGCAAAGACCGCCCGACCATTGGACCAACGATACGCCTCCTCCGCAGTGCATTCGGAACGGGACGTCGGGTTGGAATAGGGAAAAATGATCGGCCGCTCGTTGATCGCTGCCATTGCTTCGATCACCTCGCGCGTGAACAGTTTTGGCACGGTGCTGACGCCGATGATGGCCGTCGGCTTGAACACCTTCACCGCCTCGACGAAACTGGAGACCGGGGCCCGGTTCTGCGCGAACGGCTTCTGAAATTCCGCGAGATCGGTGCGCGACGTAACCAGGAGTCCGTGAATGTCGAAGAGGGCATTGCGGCGCCTCGCCTCCCGGATACTCATTCCTTCGAGCGCCATCGCCTGGCTGATCAGCTCTGCAATGCCGGTGCCGGCAGAGCCGCCGCCGAGAAAAAGAATGCGCTGCTCCGCGAGCTTCTGTTTCGTGATGCGCAAGGCACCGAAGATCCCAGCCAGGGCGATGCCTGCGGTTCCCTGGATATCGTCATTGTACGTACAGATCTGGTCGCGATACCGCTCGAGGATCGGAACGGCGTTGATGTTCGCGAAGTCTTCCCACTGGATGCAGCATTTCGGATAGAGCGCCTGCACCGCCGCGACGAACTCCTCGACGAAGGCCATGTATTCCTCGCCGCGTACACGGTTCTGGCGCAAGCCGAAATAGAGCGGATCATCGAGCAGCGTCTGATTATTCGTGCCGACATCGAGAACGATCGGCAGGCAAAATTCCGGTGGCACGCCGGCGCATGCCGTATAGAGCGCGAGCTTTCCGAGGGGTATGCCCATGCCCCCGGCGCCGAGATCGCCAAGCCCGAGAATGCGCTCGCCATCGGTCACCACGATGAAGCGCACATCCTTCTCCGGCCAATTGCGGAGGATCTCGCGGAGCCGACCACGCGCGGTGATCGGCAGATACATGCCCCGTGACGAGCGGAATATGTGGGCGAACTTCTGGCAAGCTTCGCCGACCGTCGGCGTATAGACCAGCGGCATGTAGGTGGCCGGGTCCGACATCATCACCGCATAGAACAAAGTCTGGTTACGGGCCTGCAAATCCGAAAGGACGAGGTATTTTTGCAGATCGCTTTCGAGGCTCGCGATCTCGCTATGCCGGCGCGCGATCTGCCAATCGATCGAAGTGACGGCAGGCGGCAGCAGGCCCTCGAGGCCGTATGCGCGCCGCTCGGCATCCGTGAACGCCGTTCCCTTGTTGAAACCGGGGTGATGAAGTAGGTCGTAACCCCTGAGGTGTGGAGCGGCCGGTTTGCTCATCTCGATCTCGGCTAGGACAGGGTTGGAATAGGACTTCGAAGTCAGACCCGCTCGCAGGAGCCGCATCACATCGTGATCGTGTTCCGGCGGCGGCGTAATGCCGACAACGATCCAGTCGAACAGATCGGGATCGGTGCAGTCGAGCAATGCGTCGAACCGGTCGAGTTGATCGCCGTCGAAGCCCGTGAGCGAACCTTCTGCGAACGGGCCCAAGATGAGATCGCTCTCCTGAGTTCCACGATGCCAGGAACGAAACAGCAGCCGTCGTACGCGAGTATCGGATCCATCGCCGTCTACGTCCTTTCGATGGCGCATCGCTTGCCGCTCCACATCAATAGGTGTGTCCCGACTCTTTGACCTTGCCTCTGAAGACGCGCAGGCTGACCGCCGTGTAGACGAGCATCAGCGGGAAGACGAAGAGACCCGCGCCCCAGAACATGAAGGCAAGGCTCGAATGGGGCGCGGCCGCCGCCTCGATCGTGATCGAGAACGGGATCATGTAGGGCCAGAACGAGATCGCGAGCGTGCCGAACGCCGCCGTGAAGACGAGTGCGACCATGTAGTACGGTGGGCCGTCCAGACGCTGGCGGACACTGTGCGCCAGCACGAGCGTGGCCGCCGCACCAATCAGGGGGAAGACGAAGAGGTACGGCCGCTCGAGCCACCGCTGCATGACCTGAAGGTTACCTGCGAGCGCATAGACAAAGACCGCAAGCAGGAACACGAGCAGGCCGAGCGCAAGATAGGGAATTTGGCGGTAAGCGGTGTCGCGGACCTCGCCCTCGCACTTCCTGAGGAGCCAGCACGCGCCGAGCAGCGAATAGCCGAGACAGAGGCCGACGCCGCACAACACTGCAAACGGGCTGAACCAGCCGAACTCGCCGCCGGTGTAGCGGCCGTCGGACATCGGCAGACCTTCGACGAGAGCCCCGACCGCCGCGCCCTGGATGAAGGCGGCAAGGAGAGATCCGCCGGCGAAGCTGGCATCCCAGATCCACCGCAACCGCTCCGTCTTGTAACGGAACTCGAATGCCACGCCGCGCAAGATCAGGCCCGACAGCATGACGAGAAGAGGAAGATAGAGGGCGGAGAAGAGCGTCGCGTAGACGATAGGAAAGGCGCCCCAGAGAACGACGCCGACCACGACGAGCCAAGTCTCGTTCCCATCCCAGATTGGCGCCACGGCGCTCAGCATCGCGCGCCGTCTCGCCTCGCCTCGCGTCAGGGCGAAGAGAATGCCGACGCCGAGGTCGAATCCATCGAGCAGCACGTAGAGCAGCGTGCTGACGGCCAGGATGCAAACCCAGTAATAGACCATCGGTCATTCTCCCGCGGCGAGGTGAGGCGGGCCCGGCGCGATAGCATGGTCGACGACGGACATCGGACGGTTGGGGACCGCGGTGGGGGATGGCAGAACCAAATGGCCCGCAGGGCCCGCACGCAGCAGCCGGTAGATATAGAAGGTGCCGAAGGCAAAGATGAAGCTATAGACGGCGCAAGCGACAACGAGCGAGATCGACGCCGCGCGGACCGTCAGGAATGGCGTCACTGCTTCCGCGGTCCTCAGGACTCCATAGACCGTCCAGGGCTGTCGCCCCACCTCGGCCGTGAACCAGCCGGTCAGTATCGCGATGAAGGGCAGCGGAAAGCTGAAGAAGGTCAGCCAGAGCAGCAAGCGATTTCGCTCCAGGCGACCCTTGGCGCCCAAATAAGTGCCGACCCAAGCGAGCAGCAACATGACGAGGCCACAGCCGACCATGATGCGAAACGCGAAAAATGGAATGAGCACCGGCGGCCGATCCTGCGGCTGAAAATCGGTCAAGCCGACTTCCTTGGAGCTGAGGCTCATACTTCCGATCAAGCTGCCCAGAACCGGAATACTCAGTGCGTAATGATTGGTCTCCGCGTCGGGATCGGGGATTGCGATCAAGACCTCGCTCGCTGGCTGCTCATCGTGCCAACGGCCCTCGATCGCCGCAAACTTGGCCGGCTGATAGTCGTGGATGTAGTCGCCATTGAGATGCCCGAAGAAGATCTGCACCGGGGCAAGGACTGCCGCGAGAAAGAGGCCCATCCGCAGCATGATCTGCGCTTCGGCGCCGAACTCGCGCCGCAGCAGATACCAGGCGCCGGTTGCGGCGACACAGAACGCGCCGGTCATGAATGAGGCGAGCAGCATGTGCGGAAAGCGCACCCAGACAACGGGGCTGAAGATGATTTTGGCCCAATCGTTGGGAACGAAGACGCCGTTCTCGACGACATAGCCGACCGGCACCTGCATCCAACTGTTGTTGACCATAATCCAGAACGCGGAGAACGTCGTGCCGAGCGCGACCATCGCCGTCGAAAACAGATAGAACCATGGAGCGACTCTTTGCCGCCCGAAGAGAAGGACGCCGAAAAAGCTTGCCTCGAGCGCAAAGGCGGTGAAGGTTTCGTAGGTAAGGAGCGGACCCTGAATTGGCCCAGACATTCGCGAAAGCTCGCTCCAATTGGTGCCGAACTGGAATCCCATCACGATCCCAGAAACGACGCCGAGCCCGAAGGCGATGCCAAAAATCTTGAGCCAGAATTCGAAGACGGCACGATAGGCCGGGCGGCCGGTCGCGAGGTATAGCGCCTCGACGACGGTGAGCCAGGCGACGAGGCCAATCGTGAAGGACGGAAAGATGATGTGAAACGAAACGGTGAACGCGAACTGGATCCGAGACAAAAGAAGCGCCGTGATATCCATCATAGGGTGCTCCTCAGCGCCAGAGATTCGTACTGGCGAGATCGACAATCTCATCGGCGCGACCGTTCATGATCGCCTTCACCATGTAGAGCGTGAATCCCTTCGCCATTTCGACGGTGACCGAAGGCGGCATGGCCAGCTCCGTCCGGTTGACGACGGCGTCGACGAGAACGGGGCCGTCATGCGCAAGAGCGGCCGCGATGCCGTCGCTGACATCGGCCGGGTCTTCGAGACGAATGCCGCGAATGCCGGCGGCTTCGGCCATGGCCGCGAAATTCGGGTTATTGAGCTCGGTGCCGAAATCGAGGAAGCCGGTCGATTTTTGCTCGAGCTCGATGAAGCCGAGTGCTCCATTGTTGAAAACGACGACCTTCACCGGGAGTTTGAGCTGCACGAGGCTGATGAGATCACCCATCAGCATGGTGAAGCCGCCATCGCCCGAGAGCGACACCACTTGCCGGCCGGGATAGGCTGCCTGGGCACCGATCGCCTGAGCCATGGCATTCGCCATCGAGCCATGCCAGAACGAGCCCACGAGCCTTCGCTTGCCGTTCATCGCGAGATAGCGCGCGGCCCACACCGTCGGCAGGCCGACATCGCAGGTGAAGACGGCATCGGAAGAGGTCCGATCGCTGATCGCCTTGGCGACTTGCTGCGGGTGAATCAGTTTGCGGCCCGGCGTGCCGACGGCCAACTCATCGAGCTGTTTGCGGGCTTTGGCATAATGCGTTTGCGCCTGCACCAGATGCGCGTCGTCGCGTTTTTCCTGGAGCAGGGGCAGCAAGGCGCGAAGGGTTGCCCCGATGTCGCCGACCATGCCGAGGTCGATCGCCGCGCGACGTCCCAAATTCTCCGGCCGAATGTCGACCTGAGCTATCTTTACGCCGCGGCCCTGCGGATAGAACTGCCGATAAGGGAAATCCGTCCCGAGCATCAGCAGCACGTCGCAGTCGAGCATGGCGTAGTAGCCGGAGGAGAAGCCGATGAGCCCGGTCATGCCGACGTCGTAGGGGTTCTCCCATTCGACGTGCTCCTTGCCGCGCATCGCATGCACCATCGGCGCCTTAAGCCGCTTTGCCAGCGCCAATAGCTCGTCATGCGCTCCGGCACATCCGGAGCCGCACAGGATCGTCACGCGGTTTCCGCCATTGAGCAGCGCCGCGACGCCACCGAGATCGGAAGGCGCCGGCGACATCACCGGCCGCGGCGGCAGCAATCCCGCGAGCTTCGGTGACGGCGCATCCGAAGCCGCCTGCAAGGCGACATCGCCGGGAATCACCAGAACCGACACGCCGCGTTTGCCGACGGCCTCGCGGATTGCGACCTCTAGCGCGCGCGGCATTTGATTGGCGCCGGAGACCAGCTCGCAATAATGGCTGCATTCCTGAAACAGCGATTGCGGATGCGTCTCCTGGAAATAACTGGCGCCGATCTCGGCCGATGGAATGTGTGCCGCGATGGCGAGCACGGGCACGCGCGAACGGTGGCAATCGAAGAGGCCGTTGATCAGGTGGAGGTTGCCCGGTCCGCAGCTGCCGGCGCACACCGCGAGCTCGCCGGTCAAATGCGCCTCGGCCCCGGCGGCGAAGGCAGCGACCTCCTCGTGCCGGACATGGAGCCACTCGATCTTGCCTTGTTGGCGGATCGCATCGGTGAGGCCGTTCAGGCTATCGCCGACAATGCCGTAAATGCGCTTGACCCCGGCGATGGCCAGGATGTCTGCGAATTGGTCGGCAACCCTTTTCATTGCTCTGCATTCCCTGAATTCGCTTTGCTCGCAGGCAATCGTCTTTGAAACACCCGCTCAGATGCGAGACCGGTCGCCGAGACTGTAAGACCTTCCGGCTCAAGGTCTTCGAGCACCGAGGGCTAACGGTGCATTTGGGCCTGAACCCGATCTTCGCGGATTTCGAGCGGCGCGCTCTATTGGTCGCGTGTACTTGTGGAATGGGCCTTCGTTTGGCGTAGGTAAACCTTAGTTCAGAGGCCGGGACAGAAAAGAAAGGCCCCTACGACGTAGGGGCCTTAGTGGTCGGCAGGGGGAAGAGCCGACTGGGAGGAGGACATGAGCATTGCAAATGCTATTGGTCGCGGAAATTGGACGCGCGTACTGATTCCTCATCCGATCGTAAGCAGGATCGATACGTCGGTTTAGAACCTCTCGCGCCATGGAATTGGGTTGCGTCTGTCGGCCAAAGGCCCGTTGCGGCAGAGGATAAGGGATGCTTCGTCGCTCGAGATCGGTCGAATGACCCCTAATCTCGACTGTTGAGCAACAGCACACCTAAACCGACGTATCGGTCTTCTTTGCGTCTGGGTGTGAGGTCTGACCGCGGGTCCAATATCAGTGTTTCCCGCGCATCTGCCATGCTTGTGTCGTCCTCGTTCTGCGAATGGGGTACCGCCCGAACTCTCGATTACAGCGCGTTCGGACGAGCCGCTCGCGCTATTCCACTTCGTGAACAGCCGAGCTCAACACTTGAAGGGTGCGCGCCATGGGCAAAGAAACCGCTCTCACGACCACCGCAGGCAACCCGCTGGCGGACAACCAGAATGCGCTGACCGCCGGCCCGCGTGGGCCAGTGCTGATGCAGGATTACCAGCTCGTCGAAAAGCTTGCGCACCAGAATCGCGAGCGCATTCCCGAGCGCACGGTGCATGCCAAGGGCTCGGGTGCTTTCGGCACTCTCACGGTCACGAACGACATCAGCAAGTATACGAAAGCGAAGGTCTTCTCCAGTGTCGGCAGGAAGACGCCGATGCTCGCGCGCTTTTCCACCGTCGCGGGCGAGATGGGCGCGGCCGACGCGGAGCGCGACGTCCGCGGCTTCGCGCTCAAGTTCTACACCGAGGAAGGCAACTGGGATCTCGTCGGCAACAACACGCCGGTGTTCTTCATTCGCGACCCCTACAAATTCCCGGACTTCATCCATACGCAGAAGCGCCATCCGCGCACCAACCTGCGCTCGCCGACGGCGATGTGGGATTTCTGGTCACTGTCGCCGGAATCGTTACATCAGGTGACCATCCTCATGTCGGATCGAGGCCTGCCGACAGACGTCCGCCACATCAATGGCTATGGCAGCCACACCTTCAGCTTCATCAACGCCAAGAACGAGCGCTTCTGGGTCAAATTCCACTTCAAGACGATGCAGGGCCACAAGCATTGGACCAATGCCGAAGCCGTGGCCATCGTCGGCAAGACTCGCGAGTCGACCCAGGCCGATCTCTTCGGCGCGATCGAGAGGGGCGATTACCCGCGCTGGCGCATGCAGGTTCAGATCATGCCGGAGGCGGATGCAGAGAAGACGCCCTACAATCCCTTCGACCTCACCAAAGTGTGGCCGCACGCCGACTATCCGCCGATCGACATCGGCGTGTTGGAATTGAATCGGAACCCCGACAACTATTTCATGGAGATCGAGCAGGCCGCCTTCAGCCCCTCGAACATCGTGCAGGGTATCGGTTTCTCGCCGGACAAGATGCTGCAGGCGCGGATCTTCTCCTACGCCGATGCGCACCGCCATCGCCTCGGGACTCACTATGAGGCGCTGCCGGTCAATGCGCCGAGATGCCCGGTCCACAATTATCACAAGGACGGGGCGATGCGGTTCTTCGCCAACAATCCGAACCCGGACGCCTATTACGAGCCCAATTCCTTCGGCGGGCCGGTCGAGAAGCCGGAGGTGGCAGAGCCGCCGTTGAAGATCTCAGGCGACGCCGAGCGGTATAGCCACCGCATCGGCAACGACGACTTCAGCCAGCCGCGCGCGCTCTTTAATCTGTTCGACGCGGATCAGAAGCGGCGGCTGTTCGCGAACATCTCGGCGGCGATGGCCGGTGTGCCGGAGGTGATCGTCGAGCGCCAGCTGGCCCTCTTCGCGAAGGTGCATCCCGATTACGAGGCAGGCGTGCGGGCAGCCTTGAAAGCACAGGTGTCGCAGCAAGCGGCGGAGTAGCGGGGCATCCCGATCATCGTCATCGCCCTGGCTTCTAAACTAGGGTTTAGCATCGCCTCACCAAGGCCCATACCGACGTTACGTACGTGCAATAGCGACAGCAGCTCACGATCCTCCAAGATGACGCCCATCCTGCCGCCATGGAACGATCGGAGAACCGCAATGGCTTTTGCAGCCGCAACCGAAAATGCGAGCGTATCCGCCAAGTCAGCGAAGCCGGCGAAGTCACCGAAGCCGTTGCCTGCGCCCAACAGCGACTTCTACGAGGTCTATGAGACCTTGAACGCCGAGGAGCTCGCGACAGTGAAGCGAGTACGCGCGTTCATGGAGGCCAAGGTCGCGCCCGTCATCACGAAATACTGGGTCGACGACGCCTTTCCTTTCGAATTGCTGCCGGCTGTGAAGGAGGTGGGGATCGGCGGGCTTGCAATGCACGGCTACGGCTGCGCAGGCGGCAGCCTGGCGCTGTTGGGCTTCGTCCAAATGGAGATCGCACGTATCGACCCGTCCTTCGCGACGTTCATCGGAGTGCATGTCGGCTTGGCGATGGGCTCGATCTATATCGATGGATCGGAAGAGCAGAAGCAGAAATGGCTGCCGCCGATGGCGCGTTTCGAGAAAATCGGCTGTTTCGGCCTGACCGAGCCGCTGGTGGGATCGGGTGCCAGCGGCGGCTTGCTGACCACGGCAAAACGTGAGGGCGACACCTGGATCCTCAACGGCGAGAAGCGGTGGATCGGCAACGCTCCATGGTGCGACGTTTCCATCATCTGGGCGCGAGATCTCGCCGACAACCAGGTCAAGGGCTTCATCGTCGAGAACAAGACGACACCCGGTTTCAGCGTCGAAAAGATCGAGCACAAGATCGCGCTCAAGGTCGTCCAGAACGGTCACATCACGCTGAAGGACGTTCGCGTGCCGGAAGCGAATCGCCTTAAGGGCGGCAACTCCTTCCGCGACACCGCGAAGGTGCTGAAGATGACACGCTACGCCGTTGCGTGGATGGCGACGGGATGCGCTATGGGCGCCTATGAGGCCGCGCTCAAATACGCGCAGGAGCGTATGCAATTCGGCAAGCCGATCGGCTCGTTCCAGCTGGTGCAGGACCTGCTCGCCAAGATGATCGCCAATATCACGGCGTCGCAGTGCCTGATCGTGCGCCAAGCGCAGCTGCACGCCGAAGGCAAGCTGACGGACGCCCACGCAGCCCTCGCCAAGGCATTCTGCACGGCCAAGTGCCGCGAGACCGTCGCTTGGGCACGGGAGGTGCTGGGCGGTAATGGAATCGTCGCCGACTATAAGGCCGCGCGATTCTTTGCCGATTGCGAAGCGCTCTACTCCTACGAA
>DATIYT010000051.1:0-2120 GCA_035517495.1 Allostellaceae bacterium | reverse complement strand
GCGCGCTCCTCAGAGCTTGTGATTTTTTCGATGTTTGTCGATTACACGGTCTTGAGCGAGGGATGCGCACCAGTTTGTGCGGGCGGTTGCGGCACTGTTGATGGATTGCGTGCGAGCGCCGCGGCCCGCGGGCCGGTTCGGTTGGGGCCCACGAGTGGCCGCGGCTCAGGCAGCTGCGGCCGCCTGTCGGAGCCGTTCGCCCTGCAGGACGTTGTTGGTCAGAGCATACCAGGTAAGGACGATGGCGGCCTTGACGCGACCACGTACGGTGAGTTGCACAAGGCCCCACTGCCGGAAACGGGCATTGATGCATTCGTGGATCGAGCGCTTGCGGTAGGTCTGCTTGCCGGTTTGGCTCTGCATCCGTTCGCGCCACGCGCTCACGCCGGGTCCATCGTCCTCGCGCGGCGCGAACGGATCGGTATTGTGTTTATTGGTGATGGGCGGGCAATGGATCGCGACGCCGGCGCCATGCGCCCATTCAATGTCGTCATTCTTGCCGAATCCACCGTCGACCAGATGCTGCTCGGGCAGCTTGCCGTAAGTTGCTTCGATCTTCTCCAGCATCGGCCGCGCCAAGCCGCGGTCGGAGCTGCTCGTGGAGACGTCGACGGCCACCACGATCTGCCCACCAGCCACGCTCGCGACCTGCATGTTGTAGGCGGGTCGAAACCCGCCGTCCGGCATCTTCACCACCCGCGCTTCAGGATCGGTGGTGGAGGCGCGGGGAGACTTCGGCTTCTTCCCACTTGGCGAGACTTCCGCCTCGGCAGCCTCGCTCGCAGGCGGGGCTACCGGATCGTCGTCGGCCGGTTCGCTACGCGGCTTGCCCTTACGGGTGCGCGCCTCCATCTCGGCGACCTTGGCGGCAGCCTTTTCAAGCCGCGCCAACCGTTCGGCCGCCCGTTGCTCGCGCCGTTTGCGCAGCCGTTTCTCGTTCGCGGCCGGATCGCCGTCCGCCTCCTTGGCAAGCGCGGCGAGCGTTGCTTTGACATCGCCCACCAGCTCTTCAAGCCGCGCGCCGCTGCGAAACGACGAGGCGCCGGCCGAGGCCCGCACCCGAACGCCGTCCTGCGCGAGCGCGTCGAGGTCGATCAATCCCTCCGATGCCAGCGCAGTGACGCCCTCGGCGAGCAGCCGATTCAGCAGCTCGCCATGCTCAACGCGGAACTCGCCAAGCGTGCGGTGGTTCACCCCGACCTCGCCGCAAAGCCAGCGATAGGCATCGTCGCTTTGGCACAGCCGCGCCAGCAGGCGTGCGCTCACGACGCCCTCGCTCGTTGCGTAAAGCCACAGCGCCAGCAGCAGTCGCGGCGAGATCGCAGGATGACCCGGAACGCCTTCGCGCGCCTTGATCCGATCTTCCAATTCGCTCAAATCCAAGCGCAGCACGTAGGCCCAGATCAGCCGCGCCGGATGGTCGGTGCCGATCAGGCTGTCAAGGCTCACCGCGCGAAGCTCAATCTTCCGCCGCTCCGGCTGCGACAGCCGCGGCGCTCCAGCGGCCGATTCTCGCCTCGGCTCAGCCTGCTCAGGCAACTCGCCAAACAAACCGTTCCCAGCCATCGGGATCCCCTCGTCCGCCGAATCAGTTTTGACATTGAGTCAGCCGAGGGGGGCACTCTCAATGAAAAAAACCGCTGCAGGTTCTAAAAAGTCACAAGCTCTCAGGACGAGGCTGATTGATCGTATCGATATGATTCGAACCTCGGAAACGATGTACTAGTCCGGACGCGCCGTGCCATGTCGGCGTCGCAAAACGATCTCGGCCCCTCGAAGAACTCTGCCATCGCGGCGCGATGCTCCGGTCCGCTGCGTTAGTGCTCTTCCTGCGGCGGTCACTCGAAATCGGGCTTGTCGGCTTGCGGCAGCGGCACCACGTCGTAACTGAAATAGCCGGTGTTGTTTTCGGCGCAGACCATTTCACTCATCGGCCCGTCCTCGACGCGCCGGTAACGTTGAATTGCGTTCCACGGCGTGGTGAAGGCGCCGGGATCCTCGACGTGGACGTTGACCTCGAGCGTCTTGCCCTGGTCGATCATGTGGAAGCGCTCGATGACGTGCAGCTGCTCGGAATGCGGCGTCTGGTAATTGTCGACATATGTATTGGTGGTGATCCC
>DATIYT010000050.1:0-34867 GCA_035517495.1 Allostellaceae bacterium | reverse complement strand
TTTGAACCCTCGACCTTCAGGTTATGAGCCTGACAACTTTCCTCTTGTAGCCGAAGCCCCTCCGACCGATCGCTTACCGCCACATCTCAGCGGCTTGCTCGAGGGCATCAGACGACAGCAGGTGCGCGATAAATTCCCATTTTGGACGAACCTTCATCCATGCGGCGCCGTCCAAACCTGTATGTCTGATACGGACATAACGCGGACACAAGCTTTGGACCCGTCTCGATTCGACCTTTAAGTTATTGAGATAGTGGTGCCCAGGGGCGGAATTGAACCACCGACACCGTGATTTTCAGTCACGTGCTCTACCAACTGAGCTACCTGGGCCCCGCGCTCGGAAGCGGTGGCTTATAGTCGGAAATGGAGCGCGGTGTCCAGCTTATGCGGGCGCGCGCCATCACCCAAAAAATGCGGATTCGCCGGCGTCTCGGCGGTACTTGGCGAGCCATTGCACACTTTGGAATGCCTGCAACCTGTCCGAACCAGGAATGGGCATTCTTTTCGCAATTGCAAATTCCACAGACATCAATTTTGGTTTCGCTATTTATTTCAATAGATTGAGACTGAATTTGAGCCACGCACATTTTGTGCATCGCAGCAACATTGCATGCGCCCTCAGAAAAGTAGAGAAATCCACGGTTTCCGGCGCGTCCTTGCTTCACCACGATGCGCTGACCGGCTAAAGTCAACGAAGGCCGGTTTATACAGAAAGCCAAGCCAAGACCCAAGAATGGCCCGGGCGAACCCAAAAAAGTCCAGCAGCAAAGGCCGGGCAACCGCAAAACCCCAGCCCAGACCGAGCGCCAAGAAGACCGCCAAGCCAACTGCTAGGCCGGGGCCGGCCGATCTCGGGTGGGTCCCCGTTCGGCTGCGCTCGCTCTATCGTGAGGATTACCCTCGGTTTTCCGACGAGGAGATGAAGCGCCGCCGCTCTGAGATCGAGCGCATCATGGAAGCCGCGAAGATCGAGCACATGATGATCTGCGGCGTCAATCGCTCGGGCTCCGCAGTGCCATGGCTGACGGCTTGGCCGGTGACGGCGGAGGCAATTGCGGTGCTTTCGCCGGGGCTGCCGATCGCGCTCTTCGTGCAGTACTACAATCACGTCCCGCTCGCGCGCCGGCTCGCGTGTGCCGAGGTTGAATGGGGCGGCGAATCGACGATCCGTCGTTCGGTGGAGGAATTGGCCCGCCGCGGCGCCAAAGTGGGGCGCGTGGGGGTCATCGGGGCCATGACCTATACTCAGCATGACATTCTGGCGGCGCGCTACGGCCGTGCAATCGATCTCAACGCAGCCTATGCGCGGCTCCGCCTAGTCAAGTCGCCGGAGGAGATCGAGTGGATGCGTCTCGGCGCCGCCATGAGCGACCGGGCGATCGTAGCATTGCGCGAGGATATGCGGCCGGGCATGACCGAGCACGACCTCGCCGACATCGTCGAGCGCTCCTATGTGCGTTGGGGCGGCACCAATTACATCCATTTCTTCGGCGCCACGTCGATGGAGAATCCCGACCTTGCCGTGCCGCGCCAATTCCCTTCCGGACGCCGCCTGGTCAAGGGCGACATCGTGATGGCAGAAATCTCGGCGCATTTCTGGGATTACCCCGGACAGGTCCTGCGCAGCTTCTCCCTGGGCGTCGATCCACCGCCGCTTTATCGCAAGCTGCATCGCGCGGCCGACGTGGCGCTGCAAGCGATCCTCAACGTCCTCAAGGCCGGAACATCGGCGGCCGAAGTGGTGGAGGCCGCGGGGGTGATCGAGGAGAACGGCTTCACTACCCTAGACGATCTCGTGCATGGATTCGGCGGCGGCTATTTACCGCCGATCCTGGGCTCGAAAAGCCGGCCGGCGGGTCCAATCCCCGATTTCCGCTTCGGCCCCGGGATGACCGTGGTCGTACAGCCGAATGTCGTGACCCGCGAAGGCAACGCCGGCGTCCAGACCGGCGAGCTCGTGCAGGTCACCGACAAAGGCGTCGAGCGCCTCCATCAGGCGCCGCGGGGCTTCATCCGCGTTTGAATTCGAAGCTTACGATCCCGCGCGCCAGAAGAACGATGTCGAGAGCGTGCCGTGCGGCGGCACGGTGATCGTACGTGCCTGCGAACGGCCGCCTCCCAGATCGGCGCTGATCTTGTACCGGCCTGGCGATATCTTCGCCATGAAATAGGGACCGTTCGACACCGCATCGAGCACGATGACGCCTTGCTGATCGACGATTGTCACCTTGACGCTGGAAAGATACTCGCCGCCGCCTTCCCCCGCGAATAGCAAATGCAGATTGTAGTTGGGGGCCGCCTTACGCAGAGCTTCGCGCTCGTCCCCGCCGATGCCACCGCTCACATAGGTGATATCGCCCTGGGTTTGTTCGGGCGGCATGGCCGGAAGTACTTCCACCGACCCGGGCGAAGGCGGCGGGAGCGGATGCAGCGGATCGTACTGGCCGGTCGGGTCCGTCGGTGCGGCGTGCTGGGTCTGCGCCTGAGCCTGGACAGACAGTGCCGTCAGTCCGACGAGCAACAAGAGCATCCTGCCGACTGCCATCCTCGCCTCCCGTTCCCGTGCGTGGCCGATCTGATGGCCTCTACGTAGGCGACTGGCGCCGCGAAATCCAGGGCTTTGGCTCGGCAAGCAGCTCTACCGCTTCGATGCGACCAATTTTTCCGCATCGACCCAAAGGCTTCGGTCGACAAGCGCATCAAAGGTAACGGGCGTGACGCCTGGTTTGATGCCGCCCGTCTTGATTTCGGCCGCGATGACCGCCTCCACCTTGTCACGCGGCAGCCCGTCGCTCTCGCTCGCCCACATCTCGAGCCGATTGTAGGCTTCGAGCGCCTGGCGGATTTCCGGATCGGTGTGCCCGGTGATTTCGGCCGCCTTCACCACTGCATCGGCGTTGTGCGGATCGCGCATGAAATTATTGGCATCGATCAGCGCCGCGAGCGTGCGCACATAGGCCCCGCGGCGCTCCTTCACTTTGTCGACGCGCGCCACGAGCATGAGATAGTGGCTGACGGGGTTCACCTGTTTCAGCGTCGTGATGACCGCGATTTTGTGGTGCAACTGACCCTCGATCGGCGGCACGTCATCGATCAAATGCAACACGCCGAAGGTGAGCTGGCCCGCGATCATCGCCGCTCCCACATTGGAGCTGAGCGCCACCGGCTTAACATCGTCCATGCTGAGGCCGCATGGGACGATCATCTCTCTGAGGGCCAGCCACCGTGCACCGCCAATCGCGTCGACGCCGACCGGTTGATCCCTAAGGTCTGTGCATTTTGCTCTGTCAGGGTCTGTCGAGCCGATGGACCAATCCGAATTGAGCGCGCCGTAAATCGCAACGAGATCAACCTTCGCGTTGGAAATCATGCCGACCAAAGCCGTCGTCGGCGATACCGAGAGATCGATCTGACCGGCGGCAACCGCCCGCGCACCGATGACGCCGGTTTCGAAATCGCGAACCTCAACATCGACGCCATATTTCCGGAAGATGCCCTGTGTCGCCGCCACGTGCGGCAGGACCGACGCGAAGATTGGGGGAATTCCCGGCACCGCCAGCGTGACCTTCTCGTCCCCCATGGCAGCGCCGGCGAGCGCGCCTAGCAGCGTTGCCGCCGCAATGAAGACCCTGCGCCAGCGGCGCGCGCTCCGTCCCATTGTCGCCTCCCGCCTTAATTATTGTTTATCTCGGCGTCTCGTCGCGCCGATACCATGGAAAATACCGACGCGTCACCCAATTGACCAGCGCCTCGAACCCCATCCCGATCCCCGCCAGCACGAGCACTCCCACCATCGCTTCGTTGTGATGGTAGCTTCTGGAATTGTAGAGAATGTAGGTGCCGAGCCCGTCAACCGAGATGAAAAACTCGGCTAGCACCGCGCCGATCAGCGCGCGCGCCGCCGCAAGGCGGATGCCGGCAAGCAGATAAGGCAACGACGCCGGCAACACGATCCCCACCAAGACCCGCGTCCGGGGCGCGCGAAATGCGGCACCGACTTCGAGATACTCGCTTGGCACGGCGCGAGCACCGTCAGCAGCGTTGAGCGCGATCGAGAAGTAGGCGGCGAACACCGTGGTCGCAAGACGCGCTCCATCCGTATAGCCGAGCCACAGGGTGATCAGTGGCAGAATGGCCACCATCGGCATGGCGAAGAGGGCAAACATGTAAAAACGGATCACCCGGTCGACCACGAAGGAACGGCCCATGGCAATTCCGACCACGATCCCCGCGAGGAGCGCGATCAGTAGCCCCTCGGCCACCGCGCCCAGCGTGGCAGCCGCCGCGCGCAGGAATGGCGTACTCGAGAGCACGGGAAGAAGTACCAAGACGATGCCGCTCGGCCGCGCGACGTAAGCGGGCGCCCACAGACGCACGCTGATCTCCCACAGCGCCAACAACACCAGGCCGGCCAAAAGTTTCAACGTGACCGACGCGACCAGGCGCGGCGGCGCCCGCTCGACGGCCTCCGTCATCGGCGAAGTCCTCGCCAGACCGCGACTCGGTGCTCGAGCGCGTTGCCCAGCTCCATCAACGCGACGCCAAGCAAGGTGATCAGCAGGATCACGCCGAGTACGCCCGCGGTATCGGAGCTGTTGGCGTCCTGCTGGATCAGCATGCCGAGACCGCTTGCGCTTAGGAAAAATTCGGCGGCCACCATCCCGACCAACGCCCGGCCGATCGCTTGGCGGAAGCCGGTGAGCGCAAAGGGCAGCACGAATGGCAGCAGCACGTCGCGCCAGAGCGCCATCTCGCCGGACCGGAACGAGCGGGCCACCTCGACGAGCTCAGGCTTCAGGCTGCGCGCGCCCTCGACCGTGTTGTAGAGCAATGGAAACACCGCGAAGAGCAACACGACAAGAACTTTGGGCGCGAAACCGAATCCCATGATCGAGAGAATGAAGGGAATGAGCGCCGCCATCGGCGTTGCGTTCAAGAACGCGATATAGCCTTCAAGCGCGACCCTGAGCGATTGAATCCGGGCCAATAGCAGCCCGAGCGGGACGCCGATCAGAACTGCGAGACCCAATCCCGTCGCAAACAGCAGCAGCGAGCTCAACAGCGCGACCCAAAGCTCGCCGCTTCGCCCCAACTCCACCAGCCGGGCCAGCGTTTCAGAAAGCGGCACCAAGAATGCCGGACTGGTGTGGCGCCCCGCGATCTCCCAGAGCGTGGCACCCGCCGTCAATCCGAGCGTCGTCAATCCCCAGCCGTACCACCGCGTCATCTATCTATGGCTCTCGGCCATCTCCCGCGCGTCCTTCCAAACCGTGGTGTCGACCAGCTCCTCGTAAGCGACCGGCGTCACGCCCGGCTTGATTCCGCCGGTCGCGACCTCGCTGTCGATCACCGCCTGCACATGGTCGCGTGAGAGGCCGGCGCTGTCGCTCGGCCAATAATCGAGCTCGATAAAACCAGGCAGCGCCGCCTTGATATCCTCTTCCGAGCGACCCGTCACGGTCGCGATCGCGGCCACTGCATCGCGATTTTCAGGATCGCGCAGAAACCGATTCGCGTCGATAAGCCCCGCCAGCAGCCGCACATAGGCGTCGCGATTGGCTTTGAGCTTGTCGGCGCGCGCCACCAGCATATTGATGTGGTCAAGCGGCCTTGCATCCTGAAACCGCATGACGATCGTCAGGGGATGGCCGAGTTCCCGCTCGATCGTGGGAATATCATCGAGGTGCAGCACGCCCACCTTCAGCTGGCCCGCGATCATCGCCGCCCCCACGTTGGAGCCGAGCCCCACGAGAGTGACGTCGGCGAGCGAGAGGTTGCAAACCAGCAGCATCTGGCGAAGCGCAATCGCCCGCGACGCGGCGACCGCATCGACCCCCACCATCGTGCCCTTGAGATCGGTGCACGCGGCGATTTTCGGATCCGTCGAACCAATGAGCCAATCCGGCGACTCGAGGCCGTAAATTCCAACCAGGCTCGCGTTGGCGTTGGAATCCATCGCAATGACGATCGGCGTGGTCGCCATCGCCGCATCGATCTGTCCGGCCAGCACCGCGCGCGCGGCGTTGGCACCGGTGTCGAAGGGTTTTATCTCGACCGAGAGGCCATATTTTCCGAAGAAACCCTCGCGGTCCGCGACATAGGGGAGCACGGAGAGAAAGATCGGCGGTATGCCTGGCACCGCCAGGACGAGCCGCTGCTCGGCGGCGTCGACGCCACCGATGGCGAAGGGCTGCGACGCCGCCAGCCCCAGCACCAGCCGCAGAACCTCCCAAAGCAGCCTGCGAGCGGATCGCGCGGCGATCATGCCTTTACCTCATGGCTGCGAGAGAGCGAACTCCGCCCGACGCGCTTCGTCCATCAGTGTGCCCCAGACGTGCTCACGCAGTTCGCTAAAGCGCGGAAGGCTCAATGTGTCTCGCGAACGTGGCCGCGGCAGGTCGACGGCGACGATCTCGGCGATCGAGCTCGGCCGCCCCTTCAGCACCGCCACGCGATCCCCCATCAGCACCGCCTCCTCGATCGAATGAGTGACGAAAAGCATCGCGACCGGCCGCATCTCCCAGATGCGCAGCAACTCGAATTGCAGTATTTCGCGCGTCTGTGCGTCGACCGCGGCGAAGGGCTCGTCCATCAGTAGCACGTGCGGCTCGATCGCCAATGCGCGCGCGAGCCCGCAGCGCTGCTGCATGCCGCCCGACATCTGGTAAGGGTAGGCCTGCTCGAAGCCCTTGAGGCCGACCAGATTGATGAAATAGGGAACCTGCTGGGCCAGCCGGGCACGCGAAGCGCCCGCAAGGCGCAGTCCATAGGCGATGTTGCCGTAAACGGTCTTCCAGGGAAACAGGCCGAAGTGCTGGAACACCATGGCGACACCGGCACGCGGCTCGGATATCTCCGCGCCGTCAACATGGATCGAGCCCATGCTCAGCGGCACCAGCCCGTCGATGCAGCGCAAGAGCGTGGTCTTGCCGCAACCGGACGGCCCCACCAGCGCCACGATCTCTCGCGCGCCGACCGTAAGATCGATGTCGCGGAACACCGCCGTCATCCCGTAGCTCTTGCCGGCGCCGCGGACGGCGATGGCCACTTCCGCTTCCTGCATGGCGTGCACGGGGGCGCGACCAGAAAGGACCACGGTCAATCAGTCCCGCGCCGGCGGCCCGGGTTCGCGGCCTTCGCTATCTTCCGGCGTTTCGTCGGTCGGCACGCGATAACCGCCGGTCAGCCACCGCGCCAGGTCGATCGTGGCGCAACGCTGCGAGCAGAAGGGACGATGCCGCTCGCTCACGGGCTTGCCGCAGGTGGGGCAGGTTCCGCCGCTTTGCCGTTTGTGCCGAGGTTCAGTCATGGTGACTGTTATTGTAGTCAACCGCGCTCGATTGCGAAGCTCTCTTGTGCTCGGCTCGGCTCCACCGCGAGTTCGATCCTGCCACCGCTCCTCGCTTCAAGCGAACCAAGGACGGAGGCTGCTTCTCCCTTGAGTACGGCCGCGACCCGCGGATGCACCCGCAGCAGAATACGGTGCATACGCTCCGTTTCAGCCACGCTGCTCGCGGTCGCAAGCGCCTCGAGTGCAACTGTAAGCGGTGTCTTGATGCGCTGCCCCTCCGCGTTTGTCTCGAACACGATCTCGTGGAGAGCGGCATGGCGACGCGGCCGTGTAAGCTCCACATGGCCGAGACGGGTCCAGCCCAAAAGCTGTGCTTCCGGCACTTCCGCCCGAAGCGCCGACCGGAAACTCTCCAGCAACCGGGTGCGATGCTCCTTGCGGGCGAGTGCCACAAAATCGACAACCAACGCGCCTGCGAGGCCACGCAGACGGATTTGCCGCGCAATCACGGTTGCGGCGGCGAGATTGAGGGTCAGCAGCGCCTCGTCGCCGAGATGCTGCTCTTGCGCGAGCCCGCCGCTATCCACGTCGATCAACACCGCAGCCGCCGTCGGCGCGATCTCCAGCGCGCCACCCCCGGGAAGTCGAACACGGCGCGCCGTGAGTGCTGCGACCGCATCCGCGATGTCCTCAGATTGGAAAAGAGACACCGCCCCGCGATGGCGTTGCAGGCGATCGAGCAGAGCCGGCCGCTCGCGCTGCAGCGAGAGACGCACCATCCCAAACGCAACAGCATCATCGATCACGACGGCGTCCACCCCATCGACCAGCTCGCGCACAAAATCCGCGATCGGCTCCACCGCCTCCAGAAGCGCCGGCGGCTCCGCGACGCGGCGTTTTTCCTCGATGGCAGCCCAACGTGCGCGCAAAACGGCGACCTCGAATTGAAGTTCGGTCTCGGAGACGAGAGCCGCACTTGGGCGCGCCGCAATTCCCTCCCCCTGTTGCATCGCACGCGACAACAGTGCAGCGACACGCTCACGCTGTTGCTCTTCGAGCAAATCGACGCGCAAACCCGGCCGCGCAGGCAACCAGTCGAGATAAGTCCCCCCGAGACGCAACCGCATGGTAACGCCGGCGGCCTTGTCGGCGCGAGGATCGCGCTTGACCTGTACCGTGATCCCCGCGCCTTCGTGGAGGGCCGCGGCCTGCGACTTCGAGAGTGCGTCGTCGAGGCTCAGGTGGGCGGGACGCGCGAGCCCGATATCGACAAGCACGGCGCGCAGTGCCGGCAATCCGCGTACAACGCGGCCCGAGAAGAGTTCTCCGACGCGACTCCCGCCTACAAGGCGCACCAGTCGAAACTCCAGGAGCGCGCCGTCTTCGACCAGTGCCACTCGCCACTCGCCCGGCTCCGCTTCGATGAGCAGCCGCCGGCTCACGGCGGTATGCGGACCCGCACCGCCGGTGCGTAGCCCTGCCCTGCCAGCAACTGAACGGTCTCGTAGAGCGGCAAACCCACGACGTTGGAATATGAACCGCTGAGAAAGCGCACGAATCGGGCGGCGAGCCCCTGGATCCCGTAACCGCCGGCCTTGCCGTGCCATTCTTCGGCAGCCAGGTAGTCCTCAATCTCGAATTTATCGAGGCGCTTGAAGGTGACAATGCTGAGGACCGCTCGGCGGCGCAATCCGCCGTCGGGGCAGAGCAAAGCGATGCCGCCGCAAACCCGGTGCCGGCGCCCGGAAAGCAGGCTGAGGCACTGCCGCGCCGTTTCGCGGTCGAGGGCCTTCGGCAGGATGCGTCGACCGCACGCGACCACGGTGTCCGCGCCGAGGATGAAAGCTCCGGGATGGCGCGCGCCGACGATGCGTGCCTTCTGCTCGGCGAGGCGCAGTGCGTGGGGCTCGGCCGACTCGCGGGCGAGCGGGGTTTCATCGAGGTCCGCGGCCTCGATCAAATCCGGGGAAAGCGCGATCTGCGCGAGCAGCTCGCGGCGTCGCGGCGAGGCGGAAGCCAGGACGAAAATCGGTGTCGCTCCGGACGAGGACAGGGCCACGTCCCGGTCGCCAGAATTTATTTGAAGCGGAAGGTGATGCGACCCTTGGTCAGGTCGTAGGGCGTCATCTCGACATTGACCCGGTCGCCGGCCAGAACGCGGATACGGTTCTTGCGCATCTTGCCGGAGGTGTGCGCGAGAACCTGATGATCATTGTCGAGCTTCACTCGAAACATCGCATTAGGCAACAGCTCGACCACCGTGCCCGAAAACTCGATTAGGTCTTCCTTAGCCATGGCACCCCCATCGCTGGTTGCACTCCGCCGAACGCCCGCGGCGGCCGGCAAACCTTCTCCGCGCCTCGCCTTGAGGTCAAGTCCTTTGCGCGGGTCATCCGCGATCCGGCGATGGATCGGGAAAGCGTTCGCCTATCCGACGCATGAGGGCGTCGCGCACGCTGCGGTAGGCCGCGAGAACCTCCTCGCGGCTGCCTTCGACCGAGCCCGGATCGAATGAAGGCCAGAACTCAACCTCGCAGGCCATGGTGCGGGTCAGCTCGACAGCGCGGTGTTGCGCTTCGGGCGTGAGGGAGATCACCAGATCGAAGGACGTGTCCTCGAGTTCGACGAAGGTCTTGGGAGCGTGCGCCCGCAAGTCGATGGCGAGCTCGGCCATCACCGCCAGCACGAAGGGATCGATCGGCATGGCGCGCACTCCCACGGAGTCGACGAAGACTCGCCGTCCGTGCCGCTGCCGCAGCAGCCCCGCCGCCATCGGCGAGCGGATCGAATTGTGGTTACAGGCGAACAGCACGCTACCCGGAAGCCGCGCCATCCTCAGCTCCTGATGTGCAGAACGCAGATCAGGGTGAAGAGCCGGCGCGCGGTGTCCTGATCGATCGCTACCCTCTCCGCGAGACGCTCGCGCAGCAATGCCGCGCCCTCGTCGTGCAGGCTGCGACGTCCCATGTCGATCGCCTCGATCCGTGACGGACTCTGCGTCCGGATTGCCGCGTAGTAGTTTTCGCAGACCAAGAAATAGTCTCGGATGATGCCGCGGAAGGGCCGCAGCGGCAGCGTGACGCGTTCGACCGGCTCGGCCTCGGTCGAGCGGATGTCGAGCACCAGGCGGCCTTCCTCAAGCCCGATTTTCAAATGGAAAGGACCGGGGTGACCGCTCAAGGGCGCAAATTCGCTCGCCTGCATCAGGTCCGACAGCGCCGCCGCTCGCTCATGTTCCACGTCCGGATTGCGCCGGACGACGCTCTTCTCGTCGAGTGCGACATGAGCGATGCGCCGGTCGCCGCCGCTCATGGATTCAGCTCGTCCCCGGGTTGAGGCGTATCGCGATCGAAAGCGCGTGTGCGTCGAAGCCTTCCGCTCTTGCGAGCGTGATGGCAGCGGGACCGACAGCGCGCAGGCCCTCCGGGCCGCAGCTCAAGATCGAGCTGCGCTTCATGAAATCCAGCACGCCGAGACCCGAAGAGAACCGCGCGCTGCGCGCGGTCGGCAGCACGTGATTGGTCCCGCCCACATAGTCGCCGATCGCCTCCGGCGTGTGACGCCCGATGAAAATCGCGCCGGCATTGCGAATCTTGCGCGCGAGCGCTTCGGCCGTGGCGCCATCGAGCGCGAGCTCAAGATGCTCGGGCGCAAGTTGATCGACCAGCACCACCGCCTCGTCCCAGTTTCGAACCGTGATCAGCGCACCATGCCGCGCCCAGCTCTCCCCGGCGATCGTTGCGCGTGGCAGCGTCGAGAGATGCGTCTCGACCGCGCGCGCAACCGCTGCCGCGAAACCGCTATCGTCGGTCATGAGGATCGCCTGTGCCGCGGTGTCATGCTCGGCTTGGGAGAGCAGGTCGGCGGCGATCCATGCGGGATCGTTGGCGGCGTCGGCCAGCACCAGGATTTCCGAGGGCCCGGCGATCATGTCGATGCCGACCACGCCGAAAACCTGGCGCTTCGCGGCCGCGACATAGGCATTGCCGGGGCCGACGATCTTGTCGACCGCGGCAACCGCGCCGCATCCGTAGGCAAGCGCTGCCACCGCTTGGGCGCCGCCGATACGATAAATTTCGTGCACCCCCGCGCGAGCCGCCGCCGCCAGCACCAAGGGATTGAGCCGCCCCTCCGGCGTGGGCACCGCCATGGCGATGCGCTCGACCCCGGCAACACGAGCCGGGATCGCGTTCATCAGCACCGAGGAGGGATATGCGGCAAGACCGCCCGGCACATAGATGCCGACCGACTTGAGCGGTTGCCAGCGCGCGCCCAGGCGAATGCCGTGCTCGTCGGTATAGTCGAGATCGGTCGGAAGCTGGCGGCGCTGATAAGCTTCGATCCGTGTTGCCGCGAGATCGAGCGCCGCCACCTGTTCCCTGGGGCAGCTCTCGACGGCGGCGGCGATTTCCGAGGACCCGACGCGGATTTGTTCCGGCAAAAGATCGACGCGGTCGAAGCGGCGAGTGAGCTCCGACAGGGCGGCATCGCCCCGCGCGCGAACGTCGGCGATGATCGCGGCAACGGATGCGTCGACCTCGGACGCCGCCTCGCGCTTTGCGTCGAGCAGCCGCCTGAAGTCGGCCTCGAAACTCGGCTCGCTCGTGCGCAGCCTAAGCGGCATCGGCCACCTCTCGAAACCGCTCGATCCAATGCCGCACCTCCTCGGGCCGCGTCTTGAGCGCGGCGCGATTCACCACGAGGCGGGAGGTAACATCGGCGACGTGCTCGATCTCCACCAGGCCGTTGGCTCGAAGCGTCGCACCCGTTTGCACGAGATCGACGATGCGCCGGCACAAGCCAAGCGCCGGCGCCAGCTCCATGGCGCCGCTGAGCTTGATGCACTCCGCCTGGACCCCGCGGGCCGCGAAGTGCCGCCGGGTAATCTCGGGATATTTGGTCGCGACCCGCACGCGGCTCCAACGCTGCGGATCGTCCCTGCCGACAAATTCCTTGGGCTCCGCCACCACGAGCCGGCAGCGTCCAACCCTAAGGTCAAGCGGCGCGTAAATTTCGGGATACTCGAACTCCATGAGCACGTCGTTGCCGGCGACGCCGAGATGCGCCGCGCCAAAGGCGACGAAGGTCGCGACGTCGAAGCTGCGCACCCGCACCACATCGAGGTCCCGATGATTGGTGGCGAAGCGCAGCTTGCGCGAGTCTTCGTTCGCGAACTCGGGCTCGATCTCGACGCCGGCGCGCCGCATCAGCGAAACCGCTTCGCCGAGAATTCGCCCTTTGGGCAGGGCCAGGACCAATCCCTCGTTGCCGCGCACGCGTTCGATGCTCCCGAAGACTCGATAGGGGCGAGACTTGAACCGCTTTTGCGGCCTTCCGCAAGGGCGGAATTGCGTCCGCTCTGAGCGTCGTCGGAGGCAAGGGGCCCTGGAGCGAGAGCAATATTCACGGTTCCGATCGAACCGACGCCAACGGCCTTGCTCTAGTGTGGCGGATTTGAAGTTCCTCCGATCACCGCCGGCCGCTCGGAGCTTGGCCGTTTGGTCATGCGAACTTCGGAATCGGGACACTAGGTTCGGGCGAGTGGAGGGTCCGGCGCTCCCGCAGGAGCAGCGGGGCGCAAAAGCTCCGCACGCACCAGTCGCTCGGCCGCGAGCGTGCCCAGGTCAAACAGCGGCTCCAGCGCGGCAATCGCGTCCCAGCGCGTCACCAGCTCGAACTCGCTGGGTGTGAGCCGCTTTCCAAGCTGAGACTCGATCCAGGCGGGATCCAAGCGAATGTCGAAGCGAGTGTAGGAGAGGTGCAGACGATCCGTTGAATTCGGGTGATCGAACGCGCCCGCCTCCCGGTCGATAAGCCAGGGAATGCCCACGCGCGACATCGATTGCAGCACCATATGGCTGAGCTGGCTTGAATCCTCGATCATGGATTGGAGCGCCTGGGCGGCGATCATGGCCGCGGGGAGACGCCGCAAGTGGCTCTCATCGCGCTGTGCCCGATACGCGCCGGTACCTACGGAGATGAGTTGCAGCTTTTCCTCGCCGAGCTCCCAGCCATAGCCATAGGAGGGCACCGTCGCAACCAAGTAAAGAAGCAGCGAGGGGTTGGTGTAGGGGCTCACGCCGCCGTCGATGAAAAACCCGGTGTGGCCTTCCGCCACCTCGATCAATTCGGGCTCCAGATATGTCGGGGCAGCCGTGCTGGCGCGGAGGATTTTGTGCAGCGGAAAATCCCTGTTGGGCACGGCGCTGTCCGGCTGATTCGGCGGATTGTAGTAGCGGCTGTAAGGATTGTTGTGCAGCACCCAGACGCTGCTCGTGCCCAGGCGCTTCGCGATGATGACCAGCGCGCAGGTCAAGTCGCGGGTGCCGAGGGTACGGTCGCCGACCTCGCGGCGCAGGCATTCCTCAAGGAATTGGCGCGAAAGCCGCCCCCCGAAGAGACCGAACCGCCACCAATGCCGCGTGAAGAGACCGCGGCCCAAATGGCGATAGACCTCGATCAGCTCGTCGACCGAGCGTCCCAGCGCCAATCCGGTCGCGATGATCGCGCCCGTCGAAGTGCCGCCGATCAGATCGAAATGGTCGCGCAGGCGGAATTCCGGTCGGCCGCCATACTGCTCTCGCAGCACGGATTCGATGCGCTTTAGGAACGCCAGCGCCACGATGCCGCGCAGGCCGCCGCCGTCGATCGCCAAGATGCGCTTCGGCCCAGGACGACGGATACGCAACGCGACGGGATGATCGCCGATGTCCTGAGGCATATCCGGCATCACCGTAGCGCCTCGCGTCATCGTTAGCCTGCCGCGAGGATATTCGCCCCCGGACGCCCGAGGCAACGAAGTTCAGGAATTCTCGTCGACGGGATGCCGCGGCTGAAACCGGGTCGGCCAGGGCTCGCTCAGATCGTCGAGGTGGCAGAGGACATCGGCGGTTTCAACGCGGATGGAGGCGCCACCCGCGAAATCGAGCTGCAGCGCACCCTCGACGCGCCGGATCGCCAGCAATACCAGGATACGATCGCGCTCGGCGAGGCTGAAGCCCCTGCGGCGCACCGCGGAGACGCCGCTGATGCTGAGGCCGGAAAGCCGCCGCTCCCGACTCTGCGGCAAGGGGGACTCCGCACGCTCCCAGCGGAAGCGATTGGCGACCAGTGCGAAGCGCCGTTCTTCCGGAAGATAAGCCATTTCCGAGACCGGGATCAGCGCGTCCTGGAGGACCGCCGAGATCACCGCCAGATCCTCGTCATCGCGCGCGAGGAGCTTCAGCGCATCGGCCGGACGCGCACGTTCAGGCATCGCCGGAGAGGCGTTCGATATCGGCGCCGCAAGCCGCGAGCTTTTCCTCGAGCCGCTCGTAGCCGCGGTCGAGATGGTAAACGCGGTTGACCGTCGTCTCGCCCTCGGCGGCGAGCCCGGCCAGCACCAAGGAAACGGAGGCGCGCAGGTCGGTCGCCATCACCGGCGCACCCGCGAGCCTCGTCACGCCGCGGACCATTGCCGAGGCGCCGTGCACGTTGATATTGGCGCCCATCCGGCAAAGCTCGGGCACGTGCATGAAGCGGTTCTCGAAGATGGTTTCGGTGATCATCGCGGCGCCGGCCGCCGTGGTCATCAGCGCCATCATTTGCGCCTGCAAATCGGTCGGGAAGCCCGGAAACGGCTCGGTCATCACGTCGATCCCTTCGAGGCGGCCATTGGCACGCCGGATCAGCACGCCGCGCTCGGTCTTGCCGACCGAGACTCCGGCGCCTTCGAGCACGCGGATCACCGCGGCGAGCGCGTCGTCGTCGGCGCCCAGCAGCTCGATCGAGCCGCCGGTGATGGCGCCCGCCATCATATAGGTCCCGGTCTCGATGCGGTCGGGGATCACCCGATGCGTCGCCCCATGCAGCCTCTGGACGCCGCTGATGTGCACGCGATCGGTGCCCACCCCCTCGATCTGCGCCCCCATCGCCGCGAGGCAGCGGGCGAGATCGACAACCTCCGGCTCACGGGCAGCATTCACCAGCAACGTCTCGCCCTCGGCGAGGGACGCGGCCATCATCAGATTCTCGGTCGCGCCCACGGAGACAGTCGGGAAAACCACCTCCGCGCCCCTGAGACCATGGGGCGCCTTCGCCTCGATATAGCCCTGGCGGAGCGTGATGCTGGCGCCTAGCCGTTCCAGCCCCCTGATATGAAGGTCGACCGGCCGCGTTCCGATGGCGCAGCCACCGGGCTGCGAGACCCGTGCCTCGCGCGCCCGCGCAAGAAGCGGTCCGAGCACCAGGACCGAGGCACGCATTTTGCGCACGAGATCGTAGGGCGCGGTGGTGCAGGCGATGCGCTTGGCGCGGAGTTCCATCTCATGGCCATGCTCGTCGCTGCCGTTCGAGCCGTTCAAGGTGACGCAAGCCCCGTGCTGCACCAGCAAATGCGCCATGGTGTCAATGTCGACCAGGCGCGGAAGATTGGTGAGCGTCAGCGTCTCTTCGGTCAACAGCGACGCCGCCATCAGTGGCAGTGCCGCGTTCTTGGCGCCGCCGACGCGGATCTTGCCTTCGAGCGGCTTGCCGCCGCGGATGCGTATCTTGTCCATGAACCCCTGCAAATAGGCCGCTTGGGATGCCGCCGGTTATTGTCGCAGCAATTGGCTAACGGGGGATTATGGCGAATTTTGCGCCACTCGCGCGAGCATCTTTGCAGGGAAAATTTGCTTATTCCGCCTTTCCGCCGGCATCGCCTTCGAGATCGCCCGCGGAGCGTTCGCGCGCCTGGGCCTTGCGCTTTCGCAGGTTGAGACGCAGGGCGCGCGCCCGTCGTTCCTCGCGTTCGAGGGCGGCGTGCCGCCCTCCCTCGCTCAGTCGCGGCTTCGGTTTCTCCGGGTCCATTTGAGCGCTCACGGTGACAAGACCCGTGAATGGGGTCAAGGCGCTCGCTTGCCAAGCCCCGACTCGATCGTGTATGGCTCCGCCATCTCAGGGCGCTGCCGTAGCTCAGTGGTAGAGCACTCCCTTGGTAAGGGAGAGGTCGACAGTTCAATCCTGTCCGGCAGCACCAGAGAAATGCCGATAACGGCGGCGCTTGCAAAAATATCTCGAAAAATCGCCGACAATTCTCGGCAATTCACCGGCTTATCCGGTTACCGCTCGTTGATCATCGTGCCATAAGATTTGCAGGCGCGGCGTCTCCGGTCTCGGGGACGCGGCGTTCGGTGCTGCGTCGATCATTAGGGTATTCCGGGACTTTTGCTGCATGGCTTCTGGCCCCAAATCCGCCAAGTTGACGTCGAGCCTTTTGCGCTCTGGCGCTGCTCGACTACGCGGCGGCAGGCCCAAATCCGCGCGCAAGGGGAAGGGGTCGGTTTCGATCGCGCCGCCGCCGGTGCCGGCGCACAAACGCCTCGTCCTGGAAGAAGAAGAATGGCTGAAAACGCGAGGCGGCAAATTCGACTACTCCGAGAACGCCCCACCGCCGCATACCGAAAGCCTCCGACCTGGAGTGGAGGCGCCGGCCGCGGCCGGCGATGGCGAACCGGCTTCCTGGTCCAAATACGCGGGCGGCGGCACGAGTGATCCGAGCGCCAAAGCCTTCCTCGATTTCAAGAGCGACGAAACATATTCCTGGTCGAAATACGATCGCCCGGCCGCCCGCGACCCCGCCGAACGCGCGGCCATGGCGCCCGTGTCCCGGCTCGACGCCTTGCCCGAGATCGCCCAGAAACGGCCGCTTCAACTCACGACCCTCGTTATCCCACCGACGATCGAATCCCTCTACGCGGCTTCCTTCGACGAGCACGGCGCGAGCGACGCATTGCCCAAGCTCGAACTATCGGCCGCTCCTGATGCCGAGTCCGAGATCGAAATTGCGACACCGGCGCCACCGGCATTGCTGGCTCTGGCGCATGCGGAGGTCGAGGCTGCCTCAGCCCCGATCGAGCCGTTCTTCGATCCGCTGGCAGCGCTCGCGGAACCCGTGGCGCCGCCCCCCGCTGCACCGGCGCCGCCAGAACCGCAGCCATCCGTCAACACCGAAGCCGACGCGGCGTCGCTGGGATCAACGCTCGCGGTGCCGAGCGCACTGCCGATTTCGAACCCGGATCGGGTTTTTGCCGCGCTTGCCCTGAAGCCGCGGCTGACGGCCTGGGCGACGCTTTCGAAGCTCTCGTCGTCACTCGATACCGGCGGCGACCCGATCGCCGACGCGCCGGTGCTCGCGGCGCCGCAGCCGCTGTTGCTGGCGCATTTGGAGGCTGAAACCGCCGCAACCGTCCTTGCGTCGCCCTTTGATCCTCTTGCCGCACTCGCCGAACCCGTTGCAGCCGAGCCGGCGCCGCTGAAACCGCAGCCGACCGCCGAGGCCGAAGCGCCGCCGGAGGCAGTGACTCTGACCGCGCCGAGCGACCTGCCGCATTCCCGTACGGATCAGGTCTTCTCGGCACTCGCCGTTGCGCCGGGGTTCGGAAATTGGACGGAGCTGTCACGGACCCACGCTTTGTTCGAGCCCGACGATACTTCCGCCGGGGCACCGAAGCTCGCGGCGCCGTCGGCGCTCGCGCTGTCACATCCGGAATTGGCAGCCGCCGCGCCCGATGGGTCGGCCTTCGATCCCCTGGCCGGGCTTGCCGAGCCTATCGAAGCCGAGCCAACGACAGCCGCGCCGCAAACTTCCGCACCGGCCGAAGTCGAAGCGGCACCGGAGGTTCAAACGCCGACGGCATTCGACGCTCCGCCGCTTGACGATGAGCCGCGCGTCGCCGAGATGTTCGCCGAGGTCGAGAGCGCTGCTCAATTCTCGGCCTGGCCGGGACTGCCAGAGCTGCAACCGATCCTCGACATCGACGCCGAGTTCCCGGCCGAGCCGGCGACGCTCGCGGCGCCGGAGCCGCTCGCGCTCGGACACGCCGAAATCGAGGGCGTTTTCGGGGCCGAGCCCACTGCCGATCCGCTGCTGGCCGCGCTTGAACAACCCGCCGGTTCCGAAGCCGAGAATCCGGAGCCTTCATCGACGACGGCCCCGAAAGCAGAGACGGGGGCAGAGACCCCGGCATTGGCGCCGGCCGAAGCGGAATTGCTCATCGAGGCATCGGCCCAGCCCGGTGAAGCCGTTGTCGAACTGGCGCCGGCTCCGACCACCGCTCCGGTCATGGCCGCACAACCCGGGGAAGTCGAGACCGCCGCATTCGAGCCCGCCACCGATCCATTACCGGTCGCGTCCGATCAGCCGGTCGATCTCGGGATCGAGACGCCGGCAACGTCGTCGCCGGTCTTAGCCGCGCAGGAAGCCGAGGTTGAAACCTCGGCGCCGACGCCGGCCGATATGCAGTTGCTCCTGGAGGCATTCCGCCCGCCCAGCGAGGCCAATATCGAGCCCGCGCCTGCCCTCGCGCCGGCTGTGGTCGCTCAGCCCGAGGCGATCGAAGCGGAGCCGTCGTCTTTGGCGCCCGAGGAACTGCCGGCCGCGGACGCGCCAGAACAACCGGTCGCCGAGACGGTGGAAGCTGTCGCCGCCGACACAGTGGAAGCAGCGGAAGCTGCCATCGAGCCCGCGCCCATCGCCCTCGCAGCCGAGCCTGAGGTCGAACCGGCCGCTGGCACGGGGGCGGAAGCCGCCGCGGCTTCCATCATCGAGGAAGCCGCGATCGATCCGGCGCCGAGTGCGGCGGAGCCTTTGGTCGCCGAACCGGAGCAGCGCGGACCGATCAGCAAACCGACAGATGAAGCCGTCACCACCACCGCCGCTGAGTCCCCGTCCGAATCCGTGCCGCTCGCGGCGCAGCCCTCCGAACCCGTTGCGGAACCGGAACCCGAATTCTCGGTGGACGCGGAGGTGGACCCCAACGCCGAGCGGCGCGCCGCGGTCGCCGCGCTCACCGACCAGCTTTCTTCGGTGATCGGCAACGTGCTCGAAACCAAGAATTACCCCAAGGTGACGGAGCTTCGGCAACGCGGCCACCCCGAGCCGCGCGCCGCAAAGGAAAGAGCGGGAACGCGCACCGCACGCCCGGCGACTCCAACCGGGCTCGAGCCGCAGACCGGTTCGGGGATCGTCGTGAACCTGCCGCGCAAGCAGCCCGCTGAGCGGCGGCGGTCATGGGTGCGGACGGCCATGGCCGCCGCTTCAGTAATGATGATCATTGCATCGGGATTGGTCGCCTTCGGGCTCAGCAACTCGCCGCGGGCAAGCGCACCGCCGGTTCAACCCGTGGCGGCCACGACCCCTCAGCCGGCAGTACCCGAGCATGCGCCGCTGGCATCGGCGGTCACGCCAGAAGTCCAGGAACCTGTACCGGCGCCAGAGCCGATTGCGCCCGCGCCGCCGCAGACGAAGCCCGCAAACCAGAAGCTTCACCACGCCTCCGGCACGCGGACAAAATAAAAAGGGCCGCGCGGTGAGCGCGGCCCAAGTTTCAGGGAGGAAAAGCCCGAAGGACTTTGCGGGGCTCGACGGGGGAACCGACAGCACCCGCGCCTTTGTTTTTACGCAGTAGCGGTGAATATTTGGTTAACGCGAGACGTGTTACTGTGCCGCAACTCCGGATAGAACGGCGTTGGAGCGGAACGCTTGTTGATGTTAAGATGATTTGTTGGCAAGAGCTTCCCCTATGCACGAACTCCCTCGTCGTCTCAGTGACAAGTTGTTCGCGGCCTTTCAACAGGCTTGCGAGCAGAAAAATATCGAGGTCGCCGAGGCGATTCTAAAGGCACTCGAGTTGGTGCTGACGCGCGAGATGGTCGACCCCGGCAAAGGCGACCGGCGCCGCGGGGAGAGCGAGCCGGTTGTCGAGGCCTACGGGCGACTTCAGAAATTGAAGGAAACGCAAAAGCCGCGCTGAGCGCGGCGGTGCTCAGCCGGCGCCGGGCTGGTCGAAGTAATCGTTGATCGAATGCGCCAAGCTGATGACCAGGCGATCGCGGTAGGCGTCGCTGCGCAGCTCTTTTTCCTCTCCCGTGTTGGAGAGGCAGCCCAGCTCCACCAGTGCCGACGGAATGTCCGGCGCCTTCAGCACCACGAAACCGGCGGAACGATGGCTGTTGTTGAGCATACGTACTTCGCGGCCGAGCTCCGCAACGAGTCTCCGCGCGAAGGCGAGCGACAGATTGTTGGTTTGGCGTCGGGCCAGGTCGAGCAGGATACTGCCGACCTCGGCCGTGTGGCGCGACAGGTCGATGCCGGCCAAGAGATCGACCTTGTTCTCCCGCTGCGCCAGCGCCGCTGCTTCCGCATCGGACGCGCGCTCGGAGAGCGTGAACACCGAGGCGCCGCGCACCGATGAATCGGGGATCGCATCGGCGTGGATCGACAGGAAGAGATCACCCTGCGCCTCGCGTGCGCGCGCCACACGATCCTCCAGCTCCACGAATTCGTCCGTGGTCCGTGTCAGCACGACTTTGTAGCGCTTGGTGGCCTCAAGCGAACGCGCGAGTGCCTCGGCGGTCGCGAGCGTAATTTCCTTCTCGAAAATCCCGCTGACACCGATCGCGCCGGGATCAATTCCGCCGTGGCCGGGGTCGAGCACGACGCGATGCTGCTTCGGAGGGGTGGGCTTTCGCGGCGGCGTCGGCACGCGCGCCAGCGCAGGCATCGCCATCGCGGCTGCCGATCCCCCGGCAAATCCGCCCAGCAAACGTAAAATGCGGCGCCTGCTCAGTGCGATTTCCTGCATGGCCGATGTGCCCGGCAATGGCGGGTCCGGCCGCAACTGGAATCCAATGCGTTGCCGGAGCATGCCAATCTCCTTTGGCAGGAAGATGGCATATCCTGCTGGAAAATCAAGACAAAAAGAGACGACTCGGCACTCGCAGTCCGAGGTTCCTCCCGGCAACTTTATCCAATTGAAATATAACGGGAAATCCAGTTACGCGCGGACGTCCACCACGACGCGGCCGCGAATCGCACCCTTAAGGATTTTGGGCGCCAACTCGATCACGTGGCTGAGCGGCACCTTTTGCGTGATCGCGTCGAGCTTGGACATGGGAAGGCTCTCGGCGAGCCGTCGCCACGCCGTTTCTCGGCGTGGTTTCGGGCACATGACGGAATCGATGCCCAGTAGGTTGACGCCGCGCAGCAGGAAGGGAATGACGCTCGCGGGGAGATCATTGCCACCGGCGAGGCCGCATGCGGCAACGCTGCCCCCATAGCGGAGCTGAGTGAGGATGGTCGCGAGCGTGGTGCTTCCGACGGTGTCGATGGCACCCGCCCAGCGCTCGGTGTCGAGCGGCCGGGAGGGCGGCTTGGCGAGAGTTGCACGATCGACGATGCTCGTGGCCCCAAGGCTGCGGAGGTACTCGTGCGTTTCGGCGCGGCCCGTGGAGGCCGCGACCGGATAGCCGAGCGCCGCAAGAAGTGCCACCGCGACGCTGCCGACGCCGCCCGCCGCACCCGTCACCAACACCTCGCCGGATCCTGGCGCAAGTCCATGATCCCCAAGCGCCATCACCGCCAGCATCGAGGTGAACCCGGCGGTCCCCAGCGCCATCGCGCGCTCGGCACTCAATCCCTGCGGGAGCCGCACGAGCTGGCTCGCCTTTACGCGCGCCTTCGCGGCATAGCCGCCCCATTGCACTTCGCCCACACGCCAGCCCGTGAGCACGACCACATCGCCGGGCGCGTAGTCAGGCGCCGAGGATTTGCTGACGCGCCCCGCGAAATCGACGCCGGGGATGTGCGGGTATTTGCGCACCAAGCGGCCGAGACCACTCAGAATGAGACCGTCCTTGTAGTTCAGGCTTGAATAGTCGACATCGACGGTGACCTCGCCTTCCGGCAGCGCATCCTCCGACACCGTCTCGAGGCGAGGTTCGACCTTGCCGTCGGCCTCATGCAGGACGAGGGCGCGAAACGAGCTCACCGCGCCCTCACTTCAAGGGTTCGAGGATACTGACGTAATTGGCGACCGCCGCGCCTCCCATGTTGAAGACGCCGGCAAGCTCGGCTTTCGGTACCTGGATCCCGCCGGCGCTGCCGGTGAGCTGCATCGCCGCCAGCACGTGCATCGAAACACCGGTGGCGCCGATCGGGTGGCCCTTGGATTTGAGGCCGCCCGACGGGTTGATCGGCAGTTTGCCGCTCTTTTCGGTGACACCATCCTCGATCGCACGGGCGCCCTCGCCTCGGGGTGCGAGCCCCATCGCCTCGTAGATCAACAGTTCAGCGATGGTGAAGCAGTCATGCACCTCGGCAAAACTCAGATCGTCGAGACCGACCCGCGCCTTTGCAAGCGCACGCTTCCAAGCGAGTTCCGGTCCCTCGAACGCGATGATGTCGCGGCGCGATATCGGCAGGAAGTCGTTGACGTGTTCGGCGGCGCGGAACACCACAGCCTTGTCGAGAGCAAGCGCGGTCTCGACATCGGCGAGCACGAGCGCCGCGGCCCCGTCGGAAACCAGCGAGCAATCGGTCCGCCGCAGCGGGCCGGCCACCAGCGGGTTCTTGTCCGATACGGTCCGGCAGAAGTCGTAGCCCAGGTCCTTCTGCATCTGCGCCAGGGGATTGCTTGCGCCGTTGCGGTGGTTCTTGGCGGCGATGCGCGCGAGCGCGTCGGATTTGTCTCCGTAGCGCTGAAAATACATCTGTGCGATCCGCCCGAAGACGCCGGCAAATCCGCCCTCGATCGTGCCTTCTTCCTTGAGGTAGGCGGCGCGGATCAGGATATCCCCGACCGCGGGGCCGGTAACCTCGCTCATCTTCTCGACGCCGACCACGAGCACCTTGCGCGCGCGTTTCGCCTCGATCGCGCTCAGCCCCTGATGAATCGCGGCCGAACCGGTGGCGCAGGCATTCTCGACCCGCGTCGCGGGCTTGAAGCGCAGCTCCTTGTCGATTTGCAGCACCAGGGACGACGGAAACTCCTGGCGCACGAAGCCCGCATTCATGGTGCCGATGAAGATCTCGTCGATCTCGCCGGGCGTTAGGCCCGCGTCGCGGATCGCGTCGCTCGCCACACCGGCGATCAGAGCTTCGATATCCTCGCCCTCATGCTTGCCGAACTTGCCGTGCGCCCAACCGACGATGCAGGCGGTCATGGGATTCCTCCGGGGGATGCTGGTAGACATATAGCAATCCGCCGGGGCTCCGTCACCCGCGCGAGGAGGATGGACTGATATGTCGACCGATACGCTGACCATGCGCCGCCCCGACGACTGGCACGTGCATTTGCGCGACGGCGCGATGCTGGCGGCGGTATCGCATTGGACTGCCCGCAGTTTTGCGCGCGCGATCGTGATGCCGAACCTGGTACCGCCCGTCACCACTGTCGCGGCCGCTGAAGCCTACCGCGCGAGGATCATGGCAACATTGCCCGAAAGCGTCCGCTTCACGCCGCTGATGACTTGCTATCTGACCGACACAGCGGTTCCCGCCGAGATCGAGGGAGGCTTTCACGCCGGCGTATTCGCGGCCGTCAAGCTCTATCCCGCGCGCGCCACGACCAACTCCGCGGCAGGCATTACCGATATGGCCAAGACCTATCCGACGCTCGAGCGCATGGCGGCGATCGGCATGCCGCTGTTGATCCACGGCGAAGTGACGGACCCCGACGTGGACGTCTTCGACCGCGAGGCGGTGTTCATCGAGCGGGTGCTGGCGCCGCTGTTGGCGCGGTTTCCCCAGCTCAGGATCGTGCTGGAGCACGTGACCACCGCGGACGCGGTGGAATTCGTCAGCGCGGCCGGTCCCAACCTCGCCGCCACCATCACGGCCCACCACCTCATGATCAACCGCAACGCGCTCTTCGCCGGCGGGCTTCGCCCGCACATGTACTGTCTGCCGGTCGCCAAGCGCGAGTGGCATCGCCTGGCGCTCCGCCGCGCCGCCACCTCAGGCAATCCCAAATTCTTCCTCGGAAGCGACACCGCGCCCCATCCCGCTAGGGACAAGGAGAGCGACTGCGGCTGCGCGGGAATATTCTCGGCACCCGCGGCGCTGGAGCTTTACGCGCAGGTCTTCGACGAGGAGCGCGCGCTCGATCGCCTCGAAGCCTTCGCGTCCCTCAACGGCCCGCGTTTTTACGGGCTGGCGGCAAATGACGAGCCCGTCACTCTTGTGCGCCGTCGATGGCGCATTCCGAGCGAGATCGCCGCGGGCGATGCGGTGGTGAAACCATTCATGGGCGGGGAGGAAGTGGGTTGGCGGGTCGAAGCGTGAGCCTTCACGCAATCAGCCCTTCGAAGCGCGCGGCGACTTCGCTCCAGGAGAGGCCGCGCTGATCGCGAATCGCGGCCTCGTGCCGGCGTCGCCATAGCGCATCGTCGGTCAGCAACGCGATCGACGCGGCGACGAAGCTTGCATCGTCGTCGGCGATGGTGCCGGTCACCCCACTGACGATCCGCTCGGGTAGCGAGCCGAGCCGCATCGCCACCGCGGGAATACCGAGCGCTTGCGCCTCGGCGACTGCTAGGCAAAAGGTCTCGCCCGGATCGCCCCGATACAACATGACGCGTGATTCGAGCAGACGCGCGCGCAGTTCCGCCTTGGGCACTGGCGCAAAGCAGCGGACACCCTTGTCCTCAAGCGTGGCCGCGTGCGCCAGCACCGTCCGCATTGCCTCGCCCTTGCGGGCTCCCGCGGCGCCATAGACTTCGGGCCCCGCATAGACATGCAGCTTTGCCGCCGGGACCGCGGGCGCAATACTGCCAGCCCAGAGGCCGAGCAGCCAATCGAGGCCGCGGAGCGGATTCGAAGTGAAGATCGCGATCGGCGGCGACGGCTCACGCTGAGGGGGATCGCGATAGGAAGCCTCGATGCCGTAGGGAATAACGACGCGGCCACCGTTCGGAACCCAGACCGGAACCGTCGACGCATGATAGGCGCCCGAGAATACCAGTATCGGCCGGGTGCGCAGCAGCGGCCAGAGATAGCGCGGCTTTAAGATGTATTCGCCGGGGGTGTGCAGCCAAAACACGCGCGTACGCGCCTTGGGTACGCGCGCGATCAATCGATAGCCGCGATTGGCGATGTAGAGATCCGCGGTCTCGGGCAACCCACTGCCGATCGGCGCCCAATCGACGCCATTCTTCAGCAGCGGCGCCGGACAATTGTTGCGCACGAGCACGCGGTGTCCGCGCGCGGCAAGCGCTTCCGCCAAGGCCAGAAAAGCGGCCTCGGCACCGCCGAGCGGCTTGTGCTCGGGGGTGGCGCCGTCGAAAGCGACGCCATCATCGGCCATGACGATCAGCGCCACGCCGGTCCTTTCAAGCGGCGGCGCCCGCGACGCGTTGAACCAGCGCGCGGGCCCCAGCCTCGACCGCGTCGACGGTGAGGCCGTCCATCAGGGTGTCGGTGGTGCGGTAATCGAAATCGGGCGCGCCCATCAGCTCGCGCGGCGCCAGCGGCGTCTGCACGACGCCGGCGCGCGCCCCCCAGGGCGCGAACCGCTCGACGGGGCTCGGTCCGAAGAGCCCCAAGGTCGGTGCGCCCATCGCCGCCGCGATATGCATCAACCCGGTATCATTGCCGACGAACAGCGCCGCGCGCCGCAAAACCGCCGCCGCCGTCAGTAGATCGACATTGCCGACCAAATCGATGCGGCGCGGCTCGGGAATTGCGGCCAGAACCGGCGCCGACTGCTCGCGTTCGTGCGCCGCGGCCAGCACCGCAACCCGCGCCAGCGGCAGCGGCCCTTCGGGCGCCGTGAGTCGCCGCGCCAATTCGGCGAAGCGCTCGGAGCGCCATGTTTTGGCCCGCCAATTCGCAGCGGGTGCAATCGCCAGAAGCGGCGCACCCGGGGGGGCGAGCGCGGCTGCGGCGCTCTCGTGCCGGGGCGCGGTCCAAAGCCGCGGTGCCGGCGGCGGATCGAGCCCGGCCATTTCTCCGATCTCCCGGACGCGATTGACGCTGAGGTCGCCCTTGCCGCCGATGAGGCGCTCTCGCGACCACAAGAGGTAGGCGAGCGCCGAGCCTCTGAGGTCCACGACGAGCCCCCAACGCCAGCCGACGACGCGCCGCAGCAGGCCCAGCCAATGGAGACCGAACCGCCGCTTATCGACGACGATCAACCGATCGAGCCGCGGCACGGCCTCGAACAAGGGTGCCGCGATCGGCCCCGCGGCGATGGTGAAGCGCGCCTGCGGATTGCATTCGACCAGGTGCGAGAGAAGCCCCGTCGAAAGCACGGCGTCGCCGATGCGCGTCGCGGTGACGAAGAGAATTCTCATGGGTTCGAGACGCGCGATCCCGTCCGTAATTGCATTGCTGCCGGCCTTATATAGAGGGGCTCCTTGCCAAGCAACACGCGCGCACCTACCTCTTGAAGGTTCAAAGTGCGGGATATTTCCATGCCTCAAGCCCACTCTTCCCTGCTGGACCCGCGCGGTGTGCTGGAAATCGCAGGCGAAGACCGCCACGAGTTTCTGCAGGGGCTGATCACCAACGACGCGCGCAAGCTGTCGCCTTCGCGCGCGCTTTATGCCGCGTTTCTAACACCGCAGGGAAAATACCTGCACGATTTTTTCCTGATGGAGATCGGGGGCAGCGTTCTGCTCGATGGCGAGCGGGCCCGTCTCGGCGATTTGTTGCGGCGGCTCTCGATCTACAAATTGCGCTCCAAGGTGACGCTTGCCGACGCGAGCGAGCGCTTCCAGGTGTCGGCGGCCTTTGGCGACGATGCATTGGCGCTGCTCGACCTGCCGGCCGAGCGCGGTGCCGCGAGAATGTTTGCGGGTGGCGTCGCCTATGTGGACCCACGATTGGCGCAGCTTGGTGCGCGTCTGCTGCTGCCGCGGAGCAGCGGCATGGCGCCGCTTGAGGCCCTGGGATTCAAGCGCGCCGATGCGGAAGTCTACGATCGGCTGCGCCTTGCCGCGGGCATTCCGGATGGCAGCCGCGACTTGCCGATCGAAAAAGCAATCTTATTGGAAGCGGGCTTCGACGAGCTCAACGGCATCGATTGGGAGAAGGGCTGCTACATGGGCCAGGAGCTGACCGCGCGCACGAAGTATCGGGCGCTCATCAAGAAGCGGCTGCTGCCGGTGCGCATCGACGGGGCGCCGCCGCCGCCGGGCACGCCGATCCTGTTGGGAGAACAGGAAGCGGGCGAAATTCGCTCGGGAAGCGGCGAGCTCGCCCTCGCGTTGATCCGCCTGGAGGCGCTGGAAGAAGCCGCGAGCAGCGGCGCCGCGCTCACGGCCGGCGGGTCTCGGGTGATCGCGACGAAGCCGGACTGGGCGAGGTTTTAGGGCCTTTCCGTCAGGCCGTACTGTCGATCCGGGCCTTCGCAAGCGCGGCCTGGGCCGCCGCGAGCCGCGCGATCGGCACGCGGTAAGGCGAGCACGACACGTAGTCGAGACCGATTTCGCAGCAGAATTGGATCGAGGCGGGATCGCCGCCGTGCTCGCCGCAAATGCCGAGCTTGAGATTGCCGCGCGCGCGCCGGCCGCGCTCGGCGGCCAGGCGCATGAGTTCGCCCACGCCATCGCGATCGATGGTGACGAAGGGATCGCTGTCGAGGATGCCTTGGCGCTGGTATTCGTTGAGGAAGCTTCCGGCGTCGTCGCGCGAGAGGCCGAAGCAGGTCTGCGTCAGGTCGTTGGTGCCGAAGCTGAAGAACTCGGCACTCTCGGCAATCTCGCCGGCGCGCAGCGCCGCCCGCGGCAGCTCGATCATGGTGCCGACCATGTAGGGTACGTTGACGCCGCTCGCGCGCGCGACTTCGGCGCCGATGCGATCGACCATCGCCTTCAGGATGTCCAGCTCCTTCCTGGTGGCGACCAGCGGGATCATGATTTCGGGCTCGATCTTATCGCCGGTCTCGCGGATGACGCTTGCCGCCGCCTCGAAGATCGCGCGGGTCTGCATCTCGTAGATCTCCGGCGCGGTGATCGCGAGGCGGCAGCCGCGATGGCCGAGCATCGGGTTGCTCTCGTGCAGCGCGTAGGCGTTCTGCCGGATCGTCGCCAGGGGCTTGCCCGTGGCCTTCGCCACCTCCTCCATCTCGGCGTCGGTCTTCGGCAGGAATTCGTGCAGTGGCGGGTCCAGCAGGCGTATGGTGACCGGCAGCCCCTTCATGATGCGGAACAGCTCGACGAAGTCTCCGCGTTGCATCGGCAAAATCTTGGCAAGCGCCTGGCGCCGTCCCTCGGCGTCGTCGGCCATGATCATCTCGCGCACCGCCACGATCCGGTTCTCCTCGAAGAACATGTGCTCGGTGCGGCAGAGACCGATGCCTTCGGCGCCGAATTTGCGCGCCATGCGGCCGTCGGTCGGCGTGTCGGCGTTGGCGCGCACCGCGATTTTGCGCACCTGATCCGCCCAGCCCATCAATGTCGCGAAATCGCCGGACAGCTCCGGCTGGATTGTCGGTACCTCGCCCAGAATGACTTCGCCGGTCGAGCCGTTGACGGTGATGACGTCGCCGGACTTCACCACCGTCCCGTTGAAGCGGATCATCCCCGCCTTGTAATCGACGCGCAGATCGCCGGCACCCACGACGCAGGGACGTCCCATGCCGCGGGCCACCACCGCCGCATGGCTGGTCATGCCGCCGCGCGTCGTCAGGATGCCCTTGGCGGCATGCATGCCGTGAATGTCCTCGGGGCTGGTCTCGATCCGCACCAGAATCACCGACGCGCCCTTCATCGCCCTAGCCTCGGCCTCCTCGGCCGAGAACACGACGACGCCGGAGGCGGCGCCGGGCGAAGCCGGCAGGCCGCGCGCCAACACGGTGCGCGGCGCGCGCGGATCGAGCGTCGGATGCAGCAGCTGGTCGAGAGAGATCGGATCGATGCGTTGGATCGCTTCCTCGCGCGAGATCAGCCCGTTCTCCGCCATCTCGACCGCGATCCGGAGCGCCGCCGCGGCGGTGCGTTTGCCGGTGCGGGTCTGCAGCATGTAGAGGCGGCCCTGCTGGACCGTGAACTCGATGTCCTGCATGTCGCGGTAGTGCGCTTCGAGGCTCCGCCGCACTTCGCTGAGCTCGGCGAATACCTCCGGCATCACTTCTTCCATCGCCGGCAAGGTCGACTTGTTGGCGCTCTTGCCGGCGACCGTCAGATGCTGCGGCGTGCGAATCCCCGCGACCACGTCTTCGCCCTGCGCGTTGACGAGATATTCGCCGTAGAATTCGTTCGCGCCGGTCGAGGGATTGCGGGTGAAGGCGACGCCGGTCGCGCAATCCTCGCCCATATTGCCGAACACCATCGCCTGCACGTTGACGGCGGTGCCCCAGTCCGACGGAATGTCGTGCAGGCGGCGATAGGTGATCGCCCGCTGATTCATCCAGGAGCCGAATACCGCACCGATCGCGCCCCAGAGCTGTTCCTGCGGGTCCTGCGGAAAAGCGCGTCCCAGCTCGCGCTGGACGATCTTCTTATAGCCCGAGACGACGGTGCGCCAATCCTTGGCATCGAGATCGGTGTCGAGCGTCTTGCCGTCGTCGAGCTTGTGATTCTCCAGCAGGTCCTCGAAGTGATGATGATCGACGCCGAGCACGACTTGCCCGTACATCTGGATGAAGCGACGATAACTGTCATAGGCAAAACGCGGATCGCCGCTGCGCTGCGCGAGGCCCTCCACCGTCTCGTCGTTGAGGCCGAGATTGAGCACGGTGTCCATCATGCCGGGCATCGAGGCGCGCGCCCCGGAACGCACCGAAACCAGCAGGGGATTGGCGGGATCGCCGAAGTGCGTGGCGAGGCGCTGTTCGAGGGCCGCCAGCGCGGACTTGACTTGGTTATCGAGATCGTCCGGGTAGCGCTTGCCGCTCTTGTAGTAATGCGTGCAGACGTCGGTGGTGAGCGTGAATCCCGGGGGGACCGGCAGGCCGAGATTGCTCATCTCCGCGAGCCCCGCGCCTTTGCCGCCCAAGAGATTGCGCATCTCCGCACGACCTTCCGCGCTGCCGCCGCCGAAGCTGTAGACCCACTTCGTCATTCTCGATTCATCCCTCGATGACAGAGAAATCGGCGACGCCGTTCAGGGTCGCGCGAATTTCCGACAGCAGCCGCAGGCGATTGGCGCGGAGCGCCGGGTCGTCGATATTAACGGTCACGCCGTTAAAAAATTCATCGACAGGGCGCCGCAGGGTCGCGAGCGCGGCCATGGCCCGGTCGAAGGCCTCGCCCTTGAGCGCGTCCCGCGCCCTCGCCGCAGCATCCTCTAGGCTGCCGGCGAGCGCAATTTCCTCCTTCATTTTCAGCATCTTGCGGTCGGCGGGACCAGCGAAGCTAGCATTGTCTCGCTTCTCCTCAATGCGCACGATGTTGGCCGCGCGGCGATAAGCCACGAGCAGGTTGGCGCCATCCTCGCTCGTGAGGAACTTGGCGAGCGCATCAACCCGCGCCAGTAATCGAACGAGGTCATCCTCGTCCTGGAGCGCAAAAACCGCTGTGATTAAATCGTGGCGCACGCCCTTTTCGCGCAGATGCACCTTGAGGCGATCGGCGAAGAAGTCGAGCAAGTCCTGCGCGAACAAGCTCCGATGCACCGCTTCCGCGCGAGGGCTCTCCTCCCGAAAGCCGGTCTGCGCCAGCACCCCCTGATTATCGTAGAGTCCCCACGCATGATCGAACACTTGGCGCAGGGCTACTCTAAGGCGATTCTCGACGATCAGGCGGATAATGCCCAGCGCCGCCCGACGCAGCGCGAACGGGTCTTTCGATCCCGTGGGTTTCTCGCCGATGCGCCAAAATCCCACGAGCGTGTCGAGCTTGTCGGCGAGCGCCACGGCGACGCTCACCGGCGCGGTCGGGCAGCGATCGTTGGGGCCGAGCGGCGAGTAGTGCTCCGCGATCGCGTCGGCGACCTCGCGCCGTTCGCCGTCGTGGAGCGCGCAATAGCGCCCCATGACGCCCTGCAGTTCCGGAAATTCGCCGACCATGCCGGTGGAGAGGTCCGCCTTGGCGAGCATGGCGGCGCTGCGGATCGCCTGCGCGTGGTCGCCCGGCACGTAGCGCGCGAGCTCGACCGCGAGCACTTCGAGCCGCGTCACCTTGTCCTCCATGGTGCCGAGGCCGCGGTAGAAGAGCCGCTCGCGGAGCTTGGGCACGCGCGTCGCGAGCGGCACCTTGCGGTCCTGCTCCCAGAAGAACTGCGCGTCCGCGAGGCGGGCGCGCAGCACCCGCTCGTTGCCGGCGACGATCTGCCGGCCGCCATCGGACGCGATCATGTTCGAGACCAGCAGGAATTTGGGCGCGAGTTCGCCCTTCGCATCGACGCAAGCGAAGTATTTCTGGTGCGCGCGCATCGAGGTGGTGAGCACCTCCGGCGGCAATGTCATGAACGCGGGATCGATCCCGCCCATGAGCACCACCGGCCATTCCACGAGCCCCGTGACCTCGTCGAGCAGGTCGGGGTCGGGCTTGAGTGCAAGACCGGCTTCGCTCACGGCAGCCGCGAGTCCGCCGGCGATGATTTTTTTGCGCTCCTCGGGATCGAGGATCACATGCGCCGCGAGGAGCTTCGTTTCATAGTCCTTGAAGTCGCGGACACGGATCGGCTCAGGCGCCAGAAAGCGATGACCCCGCGTCGTATCGCCAACGGGGATTTGATCAAGCGCGAGCCGCACCACCTCGCCGCCGAAGAGGCAGAGAACGCCGCCGAGCGGCCGTACCCAGCGAAAGCCGGCGGTCGGGAACCGCATCGATTTCGGCCACGACAACTCGTACAGAGCTTTCCGCAGTAAATCCGGCAACAGCTCGATCGTCGCCTTTCCGGCGCGCTTGATGACCGCGAAATAGAACACGCCCTTGCCGGTGTCGCGCTGCTCGCACTGATCGAGCGAGCGCAATCCCGCGGATTTGAGAAACCCCTCGACCGCTTGCGCGGGAGCACCGACGCGCGGGCCGCGCCGCTCCTCGTTCACGTCGGGTTGCCGGTCGACGAGCCCTTCCGCGACGAGCACCAGCCGCCGCGGTGTCACGAAGCTGCGAATATTCGTTGTCGCGAGGCCCGCCGCTGAAAGCTGCTCGCTCGCGAGACGGCGAAGGTCCTCGGCCGCGCGCGCCTGCATGCGCGCCGGTATCTCTTCGGTCAGCAGTTCGAGGAGAAGCTCGGCCATGCCTCAGCCGGTCGCCGCATTGGACGCGAGCCAGGTCTCGCAGCAGGCCTTGGCAAGCGTTCGCACGCGCGCGATGTAGGCCTGACGCTCCGTCACCGAGATGACGCCGCGCGCGTCCAGGAGATTAAAACAGTGGCTCGCCTTGATGCATTGATCGTAGGCGGGGAGTGCGAGGCCGCGCGCGGTCAATGCCCGGCATTCGCGCTCGGCGTCGCCGAAATGCCGGAACAGCACTTCGGTATCGGCGAGTTCGAAATTGTAAGTGGAAAATTCGCGCTCATTGCGCTTGAACACGTCACCGTAGCGAATGCCGGCGCCGTTGAAGTCGAGGTCGAAGACGTTCTCGACCCCCTGCACGTACATGGCGAGGCGCTCAAGCCCATAGGTGAGCTCGGTCGAGACCGGATCGCACTCGATGCCGCCGACCTGCTGAAAGTAGGTGTATTGCGAGACTTCCATGCCGTCGAGCCACACTTCCCAGCCGAGGCCCCAGGCGCCCAGGGTCGGGCTTTCCCAGTCGTCTTCAACGAAGCGGATGTCGTGCCGCGCGAAGTCGATGCCGAGCGCCGCAAGGCTGCCAAGATAGAGTTCCTGGCTCTCCGGCGGCGCCGGCTTCAGGATCACCTGGAATTGGTAGTAGTACTGGAGGCGGTTGGGGTTTTCGCCGTAGCGCCCGTCGGTCGGCCGCCGCGAGGGCTGCACGTAGGCGGCACGCCAGGGTTCGGGGCCAAGCGCGCGCAGGGTGGTCGCGGGATGAAAGGTGCCGGCTCCCATCTCCACATCATAAGGTTGCAGAATGACGCAGCCCTGGCGTGCCCAATACTCCTGGAGACGCAGGATCAAGGTCTGGAAATCGCTCGCGGAGCCGGCGTTTGCCGCCATCGATCCGTCCGGAGGGGAAACAATTGCTGCGCCGCAACGTATCGGCGGGGGTCCAGCCGGTCAAGCCGGAGGTGCTTATTTGGGCCAGGGACAACCCGGTTTTTCGCAGGCCTTGGCGCCCTTTGCGGGCACATAGGTGCCGCAGACCGAGCAGCGCACCATGTCCTCGGCGTCGACGGTGCGGCTCGATGCCCCGTTGGGACTCGGACGTCCGCGCGCCTGGGCATTGGGACGCGGATCGCGGTTCGAGGGATTGGGCCCGGCCAGCATGCGAAAGAGGTACCAAGCCCCAAAACCGAGGGCGGCGAGGACGATGAGCTTGGAAAGGCTGAGGCCGAACATGCTCCCGTTTAGAGTCGCGTGGCTCGCGGGTCAAGCAGACCGGCGCTAGAGCCCAAAGCGCCCCCAGTGCAGGCGTTCCTCGATCGCGCTCCAGATATCGCCCACGATCTCGACGAGATCGGGCCGCGTTGCACCCATGCCCGGCACGCGCCAGCGCCGCCAGGAGCGCTGCGGCATCACCAGACGGAGCCGCACGTCATCGCCAAAGCGCGCGCGCATGACGCCGCGGAGATCGCCGAGGCCATCGGCGAGGCCCAGCTCCACCGCGCGTCGACCGGTAAAAATCTCGCCCTCGAACAGCTCGGGCGCCTCCCTGGCGAGCTTGGCGCCGCGGCGTTCACGCACGGCGTCCTTGAAGGTCTCGTGCAGTTCGTGCTGCAGCCGCTCCAAGCGGCCCACATCGCGCGTGTCCTCGGCAAGGAACGGATCGAGCAGCGACTTATCGCGTCCGGCCGTGTGCAGGCGCCGTTCAACGCCGAGCCGCTTCAGCACCTCGGGGAAGCCGAAGCCCGACGACACCACGCCGATCGATCCCAACAGCGACGCGGCATCGGCATAGATTTCATCGCCCGCGAGCAGCAGCCAATAGCCGCCGGAAGCCGCGACGTCCTCGGCGAAGGCGAAGACCGGCACTTTCTTTTCGGCCGAGAGGTCACGGATGCGGCGATAGATCAGCGCCGACTGCACCGGCGCACCGCCCGGCGAGTTGATGCTGAGCGCGACCGCCTTGAGGTTCGGCAGCTTGAACGCGCGCTCGATCATGCCCGCGAGCCGCTGCAAGGTGAGACCGCGTTGCCCGCGCATGCCGATCACGCCTTCGAGGCGCAGCACCGCCACCGCCGGCGGCGCGCCGGCGCCGACGCGATCCAGGAACCAATGCTTCAGGTCTTGGAGCGCCATGGGCGGAGATTAGGCGGAGAGGACATATGCTGCAATGCGGGTGTATGGGTTACCTGGGTTGACCACGGTGTTGATTATGAGGAGATCAGATTGGAGAAGCGTGTCGCAATGAAGATCCGTGAGCTTGCAATTCAAGCAATTACCGATCTGACCGCCATCCTGGCTGTTGCAAACGAGCAGGGCGGCAAACGCGAATTCGACAGCTTGCAGCGGCCGATCGCAAATCTGATCGGCCTGATCGAGACCGACCTCTTGGCCGACATCTGCGCCGAGCATCCCGACCTCGACGACCTCGCGTGATCTAGGCCGTGTACTCATAAACGCTTGGTGCCCGGTTTCGGGGTCAGACCAGACACCCCCCTTGGCGGACCTAGATTTCCGCTTTGACCCTGATGTATGGTCCGGCCGTGCGTCGCAAGAGGTTTTCATCGAGCTGGCAGTAGCGGTCTTGCATCAATGTATCCGGCCTTTGATTGGAGCTCATTGTGCTCCGGGCCATCATGGATATCAGCGCGCATGCGAT
>DATIYT010000049.1:0-3435 GCA_035517495.1 Allostellaceae bacterium | reverse complement strand
CTCCTGGGAGGCGACCGGACCCTGCGCAATCAGCTGCTTTGCGCCCTCGAGCGTCGTGGCTTCGGTATAGGAGCCGAGGTTCGCGGGCATACCCTGCCAGACGAAGATCAGCGCGACCACGATCGAGACCGGCATCAGGATGTAGAGCGTGCAGCGCGTGAGATCGACCCAGAAATTGCCGATCGTCTTTGCCGAGCGGCGCGCAAAACCGCGCACGACCGCAACCGCCATGGCGATGCCCGCCGCCGCCGAGACGAAATTATGTACCGTGAGTCCCGCCATCTGGACGAGGTAGCTCATGGTCGTCTCCGGCACGTAGGACTGCCAGTTGGTATTGGTGATGAAGCTGATCGAAGTGTTGAGCGCGGAGTCAGGGCTCGGCGCGTCGAAGCCCTGCGGATTGAACACACCTTGCAGCGGCAGCACGGCTTGCAGGCGCTGCAGGCCATAGAGCACGACGAATCCGGCGAGCGTGAACAGCAGCATCGCCACCGCATAGATCGTCCAGTGCTGCTCGGTCTTCTCGTCGACGCCGCAAAGCGCGTAGATGCCGCGCTCGATCGGGCGCAACACCGGGCTCAGCAATGTCCGCTCGCCCGCGAAGACGCGCGTCATATAGCCGCCGAAGGGACGGGTGAGCGCGATGATGATCGCGCTGAAGATCGCGATCTGCAGCCATCCGTTGAAGGTCATGAACGATCTCCTAGAACCGCTCGGGGCGGATCAGCGCGAACACGAGATAGGCGGTGATCACGAGCGTGGTGATCGAGCCGAGTATGTAGTCGAAGGTCATGGCTCCGCTCCTCACATGCGATCGCAGGCGACGACGTAGCCGATCGCCACCACGAAGAAGGCAACGCCGATCGCAATCATCATCAGATCGAACATCGAGAACTCCATGATGCGCCCACCCGCGGCGCCCTATTGGATCGCTTGATAGTAATGGTGGCCGAGGCTATCCCCTGAGCCTTGACCTGGATCAAGCGCAACCGCCGCAGCCGCCGATCGGCTGCCATGTGCGGGCTCTGATCAGTGTCCCGTATATGTCATTGGTCGATATAAATTCGATACCGATCGGACGGGTCGCGAGTAAAAACCGCATAAAGATCGAATCCGAGAAGGTCGCTGGCGCCCCCCTGAAGTTGCACCTGCATGCGATCTTTATGCGCCGCGGCAAACCTCGCTCTCGAATCTTGATGCGGCAGCGTCCTAATCATCGGTATGGCGAGATCGACCGAAATCCGCGATCGGGTCGCGCGGAACTCCGATGGCGAGCGGCCGCTCGGCTGGATGATCGCCGGACTGTTTCTGGCGTTTGTTGTTGGTCTCGCCGGTCTCGTCGCGCTCAAGCTCTGGGTCCTCACTCGAATGCTGCTCGGATGAGAGCGCGGAGGCCCAAGGAAAGGGCTGAATTGCATGGTTTCAATGTCAACCTCCTGGCGGACCAATGCGTTTCATTCCGCCTCGCAAGATGCGGGCTCTCGTGCGGAAACCGGCGATCCTGATGTATGGCGCAGGCCCGCGCTCCGCGATGTCGGGACAGCGATAGCGATCCTCGCCCTACCGGTTGTGCTCGGCACCGTCGGCCTGATATTGGCGGCTCTTCCGAGCTGGTTTTAACCTCCCTTAAACCCGGGTCTTCGCGGGCTATATGCGGTCTTTACGCAGGCTCGGCCTCTCCGATCTCGAATTTATACGGGCTTATCGCCTTCTATAGGATCTACCCGCCGAGCCAGCATCACGGCGGTGGCTGAGCGAAACAGGCGCCCGACGCGAGGAGAACCTCCATGACCGCCTTCGCTATCCCCACAATCGAGCGCACGAGTGCACTGGTCGCGGCGGCGGGCGCGTCACGGCCGTGGTGGCGGCGCTTGCAGCGACTGTTCGGTTCCGATCCGCTGGCGCGGGCGCGCGGTCTTTTGCGCAGCCTCAAGGGGAACCGTAGGGGGGAACCAGTCTACCGTATCACGCGCGTCTGGATGGATCGGTGGGTCGTCCTGCGCCCAGGGGCCTCGATGGAGCATGCGTTCTCGACCTTGGGCGAAGCGGCGGCCTTCGTTCGCCATGAGGCAGGCTGGTCGCCGGTGACGGTGGAACTCTTCATCGGCGATCTCTACGTCGCGGCATATCACGACCCCAATCGTCCGAAGTCCCTCTTCGGCGAGGCAGTCTGACGCATGAAACGGGTCCGGTGACGCGGGGAGCGGTCATCGGCGGTACAACCGCCGTGAAGCCGTCGGGATTGCGTCTTTCCGGCGAATGCGGATATGTATGGCGCCCCCGCCGCCTTCAGCCGAGCCCCATTGATGCGCCCGCTCCGCCTAGTCCCCGACGACACCCATATCCGCTTCATGCGCGGCCGCTTTGCGGGCCTTATCGTCTCGGCGGTTCTCAGCATCGCCTCGCTCGTGATGTTCTTTTATCCGGGCCTCAATTACAGCATCGACTTCGAGGGCGGCGTGGTGATCGAACTGCGCTTTCCCAACGCGGTCGATCCAGGTGCGGTGAGGTCTGCCTTCGATCAACTGCCATTCGGCACGGCGAGCGTTCAGGGCTTCGGTGCACCGACCGACATGCTGGTCAAGCTCGACCAGAAGGCCGCGACCGTCGATGCCAGGACGGCCATCGAGGCGATGTTGCATGAGAAGTTTCCGGGCACCGAAATCCGCCGCGTCGAAGCGGTCGGCGCTCGCGTCAGCGGCGAGCTGTTTCGCAGCGGCCTTACCGCCGTCCTGCTCTCGTTCGTCGGCGTGCTGGTCTACATCTGGTTCCGTTTCGACTGGCAATTTGGCGTCGGCGTGGTCGGCACCCTGCTGCTCGACATCACCAAGACCGTCGGATTCTTCGCCGTCACGCGGCTGCAATTCGATCTCAATTCGGTGGCGGCCATCATGCTGCTGATCGGATACTCCGTTACCGACAAGATCGTGGTCTATGACCGCATCCGCGAGAACCTGCGCAAGGACAAATCGACGCCGCTCAGGGAGCTGATCGACCGCAGCATCAACCAGACATTGGGGCGCACGGTCGCAACCTCGCTCACCGTGCTGCTGTCGATCGTGCCGCTGGCGATTCTCGGCGGTCAGGAAATCCGAGCCTTCGCCCTCACCATCATCTTCGGCATCATCGTCGGCACGTCGTCCTCGATCTTCATCGCTTCGCCGATCCTCCTCTATCTCGGCGAGGGCAAGCTCACGCGCGCCACAACCGGGCGCACGGCCGAAGCAGCATCGCCGTGACGCTGCTTCCGTTCCATCGCGCCTACGAACGCCAAGCGCAGCCGCTCGAGCCTTTTCCACCGCTCGCCGTCATCCTGCATGACATCGGCCTCATTCTGTCCGCGCTGCTGAGTGTCGCCGTGGCGGTCGGCACGGCAATGCACGGCTGACGCCGGTCCCCCGGAGCGGACAAATGCCCGAAGACTTCTACGATCAG
>DATIYT010000048.1:0-2696 GCA_035517495.1 Allostellaceae bacterium | reverse complement strand
GAAGTGCCAGGGCATGAGAGCATCGATCTGAGAGATCGGCCAGCCCTGCGCGATCCGTTCGAGAGTTTGCGTGAGCCAGGCGTGCGGATCGACATCGTTCATCTTCGCGGTCTGCAGAAGCGTGGCGATGGTCGCCCAGGTTCGGCCGCCGCCATGGCTGCCCGCAAAGAGCGCATTTTTTCTTGTGATGGTTTGCGGCCGGATTGCCCGCTCGACGGTATTGGAGTCGATCTCGATACGGCCGTCGCTTAGAAAGCGCTCGAGCGCGGTGCGTCTGGATGTGGCATAGCGGATCGCCTCGGCGAGTTTGGATTTGCCCGACAGGCGCGGCAGCTCCTTGTCCCACAGATCGAAGAGCGCCGCGACGATCGCGGCGGACTTTTCCTGGCGCACTCTCACCCGCATCTCAGGACCCTGGCCGCGGATGTCGGCCTCGATCTCCCACAGCCCGGCCATGGTGGTGACGGTCTGGGTCGCCAGGCGCGAGCTCTCGTTGACGTGAAGCTCGTAGAACCGTCTCCTGACGTGGGCAAAGCACGCTGCCAGCGTCACACCCTCATTGGCACCCGCCGACCTGGCGAGCCGATTGTAGGCGGCATAGCCGTCGACCTGCAGGATGCCTGTAAAGCCCGCCAGATGCCGCTCGACGCATTCACCGCTGCGACTGTCCTCAAAGCGATAAGCGACCATCGGTGGACCGATGCCGCCAAATGGCCGATCGTCGCGCGCATAGGCCCACAGCCATGCCTTTTGCGTCTTGCCGGATCCGGGAGCGAGCGTTGGCAGGGTCGTCTCGTCGGCGAAGATCCGTTCGCCTTGCTTGACCTTCTCCAGCACATAGTCGGCCAGCGGCTGCAATTCGAACCCGACCTTGCCCATCCATTGCGCCATCAACGACCGGTCGAGATCGACGTCGTCACGCGCGTAGATCGCTTCCTGCCGGTAGAGCGGCAGCCCGTCGGCATATTTGGCCACCGCGATCTGGGCGAGAAGCGCTTCGGTCGGAAGGCCGCTCTCGATCAGATGGACGGGTGCTGGGGCCTGAAGCACGCCATCGCGGTTGCGGTAGACGTATTTCGGGCGGCGCGTGACGATCACGCGGAACTTCGCCGGCGTCACGTCCAGCCGCCTCGACACATCCTCGCCGATCAGGACCTTCTCCAACCCTTCGCACCCAGGGGGCACCTCGGGCTCGACGATGATCTCGACCCGCTCCAGATGCGCGCCGAACTCCTTGCGCGGCCGCGGCGCGCGTTTCGGCTTGTCCTGGCCGCCTGCCTTGGCCAGTTCGGCTTCAATGGCCGCCACCCCGGTGGCGATCTCGTCAAATACGAAGGCGATCTGCTCATCGCTCGGCGTGTCGCTACGCAAGCGTTCCGAGCGCGTGCCGTAAAGCGTGCGCTCCAACATCTTCACGATCGCCGTCAGCTCCACGATCCGCGCGTCGGCCGTCTGGTTGACCGCGGCAAGATCGGCGTTGGCCGCAGTCAGTGTTGCTATCTCGGAGCCGATGCGGCTGTTCTCGGCCTCGATCGCCGCCCGCTCTTCCGCCAAGGCGAGGATCAGCGCATGGGCTTCGGCAAGGGTCGTCGGAAGCTCTGCAACGGGCGTCGTCATCGCCGCCATCACAGCAGAGTCGCCGCCAATCTCCCAAACCTTTCAGCCGCCCTGATTCAATTCGCCGCAGGTCGTCAGCCCACCGATTCCGGGCGCTTCACCGCCACCGGACGCACCTTCGTCCAGTCCAGCCCGTCGATCAGCGCGAGCAACTGCGCATGGTTCAGCCGCACCCGGGTTGGCGCAATCTTCGGCCAGCAGAACTTTGTTTCCTCAAGCGTCTTGGCAAACAGGCACATCCCGCTGCCGTCCCACCAAACCGCCTTGATCCGATCCGCTCTTTTCGAACGGAACACGTACAGCGCGCCGCTGAATGGGTCGGCCCCACCATCTCGCACCAGCGCCATCAAGCCGGTCGCTCCCTTGCGGAAGTCGACCGGCGTGCTGGCCACGTAAACCTGAACGCCTGCCGGGATCATGCCTGCCGAACCGCCCGGATTACGGCAGCAAGCCGCTCAGGCTCCACATCGCTGCCGACACGGACCACGACATCGCCGATCACGATTTCCACCATGTCGCTCGTCACCGCATCAAACCGCGCGAACTTGACCGCTTGGCCTCGCCCCCTAGAAACCGGTGCGACCAGTCCCGAGGCCAGCGCCTTGCGTCGCCACGCAAACAACTGCGATGGATCGAGCCCGTGAGACCGCGCGATCGCCGACACGTTCGCCCCCGGCAAAAACGTTTCGCCGACGATCCGTTCCTTCTCCTCCCGCGACCAGGTGCGGTAGCTCCGCCCAGGACTGACCGCAAGACGCTCAGTTGCAGCCGTGATAACTTCGAAATTCTTGCTATCAGACATATGCTCGCTCTCATGAACTCCTGGGACAAATCACCAGGAGATTCTCTGACAATCGAACATCATCCGCTACGTGGGGTGACCTACGCGCTTACCGACAAACGCTTGGATGACAATTTGTGTTGGGTTGAACATGATCGCCTCCCATGCGCGGCGCCGATGTTGTCGAATTGCTGAGAAAAGCAAAAATGCGTCGTTCCGGCCGCTTCGGCAGGGCTCATCCGAAAGACGGCCGCGAGAGCGACGAGAGACTTGATTGTGCTCAGTTCAGTATCTTCAT
>DATIYT010000047.1:0-209833 GCA_035517495.1 Allostellaceae bacterium | reverse complement strand
CACTTCGGGCGCGAGGAAGCCGAGCCTGAGGACTCGGGCGAAGTACGAGCCGGTGACGCCGGCCTCAGCGGCGAGCTCGCCCATGGTCTTTCCGGCGTTGTGCATCACCATTGCGCGGTATTTCTGCGCCTGCGCGAGGAGTACCGGTAGCAGCACCGTCTGGGTTCGGAAGGAAGAAGGCCGCTTCCCTGTTACGGCGTCTGAATACCCTGTTCTGCGAAAACTTTCCCTGATATGCCACGAGAGATTCCCTGCGATTTTTGGGACCAATTTCGCTCGTAAAGACTCAGAAGCGCCCGATATACCGAAGCGATCAACTCAGGCGCAAACGCATGCCCCGACGCAGAGATTGACGACATCGCGCCGAGGCCTATTGGAACGCCACTCGGGACCACGACGTCAACCAGAACTATTCGGCGCTCCTGGATGCAATTGAGGGCGATCCCCCCTATTCCATTCTTGATCTGGGTTGTGGACCCGGCCGAGACCTACGCTACTTCCGATCATTGGGCCACGACGCCGTGGGCCTGGACGGATCGAAGGAATTCGTGGCCATGGCCCGCTCATATTCGGAGTGCGAGGTTCTCCAACAGGATTTCCTCGCGATGGAATTACCGGAGAGCCGCTTCGACGGCATCTTTGCGAATGCATCCCTGTTTCACGTGCCGAGCCAGGAGTTGCCGAGGGTTTTGGCAGAACTCTCCAAAACCCTTGAGGCCCTGGGGCGTTCTTTTCTGCTCAAACCCGAGAGAAGGCAACGAGGAAGGTTTGAGCGGAGACCGCTATAGCTGCTTCCTCGATCACGACACCTGGTGCAATTACGTTACCGCTGCCGGGTTCTTCCGGGTGAGGCACTACTACCGCCCACCGGGACTGCCGCGCCACAAGCAGTGGTGGCTCGCGACCGTTTGGCGCAAAGATTGACCTCTCGGCGTTTTCGTCAGCCTCGGTTCCCTGTTATTGCGTTGGGATTCCCTGATCCCAGCAAAATTTAGTCTAATACGCCTTCCAAGAATTCCCTGCTCAATTCGACGGTCGAATCCTCCCGCAAGCTCAGAAGCTCCCGATACACCGAAGATTCCGGGTGACTTGACCGGCGAAGGCTGCCGACCGTCGAGAACCGCACAGCGTTCGGCTAACCTCGCCTGGATCATGGCAATACTGCCGAGCGAGGTCGCGGACGGATGCCGCTCGTCCTTGTGCCAAGTCATCGTTGCCGTGGACAATACCGAACTTTGGGAAAGGATGATCGATTGCCGACGCGTGCAAGGGTGCGCGAATTCCTCGAGAGCGTCGCGAAGCGCCGAATCGTCATTACCTACCAGGAGCTGGCGAAGGCTCTTCAGTTCTTGCCACCCCATTCCATTCATCGGGTGAGCGAAGCCCTGGAGCGCCTGATGGAGGAGGACGCGGCGGCGGACCGTCCGTTCATCGCCGCACTCGCCATCAGCAAGGCGCGTGGCGCCTTGCCGGCCCCGGGGTTCTTCGACTGCGCCCGACGTCTCGGCCGGTTCGCGGATGGTCAGGACCCAAGGACGTTTCACGCCGCCGAGCTGAACGCCGTCTTCGCTCGCTGGGCCGGTTCGCGCGACAACTAACAGTGAGGACATCATGTTCACCGAAACTAACCCGCCCCCTACCCGAGGCGGCGGACTGTTCGGCCCCCCACCATTCACAACGGCTTGAGTCGATGTCCGGCAGCGGCTATCCCAAGTTCAGGAACGACCGCGGCGTGCCGGAAATCCGCATCGGAGTGAGGGAATTCAAGTGTATCGGCGTATCCCCGCCGGGGGACCACCCGCACGTCTACATCAATATGGGCGAGGCGGACACGATCCTCTGTCCCTACTGCGCAACGCGGTTCCGCTTCGATCCTCGATTGACACCGCTCGATGCCGACCCGCCGGACAGCGTCTTTGCTGACCACAGCGCAGCCTGAGCAGAGCCGTGGCGCGGGACAGGTGATCGTGTCCCAACCGAAGCTCGATGGTGCGGGCCCTCTCACGGACAGCATGTCGGCGCGGTTGTTCATGGCTGGAGGGGGTGCCTTAATCCGGCTTGTCGAAGGGAATGCCATGACTACGGTTATTGTGTTCGGCGGATCGGGGTTCCTCGGTCGTCCGCTCGTGCGGCACCTCATCGCCGAGGGAGCGACTGTGCGCGTCGCGGTCCGGCATCTCGACCGGGCTCAGAGCGTCCTGCATGCGGCCGGCCCGGACCGGGTCACCGTGTTTCGCGTCGACGTGCGTGACCGAGCCTCGGTAGCAACGGCCGTTGCCGGGGCCGACGCTGTCGTCAACGCAGTTTCGGCCTATGTCGAGAAGGGCGGCGTGACCTTCGAGGCCGTGCACGAGCACGGCGCCGAGACGATAGCGCGGGAGGCCGCAGCAGCCGGCGTCACTCGCCTTGTCCTCGTCTCCGGCATCGGCGCCGATCCCGGGTCGGGGTCGCCATATATTCGCGCGCGCGGCCGCGGCGAACTCGTGGTGCGGCAGGCGTTCCCGGGCGCTACCATCATCCGCCCAGGCGCCATGTTTGGTCCGGGCGACGCGCTCTTCGGCACGCTCGCCGAACTCACCCGACTGCTCCCGGTGCTGCCACTGATCGGTGGTGGCCGGACCCGCCTGCAGCCGGTCTATGTGGAGGACGTGGCGGAGGCCATCTCCCGCATGCTCGCCGACCCTGGGACTGCGGGCCAGACCTATGAGGTCGCCGGCCCTGGTGTCTACACGCTGCGCGAGCTGGTCGGGATCGCGCTGCACCTCATCGGTAGACGACGGCTGCTTGTCCCGGTGCCCTTCGCCGTGGCCGAGGTTCAGGCTCGGCTGCTTGAGCTCCTGCCAAGCCCGCCGCTTACCACCAGCCAAGTCGACCTTCTCAAGGCGGACAATGTGGCGAGCGGCGCCCTGCCAGGATTCCGAGAGCTCAACATCCGGCCGAAAGCGGTCGAGGAGATCGTCCCGACTTATATCGGCAGGTCACGTTCACCGGAACCGGACTGATTGCCATTGTTACCATAAGATCCGTCCATCGCGAGCGTCTCGACTGACTGCGCTCACCTCGAGACGGGAGTCCGGTCCGCGGCGCGCAGTGCCCATAGGCGTAGAGGCCCTGGAGCAATCTCCCTGTTATTGCGTTTGAATTCCCTGTTCCGCGAAAAGTTTTCCCTGATACGCCTCAAAAAATTCCCTGCTCAATTTCGGGACCGATTCATCTCGCACGCTCAGAAGTGCCCGATCTGCCGGTGCTTCCAGGTGATTTGACCGGGTGTGAAGGCGCTCCGAAGCGCAATATTCCCTGTAAATTTCCCTGTTAACAGGGAATTCAGTTCGGAGACGGGTTCGCTGGAGACTGCGTCCACCGCCAATATCCGGTTCGCCCTTATGTGCGGCGGTCCGAAATGGCCCTAAAAACAGCGCAAAGATGGGAGGAAAGTGATGACAATCCCATCGACCCAGCAGGCACTTTTCGAACTGACTTGTCGAGACGCCGCCGTTATCAGCCTCTGTGAATTTCTTGCGACGCTCTCGCTCACTCATGTACGCGAACTATTCTAATTGACATAGCGAGCGGCCGCACCCCGCTGCCGCTTGAGTAGGACAGTACGTTGTCGCCAACAACGGAAATGCGAGGCGCCAGCGTTGCCTGAGAAGACACCTCTATGGCGGACTGCGATCAAGGCGATCGTTGATGGTGGTCCAGGCACCTGCCATTTCGCGATCACCAGCGTATGCAACGCCCGTTGCGGCTTTTGCAATTTCGCGATCGATCGGCTGCCAAAGGAAAAGCAGCACTCCGTGACTCTGGAGGAGGCCAAGCTCGCCCTCGATATCTTGGCCCGCAATGATATTCGACACGTCCATTTCACCGGTGGGGAACCGCTCGTTCATAGCGATTTGGTCGCGATCGTCGCCCATGCACGCCGCCTTGCGATGTCGTCCATCATCGTCACAAATGGCTGGCTGTTATCAGTCGAAAAAATCGAGGCATTGGTTGAGGCGGGTCTCGCTTCGCTGGCGATCTCCGTTGATGCGCCTTCAGTCGCTGCACACGACGAAAATAGAGGTCTAATAGGCCTGTCTGATCGCATCCGTCTAGCCAACGCCGCCTGCCGAGACCGGTGCCTACCCACCATCGCGTCGGTCACGATGAGCCGCCTTGTCGGCGATTACGCGGTGCTGCCCGAGTTCCTAAAGGATTTGGGCTTCGATGCAGTCACGTTCTCCTACCCGCTCACCGAGCTGCAATCCTCTTATTTGAGCTACCGCGATTCGGATCTCGTTACCTACTCGGCTGAGGAGCTTGACGCCGCGTTTGCCGCGATCAAAGCGCTCAAGAAAAGCTTCCCGGTACTCAACCCGAGCGCGTCGATCGATGAGATGCGGCGCCACTTACGCGGCGAACACGAACAGTTCGGTTGCCTCGGCGGCTATAAATTCTTTTACGTCGATTGGCACCTCGATGTGTACCGGTGTCATGACTGGGCTCGACCCATGTGCCACATCACCCAGTTCGATCGCACGCCTCGCATCCGCGACGGTTGTAGGGCCTGCATGATCGATTGCTACCGCGACGACAGCGTCATGCAGCATGTTGCCGTCGGAATTAGCGATGGGGTCGCGGAAGCCGCGAAGGGGCACTGGCGTAAGGCGCTGGGGCATTGGTTCGATCGACGTAATTTGATTTCGATCGGAGCCGTGCTGGAGGCGGCGCCTCTCTGGCGCCGTCTTCTCTAGGCCAAGTGTGTTGGGTGTTACGAGATAGTCGCAGCGCTGGCGCGCGACCGGTAGTGCGGGTTAGTGCGCGACGCCGCGCTGGCGAGCAGACCGTATTAACGAGCCCAAGTGAAGGCTATCGCGAAGAGCGTGAGAACGACAAACGCACCCAAGAAAGTGAGCATCGGGTCCTCCTCCGCCACTAGATAAGAACGGTATATCGAAACTCGGACCGCGACAATGCCGCTGGATAGGTTGCTGGTGGCAATTTCAGGTTAGATGTTTGTTGCGGTGCGGAAACACAAGGGACGCGAGCCGCCCGCCAGTCAAAGCGCATCAGCGCCATCGAAGGGAATGCGCGAGTGAGTTGCGCGCGCTTATTGGAGTGACGATGGAACGCCTATTCGCGTGCGGTGTCCCGCGCCGGCACCGATCATCTCTCCCTCGTGTGGGCATTCATGCGCCGCAACAGATCGCTGGCAGCTTCCGGAAAGCCGTTGCGATTGGTCGCACGGTAGGGCGAGCCCGCGGGCAATTGTTCCATCAGCAAGCGGTGAGCACGCGCCATGCTGTGATACGGCATCTTCGGAAAGAGATGGTGCAGCGCGTGGTAGCGCATCCCGATCGGGTACAGTACATAGGAGCCGAGACCGCCGCCGACTATGTTGATCGAGTCGGTCAACTGCTCGGCATGGCTGCGCGCGCCGAGATGCTCGAACCGGTGGGCCGTGAAATCACGCATCGCATTCAGTTCAATCACGGCAACATACACGGCATAGACCTTTGTCAACACGGGCCACGGAATGACGCCCGTCGCCAATAAAACGATGTAGACAAGCGTGGTGACGAACGCCGCGAGTTCCAGCACCGCCCATGCGGCATGGTTCTCGTCGGGCCAGACTCTGCGGGACACCCCCACATTGCCGAGGGTCGTCGCGTACCGGAGCACCCAGCACCGCAGCCGGGGCCATAGCAGAGAGATCGGCGCGAGGATCAGAAAACGCAGCGTCACGCCGATCGGAGCGATGAAGGCGACCAGAAAATGGCCCACGAGTTGCCATTTCGATCCGGTCACGAAATCACTGTACTCGGCGTCGCGCTCGGTGCCATAGGAACGCCAGTCGTGATGGTCGCGATGATTCGCGTACATGAACGACGGCAGCAGCATCGGGATGCCGTAAACGAGGTTCCAAGCGACGATGAACGGCACCATCTCGCCGCGACCCATGTGCTGGATTTCATGGATGAACATGCCGGCACGGAACAAGGCGCATGCGCAGACGACGCCGGCGGCGACCTGTCCGAGTGCCCAACCCGGCCGGAAGTAGAAAAAGCCGCTGGCGTAGACGACCAGCATCGTCGCCGCGAGATCGGCAAAGTAGACTGCAGGACGCCGGCGGAACAAGCCGCGCACAATGGCGTGTGCCTGCTTGACCGAGAAACCGCCGGGCGTCGCTCGACGATCGACCCCGAGAACCGAAAGCATTTGACCCCCACCGGGAGAGCTGCCGATTGTACCCACCGTCGATGAAGTGATCCAGTAGGCTGCTGCATGTCTCTTGACGGGCGGCACATCTCGGACGTATCGCAGTGACGTACATATGTCCGCTTTAGATGGGGAGAAACGGACCCAAGCGGCGCATCACTGATTCGAGAAGTGATAATTGCGTGCCGCGCAGTCAGGCCCGTTCCGATTTGTGCGGCTGCGGTTATCTCTGCGGTTGCGGGTCGGCGCCCTCCTTTGCGCCGTCCCCGTCGAACTGCTCTGCTCCACCGGGTTTCGCCAGGATGGGCGGCACCTTCGTCCAGGCCGTTCCCGCCAGGGCCTTCGCGTGCCCGTAGGCAAACAGCGCCTGCATGTAGGCGGTGTCGAACTCCGTTCCGCGCTCGGCGGTGAAGTCGGAGCCGATATACGCCAGATTGTAATCGATGCCGTCTCGCCTCGCGGTGAAGTAGATGCGCACAACGTCGTTCAAGCCGCTGGAGTGGATCATCGTGCTGATCGCCCGCGGGCCGATGCTGAGCAGTCGACGATCCACCTGGGCCCATTCGGGATCGAGCCGCGCATTGCGGATCACGTAGGCGATGCGCGGGCGCACGGGCTGCTGTCCGCCCCTTGCGATCGCCAACTGGACCCGCGACGGGATCAGGAACGCCTGCGCGAAGGCGCCGCCGTCCACGTGCATTTCCTGGTAGCGACGCCCGCCGACATCAACATCGATCATTACCGGCGGAAATACGCCGGGAATCGCGGCGGAGGCGAGCAGGATGCGGCGGAATAGGTCCAGGGCCTCCGGTCGACCGCTGGTCGCTATCGCTCCGATGTTCCAGATCACCGGGCGCTGCGCGTCGAGGTCGGTGGTGCCGATCAGCAATAGCCGCCCATTCAGGTACTCGCGGCCGATCGCGTCCAGCATGCTCTGGTTGACGTAGCGCGAAATCAACTGGAAGAGCGGGGTGGTATCCGAGAGGGCATCGCTAAATACCGCCGTGAGCGTCCAACGTCGCGAATAGACGTCCTCGGGTCCAATGGTCGTGAACACGGTCCGCAACTGCTCATCGTACGCTGGTCCAAGAAACGCGAAGGGAGCAATCAGGGCGCCAGTGCTAATGCCGGTGACAAGCGCAAAAGACGGGCGGGTTCCGGTCTCGGTCCAGCCGACGAGAAGTCCGGCGCCGAACGCGCCGTCGTCGGACCCTCCTGATACCGCAAGAAAGTTTGCTGGGCCGAGCGCCGAGCCCGGCATGGACGCCGCGCGCTCGCGCGCTAGCGCGCGCATTGCCTCCTGCAGCATCGCCGGCCACTGCGTGTCAGCCCAAAATCGGGCGTTCGGCGTTCCGAGAACGCTTACATCCTCTTCGAGATTCGGCGGGACCGCCGCAAGGCGGCTCGGTTCGGCGCAGCCAGCGAGCGCCGCCACAAGAAGGGGCACAAGTACCATTAGCGACCCGGTAGTTCGCGCTGTCCGGAGCCGCGTCCGCAGCGCAGTCCGGATGCCAAATACGTCCCATCGATTGCACACCCGCTCCCTCGCGTCCCGATGGTTCGTTTGGCGAGCTTGCAGCATCCATTCTGTCCGGCATCGCTCGCCCAGTCCAGTGTCGACCGAACTAACCGGTGTTGCCTGCCGCCACGACCACCCACCGGTTTGCCGCATGGCGTGCCCGGCTTGCTTGCGCGGGTCGGCGTGCGGTTCGAGCTTTGTTTCGTAAGCCTGATACAGCATCTCGTATAGATGCGACGCCACGGTTCAGCCGGCGTAGACGGTCGCATAGACGAGCGCGAGCGTAATCGCGAGCAGCGCGAGCCCCGCCGCCGGCCAGCGGCGGAAGGCGGCGTCGACCCGGTCGAAAAGCGCGCCCGAGGCGAGCGACCTGTCGATAGCCGCCTCGCCGAGGACAATCGTGTCGCCGGTCGGAATACGTGGAACCCCGTCCGCTATGCGCGCGAGCCCCAGCGCAAGGACGCCGCCCAAGAGGACGGGCCAAAGGTCGTCCCAAAGCTTCCAAAAAAATGTGATCGCGTCCGCGAGGTTGCCGACGAACGGGAAGAGCAGGTAAGGCAGAAGAAGGGCGCCAACCGCGGCCAATGGCCATGAGCGGACGAGCAGAACCTCCGTCGCGGCCGCTTCGTACGCCGCCGCATGCCGGAGGCGGGAGACGAAGTGCAGCATCAGAAGCGCGCTGGCCGCCGAAGAGGCGGACGCGAGGCTCACGGCGAGGCCATTCCCGAAGACTGACTTCGACGCCGCCTTGGCGAGCGCGCCGCCCGTGAAGGGGAGGCCCGCGAGGCTCAGCGCAAGCGCGACGGCCAGTAGGGTCCAGGTGGTCGGCCGAGCGCTGCGGACCGCGAAGGCGCCGACGGTTAGGAAGAGCGCGCCCTTGACCAGCACGTGGTTGGCAGCATAGAAGGCGATGAGCGAGGACGCGTTTGGGTCGCCCGCGGCGAGCGCCATGCCGAGCGCGGCGGCGATGACCCCCATCTGGCTCACGCTCGAATAGGCGAGAATGGCTTTGAGGTTCTGCTGCGTAAGACCGATCGCGACGCCGTAGAAGGCGGTCGCAAACCCGATGACTGCGAGCGCCTCGCCCCAACCCGCGAACGGCACTCCAAGCGGGAGGAAGCGGATGAGGCCGATCACGCCCGCTTTGACGCCCGCGCCGCTGAGCACGGCCGCAGCCGGAATCGGCGTCGCCGCGTAGGAGAGCGGCATCCAGCCGTTGAGCGGAACGAGGCCCATCTTCGCGCCGAAGCCGGCGACCAAGAGCGCGAGAGCCATGTCTCGCCACGGGGAGCCGGGCAAGGCGGCGACTACGTCGGGAATCCTCAGGCTGCCGTGCGGCTCGGCCGCAGCGAGCATGCCGAACGCGAACAGAAGAAACGCCTCGCCCAGGAGGGCGAAGGCCATGTAGACCCGTCCGGCGCGCAGCGTCGCCGGCGATGGATCGAACGCGAACATGCCATAGGCTGGGATGCTGACGAGCGCGTAGACCAGATAGAAGGAGAGAAGATCGTCGGCGACGAACACGCCGAGGCTGCCGATCATGGTAAGGAGCCAGCAGACGGCCACCCGCGGTTCCGGCCGCTCGGCCCGATCGAGGAAAGCTCCGGCGCCGACCACGATCCACAGAAGCGCCGAGACCGCGAGCAGCAGAGCGGCCGGCAGGTCGAGCCGCAGGCTGAGCTTGAGCGACGGGGCCTCGAAATCGAACGGGGCGCCAGCGAGCGCGGCGAGGGCGGCAAGCAGAGCGGGGATCGGCGCGACCCATTGCAGCGCAAGCGCAGCATGACGCAGGCGGGGAAAGAAGCACGCCGCAAAAAACGCCGTCGGAACAGCCAAGCTCGCCGCCAGAAGGATAGGGCCCATCGCGGTCATGGTGAAACCGCTGTCAAAAGCACGGGGCGGCCGATGTCGAGCACTTGGAAGAACGAGTCCGGAGCGAAGCCGAGCGCGACGGCGACGACGGCAAGCGTCAGTGCGATCACCTCCCCCGTCCGCCGAGGCGGGGCCTTCAACGCGACGGGGTCGCTCGACAGAGCAGGGGCTAGAATTCGGTAGACGTAGCCCGCTGCGAGCAGGCCGCCCACGAGCAGCACGAGCGCCCAGAGCCACTGGCCGGAGGCGACGGAAGCGCGAAGCAGGAGCCATTTCGCGGCGAAGCCTCCGCTCGGGGGCAGACCCACGAGCGAAAGACCGCCGAGGCCAAGCGCCAGGAACGTCACCGGCATCGCGCGCGCCGCGCCCGAGAATTTGGCGATCTTGTCGTGTCCGAGCGATTCGTAGAGAAGGCCGGCGGCCAGGAACATTGCGGCCTTGGCGAAGGCATGCGCCAAGACCTGCATCAAACCGCCGTTCCAGCCGTCTGCGGTCCAGGCGTGGAGTCCGGAGCCCAGCGGGAAGATCAGGAAGAGATAGCCGATCTGGGCGATCGTCGAATAGGCAATGAGAAGCTTGAGCCGCGGCTGCCGCAGCGCGAGCACGCTGCCGAACACCACTGCGGCCGACCCGAGCGCGCCGAGGATCGCGTCGAAGCCGAACACGGGCAGCGCCGGCAGGACATAGAACCAGAGGCGCAAGGTCAGGAAAAACGAGCCCTTGACGACGAGGCCGGAGAGAATGGCGCTCGCCGGCGCCGGGGCGTTCGCGTGCGCGGGCGGCAGCCAGAGATGGAGCGGAAACAGCGCCGTCTTGGCGAGCAGCCCCGCAGTCATCAACGCCGCCGCCGCCGTGACAGCCGGCAGGGAGCGCATTCTTTCGGCCAGAAGGGCGATGTCGAGCGTGCCGAACGCCCCGTAGAGGAGCGCGGCGCCGAGCAGGTAGAAGATCGAGCCGAACAGGGCAAAGAGCAGATAGCGCAGGGCGGCGGCGAATGTCTCTGCCCGTCCCTCCACGCAGGCAAGCGGCACGGCAGCAAAGGTGAGAAGCTCGAGCGCGACATAGAGGTTGAAGAGGTCGCCGCTGACGAAAATGATCGCGAGCGCGGCGGATATCCCCTGAAGCAATATCCAGAAAGTGAAGGCCTTGCGAGATTCTCCTTCGCCCGGGCGGCTCGCGAAGCCCGCGCGTGCATAGAGCCCCGCCGCGGGGACGATCAGCGCCGACGCCAGCAGCATCACCGCCGATACGCCGTCAGCCCTCAACGCGATGCCGAGCGGCGGCGAGAGTGCCGCGACCGTGTAGACGATCGGGCGCTCGGCCCGTACGACCTCCGCCAGGACCGCTAGCGCGATGACGAGGGCGACCGGTGCGGAGCCGAGCGCGATCCGCTCAGCGGCGCGGCCGCCGAACGCAAAGGAAACGAGAATTCCCGCCACGGGCAGCAGGATCGCGAGCATCAGCAGAGCGCCGCCCTGGGTCGTCGCCCCGGCAGCGGTCATGCGTCCTCGGCTCCGTTGTCTAGCTTCGTTTCGCCTTCGGGATCGAGCGTGATGCGGCCGGACTCCTTTGCCAGGCGCAGCATAAGGGCGACAGCAAGCGCGCTCGCTGCGAAAGCCACCACGATCCCGGTGATCACCATGGCCTGCGGAATCGGGTCGAAGGGAAAGGCGCCGACCGCGCCACGGCGCGCGACGATGCCGAAGACAAGAAACACCCCACTGCCGAGCAGATTGAAAGCGAGCAGCTTCTTGAGCGGGTCCGTATTGACGATGAGGGCGTAGAGCCCGAGCCCGACCAGGACCGCGGCCGTCAACCCGGCAATGGTCGACGCGCTCATCGTCGGGCCTCCCGGTTCGGCGGCCCGGCGACCAGCAAGGGCAGCGTGACGGCGATCGAGAGCACCATGAAGGCTTCGATGAAAAGGATCACGGGCTTGGTAAAACCCGGGGGAAAAGCAAAGAAGCTCCCGGCCATGACCGGGCCGGCGAGGCCTGCGAGCAGAAACACCCCAGGTCCTGCGATCAGCGCAAGTCGGAGCCAACCCGAGCTGATCCGCGGCGGCTCGGTCAGGCGCGCCATCATCACGATCATCCACATCGCGGCGAGGATCGCTCCGCCTTGGAACGCGCCGCCCGGCTCGTCCGCGCCGACCCAGAACATCTGAACCCCGATCACGGCTCCGATTGGTGCGATGACGCGGGCGAGGAAGACGAGCGCTGCGTCCGGCGCGGCAGGGCCGAGCGGCGCCGGCGCGCCGCCCCAGAACCGATCGGGCGCAACCGACCAGACACCCGCGACCGCCAGCACGAGCACTACCTTTTCCAGCATGGTGTCGAACGAACGATAAGCGATGAGAACGGCCGTGACCGCATTGCCGAGACCGGTTTCGGCGAGATGCGCGTCGGCCTCGGGAGCGAGCGAGGGGGCGGGATCGGGCAGGTACAACACGGCCGCCGCCACGATGCCCGCGACGAGCGCGGACAGAGCCGCGGCCCCAGCTTTGAGCGCGGCGCCAGGCGGCGCGTCCGGCGCCGGCAGCGGCCCGAGCCGCGTCGAGGCGGAAATGAGCAGAACGCCGGTGACGCCGCTGCCGATCGCGGCTTCGGTCAGCGCGACGTCGGGCGCGTAGAGGCGCACCCAAACGATCGCCAGCAGGAGGCCATAGGCGACGTAGGCCACGACCGCGCCGAAAACCCTGCGGGCCGAGATGGTCCGGGCCGCGAGCCCGAGCACGATGGCGGCGAGGCTGAAATCGAGCGCCTCAAACAGGGTCATTCGATCTCTTCCCGCCGGCGAAGCGCGCCGCCGATCATTTGCGCGACGGTCGCGCTCCCGAGTTGAACCAGCGCCCAGAGCACGATCAGCTTCAGCGCCGCCAAGGGGGAGGCGGCGCGGGGAATGAGGCCGAGTACGACCAGCCCCAAGCCGAGGTTGTCCGCCTTCGTCAGCCCATGCAGTCGGGAGAGCGAATCGGGGAACCGAAGGAGCGCCACCGTCCCGGCGAGGAAGAAGAACACGCCCAGGCCGACGGCAAGGACGGTGAAGAGGTCGAGAACGACGCTCATCGGTTCTCGTCCCGGTCGGAGCCGCGTCGCGTGGGCGACGCGTTGACAAACGCGACCGACGCAAAGCTCGCGAGCAGGGCGAGTCCCAGCGCCACGTTTTCGACCCCGGCGACGCCGGTCGCCGAGGCGGCAAGGAGCAGTGCGGCGATGCCGCCCGTGCCGAGGAGCTGGACGGCCATCAAACCGTCCACTTCGCGCCCGCTGAGAACGCGCGCGAGCCCCGCGCCGACCGTCAAGAGGGTAATTCCTGCGGCTGCGAGCAGCGCATCATTCATGGCCGATCATCCGCATAAAGGAGGCTTCTCCGGCCGCAAGATCCGCCGCGATCGGTTGGCCAACGTCGAGCCCATGGACATAAACCTTCTGGTCGTCGCCGGGTTCGAATCCCGTCAGGAGCGTTCCGGGCAAGAGGCTCGCGATTATGCAGAAGGCGTTGCGCGCGTAGCCCGGCGCAAGCCTAAGCCGCGCCTCGACCACGCCAGGGCTAAGATCGGGCCTCGCGCTAAGCGCGCGCCGCGCAACGTCGAGGCCCGACCAGAGCGACAGGCGCAGGAAATCAAGGAAGTAGATCAGCGCGGCTCGAAGGTTCACGCGTCCGCCGGAGGGCGGCGCAAGAATGAAGCTCGCCCAAGTTGATCCAACGGCGACCGCGACGCCGATGGGCAGGTCGGCCGGCTTGCGGCCGGCGACCGCAAGCCAGAGCAGCAGGAAGGCGAACGCGCGGCCGATCGTCGTCCTCATGGCTCAACCCGAGGCCGCCGGCGAACCCGGCGGCGCCTGCGCGGTCGCGCAAACACGACGGCGACCCGAGCGTGCTCGACATCGTCTATCGGCGTATCGACCAGACGGCAGGCGCCCGACGCGAGCACGAGTCCCACACGGGCACCGCACATCGCAACGATAAGGCGTTTGCGTCGATCCATGTGTTCGCCGCACGGCTGCGTTCACCAAGCCCACTCTATCCCGATACGACTTCCGGCCTGGAGACCAGGGTTTCGGCGCCCTCCTGTGGCGTCTCCCGAATTCGGAAGAAGATTACATAAAGCGCCGGTAGGACGAGGAGCGTCAGCAGGGTCGCGACAAAAAGGCCACCCATTATGGCGAACGCCATCGGCCCCCAGAATACGGTTGGCGCAATCGGAATGAAGCCAAGCACCGTCGAGATTGCGGTCAGCATGATCGGGCGGAAGCGGGAGACGGATCCCTCGACCACGGCGTCCCACGCGCTGCCCCCTTGAGTCCTCTCCGTCTCGATTTGCTCGATGAGAATGACGGCGTTGCGGGCGATCATGCCCATGAGCGCCAAGATGCCGAGGATCGCGACGAAGCCCAGCGGACGTCCGGAGATGAGGAGCGCGCCGACGATTCCGATGAGCCCCATCGGCACGATGCTGAGCACAAGCGCCAGGCGGCTGAAGCTGTGCAGTTGTGCCATGAGGAAGAGCAGCATCAGCAACAGCATCAGCGGCACCTTGGCGAAGACCGAGGCTTGCGAGGCTGCGCTCTCCTCAACCGTTCCCCCGACGCTGACGCTGTATCCTTTGGGAAGGCTCGCTTGGAGCTTGTCGATGGAAGGCGCGAGCGCTGCGACCGCAGCTTCCGGCGTCGCGTCCTCGGCAACGTCGGCTTGAACCGTCAGCGTCGGGATGCGGTCGCGCCGCCAGATCAGCGGATATTCCTGATCGAACTCGAAGGTCGCGATCTGGCTCAACGGGACCGTGCGCCCGCTCGGCAGCGGAACCTGGAGGCTTTGCAAGGTCGACAGCGACACGCGCTGTTCGTCCTGAGCGCGGGCGACGACGTCGACGAGATAGATGTCGTCGCGCACCTGCGTGATCGGCGCCCCGGTCATTACGGTGTTGAGGAAGGTCGAAAGAGCCTGGGAGCTGAGACCCAGCAGGCGCGCCTGATCCTGATCGATCTCGACCCGAACCTTGCGCGCCGGTTCCATCCAGTCGTAGTTGACGCGCTTTAGCGCGCCGTCGGCCCCCAGGATCTGTCCGAGCTGGAGCGCGATCGAGCGTACCTTGGAAAGGTCGGGGCCGCTGACCCGGTACTGCACTGGCCATCCGACCGGCGGCCCGAGCTCGAGCGGCGAAACCCGCGAGACGACGCTGGGCAACTCTTCGGCTAGCCGCTTCTCGAGCATCGCGTGAAGCCGCTCGCGCGCGGCCACGTCCTTGGCGATGACGACCGCTTGGGAGAAGAAGTCGTTGGCGAGCTGGACGTTCAAGGGCAGGTAGAACCGGATCGCGCCTCGGCCGACATAGGTGCTCCAACTGGCGACGTCCGGATTGCCCCTGAGCATGGTGTCGAGCTTTGCCGCGACCTCGTCGCTCGCATAGATCGAAGCGTTCTGCGGGAGGGTCAAATCGACAACGAGCTCCGGCCGGTCCGAAGCGGGGAAGAACTGCTGCGGCACAAGAGGCAGGGCTAACAGCGAGAGCACGAAACAGGCAAGCGTGAGCGCCACCGTCACCCAGCGATGGCGCATCGCGGCGAGCAGAATCGAACGGAACAGGCCGACGATGCGGCTCGGCTTGCCTGGGGCAGCCTTGTCCGGCACCTTCAGAAGCCAGATGCCGAACAGCGGCGCAAACAGTACCGCAACAAACCAGGAGACGATCAGGGCGATCGAGACCACGACGAAGATCGAGAACGTATATTCTCCGGCCGAGCTCTTTGCGAAGCCAATCGGCACGAAGCCCGCAGCGGTCACGAAGGAGCCGGTCAGCATCGGAAACGCGAGCGACTGATAGGCGAAGGTCGCGGCCTTCTCCTTGGTTTCGCCTGCTGCCATCTGCGACGTCATCACGTCCACGGTGGTCATCGCGTCGTCGACCAGGAGACCGAGCGCAATGATCAGCGCCCCGAGCGAGATGCGCTGCAGGTCGATGCCGAGGTACTCCATGATCGGGAAGATGATCGCCATCGTCAGCGGGATCGACAACGCGACCACCGCGCCCGGACGGAAGCCGAGACTGACGACGCTGACCGCCATGATGATCGCGATCGCCTGCCACAGCGACGCCATGAATTCACCGATCGCGTTACTCACGACGACTGGCTGGTCGGAGACGAGTGCGGCGTCGATGCCTAGCGGCGTGTCCGCCATTGCGGAATCGAGCGCCGCCTTGACGTTTCGGCCGAGCGCCAGAATGTCGCCGCCCTCGCGCATCGAGATCGCGAGCCCGATCGCCGGCTTTCCGTTGACGCGGAACATCGGCTGGGGTGGATCCGCGAGCGTGCGGCGCACTTCGGCGATATCGCGCAGCCGGATCAGCCGCCCGTTGGACAAGAAATTGACGTCGAGCAGATCGTTCTCGGACTGGAAGGCTCCGGTCACACGGATCGAGATCTTCTCGTCGCCGGTCACGAGGGACCCTGCGGGAATGACCGCGTTTTGCGCCTGAAGGGCCGCGACGAGCGCGGCGCGATCGATGCCGAGGCCCGCGAGCACTTGCGTCGAGAACTCCACGAAGATCTGCTCGTCCTGCGCGCCCAGGATCTCGATCTTTGACACGTCCGGCACTTGCAGGAGGCGCGAGCGGATGTCTTCGACATGATCCCGCAGTTCGCGGTGAGTGAAGCCGTCGGCGGTGAAGCCGTAAATGAGCCCGTAGGTGTCGCCGAAGTCGTCGTTGAATCCCGGTCCGACGACGCCGGACGGCAGCGTCCGTCGGATGTCGCCGATATTCTTGCGCACTTGGTACCAGATGTCCGGCACCTCGGAAGCCGACGTCGAGCCCTTGAGGGTGACGAAGATGGTCGTGAGGCCGGGGCTCGTGTAGCTGCGCAGAAAGTCGAGCCCGTTCGTCTCTTGGAGCTTGCGCTCGAGCCGCTCGGTCACCTGGTTGAGCGTGTCGTCGAGCGTCGCGCCCGGCCAGGCGGCCTGCACGACCATGGCGCGGAAGGTGAACGCCGGGTCCTCGTTTCGGCCGAGCCGGAAATAGGACATGATGCCGGCCATGGTGATCGCAATCATTATGAACACCATGAACGAACGATGCTTGAGCGCCCAATCGGAAAGATTGGGCCCCATCATGACTGCGCCCCGAGCAGCCGGACTTTCTGGCCGGGATGCAGCGCCTGCACGCCGGCGGTCACGACGAGTTCGCCCCCCTCGAGCCCGCTGGAGATGACCACGCTGCCCGGGTCGAAGCGCAGGACTTCGACCGGTTTCAGCGCCACGGTCAGGTTCGCCGGGTCGACCACCCATACGGCCGGACTGCGGTCGACTGTGGTGAGCGCGCTCGCCGGAACCGCGATGCCCGTCCCGGAGGACATGTCCAAGCGCCCAGTCACGGTCGCGCCGAGCCGCATGGCGGGCGGCGGGTTGTTGACGCTGACCCGCACCTTGAAGGTGCGGGTGACCGGATCGGCCTGCGGATCGACTTGGCGGACCCGACCCTTAGCGGTCACCGACGGATCGTCGGTCAGCGTGATCAGAATGTCGGCGTCGGCTGGCGCCGTACGGATCACCTGCGCCGGTACGTCGAAGACCGCGTCCCACCCGCTGTCGCGCGCCACCTGGAATACCATCTGCCCGGCCTGAACGACCTCGCCTGCCTCCGCGCCACGCGCGGTTATGGTCCCTGTGACGGTGGCCTTGAGCTCGGTGTAGCTAACCCGGTCTTCGGCGATCTCGAGTTGCGCCTTGGCGTCGTCGACCGCCGCCTGCGCGCTGCGGTAGGCCTGCTGCGCCTGATCGAACTGCATCCGGGTCGTGAAGCCCCGGTTCAGCAACTGCTGCTGTCGCTGAAACTGATTGGCGTCCTGTTCGAGGCGGCCCTCTGCGGCCGAAAGCGCGGCGCGCGCCGAACGCAGGGAGTTCAGCTCATTCTGCGGGTCGAGTTTCGCCAGCACCTGATCCGGCTGGACGTGATCGCCAGTGCCAGCCAAGCGATCAAGGATTCGGCCGCCGATGCGGAAGGCGAGTGCGGTTTCCCTCTCTGCGAGGATCTGGCCCGTAAGGACGATCGACTGACCCAGCTCGCTCTTTTCGGCAATCACGGCGCGGACGGGACGCGGCTGAGGCGCCTCGGCTGTGGTTTCGCGCTTGCAGCTCGCGGCAACGACGGCGAGCGCCGCCATAGCCAACAGCATCAGCCGCGGCCTGCGTTTCGAAATCGGAGTAAAGGCGGATGGAGGCACGATATGAACCTCGTAAGGAGCGGTTGAGTCTTGGGTGTCGGCGGAAGTCAGAACGACCCCATGAGCGATCCGAGCACGATCACGACGGCGAGCGCGATGATCGCGCCGACGATGGCGACGACGAAGACATCCTTGTACGCGTCCTTGTGGGTCGAACCGCAAACGGACAGAAGCGTCACGACGGCGCCGTTGTGCGGCAGACTGTCGAGCGTTCCCGACCCGATCACAGCCACGCGGTGGAGAAGCGCCGGGTCCATTCCGATCTGCGCGGCGCGCGCGAGGTAAGTCGCGCCCAACGAATCCAGCGCGATCGTCAAGCCGCCGGATGCGGAGCCCGTCAGGGCCGCCAGGATGTTGGTTGCGACGGCAAGCGACACGAGCGGGCCGCCGCCGATGCCGAGCACGGCGTCGCGCACCATCGCGAAAGCCGGCATCGCGGCCACCACCGCGCCGAACCCGACAAGGCTCGCAACGCTGACCGCCGGCAGAACGGACGCGTTGGCGCCGGCGTCCATCGTCGCGCGCAGGTCGGGGATGCGCCGGAAATTGAGTGCGCATACGGTCAATATGGCGCAGCTCAGCGCGGTGATTACCGACCAGATGCCGGTGACCGCGGCAGGCAACGTGCCGCCCCATTCCGGCCTGCCGAGGAAGCTCAGATCGAGCCGCGGCAGGACGATCAGGGACAGGACCAGATTGACCAGAATGACGACGACGATCGGAGCCGCGGCGGCGGCGAACGACGGCTGAGGCGGCGCGGCTTTTCCGTGGGTAATCTCGGCCGGATCGAAGGGGCCCGCCGTTGTCGCGCGCTCGCGCAGGGTCTCGTCTTCGGCCAGCGCCTCGGCCGTCCTCGGCGCGCCCTCTCCAAAGCCCTCGCCTCGCGCCTTCGCGGCCGCCTCCTCGCGCTGCAGCCACCAGAGACCGAATCCCAGCATGATGATCGAAGCCAGAATGCCGAGCCCGGGCGCCGCGAAAGGCGTGGTGCCGAAGAACGGCATTGGAATGGTGTTCTGGATCGACGGCGTTCCCGGCATCGCCGACATCGTGAAGGTTGACGTGCCGAGCATGATCGCCGCCGGCATGAGGCGGCGCGGAATGCCCGCCGACTGAAACAGGTTCTGCGCCATCGGCGCGATGACGAAAAAGGCGACGAACAGGCTGACGCCACCATAGGTGACGATCGCGCCGCCTAGGACGACCGCGAGGATGATGCGGCCTGCGCCGAGTTTCTTGGTCATGAAGTCGGCGATGGCGGTGACCGACCCCGAGTCCTCCATGAGCTTGCCGAAGAGGGCGCCGAGCAGGAAAAGCGGAAAGAACTGGGCGAAGAAACCCGCCGCGCTGCGCATGAAGGTCTGCGTCCAGTGCGCGAGAATGGGCTCGCGCGCGAACAGACCCGCTGCGACCGCCGCAATGGGCGCGAGCAGAAGCACGCTCCACCCTCTGAATGCGAGCCAGATCAGGATGCCGAGGCCGACGAGTATCCCTAGAAGGCCGATGAGATCGGAACCGCTCATCGTCTTAGATCTCCGTCAGCAGAACGTCCAGGTCGGCCGTCGACCGCTTTCCGAGGTCGTCGGCGTTCGTGGCGAGAAAGGCGTCAGCGCTGCGCCGGCCCTCCTCCTTCAGCATCACGAGAAACGCGCGCTCGGCGTTGAGCTTCGACGACGCCCCGTATTCGGCGAGCTTGTCGGAGTAAATCCAGTGCGTGAGCATCCGCGCCCAACGCGCGCCTTCTCCGGTGCCGGGGTCGGCGGCCTGCCGGAGGAGCGCGATCATTCGCAGCTCCTTCATCAGCGGCGAGTTGAAGGAGACCTCATTCAGGCGGTTGAGGATTTCGGTCGCGGTGCGCGGCGTCTCCTGACGCACACGCGGGTTGATCTGGACTAGAATGATGTCGGCGGCTTCGCTTTCGCGCACGAGTGGCGTGATCGTCGGGTTGCCGACGAAGCCGCCGTCCCAATACGGCTCCCCGTCGATCTCGATCGCCTGGAACATCGTCGGCAAGCAGGCAGAGGCGAGGAGAACGTCGGGCGTGAGGTCCTTGTTCCGGAACACCCGCCCGCGGCCGGTGTGCACGTTTGTCGCCGTGATAAAGAGCTTGATCGAGGCTTCGCCGAGATGCGCGAAATCGATGCTCTTTCGGAGGATGTCGCTGATCGGATTGATGCCGAAGGGATTGAGGCTATAGGGCGAAATCACCCGCGACATCAAGTCCAACACCAGATAGCCCGGCGAGGTGTCAAGGCTCCAGCGGTTCATCAGTCTGTCGAGCGGGGAGCGTTGGATCAGGCTGAACCGCGCGGCGTCGGCGACCCTACCCCAAAACGCGTCGAGCGCTGCTCGCGCGCCCTCGGCGCCCCCCTGCATATAGCCGCTGACAAGGACGGCGCCGTTCATCGCGCCGGCGGAGGTGCCGGAAATCGCTTCGACCTTGAGCCAGCGCTCCTCAAGAAGCCGGTCGAGAACGCCCCAAGTAAAGGCGCCGTGCGATCCCCCACCTTGGAGGGCCAAATCTACCTGGACCTGACTGCGAGGCGTGTCGCCCGCATCCCCGGCTCGCTTCGGCATGCTCGCCCCATGGCCGGCCCCGCGGCTGGCACCTAAAAATCACTCGTAACATCTTGTTGCGTGTGCCATCTCGCGACACGACCATCTTCCAGAGCTAAGCCGGGCAGGTCGACTTCGTGCTGCGACGAAACGTCGCACAAACTGGCACACGATATTGAAGAACTGGGGATCGGGGCTGCGCTCAGTCGCTCGGCAGCCGGTGCCATCATCGCGGTCGCGTGGCTGCCCGCCGCCTCGATGGCGCTACCCGCGCCGATGTCGGAATCGGCGATTTGTTGCCCGGCGCTAAGGTGTTCGCCTCGCAGGCGCACAACGTCCGGGCTTGCCGCGAATTTTGCAATCTCAGCCCGCTTTCGTCCGCTGCGGACCTCCGAGGAGATCGGCAATCCATCGGGTCGAGGGATAGTGACCGCAGAAAGTGAGCGCCGCGATGAAGATCGGCACGCCGATGAAAGCGCCGTATAGCCCCCAGATGAACGCCCAGAAGAAAACAGCGAACAGCACGACGACAGGCGAGATCGCCAGCACCGCGCCGGAGACTCGCGGCTCGACATAGCTGCCGATGACAAACTGGATGACATTGAGGCAGACGAAGAGGCCAAACAGCGCCTCCCAGGTCGTGAACTGCGTCATTTCGAGCAGCGTCGGGACGAGCGTCGCGACGAAAGGGCCGATGAACGGGATGTAGTTCAGCGTGAACGCTATAACGCCCCATTCCACCGGGAACTGGAGCCCCACCGCCCAGGCGAACAAGCCGACGAGCACTCCCGTCGCTAGGCTCATCTCCGTACGAACGACCATATAGGCACGGAACTTGCGCGCGGTGTCTGCGGTCGCCGACAGAAAAGCCTTTGCAGCGTCAGACTCGGCGTGCGTCCGCAATTTCTGGCGCATACCGTCGACCTCGGTAAGGCCGAGAATGACGTAGAGCAGGGTGATGAGCCAAAAACTCAGCGTCGTCTTGACGCGGCTCGTCACCTGCTGTGCCCACCCAAGCATGCGGCTCGCGTTGACGTTATCCGCCCACACGCCAGCGATCGACACGCCGTGACGGTCCAGCCAGTCGATCGCCATGTTGTAAATTTCCTGATAGCGAGCCGCGTCGGAGATCAAGGTCGTGCTCACCCGCGCAAACCCCCAAACGATCAGCGACGCGAATACGACGACAACGACGACCGTCCCCGTCGTGACGATAGCGAGCGCGGCGAGCGCGGGCATCCATCGTTGCAGCCAATCGTGTATGGGCCAGACGAGCGCGATGATGAACAAGCCGAGCGTCAGCGGTGCAAAGACCGCCTCAGCTTGGTAGGCGGCGACAGAGACGGCAATCGCCGCGATGAGCGTCGCGGAGGCTCTTGAGGTCTGGTCGCGGGTCATCGTAGAGCCTGTCGACGCAATCCGCCACGCACCCGCCTCAGCGCCAATCTCATACGTCTACGCCTGCCTCGCTCCGCCGCTTGCCAGGAGTCCTGCGACGTCGAACGCACTGTCGGGTGCATGTTATCGCGCAGTCGAAAACACGCCCACAGTATCTTTTTCCGCTCCTGCCTGGCGCAAGAAGTGCGTTTGCCATGGGAAAACGATGTGCAAACGATGGCGCGTTCACTCCCGACTTTAGTCGGCCATTGAAACCCAGGCGGTTTGCCATAGGTTGATTGGGCCGATGTGTCGCGCGCACGGGCGCTCGCCCTTTGGTCGTCGACGCCCAAGCGACGTCGATTTTGTATTGTCTGCCGCGGACCGAGTTTGAACGAAATTCACTGAAGGAAAGTGGCCGGCTTATGTCGACGTTGCTCCGCTGGTTGATCGCCGGAATCAACCTTCTGGTCCGGATCGTCGTCATCACATGGACTACGCTCGCCATCTATTTTTCGAATCTGCCGTGGCCCGAGCTGCGGTTGGGATTGGCGGTGGCGTTTGCGGCATTCGCTATCTGGGCGTTCTGGCTGTCGCGCCGGCGGCGCATGCCGGCGGTGGCGTTCGCGCTGGTGCTCGGGGTCATTGCCTGGTGGCTGACCATCACTCCCTCGCACGATCGGAACTGGCGCACGGAGGTTGCCGTGATGCCGCGGGCGTTTATCGAGGGGGACCGTGTGCGTCTGACGGGCGTCCGCAACTTCGACTACCGCAGCCGGAGCGACTTCACGGTCCACTATGAAGAGCGCGAAATTGATCTCTCCCACTTGATCGGCTTGGATTTCTACGTGTCCTACTGGAGCGAAGGACTGATCGCGCGCTGGAGCAAAGGGCAAAGGCTGATAGGGCACACGTTCGTTAGTTTCATCTTCGACAACGCCTCCCCCCTGAGCATTTCCATCGAGGCGCGGCCGGAGGTAGGCCGTGGCTTCGAGCCGATCCCCTCCATGTTCAAACAATTCGAGCTGATTTACGTGGTGGGTGAGGAGCGTGACCTCGTGGGTGTACGCGCCATCCACCGTCGAGAGGCGGTCTACCTCTATCACCTCAACACCTCGCCCGACGACGCGCGGCGGCTGTTGATGGTCTATCTGGCGCGGATCAACGAACTCGCCGATCGGCCAGAGTTCTATGACTTGCTGACCAACAGCTGCACCATCAACATCATTCGTTACGCGAACGCCGCCGGGCGAAAGGGACAGTGGGACATCCGCCATTTCCTCAACGGCCTGGTCGACAGCTACCTCTACCACTCGGGGCGCCTGGACACGACCCTACCTTTCGACGAATTGCAGCGGCTCTCCCGGATCAACGAGGCCGTCGAAGCGGCCGATGGCGCGCCGGAGCCGGAATTTTCGCGACGCATCCGCGTATCCCTGCCGACGGTTGCTCGCTGATTCCTAGGGCATGTCCCGCTCCCTGCGGAATTCGTCACGTGGCATGAGGTCAAAAGCTCGTTGCCAAGCAACAAAGAATTGTCCGCAACCGACGGTCTCATTACGGGAGGCTGAAATTCTCTTGGTGTTGCTAGAGGACAGTCGGCAACTGTTCGAGAACGGGGTGCAGAACGATGCGCGCTCCGTGTCTGCTCTCGGGGTGAAGCGTACTCGATCGGTTATCCAATCTCGGAGGGGTCGGTTAGATTGAAAATCAATAAGCAAACACTAGACTCATCTTCATTGCTGCAATAATGGGAGGAGCGCGATGCGGATTCCTGTTTTGGTCGGTATGACGTTAGTTGCGTTGTGGCCCGGCTTTGCACGTGCGGTTGACAAAGCGGACTTCGACCTGAAGACGACCGAGGATCTCTATAAGGTGTGCTCGGTGGGGCCCGATGATCCGCTGCGGGCCCAGGCGCTGAATTTCTGTGAAGGATTCTTGCTGGGCGTGGTGAGCTACCACGATCAGGTCACCGAGAGGAGAAAGTTGAAGCGCTTGATCTGCTATCCACCGACGGTGACTCGGGACCAGGGAATTCAAGCCTTCAACAACTGGGCCGCAAGCCATCAGCAGGATCAGAAGTACATGAACGAACCGCCGGTCATCGGAGCGGTTCGCGGACTTGCGTCGACATGGCCGTGCAAATAGGGCGGAGGAGGATCGCACCATGAGATTTAAGGCAATCACTCTGGCACTGGTCGCGGGATTGGCGCTGGCCGGATGCGGCGAGACGACGGGGTCGCGCGCAGTGAGCGGCACCGCGATAGGTGCGGCGGGTGGCGCTGCTCTGGGTGCGATTGGCGGCAACGCCGCTTTGGGTGCGGCTGTTGGCGCCGGTGCCGGATTGCTCGGCGGCTTTCTCTTTGACCAGCACCAGAGGGGCAATATCGACTTTTGATCGGCGTGCTGAGGCTGGCACCGAGCACCGGTGGCTAATCTCTATTATTGGCACCGAAGGGACCTGCAGAAAGCGCCCAGGAATGTCTGCTAGATGCGCGTGAGCTGACCTGACGCCGACAAGTGGAAACTACCGTTGATGACTTTGGCACAGAGTCAGTGCTTCGGCCTTCGTGAGGCGACCATCGTGCTTGCCATTAAGTTCGTTAAACTCGCGCTCCGCATAAGACAGAAAATCTGCCAGGGTGACTTTGAACTGGAGGTGAACATCGGCAGCCATGACTGGATCGGGTTCATCGGTATCGAGGTTCGTGCGACCGCCCGCGGAGGGCGAATTGCGGGACTGCGTGCCGCCCTGCTTCCGCTGCGCTCCGCGCTGGTATGGAGCCCCCTGCGCGGAACTTTGCGACCCCTCCGCTGCCGGTCCTGGCACTGACGCCGTGTCGTAGGTCGCGCGATAGCGGCTCAATTCATCGGATGTAATGACGCCGGTCTTGTCGATATCCATTGCCGCGAATTGGCGACGCGCGTCGGCCATGTATTCGTTTAGGTCGATAACGCCATCTTGATTGGTATCGACGCGGTCGAACCACCGTTTCATCGCCTCTTCACAGCTTGGCTGACCCAGCGGACCACCGTTGAGTGGCTCGCCGTTGGGGCTATAGAGATGGCGTGATGTCGGCGTCTCTCGAGATCTCTCCCCGTCATGTCTCCCGCAACCGCTGAGAAAGCTCAGCACGAGAGCAATCGCAAACACCATCCGCAAGAAAGCCTCCTACCGGCCCAACCGTGGCAACCAGATCGCGAAATGAGGTACTACCACTTTCTTCTTGCACCCGATGAACTCTTGACTCGTTGAAGGAACGATGCGGCGGCTCCCCTCTTCATTGATCGAGGAGCCGTTTCGCCGCCGCGGCAGCCGCTGCGATGTAACGGCGGTCTCCGTGGACAAGCATCATGGAAATCGCACCTTCGGCCAGCAACCAGATTTCGCGTGCGCGTTCGCGTGGCGAGCTTAGCCGCGCCCGAGCCAGCAGCTCCGCCAACTGCGCTTCCATCATGGTCTTGTGGCGGCGGGCGATAAGCCGCGCTGGGTGACCTGGCAGGTCGGCAAGCTCCACGACCAGACGCGTAAAACCGGAACCGGACCATCGGGGCTTTGTAGTCCAGGCGCCGAGTTCCGCAAACAGACCGTCGATAATCGCTCGAGGGGATCCCGAGAGGCGATCGCCAAAGGTGTGGAACGCCGCCAGCGCCAGGCGATGTTGATCCTCAAGCACCGCAGCCAACAATGTGTCCTTGCTCTCGAAGTGATAGTAGAGCGTGCGCTTGGTGACACCTGCTGCGCTCGCAATTTCCTCCATGCTCACGCGGGCAAAGCCCTTCCGGCGGAAAAGCCTGTAAGCCTCGTCGAGGATACGCTGGCGGGTGTTTTTTGCTGATCTTGGCATCGGTACTACTCTCGGCGAAAGTATACTGCTCAGTGAATTTACAGCCACGCTCCCGCGGTATCAGATCGCACAGGCATCAGGATCTGCTGGGAGGCGCGCCCATGATTGCCGAAAAGCTCACATTCAGATCGGTCAGCCTCAGGTCGGTGCTCATTCCGCTCCGACGCCCCGTTGTCTCGAAGGTCGGCCGCTTCGATCAATGGCCTGTGATTCTGATCGATCTCCAGACTGAGGAAGGGATCGTGGGACGCAGCTATCTTGAGCCCTACCTGAGGCAGTCCATGCGCTACATAATATCGGCCATTCGCGATCTCGCCGGAGATCGGGTGGGCAAACCGATCCGGCCGATCGACGACTTCCAAAGAGGTCATCGAGCGCTCAATCTGATCGGGTACGAAGGCGTCTCGCTGATCGCCGTGTCGGGTCTCGACATGGCCGCCTGGGATGCGCTTGCCAAAGCGGCGGGAATGCCACTCGCGGCGCTGCTTGGCGGCTCACTGGGATCGGTCCCCGCCTACAACAGCAACGGACTCTGGCTGACCGATGTCGCAACCCTCGGCGACGAGGCGGGTGCGCTCGTCGCAGAGGGCGGGTTCAAGGGCCTCAAATTGCGTTTGGGCCGCGAACACCTCGCTGATGATCTCGAAGCAATCAAAGCCGTACGAGCCGCGGCCGGAGACGACATCAAGCTGATGGTCGATTTCAATCAAGGTTTAAGCCTGGGCGACGCACTGCATCGATGCCACGCGCTCGACGGGGAAGGACTCTATTGGCTCGAGGAGCCGATCACCTACACCAACCTCAAGGGCTACGCCCAACTCGCGAAGGAACTGCGGACGCCCGTTCAGCTCGGGGAGAACTTTTACGGACCGCGTGCGCTGTACCAAGCTCTTGCGTTGGGGGCAGGCGATTATTTCATGCCGGACCTCATGCGGATCGGCGGGGTCACCGGCTGGCTCCGGTCGGCAGCGGTTGCTGGCGGCGCCGGGATCGAGATGTCCACGCATCTCTACCCGGAATTCGCGGCGCACCTGATGCGGGTCACGGAAACCGCGCATTGGCTTGAATGGCAGGACTGGGCAAATCCGATCTTGGCTGAGCCCTACATGGTCGCCGACAGTCGCATCAGCATCCCAGACCGGCCGGGCGCGGGAATCGACTGGAACGAGGAAGCGGTCAGGCACTATCACTACGACGCTTGATTGAGATAGGGTTAGTCGCCGGGAACAGCGTCGGCTTCGCGGGAGGTTCGCAGGCGTGGCGCTCGCAAAGAGGTCGTTCGATACGCGGCTGCAAATCGCGCTCGACAACATGCCGGGCGCGCTCGCCTACACGGACGACGAGCTGAATATCATCTTTTGCAACAATCGCTTCAGGGAGATGTACCCGGTGCCGGCCGCGTTGCTTGAGCCGGGGCGACCCTATCCTGCGTTCCTGCGATTCCTGGCCGAGCACGGCTACTATGGCGAGGGTGACGTCGACGCGTTGGTAGCGAGGCGCGTGGAGAGCCTGCGCAACCCCTCGGGCAAGAGCTTCGAGGATCGGGCCCCCGATGGTCGTGTCTACCGTGTACTGCGCCGCCGGGTCGACGCGGGTGGTGTCGTGACGATCATGACGGACATCACCGAGCAGAAGCAGGCCGAGGCGGAGCTGGCGCGGAACGAGGCGCGGTTTCATGTGGCGCTCGACAACATGCCGGGGGCGCTCGCCTATACGGACGACGATCTGAACATCGTCTTCTGCAACAGTCGCTTTCGAGAGATGTATCCAGTGCCCGCCGGTTTGCTCGATCCGGGCCAACCCTATCCCGCCCTCCTGCGATTCCTGGCCGAGCACGGCTACTACGGCGAGGGTGATGTCGATGCGATGGTGGCGAGGCGCGTGGAGAGCCTGCGCAACCCCTCAGGCAAAAGCTTCGAGGATCGGGCCCCCGACGGCCGCGTCTACAGGATCCTTCGCCGCCGGGTTGATGCGGGTGGCGTCGTGACGATCATGACGGACATCACCGAGGAGAAGCAGGCGGAACAGCGCCTCCTCGAAGCAAAGCAGCTTACGGAGGCGGCTAACGCGCTCGTAAACGAGAAAAACCGCGTGCTCGAGGCGCTCTCGTCGAAACTGTCCAAGTATCTGTCACCGCAGATCTACCGCTCCATCTTCTCGGGTGAGCAGCAAGTCGAAATCGCCGCCCGGCGAAAGAAGCTAACCGTCTTCTTCTCGGACATCGCAGCTTTCACGGAGACCACGGACAACCTCGAATCCGAGGAGCTGACTCAGGTCCTCAACCACTACCTCACCGAAATGTCCGTCATTGCGCTCGAACATGGCGCCACCATCGACAAGTATATCGGCGACGCCATGCTGCTTTTTTTTGGCGATCCAGAGACCCGCGGCGTGAAGGAGGACGCAAAGGCCTGCGTCACGATGGCGATCGCTATGCAGCGCCGGATGCGAGAACTCGAGCAGCAGTGGCGTGATCGGGGACTGGAGCGACCGTTTCGGATCCGGATGGGAATCAGCACGGGCTTCTGCACCGTCGGCAACTTCGGCAGCCAGGACCGCATGGACTACACGATCATCGGCAACGAGGTGAATTTGGCGGCGCGGCTCCAGACATCGGCAGAGCCGGGCGGCATCCTGCTGGCACACGAGACCAATGCCCTCGTTCAGGACATCGTGCTGACCGAGGAGCAGCCGCCGATCTCCGTCAAGGGTTTCTTGCGGCCGGTCAGCACGTACAAGGTCGTCGGCACCTACAATGAACTGATCCAGACCGGGAGAGTCGTGCTTCAGGAGCGTGACGGCCTCAGGGTCCTTGTGGACCTCTCGAAGCAGGACAGATCGCAAGCGATTGCAATTCTCCAAGAGGTGCTTGACCAACTCAGAGGTTGAGCTCTCCTTTTGGCACCATCTCAGACCTAGCGATCATGGCGAATAATGCCCGCTTGGCGGTGCAAGAGCGGATGTGCGTGCGTTCACCCCGGACACCCTCGATGACTCGTTCGACATGGGAGGTCCCGTACGAGCCCTCGCAGCAAGCAAGGGCTTCCTTTTGCATTCATCGTCCCACGATGAATCCAGGCAAGAGGAATACAGTCAGCACCGCGAGGTTCATCAAGTCGATAAAGAATGCCCCGACCAGCGGCACGACCACAAAGGCCTGCGGCGCAGGGCCGTGGTGGCGGGTGAGCGCCTGCATATTGGCGACCGCGGTCGCCGTGGCACCCATGGCGAAGCCGCAGAAGGCGCCAGAGATGATGGCGGCCTCGTAGTCGCGTCCGAGGATCCTGAATACGATGTAGCGGGCCCACGCGGTCACCAACACAGTCTGCGCCAGGAAGATCAGTAGCAACGGCCCGGCAACGGCGATGACGCTGTCGAGGTCCAATGTCATCATCGTCCACGCCAGAAATATCGAGAGGCAAACCGAGCCGATGAGCTCGGATGCAGCATCATGCAGCCGGGCGCCAAGGGCGGCACCGCCGTTGCGGATAATGAGTCCGACTATCAGGCACCACAGGAAATCCGGCACCGTTACCCCGCTGCCTTTCAATACCTCGCCGATCGCCTGACCCGCGAATACCGCTGCTAAACCGGCGCCGAGCGATGCGGTGAACGACAGCATCGTGACCGGCGTGCTCGTGGGGCCGCCGATTACGCCGCCATCTTCGGTCGCCGGGGCGTCTGCGCGGTGGAGCCGCCGGATCAGACGCTCCGCAACCGGGCCGCCGATGATGCCGCCGATGACGAGGCCGAGCGTCGCTGAGGTCATGGTGAGTCCCATCAGACCCAAGATGTCATGCTCCTCGGCGAATCGTTGGGCGTAGGCGGCACCCGTGCCGTGCCCGCCCACGAGCGTAATCGAGCCGGTGATCAAGCCGAGCACGGGGTGGAAGCCGAGCAGGTACGCCATGGCCACTCCAAGGAGGTTCTGCATGACCAAGAAAGGGAATAAGGCGACAAGAAAACGCGCCAGACGGGCACCGCCCGATCGCAGCAGCGTAAGGTCGGCTGTAAGCCCAATCATGGCGAAGAAGATCAGCAACAACGGCGATCTTGCGGCCGTGTCGAGCGTCAGCTCGTAGCCGATGGCATGCTCCCCGAGCAGCACCAAAACCGCGAAGGCCAAACCGCCGATGATCGGAGCGGGAATGCTGAAGCGCGCCAGCAATCCCACCCGCTGTCCCAGCAGTCGTCCAAGCGCCAGTACGACGCAGGCGGCAAGCACTGAGGGAAGGAAAGGCAGCGCGATCACTGAAGACATGCTTCCCAGTCTGCCCGAATAGGGCTTCGGATGTCAGTTTTGTGCTCGCTTGATCGAGCCGCCGCCACTCATCGCTTCGCGCAAGCCGGTGGGACCTGCCTTAAATCGTACCCAGGCAAAAGCCACGCACGAGCCACAAAGCGCGTCGCCATGCTTCAATCCCGATCAGGCGTGGCGGGACGTTCATGGGAGTTGGTCGGACAGGAGCGCGGCCGGTCCATTCCATTCTGCGACGTGCAGCGATAACCTCCTCTTGGCGCGGCTGATCGGTGGATTTTCAAGCGCTGGACAACGAACAAATTGACCTGGGTCGATGGTCGTTCGCGCGGGCGAACCCAAACTAAATAAATATCACTGGATGGAGCCGAAGATGGAGAACATGGAAGGCGGATGCACGTGCCGGCAGGTCCGATATCGTCTGATCGGAACGCCAATGATTGTCCATGCCTGCCATTGTCGTTGGTGCCAGCGAGAAACCGGCACCGTGCATGCGCTCAATGCTGTCTACGAAGCCGATCGCGTCGTGCATACCGCCAATGAGCCCGAAATCGTCCTGACGCCGTCGGCGAGCCGCAGGGGTCAGAGGATCGCCCGCTGCCCAACCTGCCGGATTGCGGTTTGGAGCAACTACCCGCAAGCCGGCCCCGTGATGCGGTTCGTGCGTGTCGGCACCATGGATAACCCCGATCTCTGTCCGCCGGACATCCACATCTACACCTCCTCCAAGCAGCCCTGGGTGACGCTGCCGCCCGGCGCGAAAGCTGTTCCTCAATTCTACGATCTCGACGCGGTCTGGTCGGCTGAGAGCTTGGAGCGTCGCCGGATCATGCGAGCGAAAGCACCGCAAGCGTATTGGCAGCGTGCAGCCCTCGGTAATATCTTCTCCGGTGTCACGTTGCGTCGGACATGAGAACATGCCAACACCTGATCTGGCGTTCCTCTTTCGATGGCGACGCACGCACGCGGCTCCCCACGAGATTGGAGGCGGCTGATGCCGGGCTATCTGCTTAAGAATGCCAATGTGATTCTGGACGGCAAATCCGACCTGCAGCCGTCGTTCAACATTCTCGTGAAGGATGATCGTATAGCGGCCGCGACTCATGATCCGATCGAGGCTGGCGACGCTTCTGTGATCGATGTCGCCGGAGGGACCGTGATGCCCGGACTGATCGATGCCCATGCTCACATCACCGGCCTTTCGCTCAGCCCCAAGAACCTCGTCTACCCACAAGCCGATCTCGTTATGGCTGCGACAAATTATCTGCGCAGCAGTCTTATGGCGGGCTTCACGACAATCCGGGAGGCGGGTGGTGCGGACTATACAATTGCACACCTGCTCACGACCGGCGCGATCGTGGGTCCGCGCATGTTCTATTCGGGCAGGGCACTGACGCAAACGGGCGGGGGTGCCGATTTCCGCAGACCGGCAGAGCTGACCGACCCGTGTGGCCACGTCAGCCCTTTGTCGGTGATGTCGGTCATCGCCGACGGTGTCGACAAGGTTCGTGAAGCGGCGCGGGAGGAATTGCGCAAAGGTGCCGCTCAGCTCAAGATCTTCGCATCTGGTGGGGTCGTCTTTCCGGCCGAGGGGCATCCGACGCGCTATGAATACTCGCATGCCGAACTGGTCGCGATCGTGGAGGAAGCGGCTGCGCGCGGCACGTATGTCATGGCGCACGCGTATACGGACGACGCGGTCCGGCGATGCCTGGACGCCGGAGTGCGCTCGATCGAGCACGGCAACTTCATGAGCCGGGAGACAATGGCTCGCATGGCCGAAGCCGGTGCATTCTATGATCCAACCTTCATATCCCTTGCCCAACGCATCGAGACTTCCGGCGAAATGAATTTGCCTGCTTCGATCGTGGACAATCTCAGACGGACGATCGACCGCGGCAAGGAGGTCTATGCATGGGCCAGGGATCTCGGTGTATCGATCGCGCTTGGCACAGATCTATGGGGGCCGGAAGCACAAAAGTCGCAACCCCGGGAGCTCGAGCAACGCGCAGATCTCGACTCTCCGGTAAATATTCTGCGCTCGGCGACGGTGGTGAACGCGGAGCTTCTGATGCAGAGGGGTATGCTCGGCACACTGGCGCCAGGGGCCTACGCCGACCTGCTGATCGTGGACGGCAACCCACTCTCTGACATTCGGGTACTTGCGAGGCCAGAGCAAACCCTGAAGCTCATAATGAAAGGAGGCGTGATCTACAAGAACGAGCTGGCAGAGGCGTAGGTCGAGGCGGCGGGCCAGTTTGCCAAGGGGTGCGTGCCCGAACGAGCCGAATGGATTGCGCGTGCCAGCCAGCGGCATTGGAAATTTTTTTGACAATGGCCATACTGACGAGCGAGAACCTCTACCTTCTGAGCGTCGTTGACTGGGACACTCGTGAAGATTTAGCACCGCCGCGGTGTCGGCGGTAAACATGGACGATACCGTTCGCCCAATGAGTTGCCGAACAGGGAGCAATCGTATGACGCCCGTCCGACCTTGCGGCCTCAATCATCTAGTGATCAATGTGCGAAACATGGAGGAGACGGATCGTTTCTGGACCGAAATGCTCGGCTTCCAACAGGTCGGCTATTTCATGGCCGGAGATCCGTCGGGATTAGAACGGAAGATGCAGTTCTACAGTGCAGATCACGGCGGCGGACGCCTTAGGCATCACGATATCGCATTCATAGAGATGCCATCGCTTCCCATGCCGGGTCCTGACGGTGCGGTGGTCTCTGCAATCGGCCATATTGCGATCGGCTTCCCAGACCGGCAGACGTGGATGCGCCAGCTCGCTTTCCTGCAACGCAGCGGCGTAAGGTTTGAACGTCGGGTGGAACACGGTATGACGCACAGCGTCTATATCCGTGATCCCAACGGCTATTCGGTAGAACTGCTCTATGAGCTGCCTAAGGAAATGTGGGAAGGCAATATTCAGAGCGCACTGAATCATTACGTGGCACTGCCAACCGAAGGGCCGGAGGCATTGGAAGACCGGATTGAAGGCCTGCCGGTTTTCACTGGTGCCTAGGACAGCATCGGCTCCGACGGTGTATGTGGCTTCCTCTTTTGGGAGCAAGCGAACTCCGTAGGGTGGCGCGCGATGTCTGCCGTCAGCGGCATTGCAGACATTGGGCGGACACCGCGCTGACTGCCGTTCGCGACCCTGATTGTGTGAAAACAGCACGATCAACAAGGTCGCGAAGGGCGGGCACTTCGCCCTATGGGAACAGCCGAAGCTCTTTACCGAAGGGCTTTGCGCGGGCTTCCGGTCGCTGCTGAACTAGTCTTTTCGAAGATGCCCGCGCGCTCTGAGCACGCGCCGGCTCCCCCGCGTGCTCAAGGGAGCCTGTCCAGTCTTTGATCACGTCAGCGCACATCACACGTCGCCATACCGCGACATGCCGACATCCCGTGCGGGTATTTCGTGATCAATGGGAAAGCGGACCTAGAACGGATATCTCTCCAACGGCCGCTGGCGGGGTCCGGACCCTGAGGCGCTGGTGAGCAGAGGCTCGCACAGCGAGGTCCGACAACGGTGACGTGTGATAGTTCTAGATACTGATAGTTCTAGATAGGGAGTTCCCAATTTCATGAGATCGATTAGGTTGTCATGGGAGGAGGACGCTAAATGTCGCAGAAAGAGATCTTGGAGAGGATCCAGAAGTATGTCGACCCGTTCCGCATCACGAAGGGCAAGGGCTTTCGGCTAAAAGACTTCGATCCTGGAGACACACGCGGCCAAAAAATGGATAAGGGCGATGCAGCGGACCTGCTGCAGAAAGGCTCTGAATGGCTCGCGATGGAGCAGGACAAGCTCTACGCCCAGGATCGCTGGTCGCTCTTGCTGATCTTCCAGGCCATGGATGCGGCTGGCAAAGACGGAACGATCAAGCACGTCATGTCAGGGGTGAATCCGCAAGGCTGCCAGGTTTATTCATTCAAGCAGCCGTCCAAGGAAGAGCTTTCGCACGATTTTTTGTGGCGTTACGCGATGCGCGTCCCCGAACGGGGCCGCATCGGCATCTTCAATCGATCATACTACGAAGAGGTCCTGGTCGTCCGCGTGCACAAGGAGCTTCTTGAACTTCAGAAGCTACCCCCCGGCTTAGTGACCAAGCGCATCTGGGACGAACGGCTCGCCGACATTGAGCATTTCGAAGACTATCTCACGCGACAAGGGGTGATCATTCTCAAGTTCTTCCTGAACCTGTCGAGAAAGGAACAGAAAAAGCGCTTCATGGAGCGCCTCGACAGACCCGAGAAGAATTGGAAGTTCTCAGCGTCCGACGTGCGTGAGCGCAATTACTGGAACGAGTACATGCTCGCTTTCGAGGAGGCGATCAGCGCGACAGCAACGCCTCAGGCGCCGTGGTTTGTGGTTCCGGCGGACAACAAGTGGTTCACCCGGCTAGTCGTCGCCGCCGCGATCGTCGAGACGGTCGAGAACCTCGACCTCGAATACCCCAAGGTCAGCGCGCAGCAGAAGAAAGAGCTTGCCGCGGCGCGCGCTGAACTCGCCGCAGAGAGCTGACGACCGGGTATTTTCCGAGAGAGCGTTGGGGCGCGTTCGGTTGCGGCTGACACGGCGGCCTGCGCATTCAGCAATTCGAGAGGAACGTCGATGGCGACGACGATTTCAATATTAGGCGGAATAGGCCTGTTCCTTCTCGGCATGGCGATCATGACCGACGGGCTTAAAGGGCTTGCCGGCTCTTCGCTTCGCACCGTGCTCGGCAAGGCGGCGGCGACGCCGCTGTCCGGAGCGTTCTGGGGCGCCGTCGTCACGCTTCTCGTGCAATCGTCGAGCGCGACGACCATGACGACGATCGGTCTTGTCAGCGCCGGCCTTCTGACCTTTCCGCAGGGACTGGGCCTCGTTTTCGGCGCGAACGTCGGCACCACAGGAACCGGCTGGCTCGTTGCCCTGATCGGCGTTCGCGTGTCCTTGTCTTCGTACGCGCTGCCGATGATTTTGGTTGGAGCGCTTCTCAAGCTCGTGGGTCGTGGCCGCCTCGCGGCGGCGGGTGCTTCGCTCGCCGGTTTTGCGCTTGTGCTCTATGGCCTCACCACCCTCCAGCAAGGCATGGGCGGCCTAGCCGAACAATTGCATCCATCGGATCTGCCTGCCGTCCTCGGCGCGCCTGGCGTCGGCTGGCTGCCTGGGATCGTGGGTCTGCTGTCGCTGGTCGCCGCAGGACTGATCATGACCGCGGTAATGCAGTCGTCCACGGCTGCGATCGCCGTAACTCTGTCCGCCTTTTACGCCGGCGCAATCGGTCTAGAGCAGGGTTTTGCGCTAATCGTCGGACAGAACATCGGAACGGCCACCAGTTCCGCCTTGGCGGCCATCGGCGCCAGCACCACGGCGAAGCGGCTCGCGGTCGCATACATCCTGTTCAAGCTGATCGCCGCCGTGATCGCTCTCATTCTGTTCCCCTTCACGACCCCGCTTCTCGCGCGCGCGGTGGGCGCGGTCGACGGTCTGACACTGCTTGCTGCGTATCACACGGCCTATAACGTCGTTGGCGTCGTAGTTCTGATGCCGGCGATCGACTGGTTTACCCGCCTTGTCGAGCGCCTTCTGCCGGAAAGGGGCTCACCTCTCACGCAGGGCCTCGACCGCTCCGCGCTGGTCAACCCGGTCGTGGCCGTCGAAGCGGTTCGCCGCACAGTGGCGCTTTCCATCGAGGCGCTGTGTAAAACGACGATCGCCAAGCTCCAGGGCGCAAGCGCCGCGAAGATCGGCTCGTCGGCGTTGACCGCGGCCGATGCGCTTCGAAAGGCGCGCGAATTCCTGTCGGGGGTGAGCGGGCCGCCGGATTCGGAAGAGGAGGAGCTTCGGCTGATCAGCACTCTGCGTGCGCTCGACCATGCGTCTCGCTTCGCCAACATCGCTCAGGAGGAAGTCGATCTGACGGTGGCGAAGGATTCCGGTGAGAACGCCCGCGCGCTTGAGCTTTGCGCGGAGACGGTGGAGAGCGCGGCCTTTGCGATCAGCGACGTCGCCGCAGAGACGGCACTCAGCGACGCCGCCGAACCTATCAAATCCCTGGACACGCCGAGTACGGGTTCGGCGCTCGCGAAGGCCGAGCAGTGCGCGAACATGCTACGAGATCTTCGTCGTGCGCATCGGCGAGAGACGTTGAGCGCGGTGGGGACAGGAAAGCTTACGGCGGACCAGGCCATGGCTCGGGTCGACGCCGTGGAGCGACTCGAAGCGTTGGCTCGTCACGCCTGGCGCTCGGCAGCATATCTCCACGGCCGCGGTGGGCCGAACGCGCCACCGCTTGCCGCGGGGGCGTGAGCCGCCGCGCCGCGCTCACGTCACGCCGCGACGCCGACCGCCTTTTGCTCTTTGCCGACCTCGATAGCGGTGACTGCGGAGCGCAGCGAAGCCGACGAACGGATGATGAGTTTCTCCGCCTCGACGATGAGGAAGAAAACGGCCCCACCCAACAGGAGCCACGGCCACACCCACAGCGGAAGAGCTTCGGTCCCGAACATCGCCTCGAATGGAGTCGCGTAGGTGAACAGAAGCTGCAGGACGACGACCGCAAGGATGGCGTATGGCAGGTAGCGGTTGCCCATGTGCGCCATGAGCGACAAGGACGAATCGAGCAGGTAACGGCTATTCAGGAGGTAGAAGACCTGGCCGACGGTGATGGCGTTGACGGCGGCCGTGCGGGCGAGCGCGTCCGAGGCGCCATAATGCTTCATCATGAAGAAGGCGGAGAGCGTGTAGGCGAGCAGCGCAAGACCGACGAAAAAAATGCGCCAGAGCCCGAAACCCGTGACAATCGGCCGGTCCACGGAGCGCGGAGGGCGCCGCATCACGTCCATCTCGTGCGGTTCGAAAGAAATCACAAGACCGAGCGCGACGGATGTGACCATGTTCACCCAAAGAACCTGCGGGGCTGTGATGGGCAAGGTGAACCCGAGCAAGATCGCGACCGCGATGACCAAGGCCTGGGCCACGTTGGTCGGCAGCAGGAACAGCATCGCTTTCTCGATGTTGTTGTAAACCGTTCGACCCTCCTTCACCGCTGCCCCGATCGAAGCGAAATTGTCGTCGGCGAGAATCATGCCCGCCGCCTCTTTCGTGACCTCCGTGCCTTTAATTCCCATCGCCACGCCGATGTCGGCCTTCTTCAACGCCGGGGCGTCATTGACGCCGTCTCCGGTCATCGCCACGATCTGCCTATTCGCCTGGATCGCCTTCACGAGCCTGAGCTTATGTTCCGGGCTCGCGCGGGCGAACACGTCGACGTCGCGGACACACTCCTGTAGCGCGGCTTCGTTCATCGCCTCGATCTCTTTTCCGTCGGCCGCGGTCTTCCCATCGCCAATCCCGAGCATCTTGGCTATGGCGGCGGCGGTGATCTTGTGGTCGCCAGTGATCATGGTGACGCGAATACCGCCGCCGTGACACTCCTTGACGGCTTCGATCGCTTCCTTGCGCGGTGGATCGAGTAGACCGACGAGGCCCAGGAGAACCAACGTATTCGGCAGATCGGCCGGACTAAGTCCTCCAGCCTTCAGGCCGGGATTCTGTTGCCAAGCGAGTGCAAGCACGCGCTCGCCTTGAGCCGCGAGCCGCTCCGATTCCTCGAGGAAGCGCTCGCGATTAAGCGGCGAGGTCTCGCCGCTTTCCTTCTGCTCTCGATCGCAGTTCTCAAGGATTACTTCGGGCGCTCCCTTGACGAACAGCGCCTCCGTCCCGTCGGCCGATCGGTGCAGGGTCGCCATAAACTTGTGCTCGGATTCAAACGGTATGGCGTCGGCACGCGGAGAAGCGGCGATTTCCGCCTTCCGATCCACTCCGAGCTTCATCGCGAATGGATGGAGTGCGCCCTCGGTCGGGTCTCCCTCGACCTTCCAGCTCTCGCCTTCCTTGAACAACTCGGCGTCATTGCAGAGCGTCGAAACACGCCCCATGAGCTTCAGGACCGGCGCGTCGATGACGCGCTTGCCGTCCTCCGTCACCTCGCCTTCGGGGGCATAGCCGTCGCCCGTGACCTGGTAGACCTTCTCGCCGGTGACCGCGGAGGTGACCATCATCTCCATCAGCGTCAAAGTTCCAGTCTTGTCGGAGCAGATCCGCGAGACCGAACCCAGAGTCTCGACCGCGGGCAGGCGCCGGACGATCGCATGGCGCTGGGCCATCCGCTGCACGCCGATCGCCAGCGTGATCGTGATGAGCGCCGGCAAGCCTTCCGGGATGAGCGATACGGCGATGCCGACCACCGCCTGGAAGAGCTCGACGAACGTCATGTGGCCAAGCCAGTGCCCGTAGGAGAAGATCAGCACGCTCACCACGCCGATGACGGCAGTGATCGTATAACCGAACTTCTTGATCTGCCGCAGGAGCGGCGTCTCGAGGGGAGTGACGTTGGCGAGAAGCTGGTTGATGCGGCCGAGTTCGGTCTGCGCGCCGGTCGCGACGACCACACCGGTCGCGCGACCCGAAACCACCATCGTGCCCGAGAAGGCCATGCAGTGACGGTCGCCGACGGTGGCGTCGGCGGAGACGGGGTCGGTCGTCTTCTCGGCCGGCACAGACTCGCCGGTGAGCGCCGCCTCTTCCGTGCGGAGATTCTTGGCGTCGGCGAGGCGGAGGTCGGCCGGAACCCTGTCGCCCGACTCAAGCAGGACGACGTCGCCCGGCACGAGTTGATCCGCCGGAATGAGTCGCGTCTCACCGCCGCGAGTCGTGCGCGCCTCGGCGGACAGCATGTTGCGGATCGAATCCAGAGCCTTCTCGGCCTGCCCTTCCTGGATAAATCCCAGGAGCGCGTTGAGCACGACTACCGCGAAAATAATCGCCGCGTCGACCCAAAGGCTCAGCATAAGCTTCGTGAAACCAGCGCCAAGAAGAACGTAGACGAGAATATTGTTGAACTGCGACAGGAACCGCAATACCGGGCCGCGCTTCTTGCCCTGCGGAAGCTGGTTCGGCCCATACTTCTTGAGACGGTTCGTGGCCTCGCCGGCTTCGAGGCCCTTGTCCGCAGTGGTCGCGAGCCGCTCAACAACCTCGACCATAGGTATTGCGTGCCACGACCCCATTTTCCCGGCGTCGGCGTTTGCTGCCATGGTCATGTCTTATGCTTCCTTCTACTTGACGGAGCCGAGCCAAGGCTCAGTAACGAGCATAGGGAGATCTTGGTATTGGTGCAAAACCAGCAATCGGTGTTAAGGGCGCCGCGAGCGCCGATTGAATCACGGCTCAATGTGATTGAAGGGAATGCTGGCACCCACGCACCTGCGGGAGCGATCCCCGCGATGCCTCGGTGGGTCAAACGCGACGAACTCTTAGACGTAATCCGTCGCGGGATCGAAGCGAACACCGTCTGCGAGAAGCCCGGCACCTGGGACGAAGTTCACTTCCAGCCTGATGCCGTCCGGATCCTCAAACAGCACGTAGTAGTAGCCGGGTGCCCACGTGCCCTCCATGGGGCCACGCACGATTGTCGCCTTCATCTCCTTGAGCAGAACGGCGCATCGATCGACGTCCTCGCGCGAACGGGCACGCAGACACAGATGGTGAAGGCCGACACGCTGTTGCACGAAGCGGTCGCCAGCGAGTGCGGGATCGCAGGGTTCGATGCCAATCGCGGTTCGAGCGCCGACGCAGTAGAAGAACTTGTCGCTGTCGCTGACGGGGTTCATGCCGAAGGCTGGCAGCAGCTTGCCGTAGAAGGCGCGGGCCAAATCGAACCGGCTCACTGTCAAAATGACATGGGCCATGCCGTTGATGTTAATCATGCCTGTGCCTCTCGTCTGGGCGGCTGTCATCAAGCGATCACGATCATATTCCCATCGATTTGGCCCTGTTACTCGCGGGAATTGGGTTGAAATACCGGCGCGATCCGACTTAGTTCGTCCAAGGGTATGTGACAATGAATGCGATGGCCATTGGCCCCACGCCACAGAGGCGGCGCTTCGGTCTCGCAGATGGAGCCGAGCTTGCGTGGGCAGCGTGTGTGAAACGGACAGCCGCGTGGCGGATCGACTGCGCTCGGCAGCTCGCCGGAGAGCACGATGCGGCTGCGGCGCACGCTCGGGTCCGCGATCGGCGCCGCGGAAAAGAGCGCCTCGGTATAAGGATGGTATGGCGGTGCGAAGAGCTGCTCGACCGAGCCCGTCTCCATGATCTGACCGAGATACATCACCACGACGCGATCGGCGATGTAGCGCACGAAGCCGAGATCGTGGCTGATGATCACGAGCGTGGTTCCTTGCGATCGCTGAATGTCGAGCAAAAGTTCCGTGATCGCCGCCTGTACCGACACATCGAGCGCGGATACCGGCTCGTCCGCAACCACCAGGGCCGGCGATCCCGCGAAGGCTCGGGCAATTCCAACCCGCTGCTTCTGGCCACCCGAAAGCTGCCGCGGCCACCGCGCGGCGAAATCCGCCGGCAGCCTGGTGAGCTCGAGCAGCTCGCGCACGCGAGCCGAAATTCGACCGCGCCCCCGAGCGGCGCCGAGCCTGCGCACCGCCCGCGCGATCTGGCCACCCACCGTGAAACTCGGGTTTAGGGTCTCGTCGGGGTTTTGAAATACCATTTGAAGCGCGCGCAGCACCTCGCGTGGCCGGCGCTCCACGGGCAGTCGAGCCAGATCGACCTCGCCAAACCGTATTGCCCCTGCCGTCGCGCGCTCCAATCCCATCAGCACCTTGGCAAAGGTCGATTTTCCGCAGCCGGATTCGCCAACGATGGCAACTGTCTGTCCGCGGCGAATACGGAAGTTCAGATTCTGGTTGGCCTTGATTTGCTGTCTGCGTGCTCCGGCAAGACGCCGAAGCAATCCCGGCTCTTCTATCTGATAAAACTTGTCGAGATCGGCGACGATCAACGCCATTTCCTCGGTGCGCTCCGGCCGATCGGGTATGGGATCCGCCGGCGCTTCGGAACCGATCTCCCGCCAGCGGACGCAGCGCACGCGACGAATGGATCCATTCGTCGTTTCGACGAGAGCAATGGGATCATGACCGCAGCGATGCCGCTCAAAATGCGCGCAGCGCGGCCCGAAGACGCAACCCGCTGGCCGCTCGCCCGGAGGGTTCATTTGTCCGGGAATCGGGCGAAGCTTGGTGTGAGCGCGATCGACGTGCGGCTGCGGCATGCAACGGATGAGCCCGCGCGTGTAGGGGTGGCGAGGCGCCGCAAAAACCTCGCGAACCGCGCCTTCCTCCGCCAACTCGCCCGAATACATGACCGCGACGCGCTCGCAAACCTGCGCCACCAGCCCAAGATTGTGAGAGATGAACAGCAGCGCCGTGCCGAAATCCTTCCGAAGCGTGCCGATGAAATCAATAATCCCGGCCTCGACGGTGACGTCGAGGCTGGTCGTGGGCTCGTCCAGTAACAGCAATTTCGGCCGCGGGAGCAACGCCATCGCAATCACGACGCGCTGTTGTTGTCCCCCCGAGAGTTGGTGCGGATAAGCTCGCATGATGCGATCAGGATCAGGGAATTTCACGGCGTTGAGAATTTCCACCGACCGGCGGTGCGCCGCGGACCAGCTCGCTTCGTTGTGAGAGACTGCGACTTCCGCGAGCTGCTCGCCGACCCTCAAACTTGGGTTGAGCGCCGACATCGCCTCCTGGTAAACGATCCCGATCTCGCCGCCGCGAAGTTGACGTAGCTCCTCCGGACTCAGTTCGGCGATATCGCGACCGTCAAAGTGTATGGCGCCCCCGACCAGGCGGCCACGCCCGGAGAAATGACGCAATATCGCCATCGCCAAAGTCGACTTGCCGCAGCCGGATTCGCCGACAAGTCCAAGCGACCCCTCCGGCGGAAGGCTGAGCGACACACCCGTCACCGCGGGAATTTCGCCCGCGCGAGTGAAGTAGGAGATCGAGACGTCCTTAAGCTCGAGCAGCGGGTCCGCTCCGCTCATTTCAGTCTTGCTGGGAGAGTTCGCGGATTCCATCCGCGAGCAGGTTGAACCCAAGCACGAGCGTCGACACGGCAATGCAGGGAAACAAGACCATGTGCGGGAAGATCAATGCATATTGCCGACTCTCGTTGATCATGCCGCCCCAGTCGGGATCGGGTGGGGGCAACCCGAGCCCTAGGAAGCCAAGCGTGCCGATCGTGATGGTCACGTAACCGAGCCGCAGGCACGCATCCACGATCAGCGGGCCTCGCGCATTCGGAAGAATTTCGACCAGCGTGATGTACCAGAGCGGCTCGCCGCGAAGTTGCGCCGCGGCGACGTAGGCGCGATTGCGCAAGTCCAGAACCAAGCCGCGCGTCAGTCGCATGACCGCGGGACTTGATGCCAGCGTCACGGCGAGCACGATGTTCAAGCTGGACGAGCCGAATTTGGAGACGATGACGATATAGAGCACCAGCGCCGGAAATGCGAGAACGAGGTCGGTCGCTCGCGACAGCAACTCATCAAGCCAGCCGAGCTCAAATCCCGCGACAAGCCCGGTGGCGATTCCCACGACGAAGGCCGAAAGCGTCGCGAGCGGCGCAATCAGCAGGACGGTTCGCGCGCCCCAGATGATCCGCGATAGCACGTCACGGCCGAGATGGTCGGTCCCAAGCCAGAAGATGCCTGCGCCGTTCACGGCGTGCGTGCCCGGGGATGCCATCGGCTGCAGCGGCTGGTTGGGCGGAAAGGGGGCAATCAGCGGCGCCGCGAGCGCAACCGCGATCCAGAACAGAATGATCACCGCGCCCAGCGTGCCGACGCGGCTGCCGCCCAAGCGCGCCAAGACGCCGAGGACGCGCCGAATCGGCGTCCTCGGCACGGGGACGGCGGGCGTGTCGGTCATCGAAACCGAATCCGCGGGTTCAGGTAGACGTAAGCGACGTCCGCGATGGTTTGCGTCGCGACTGCGATTACGACCGTCACCATCGTGCAGGCTTCCAGCAGAAACAGATCGTGACCCAGGGAAGCTTCCAAGATGAGCGAGCCGAAACCCTTGTAGGCGAAAAAGAACTCAACGACGATGACCCCCGCGATGAGCCAGTTCACGTGCAGCATCAGCACGGTGAAGGGCGCAATCAACGCATTGCGCAGGGCATGTCGGATGATGACGCGCCCTCGCGGAAGCCCCTTCAGCAAGGCGGTTCGCATATAGGCGGTCGTCATAACTTCCGACATCGCCGCGCGCGTAATGCGCGCGACGTAGCCGAAATCGTAGAGCACGAGCACCATCACGGGCATGACGAGTTCGCGATAGGAGAATCCGTCGATCATGCTGCTGGTGCCGGGCAACCAGTGCAAACCGAAGACGAAGACCGCCGAAACCAGAACGGTGCTGGCGAATGGTGGAACCGACGCACCGATGACGCAGGCAGTCGAGATGATGCGATCGGGCAGCGAGCCTTCCCGCATGCCGGCGATGACCCCGAGCCCGAGCGAGAGCGGCACAAGGAAGACGAAAAACCAGAACGCCAATATCGCGGTGTTTGCAAGGTGCGTCCAAACCAATGTCGCGACGGGAGCCGCGAGTACGCGCGACATGCCCCAGTCGCCGATCACGAAGCGACCGAGCCAGTCCAAATAGCGGATTAGAGCCGGCCGATCGTATCCATTAGCAAGCAGCCACGCCTGCTGCTGCTCGGGCGTCGCGTAAGGGCCCAGCGCGTTCACCACCACTTCCTGTGGCGAGAGCTCGAACAGGAGGAACAGAAGCACCGATGCGGCAAGCATGGTCGCGGCCATATAGACGACGCGCCGCCCGATCAGCTTAAGCATCCGGCCGATCTTTCACTGACGGATACCAAAATTCGGCCTTCCGACGTCGTTTCGATGTCGCGAGGACCTTGCCTTGACGCCGGCTAGCTCTCGATCGCCAGTTGTTCGGCGAAGATGTACTGCGTCGGATGCATCCGAAAGCCCTTCACGCGCTTGTCGTAACCCGTCTGGATCACGCGCCAGAGCGGCTGCACGATCGGGCCGTCGTCCTGGAGAATCTTCTCCAGCTTGGCCATGACGACGCGGCGTTTGTCGACGTCGAGCGTCCCCTCGGCCTGAGTGAGTAACTTATCAAATTCAGGATTCGAGTAGCTCGATTCGTTCCACGGGACGCCGGTGCGATAGGCGAGGCTATAGGTCATCACGCCGAGCGGTCGGTGGGCCCAGCTCGTGAAGCTGAATGGCGCTTTCGTCCATATGGGCCAATAGCTATCCGCGGGCATCACGTTGATCTTCACCTTGAATCCAACGGCCTTCCACATCTCCGCCATCACAGTCGTGACTGCCGATTCCCACGCCGGTTGGTTCTTGCAGACAACTTCTACGTCGAGCCCCTCGGGATATCCCGCTTCAGCCAGCAGTTGCTTGGCCTTCTCGGGGTCTGGTTTCACCATCGGCAATTTCGCATATTCAGGATGAACCGGCGCCACGTGATGATGCTCGCCGATGCCGCCAATGCCGCGGAAAACCACGTCGATGACTTTCTGCTGGTCCACGGCCAACTTCAGCGCCTGCCGCACTCGCACGTCGTTGAAGGGCTTCTCATTGTATTTTCCTCGCGCGACGCCGGTCTGGGCCGTCGTGATCGGATAGAGCTGGACGTCCGGCAGCGCCTTCACGGCGTCGAGCTGCGCGAAGTCGACCTCGTAGAGCCCGTCGACCTGCTTCGAGGCGAGCGCCGCCACCGGTGCCGCGGTATCGTTGCCGAGATCGATGAATTCGAGCGTATCGATGTTCGCCGGAGTGCCCCAATAATCTTTGCGGGCGTTCAGCACCGCGCGCTGGCCCGCCTGATAGCTGATCAATTGGAAGGGACCGGTGCCATTCACTTTCTCGCTGAACGCGCCGTTCTGCTCGGGATCGAGCATGTAGAAGGGATAGTGGAAGAGATGCTCGGGCACCGCCAACTGCGCCTCCTTGCAGTTCAAGCGCACGGTGTGATCGTCGATCTTCTGGATCGCGTTCGCATCCCAGAGACGCGTCGACATCTTGGGTTTGCCGGCCGCGTCTTTCTCGCCGGTGTCGTACTCCGCGAGCATGTAACCCTTCATCAAGCCCAGGACCGACGACCCCGTCTTCGGGTCGAGTGCCCGCGTGATGTTCCAGACCACGTCATCGGCGAGGAAAGGTTTTCCGCTCCGCCACTTGGCTTCCTTGCGAACATAGAGTGTCCAGGTCTTTAAGTCGGGACTCGCTTCCCAGCGTTCGAGCAGCAGCGGATGCGTGATGTTGTCCTGGTCGGTTCGGGTCAGATACTCGCAAACCTGGCGCACGAGATTGCTGGCTTCGGTCCAGGAAATGGTCATGGGGTCTTTTATCTCGTGCACCCGCATGCCGATGCGAATGCGGCCGCCCTTCGGCAGGGCGGCCTGCGCAAACGCCGCGCGCGGATCGACGGCGCCGGCGAAGGCATAGGCCGTGCTCGCCGATAGCCCCAGCAGCGTGGCGGTTCGCAGGAACTCTCGCCGGTCGATGCGGCCGGCTGCCAAATATTCGCGCAATTTCGGAATAAAGACGTGTTCGCGATCACTCGACATGTCTGCCTCCCGTTCGTCTGCCAGCACGCTCGCACCGGACGAGGGCTTCAGGAGCGGCGGATTGGCGACGCTCTGTGGTTATCTATTGGTGTCTCCCGAGACGATACTAATAAAAGCGATGAGCACAGTCTACACGCGGCGCGTTCCACCCGGAGAATTGCCGCGACCAGCATCAACGATGATCCCATAATGCTCGGGTCGCCGGTTGCGTTCAAAATCGAAAAAGCTTTTGTAGTATGGAGAAAGATCGAGATCGCATCGGTACGCGACGATCTCGTCTCCAGAGCTCCGCGACAGCGCCACGACATCGCCCGATGGAGCGATGACGCAGCTATGGGCCAGCATATCGACGCCCTCCTCGCGTCCGGCCTTGGCGGTTGCGACGATCCATATTCCATTCTGATAGGCCGCCGCCTGCATGCAAAGCAGATGATGGAACGCGCGATGCGCATTCTGGTCGGGCCAGTCGGGGAGTTGAGACGGCGTGTTGTAACCGAGAACGACGAGGTCTGCTCCCTTGAGCGCCATGACCCGATAAGTCTCAGGCCAACGGCGGTCGTTGCAAATCGCCATACCGACCTTGCAGCCGAAGGCATCCCAGACATCAAAGCCGAGATTTCCATCCTCGAAGTAGAGCTTCTCGAGATGCTGGAACGGCATGGTCGGGTCATTGACCGCGCTGCCGGGTACGTGGACCTTCCGGTACTTCGCGACAACGCGGCCGTCGCGCTCCACCAGTACCGCGCTGTTGTAGCGGTGCGTTTGTCCGTGTTCCTGGGTGAGCTCGCAGTAGCCGAGATAGAAACCGATCCCGAGGCGTGCGGCCTCGTCGAAGAGCGGTAGAGTCTCCGCTCCCGGCATCGCGGTCTCGAAGAAGCGATCGACCTCGGCCCAATCGGTTATGTACCAACGCGGGAAAAATGTGGTCAGCGCCATTTCCGGAAATACCACGAAGCTGCAGTCGCGCGCCTTGGCTTCATGCAGCAATGCAATCATGCGCTGCACGACCGAACGCCGCGGCTCGTCGCGGGCAATGGGGCCCAATTGCCCGGCGGCGAGGTTCAGATAGTGCGCCATGTGGATCCTCCCTTGGCCTTACGTTGCGGCGAGCACCGTTGCTGCCGTGCGGCAGCGTGCGGGCGCCAAATCCGAGACATCCAGACCTGCCTCGTGCAGGTCCCGCGGCAACTGGCCGCTCTCCATCAGTTTGGCCGCGGCGCGCGCCAAAGCGGGTGCCGTCTTGATCCCGTAGCCGCCCTGCGCCGCGAGCCAGAAGAAGCCATCGATCTCGCTGTCCCATCCGACGACGGGGGAGCCGTCGGCGACGAAACTGCGCAGGCCTGCCCACTTGTGCGTGACGCGCTGGACCACCAACGTTGTCGCGCGCTGCAGCCGGTCGACGCCGACCGCCACGTCGATCTCCTCGGGCTGCGCATCGGTCGGCGGGCTCGGTGTTGCGTCCGCGGGCGATACGAGCAATCGGCCGGCATCGGGCTTGAAGTAGAATTCTCCGGCGACATCGTCCACCAGCGGCCATGTCGCGATGTCGACGCCCGCGGGCACATCGACCGAGAAGGCCGTGCGGCGCTTGGGCATCAGAGAGACCGTCCGTGCGCCGGCCGCCGCCGCCACAAGGTCCGCCCATGCGCCCGCGGCGTTGACGACGACTGCGGCCCGAAATTCGCCGGCCTTGCTCTCAATCTGCCAGCGCGCATCGCGCCGGTGCAGCGCCAAGACCTCCGCGCCGGTGACGATCACGCCTCCCCGGGCCCTGAGTCCCCTCAAGAAGGCTTGATGCGCCGCATGCACGTCAATATCGCGTGAGCGCGGCTCGAGGAAGGCGCGCGCAATATGGTCACGCCGGAGGATCGGAACTCTCGCGATCGCGGCAGAAGCGTCGATTTCCCGGAGGTCGGGGACGAAGGTCCGGCCTTCCTCGAATGCGCTCTCCAGCATCCCCAGTTGGTCGACCCGTGCAATGGTGAGGATGCCCCTCGGCGCGACCAGCGCTACCTCGGAAAAGCCGGCGGGCGGATGCTCAAAGAACAGCCGGCTCGCGTGGGCAAGCCGGCGGATGACCGCATTCCCATAATTCTCCGTGAAGCTCGCCGCGGAACGCCCGGTCGAGTGATAGCCGCAGGATTGCTCGCGCTCCAGCAGTACCAGACGGCGATGAGCCGCGATTTCGTAAGCCGCGCTGGCGCCCGCCATGCCGCCACCGATAACGACGACGTCCGTCTCGGTCATGGTATCGCCTCCTCCGCGATGACGTCGAACAGGACGTGCGCGGCCGCCGCGAAATCCCGCGCGTCCATCGCCTCGTTCGAATTGTGGCTGCCATGGGCGTTGCGGACAAAGATCATTCCCGTCGGTACGCCGAGGTTGGCGAAAACGGAAGCATCGTGACCCGCACCGCTTGCCATTTCGATAGACGGAGTGCCGCGCATCGACGCCGCAGCGGCGAAGCGGCGACGCATATCGGCGTCGAGCAGTGCGGGCGCGCTGAAGAGAGGTTCGCCGAGCTCGAATTTGACGCGATAGTCGCGACCCAGCTCGGCAGCAAGCGCGCAGGAGCGCTCGCACATTTGCAGCATGATCGCGTCGGAGAGGCTGCGGAAATCGAGCACGAAGCGAGCCTCTCCCGCAACCTTGCTGGGACCGTGCAGCGCGGCATCGGTGTAGAGCTCTCCAACGGTGAAGGTCAAATCATGTCCGGCAGTTTCGAGCGCGATCCACTCCGCTTCGAGCCGTGCGATGAGCGCGACGGTGGCGGCTACCGCGTCGCTACGGTGGTTTCGTGGCTCGGCGCCGGAATGCGCGTAAGTGCCGACGCACCGCGCATTGCGGAACCGTCGGCATCCGCGGATGCCCGTGACAATCCCCACGGACGCGCCGGCCCGCTCGAGGATGGGGCCTTGCTCGATATGCAGCTCGATGAATCCACGCAGCCGATCGGTCGCCAAAAACCGTTCGCCGCGACGGAGCGCGGCCGGATTGGCGCCGCATTCGATCATATGCTCGGCCAGAGTGCGCCCGGTATCGGATCGACGCACACCGTCAATTTCTCGATCGGTCAATAGGCCGAATGCGGCGCGCGAGCCGACATAGGATGCGTCGAACCACGCGGCTTCCTCGGCACGGATCGCCATGACCGTGAGATCAAAGGCCGGAATTTGATTTGCCCGCCGCAGCGCCGCGAGCGTCGCTATGCCCGCGATCACGCCCGCAGCGCCGTCGAAATTCCCGCCATGCGGCACGGAGTCGAGATGCGACCCCATGAGCAGGATGGGTGCCCTGCGATTTCGTCCCGGCAACGTTACATAGAGATTGGCCGCGGCGTCGCGACTGACCTCGAGCCCGTCGGCCTTCGCCGCAGCAGCCACGATTTCGTGCGCGGTTTGCTCGCCAGGCCCATAGGAATCGCGGGTTATCCCGTGCTCGCCGCCGGTGCGCGACCGTAACTCGTCGAAGAGCCGCAACGCGAGTTCCAGGTCGGGCCCGGTCGAACCCAGTGATGCAGCCATCGGTCGTTCCGTGTGCTAGCGAAGTCCAGAACCGTCGCGAGACCAGCAGTCGGCTCTTGTCTCCGGTAGTATAAATCGGACAATCAAGCGAGACGCAATATCGACCGGGAACGCGGGTGACACGCAGGTAGTGGCGGCGCTAATCTCGTTCAGCAAGACCAGACGCCGATGGCCGGATATCCTCGCGATCTCATTGGCTATGCGGAAAAGCCGCCGCAGGCTCGTTGGCCCGGCGGCGCCAGGCTCGCCCTGAATTTTGTCCTCAACTACGAGGAGGGCGGCGAGCGGTCGATTCTGCACGGCGATAAGACGTCGGAAACGCGCCTATCGGATTTGGCCGCCACAGCCCCGATTGTGGGTGGACGCGATCTCAACATGGAGTCGGCATACGAGTATGGCAGCCGTGTCGGCTTCTGGCGGCTCTTGCGCGTCTTCGCCGAGCGACAGGTTCCGTTCACGACCTACGCTGTGGCGACGGCGTTGGAACGCAATCCCCGCGTCGCCGAGGCTCTGGTCCGCTGCGGGTGCGACGTCGCCGATCACGGCTGGCGTTGGATCGACTATCAGGGTATCGACGAGGCGACGGAGCGCGAGCATATCCGAATGTCAGTCGAGGCAATCCAGCGGCTGACCGGCAGTCGGCCTGTCGGCTGGTACGTCGGTACGCCGAGTGCGAACACGCGAAGGCTGATCGTCGAGGAGGGGGGATTTCTGTACGACAGCGATGCCTACAACGACGAGCTCCCGTATTGGACACATGATTACGGTCGCCCGCATCTGATCGTACCGCACACCCTTGACGATAACGACACTCGCCTTGCGCGCGGCCTCGGCTGGAACCAAGCCGGCGACTTCTTCGTTTCGCTCCGTGACAATTTCGACGCGCTTTACCGCGAAGGCGCCGATACGCCAAAAATGATGACTGCGGCCGTGCATTGCAGGCTCGCGGGAAAACCATCCCGGGCGGTGGCGTTCGCGCAATTCGTCGATTACGCGCTACGCCACGACAGGGTCTGGGTTTGCCGCCGCGAGGAGATCGCCCGGCACTGGCGCCAGCATCACCCGCCGCCCGGAGGATAAAGTGACCGACGCCGATCTGGTCATTCGCAATGGCTATGTAATCGACGGAACTGGGCTGGCACGTTTCCGCGCCGACGTGGCGGTCGCCGGCGACCGCATTGCCGCGGTCGGGGCGATCGCGCATTCGTCAGGCGTGAAAGACATCGACGCGACGAACCGCATTGTCGCCCCCGGCTTCATTGACGCGCACACCCACGATGACCGTGCGTTGCTCTCGATGCCGGACATGGTTCCCAAGATAAGCCAGGGCGTGACCAGCGTTATCGTCGGTAATTGCGGCGTGAGCCTCTCGCCTCTGCCGCTCGAGGGAATACCTGCGCCTCCCCTCGACCTGCTCGGCAGCGAGAGCGGCTGGTTCCGCTTCGAGCGATTTGGCGATTACATCGATGCGCTCGACCGCGCGCCGCCGGCCGTCAATTGCGGTGCACTGGTCGGGCACATTACCTTGCGCCATCGTATCATGGATCGCCTCGACCGTTGCGCGACCGCCGCGGAGATCGACGAGATGCGCCGCCAAGTCACACTCGCGATGGAAGATGGCGCGATCGGGTTTTCGACCGGCCTTGATTATCCGGGCGCGGCAGCGGCCTCCACCGAGGAGGTCTTATCGCTGGTCGAAGCCGTCAAGCCGCTCGGCGGGCTCTACTGCTCGCATCACCGGAATTATTTCGAGCATCTGGAAGAAGCAATCGACGAGGCTCTCGCGATCGGTCGGCAAGCCCAAGTTCCCCTGACGATTTCGCACCACCAATGCACGGGAGCCGCGAACTTCGGCAAGGCCGCGGCCACCCTCGACGCGATCGAAAAGGCGCGGCGGTCCCAGGCCATAGGGCTCGACGCGTACCCCTACAACGCGAGCTCGAAAACGCTCGACCCCGGCCGCGCAAAACCAGGTGTGAAGATCATGGTCACGTGGTCGACGCCATTTCCCAAACTTGCCGGAAGAATGCTCGACGACATCGCCTCGGAATGGGGATGCGAGGCTCCTGTTGCCGCGGAACGGTTATTGCCCGCTGGCGCGATCTATTTTCAGCTCGACGAAGGCGACGTCCGCGCCATCCTCGCCTATGAGCACACGATGATCGGCTCGGATGGATTGCCTCACGACGTACACCCGCATCCCCGCCTCTGGGGCACGTTTCCGCGCGTCCTCGGTCACTACAGCCGCGATCTCGGCCTCTTCAACCTCGAGGAGGCGGTGCGGAGGATGACGAGCCTACCCGCCCGTTGGTTTGGGTTCCGCGACCGCGGGGTAATTCGCCCTGGCGCCTTCGCGGATCTCGTGATCTTCGATCCCGACACGGTAAGCGACCGCAGCACCTTCACGAAGCCGGCAGAGCCCGCGGGCGGAATCGATGCTGTCCTGGTGAACGGCCAAATCGTGTGGGAAGAGGGAACGGCAACCGGCAAGCGACCCGGTCGCTCGCTCCGTCGGGAAAACCTGGCATGACCATACCGCTCTATCTCGTCGATGCGTTCGCCGATCGGCCGTTTGCCGGCAACCCCGCAGCCATCTGCGTGCTCAGGGATTGGCTGCCAGAACCGACAATGCAGGCGATCGCGGCCGAAATGAACCTTTCCGAGACGGCGTTCATCGTGCCGAATGCGGATAATTCCTGGCATATCCGCTGGTTCACGCCGACACTGGAAGTCGATCTGGTCGGTCACGCGACCCTCGCCGCGGCCTTCGTGATCTTCGAGCGGCTGAACGCGCCCCTCACGGAGATTCGCTTTTCGAGCCGGAGCGGCTCGCTCCTCGTCACGCGAAACAGCAAGATGCTGGAGATGGACTTTCCGGCGCGCATACCGGTTCGCTGCGATGCGCCTCCCGGCCTTGTCGAAGGGCTCCGCGCTACGCCGGTCGAGGTCCTAGCGGCACAGCACTACCTCGCGGTATTCGAGCACGAGCGCGATGTGCGCGCCCTCGCGCCGAACATGGGTCGCCTTGCGGCGTTGGACCGGGCTGCGGTCATCGCGACGGCTCCCGGCGGCCCCGGCGATTTCGTCTCGCGATTTTTCGCTCCGGCTAACGGCGTTCCTGAAGACCCCGTGTCGGGTGTCGCGCATTGCACGCTCATTCCCTACTGGTCGCGCAGGCTCGGCAAGAAGCGCCTCTATGCTCGCCAAGTATCCCATCGCGGTGGCGACCTCGTTTGCGAGGATCGTGACGATCGCGTCATCATCAGTGGGCCCGCGGCGCTGGTTCTTGAGGGCACGCTTGCGATCGAGGGATCGTGATCGGGCGGCGTATCGTTTCCCGGACTACAACTCGTATATGGCACAGTTCGTCGATGAGACGGCGCGCATGACGCCGACATTCCGCGGCAGCCGGCGGGTTTGTGCGTAGGCGCGCGCGGCGCCAAACCTGCAGTATGCTGCGTCCTAGAACCGTCGCAGAGCCGGTGTTCGCTCCGCATCCCAATTGAAATGACAAGGACCGTTCGTTTAGCGAGACGTTTCCGTCGGCCACTTGTACGTCTTCACCGCTCGAACAAAGGTCGCAACGGCCGGTGAGAAACGGCGCCCAGCGATCGTCGCTAGCATGACGTCGCGGCTGATCTCGGGATCGACCACCACGCGCGTCAGCAACCCCGGAATGACCGGCGAAAACGCCGGCATGAAGGTAATGCCCATGCCCGCCAGTACCATTGCCTGGATCCAATCCTCGCGCTCACTCCGATAGACCTTGGCGGTTTCGAAACCGACACTGCGGCACACGTCGCCAATATAGTCCTTGTACTCGCAGTTGACTCGCAGGAGATAGTCCTCGCCGGCGATCGCCGAGACCGGAACCGCGTTCATCTGGGAAAATCGGTGACTCGGCGGAAACGCGATCACATAGGGCTCGCGAAAAAGCGGGTGCAGATTGAGGCGCTCATCAAACGCCTCGGGTTGCGCCATGATCGCCACGTCGAGCTCGCCAGCGAACAGCATCTTGGTGAGATGACCGGGAACGCCCTCAGCAAGCGTCAGCTCGATGCCGCGGTGGTCCGCGCGGAACTGCGAGAGGAAGCTCATGAACCGCAGCGGTCCGATGGTGCACATGACGCCGAGCTTCAGCGGAGCGTTGTCGAGCTTTAGAAAACCGCGCGCTGCCACCTTAACAGCGTCGGAGCGCCGCAGCACCTCCTCTAGCTGCGGCCGGACGAGCCGACCGAGATCCGTGAGATGCGTCCGGTTGCGTTCCCGCCGGAACAGCAAGCCGCCGAACTCGTCCTCGATTTTCTTGATGGCGCGCGTCAGCGCCGGCTGTGTCACGTTCACGCGCTCCGCGGCCCGGGTAAAATTGAGCGTTTCGCACACCGCCAAGAAGTAGCGGATTTCGTGCATCTCCATGGCCAACCCTCCCCGCCGCCTCCCATGATGCCCGAGCGCCTCCACTGAACCAAGACACATCGGGAGCGCTACGCCGTGTCGGTCGTTTTCGCTTTTATAGAAACGATAACCCAGAGGCATTGGCTGTCGAGGTCGCCGGAGCTGATACTCATTAGTAGCGAAGCACGAGCTTGCGGGATGCGTCATGATCGAGATGAGCACGGAGCAATGGCGGCCAAGTCAGATCGTCCTTGTTCTGCAGGGCGGTGGCGCACTTGGCGCGTACCAGGCCGGGGTCTACCAGGGGCTGCACGAAGCCGGTATTGAGCCCGACTGGATCATCGGAACCTCGATTGGCGGCATCAACGGCGCCATTCTTGCGGGCAACAGTCCTGGAGACCGGCTAATCAAGCTGCGTGAGTTTTGGTCGCGCATCGGCCGCCCATCGCTGATCGATGAAAGCTGGATCAGCGCGGTTGGCGGGGGATTTGGCAGCGCGTTCGCCAATCTCAATACCATTATGCGCGGCATTCCCGGGTTTTTTGAACCGAATCCGCGCGCGGTGTGGGGCGTCCACGCGCCGCTCGGGGCCGATGCCGCTGCCTTTTATACAACGGAGCAGCTCAAGCGCACGATTGCCGAGCTTGTTGACTTCAGCACTCTCAACTCGCGGCATCCACGGCTCACAGTGGGAGCGGTCAATGTCCGTAGCGGCGACATGAAGTATTTTGACGGCCGCGAAATGGCGCTTGATGTCGAACATGTCATGGCATCGGGCGCGCTCCCGCCGGCGTTTCCCGCAGTGCGAATCGATGGTGAGCTCTATTGGGATGGCGGGATCTATTCGAACACGCCGGTGGAGGTCGTGCTCGACGACATGCCGCGGCGCGATTCGCTGATCTTCTCAGTCAACGTGTGGCAGCCGCGTGGCAGAGAGCCCGAGACAATCTGGCAAGTGCTCGGCCGCTATAAGGACATCCAATATTCGAGCCGAGTGAAAAGTCACCTCGCGCGGCAAGAGCAAATCCACCGACTTCGCCATATCGTTCAGCAGCTCAGCGCAAGATTGCCGGCGGAAGAGCGTGGCGATCCGGATGTGCAGGAGATGGCAAGCTATGGCTGCCGCACAACGATGCACCTCGTGCGCCTTTTGTCACCGCGTCTCGAAGGTGAAGACCACACGAAGGATATCGATTTCAGCCAGGCCGGCATTCGCGCGCGCTGGAGCGCCGGTTATGCCGATATCCGGCGGATGCTGGCGGCGCACCCCTGGGACCAGAAAGTCGACCCCCTTCAAGGTGTCGTGATCCATGAATCCACGCGATTGGATACGCAGGGCGTATCCGAGAACAAGCATGACAATCACATGGCCGATCAAATGCATCCCGCGATTGCCGCCGAATGAAGCATTCGCAAAAAGGTAACCTCGCCATTTAGTGAGCGCGGATTGGGATTTCCTGTTGCATTTGCATGAAGCTGGCCGCGCTCACGCGGCGGAGTGTTCATAACCCACCCCGCCGCAGGCTAGGGACATCGCGATGCCCCCGGTATTGCGATCTCACCCCAGCGACGCCTCTGCGATCACCGTCGGATGATCTTGGGCGCCCGACGCATCAAAATCATCAGGTCTCGGCATTATCGCCGCCGCCACGGCTCCCGCAGACTTGCGGTGCTTTGAACCCGACAAGGAGTAGGCATGGTCAAGACAATCCTTGGCGCCCTTCTCGGAGCGATACTCTTCGCCTCGCACGGTGCTGCAGCCGATCCGGCCGATGCCGCCCGAGAGGTCTATCGCCAATTCGCAGCGGCACAGAATGCGCGCGATCTGGAGCAGGTTCGCACACTGCTGCTCAACTCTCCGACCTTCCTCTGGGTCAGCGATGGCAAATCGATCTGGGGACGCGACGCCGTGCTGCGGCGCATGGCGCTATTTCAGGAGGCGCGGGTCTGGCGCGTCGACCCCGACCTCGACCGATCCGTCGCTGTCCCCGTCGGCGCTGATGCTGCCTTCCTGCATTTGCCGTTGCAGCTGAACCTAGCGTTCACCTCCGCCGAGCCCGAACAGCTGCATTTCTTGGTGAGTGTGCTGTGCGTCGAGACCGCGCAAGGCTGGCGCATCGCGGCGCTTTTCACGACCACCGAGAATGACCGCTAGATCATCCGGCCGACTGTCAGCTCGGTCACGGCGTCCGCTATTTAGAGGGGAGTGTGATCAAATGACCGATGTCATTGCGACAGTTCAGTCTCCGGAGACTAACCATGAATGGAGCGCAAGCTCGCTGCTGCGCAATTCCGTGACCGGATTGATCGCATTTCTCACCCTCGTCGATTTGTTCGCGACGCAGGCCATTCTGCCGTCGTTGGCGCAGATGTACCATGTGGGACCGGCTGCGATGGGGCTTGCCGTCAATGCGAGCACGCTTGGCATGGCGGCAGCCGCGCTCTTGGTCGCGGTGTTCAGCCATCATATCAATCGCCGGCTCGGCACGCTCGTCAGTCTGGCACTGCTGGCGATCCCGACCGCGCTGCTGGCTTCTGCGCCCAATCTCACGGTATTCGCGGCGCTCCGCATCACGCAAGGCGTGCTGATGGTGACGGCATTTACCCTTACGCTGGCGTATCTTGGCGAGGAATGCAGCACCAAGGATGCTGCCAACGCCTTCGCCGCCTACGTCACCGGAAATGTTGCAAGCAATTTGTTCGGTCGGCTCGTGGCAGCCGCTCTGGTGGATCACGTCGGCGTCTCCGCAAACTTCTATGTCTTCGCGCTGCTAAATCTTTCGGGGGCGCTCTTGGTGTATTTCGCGCTGGGCCAGACCGAGTTGACGCCTCCCGATTCAAGAACCACCGGCTCTGTGCTGCGGGTTTGGGGCAGGCATTTCCGCAACGAACCCTTGCGGAAGACCTTCCTAATCGGATTCTGCATTCTCTTCGCATTCATCGGCACCTTCACCTATGTGAACTTTGTCCTGGTGCGCGAACCCTTTTCACTCCGCATGATGTCGCTGGGTTTCGTCTACCTGGTATTCGCTCCGTCGATCGTGACCACGCCTTTGGCTGGGCACATGGTGTTGCGAATGGGCACTCGGCCGACGCTCTGGACTTCGCTGGGATTGGCCGGGTTCGGATTACTGCTGCTGTTGACGCCGAGCTTCTCTGCCGTGCTCGTGGGGCTAACGCTGGTTGGCGTCGGCACATTCTTCGCACAGGCTACCGCGACCGGTTTCGTCGGCCGAGCGGCGACTGTCGACCGCGGTTCGGCCAGCGGCATCTACCTGGCTTGCTATTTCCTGGGTGGGCTCGTCGGCAGTGCGGTACTGGGGGAGATCTTCGACCGCTTCGGTTGGGTAGCCTGCGTCGCGGGCATCGGAATATCGTTGCTGGCGGCGATCCTCTGTTCTCTACGATTGGAACGGCCGAGTCTGCTGCAAACGAAATAGCGTACCGAGGCTAGGGCATCGCTTTTGCTCAGCTAGAGCCGCCGCCGCGCTGCAGACACGCGTCTCGGCGATCAATATCGACGGGAATGGAATTAATGCCTCCTCGGCATTTCAGTCGCTAAAGCGCCTCTGCAAGAAATAGCAATGCCGGCCACTGATAGCCGGTTCAATGGAAGGAGCCGGAAATGTCCATTCGCTTTTCAAACACGTCAATCCGAGGCGCCGCCCTCGTTTTCAGTCTGGGCACTACCCTGCTGATCGCTACTGCTGCCCTGGCGGCCGAATGCCCACCCGATAAGGTCCTCGCGCAACACCCGCCGATAGAGTGGAAGGAAGACGTCGGGATCCGACGCAAGACGCTGGCATTGATCGATCTCAATGGCTGGCGCAACATTGAAGATCTCCGCCTGCGGATGCGCCGACTGACCATCCCGCCGGGCGGCATCATCCCGACCCATGAGCACACGGACCGTCCGTCCCTCGTCTACTTCGTGAAGGGCGAGGTAATTGAGCACAGCAACATGTGCGCCGTGCCGATCGTGCATCGTGCCGGCGAGTCCGACACGGAGTGGGGCCCTTACGCACACTGGTGGGAAAATAAGACCGACAGCGACGTGGTCCTAATCGGCGTGGATATCGTTCCGCCCGACTTCCTGGACGACCCTGAGACTGACGAGCCGAATTGATCCAATTCAGTAGGCGCATACCGACTCTTGTGACCTGCGCATTCGGATAAACGCCGTCTGGGTCCTCGGGCGGCGTTTTCGTTGGGCGGTGGTCCCGCCGTGTTGCGGAAATCGAGTGGGCGATGTCTCTCGGACCGCAGCTAAAGCTGGGGTGCGCAGCACGGCCCTGCTTTCGCTGGGCGAGGGGTTTGCGGAAGCCCCGGACTACTGCGCCGCGGCATGCATCGGGATTTGCGACTTAAGGAAGGCGCGCACGCGCTCGATCGTGCGTGCCTTGAGTTCTGGCGGCTCTCGCCAGGGGAAGACAGAGATCTCGGCTTTCGGCGCTAGCGACGCGACGTCGATCGAGGTCTGTAGCGGATGCGACGGCGTGTCATCCGGCAAGACGAGGATCGGCGTTCCGCAGCGCCTGATGAACTCGCGCGGAACGCTGTATAGGAAATCGGGCTGCTCTCGCCACAAGCTATGGAAGTACTTCTCGATCGTGTCCATCGACACCTCGGGTCGGCGAGCGCGGAAATCAGCGAGCCAATTCTGGTGGCAGTGCCGCTGCATGACTTCCGGATCTTCGGGCCGGTGGCCGACGGTCTGACAGAACACCGCGGCTACGACGCGGTCGGGCGCTCGCTGTAGCAGCTTTCCGGCGAAGCAGCCGCCGATGCAGTAACCCATGTAAAAAAATTGGCGGATCGCGAGATGGTCCATGAGTCCGAGTTGGTCGTCGGCGAACGCGTCCCATGCCTTCTCGACTGGCAGCGGACCGGTCGACTCGCCGCCGTTTGCATTGCGCTGGTCCATCGTGATGCAGCGGAAGTCGCTTTTGAACTCTTCCATCGCGTTGAACACCGCCGTCGGCCAGTTGCTGACCCGCGAATTGAGTCCGCCGCCGGGAGTGACCAGGAGCGGGAAGCCGGAGCCGATTTCCTCGTAGCGAATGCGAATGTTGCCGTTTTGATAGATCGGCATGGCAGTCTCCTCCGACGGTGCAGCCGCACTCTTGGCGGCCGCTGGGGCGCAGGCAAACGTTTTAAACCAATCGGAGCGGTTTTCGGAAGCGTTCGCTGCAGGTGGGTCTCGGTCACGCCTGGTCGACATCGCACCGCCGTTGCGCCGCAATGGGCAGTGGCAAATCGGCTTTGGGCGGCAAATGGTCAAAAGCGTCCCTCGCTGTTTCGTTATCGTTAACGCCGCACTGCCGAGTTCGGTAAACGACACCTCGATCGCATCGCCAGGAGCAGCAAAATAAAGTTCAGCGCAGGTGCGGGTGGTGACATCTTCCCGGCGCTCGGCCTGATCGTGGTGATCCTGTTTCCAGAGATTACGGTCTGGCTGCCTCACCGGATCGGGATGCGATGACGGTCCGGCCGAATAAGATAGTGCACCAGCGCGCAAACTGCGGATACATGCGCTTCTGACCGACGGGTGCTATGTTAAAAATATGACGATCGAAAAGAGGGACCAGGCAGTGCCAAAAAATGAATTGCCGCCGGCATCTCGCAAACCCCACGAGTTGAGCAAGACACACAGATCAGCGAAACGGCCAGGGTTCGACAACCTTATTCTGCTGCTTCAAGGCGGCGGCGCCCTTGGCGCCTACCAAGGCGGGGTCTATCAGGCGCTGGCGGAGGCCGGCCTCGATCCCGATTGGGTTGCGGGTATCTCGATCGGATCGATCAACGCCGCGATAATTGCCGGCAATCCACCGAACCAACGCGTCGAAAAACTGCGGGCGTTCTGGGAGGGGGTCACCACCGGCACATCCCTCAACATGGGCGGCGAGCTGGAATCACTGCTGGCACGCGGGGACGCCGCGCGCAGCTTGCTCAACCAAATGAGCGCCCTCACTGCTCTTGTGAGCGGTGCCTCAGGATTCTTCCGGCCGCGGATGCCGAGCCCATGGTTTCATCCGCCCGGCACTGTCGAGGCGACAAGTTATTACGACACGACGCTACTCAAAGCGACGCTGGAGGCCCTCATCGATTTCGAGCGGATAAACTCTGACCACGCGAAGCCGCGTCTTAGTCTCGGTGCGGTCAACGTGCGGAGCGGAAATATGATCTATTTCGATTCGCCGAAGCAGATCATCAAACCAGAGCATGTGATGGCGAGCGGCGCGTTGCCGCCCGGATTTCCGGCCGTCGAAATCGAGGGTGAGCGGTATTGGGATGGCGGGCTTGTCTCGAATACGCCCCTTCAATGGATTGCGATGACGCAGCAGCCGCCGGACTCCCTCGTATTCCAGGTCGATCTCTGGAGTGCGCGGGGCGATTTCCCGCGGAACCTCGCCGAGGTGGCAACCCGGCAAAAGGAGATCCAATACTCGAGCCGAACCCGTGCCTTCACCGACTATTTCAAGCATGTCAACAAGCTGCGAAACATGCTCGCCACGCTCCTCGAGGAGCTGCCAGTGGAAATGAAACAGAAGGAAGTGGTGAGCTTCCTAAGCTCCGTCGTGGAACGCCACACCGCCAACGTCGTGCAGTTGATCTATCGGCCAAAGGGCTATGAGGGCGATTCCAAGGACTACGAGTTCTCACGTCGCTCCATGGAGGAACACTGGCAGGCCGGCTATTACGACGCCGTGCGTGCACTCCGCCATCCCGAAATTTTCGAACCGGCGACCGGGCCGTACGAGAGACTCCTCACTTTCGACTTCCGTGGGCGCGAAGATTGAGAAGTGACATAAGCGACGCATGGCTGCTCGCTCTGTCGTGATATTCGCCGCCGCTCCAAGGTGGACGTGATCGCCGGATCATGACGCCAATCGCTGGGGTTCGGCGGGCGGTGCGCCTCACAAGCTACTCGCGATTTCTGCTGCCGCAAAAAGGCCACACACAGGCCAGTTGCAAGGGCCTGCCTGCGTAAGATTTATCAGTACGGCAGCGGTGTGGTGGCGGCATGAACAATGAGGTGAGAACCCTTCGGGAGAAGGCAGCGCGCTACCGCCGCCTCGCGGCACGACCGGACGGCCAAGGTGCCGTTTTTGAGCTATTGGAGATCGCAGCGTACTTTGAAGCGCAAGCAGTGCAGCAAGAAGCAGCCGTTACGAAGGGCACCTCAGGCGCGAGCTTCAGTGGCGCAAGACGTAAACTGCGGGCAGCGGGACAACGCCTCGCCAAGGCACTGAACAGATCGAGCTAGTGGGCCTGGACACCTTGGGAGATTTAAGCACGCAAGCGCGGTAGGCGACCGGTGCGGAGGGTGGAGCAGAGAAGCAAGAGGTCCCGGGAGCCAACCAGGCGGCTTCCACACGCACTGTTGCCCGCCCCCAGGTCTAGTGTCCGGGGTCCCATTACGCAATCGCTTCGCGCGGCGGTCCAACCGGATTCCGGGATCGATTTTTCTGTCTTCGGAGAAGCCCAAACTTGAACACAGGGCCCGCGATCCGGATCGGTTCAAGATAACGATCGGACCACGACCATTTGGCGAGAGGGCATCGTCGCCAAAATTGGATGAGCAACGGTCCCGGGGGTCAAACGGCTTCTTTGCACCACACGCAATCGGGAACCAATCGACCGGCGCCGACTTATGTCTGTGATGCCGACCAGGCCGGCAACAGGAAGTCTGCATGTTGGGTTGGGCCGCTGCCTTTTTCTTTGCTGCGATTTTCGCGGCGGTACTGGAATTTGGTGATATTTCGGCTGGTGCCGCACAGATCGTGGAGACTCTGGCCTTCATCTTTCTCTTTTTGTCCATGACGTCACTGATCGCTTCGTTCGTCGGGAAACGGACGGCTCCATTTGCTCTGAGACGGCATGGCCGACGTCCGTGACAGCCGGCGCCTTTCATGAAAACCGCCCCGGCGGCAGCGACTATCGCGGGCCGCCGGTCCCGGGCTGTTCGTAGCCACGGGATTCGAGAGGCGGCCATGGGCGCAGGTTCCCCGACAGCGGGAACGCGCTAGGGCTAGGGCACCAATACAATCTTTCCATCAACGCCGTGCTCCAGTACGGCACGGTGCGCCGCCGCCGCTTCCGACAGTGGCATCTCACGGCCGACTACCGGACGCAGCGAGCCCTCCGCCACCCCGGCGAGGATGTCCAGCATCATTGGCCTCATCTGTGCTGCTGTCGCGTTGAAAAGCACGATGCCGCGAATGTCGAGTTCCTTCGTCATGGCGACACGCGGGTTGATCGTAATCTCTCCGCGATTGCCGATTACGATGATCCGGCCGAATTTCGCCGCGACGTCCATGTCGGCCGCGAGGTTGACGTTAGCGAGCATCTCAAGAATGAGTTCCGGCCCCCTGCCTCCCGTGAAACCGCGCACGTCTTTCATATAGCCCTCTGCGGCGTGGTTTACCGCGTGATCGGCGCCCTCTGCACGGACAAGCTCCAGCCCTTTCGATGTGCCAGCGCTGCCGATCACGGTCAGACCGGCCCGCTTGGCAAGCTGGATCGCCGAAGAGCCAACGGAACCGCTGGCGCCGTGTATGAAGACGGTTTCACCGCGTCGCGCCCGGCCGCGCTCGAAGAGTGCATAATGGGCGGTGGGATACGACACGCCGAAGGTCGCTGCCTGGGAAAAAGTAATCCCCTTAGGAAGCGACAGCACCTCGGACGTTTTGCGCTTAACCTTCTCCGCATAGCAGCCGGTCAAATCAAGGCTGAGCGCGGTGCCGACAAACACTCGGTCGCCAACTTTGTGCTCCGTGACACCCGGACCAATCGCGGAAATTATGCCGCCGCCATCACCACCGGGGATGTAAGGCAGCTTTGGCACAATGGCGTAGGTGCCGCTGCGCATGTAGGTATCGGCGGGGTTGACGCCCGCAGAACGAAGTTCGACCACGACCTCGCCCGGGCCAGGCACCGGATCATCAACGGTGTCCAGTTGGAGCACCTCGGGCCCGCCAAAAGAATGAGCGCGGATTGCCTTCATCATTGCTCTCCGACTGCTGAGTGTCGTCTACGTCACAGATGCACTACGGCGCCGCTCACCCGGGCGGACCGGCTTTGCGCAGCGTTTCTTTATACTTGGCAAAATCGTCAGGAGGAAACTCCCCGCGCACTCGCGGCTGTCCGACGCGGCCGATACCTAATCAGGCTCGCTCTCCGCACGAAAGGAGCATCCGATTACGACTGATGCGCCTTTGCGTCCCTACCGCAATTGGTTGTTTTAATTAGATGTTATCAGCCAACTCGCTTGCTGCCGCATCGACAGAAGGAGGATGGCATGCGGAAAATTCTTCTTGTGCTGGGCGTGGCACCGTTTATGGCCGGTACGACTATGGCAGCCCAGCCGCTCACCGACAATCAGATGGACGGAGTGACCGCCGGCTTCGAGGCGTTTTCCGGCCCGACCCCCGAGGACCTTCAGGTGTTTCAGGCGCTAGCCGCGCAAACGTCGGCGCCTGGGCCTCCCCCACCGTTGGTCAGCAGGGATAATTATCCTCCGAGTACGTTCACGCAGCCATCTGGGCAAAATCCTTTCCAGGTATATGTGGGAGTACCGCTGAACGCGGTGAACCCGGGCGGCCCCTGCATTTGCAGTGCACCATGAACTGCGCGGCGATGCTGATGCACTGAAGGTTGCTGCTCTAGCGCCGGCCGCTGGCGATCCGGTACTCCGCTTCCGCTTTGATAGGTCCGCCAGTGTCAGCGAGGTCGCGCCGCGCCTCCTCGCGTATCGCGCGGCGTATTTCCTCGGGGAGTCGGGCCAGCGCCTGACCAGTGGAAGCACCGCCGCGCTCAAAGGGACCGTAAAAGGCATCGAACGACGGCAGTATGAAGGTGTGCCTCACCGTATCGGTCTCGAAGTCAGCGAAGCCAGCCGCATTGAAAAGCATCCGGAGTTTTGAAGCTTCGCCGAGCGCGAAAGTGCGCGTAATAGCCTCCGTCAAGCTCGGTACATACCGCGCTATCATGACGTTGATCTGATGATTGTAAGAGCGCTCCACCACCGTATTGACAGAGACGGCCGCGCGGCCGCCAGGGCGGAGGACGCGGCGAAATTCCGACAGACCCCGCACCGGGTCGGGAAAGAACATCAGTCCAAGATTGCACAGCACCGTATCGAAACTCTCATCCGGGAATGAAAGCGCCTGTCCGTCCTCGACCGAGACCGAAACATTCGGCGCTTTCCCGAGACGCTTGCGCGCCCTCTCGACCATGGCCGGGGAGATGTCGGCGGCCGTGATGTGGCCAGCCGGGGCGACGACGGCGAGGGCCGCCTCGGCGGAGAGCCCAGTGCCCGTCGCTATATCAAGGACCTGCATGCCCGGCGCAAGACGGGCGGCACGCAACAAAAAGGGCATGAAGTACGCCGTGACATGCGCGAAAGCATGATCATACTCCGCCGCCGCCTCGTCCTTGAAGGTGAGTTCGCTGGCCATTCTCGCCCCCGCTCCATACCGCGGATCACCGACTTTACTCTGAAGCTCCCCAGTCCGTCTCTTCGGGCGGTCCGATGGCCGGTGGGTTTCATGAACCCGCCGTGCGGAGTACGGTCATGTCCTCCCTCTCCGTTGGGGCCGAGAGCGTTTATTGGTAAGATTTATTCGAGGTGACGCGGAATGCACTTTAGGGGTCAAACCCGGCCGTTGGACGATGTCTGGTGCAATTTGTTCCTGCACCTCGGGATAGTCTGATCGTGATGGCTCGGCTGTTTCCTGTGCTTCGTCAGGGCAGGGCGGGGCGCCTGCATCGTCGACCTCGCCGATTGCGCAAGCGCGTGCGTCGCACCCTGCAGAAGTTCAGTGCCGCGCCGCCGGCGCTTCAAATCGTCGTCGTGGCGGTATCACTGGTCGCAGCCCTATTGACGGCTAACCTTGTGTACCAGATGTCCCGCAAGCCAACCGAACTGCTATGGTTCGCCGGCGGCAGCAAAAAAACGCCCGGCGAAACTTGGCGACGCTACGGAGCGCTCTTTCGCACCTACTCCACTGAGGACATAACTCCCGAGGTCTTGGCGGCGTTGGCGCAAGTGGAGGGCGCGGGTGACCCGCTGGCTCATACCTATTGGCATTGGCAACTGGCCTGGGATCCCTTTCGGATATATGGGCCGGCCTCGAGCTCCGTCGGCATGTTTCAAATGACCGATGCGGCCTTCGCCGACGCGCGGCGCTATTGCATCCGAGAGCACGTGGTCAAGGATGATTGCTGGTTCAATGGCTTCTATACTCGCGTCCTGCCGAGCAATGCCGTCGAGCTGGCGGCGGTGTTCCTCGAAACGCATCTTACCGCGATTCTTTCGCACGGACCGAACGTCGGCGCAAATCCGGAGCAGAAGCAGGATCTCGCTGCCATTATCTATCTGTGTGGCCCGGGTCCCGCCGAGGCCTTCACGCGCCGCGGCTTTAAGTTGGTACCCGGCGAACGCTGCGGCGATCAGGACGTGTCCATCTATCTCGCCCAGTTCAACACCATGAAGCGAGAATTCGTGCGCCTTGCTGTCGAGCGGTAGAGCTCGGAGAATCCCGCTGTGATCCGCTCACAGGTTTGACACGCCTGAATCAACTCCAATGCCACCTAACATTGCGCCTTGTCGAGACACCAACCACATTGGCCACGCGAAGAGCTAAGCGAAGGCAAAGCGATGAGCGACAAGACTGATTCCCCCGCTATCATGGCCAATCGGATCGCAAAACTGTTGGGAAGACGCAACAAACCGAGCAAAATGGAACGGCCCGTGAGTGAGCGCGCTCGCGCGGCTGCTAAGCGAGCGTGGGTGGACGGCGGCGGAGATGAATCGCGATGCGTGGCCTTGGTCAAGCAATACCTCGCGGAAGACACTGAGGCATGGGAGTACCTGTTGCACCGCGTTCGTGATAAGCCCGAAGCGTCCGAGGAGCTCGCCTTTCGTTGAGGCGTGTTGCCTCGCCGCGCACTCTGAGCCTTAGTGCAGCACTATCCTCGAGTGATGCCGGCCGCACGTGAAGTGTGCGAGCTTTCCACTTGGCTGCGCCGGCGCCGGTCAGGCCGTCTGTCGCGCCAAGCCCGGCGCTTCGTCAACAGAATGGCGACGGCGATTGCCCGCGCTTTTTGCGCGAGAGCCCCGTCTATCCCTTGGGTGGGCTCTTCCTATGCGCCCTGCTTCTTCTGGAAAAACGGCAGGAATGTCTGCAAAGTTGCATGACTGATGATGGACGGTTGTCCAATTCGCGCAAATGAGGTCTTGCGCGTAAATTGCCTTTCACGCGCGTGGTGTTCCCTGGCCGATAAGTTGCGCGTTATGAGCAGGGCTAAAAGGGAGGTGGCAAAAGATGACCGACTATGCCCCGTTGGCGCTCCATATACCCGAGCCGGCGGTTCGGCCCGGCGGAACTCCCGATTTCGCCAATGTTTCGATTCCAAGAGCGGGGTCGGTGGCGCGGCCCGAGGTCGACGTCGATCCGAAAACCATCCGCGACTTGGCGTTTTCGATCATTCGCGTGCTGAACAGGGAGGGCCAAGCGGTAGGCCCGTGGGCCGGGTTTTTGACCGACGACGAATTGCTCGAAGGGCTCCGTCACATGATGACCCTGCGGGCCTTCGATGCACGTATGTTGATGGCCCAGCGGCAGGGCAAGACGTCCTTTTACATGCAGCATATGGGTGAGGAGGCCATTAGTTGCGCCGTTCGCAAGGCAATTTCGCCCGGCGACATGAACTTTCCCACCTACCGCCAGGCGGGCCTGCTCATCGCCGGTGGCTATTCGCTGGTCGAGATGATGTGCCAGATCTACTCCAATGAGCGGGATCCGCTGAAGGGCCGTCAGCTACCGGTTCTCTACTCGTCGAGAGAGCATGGATTCTTTTCGATCTCGGGAAACCTGGCGACCCAGTTCATTCAGGCGGTCGGCTGGGCCATGGCCTCCGCAATCAAGAACGACACGAAGATCGCCATCGGTTGGATCGGAGAGGGCGCGACCGCGGAGTCCGATTTCCACGCCGCACTCGTTTTCGCCTCAACGTTCAAGGCTCCCGTGGTGCTCAATATCGTCAACAATCAATGGGCGATTTCAACTTTCCAAGGTGTCGCGCGCGGCAGCTCGGGCACTTTCGCGGCGCGGGGTCTGGGCTTCGGTCTCCCGGCGCTGAGAGTCGACGGCAATGACTATCTTGCCGTCTATGCGGTCGCCAAATGGGCGGCCGAGCGCGCGCGCCGCAACCTCGGTCCCACTCTGATCGAATACGTCACATATAGAGTGGGCGCGCACTCGACCTCCGATGATCCTGCGGCCTATCGCGCCAAGACCGAATCCGATGCTTGGCCACTCGGCGATCCCGTGATCCGGCTCAAGAATCATTTGATCGAGCGCGGTGTCTGGTCGGAGGAACGCCACAAACAAGAGGAAGCGCACGTGATGGACGTCGTCATTGCCGCCCAGAAAGAAGCCGAAAGTCACGGTACGCTGCACTCCGGCGGCAGGCCCTCGGTCCGCGATATGTTCGAAGGCGTCTACGAGAAAATGCCACCGCATTTGCGTCGCCAACGCCAGCAGGCGGGAGTTTGAGAGATGCCCCGCAAGACCATGATCGAGGCTATTCGTGACGCCATGGACGTGATGATGGCTCGCGACGAAAACGTGGTCGTGTTCGGCGAGGACGTGGGCTTTTTCGGTGGAGTCTTTCGCGCCACCCAGCAATTGCAAGCGAAATACGGCAAGACCCGCTGCTTCGATACGCCGATCAGCGAGCTCGGGATCGTGGGAGCGGCCGTGGGGATGGCCGCATATGGGCTTCGCCCTTGCGTCGAGATCCAATTTGCCGACTACGTATATCCCGCATACGACCAGCTCGTTTCGGAGGCGGCGCGATTGCGTTATCGCTCCAATGGCCAGTTTACGTGTCCGCTCGTGGTGCGAATGCCGACGGGCGGCGGGATTTTCGGCGGGCAGACGCACAGCCAGAGCCCCGAGGCTCTCTTTACTCACGTGTGCGGCCTCAAGACGGTGGTGCCGTCCAATCCGATTGATGCAAAGGGATTGTTGATAGCCGCGATCGAAGATCCCGATCCCGTGATTTTCCTTGAACCAAAGCGGCTTTATAACGGCCCCTTCGACGGTCGGGCGGATCGGCCCATTACGCCCTGGTCGAAGCACGAGCTTGGTGAGGTTCCCGACGGCCACTACATGGTGCCTCTCGGAAAGGCCGCCGTTCGGCGCGAAGGCACCGCGCTCACCATACTCGCCTATGGAACGATGGTGTATGTCGCGGAGGCCGCCGTTGCCGATATCGGTATCGACGCGGAAATCATCGATCTTCGCACGCTGCTGCCGCTCGATCTCGCGGCCATTGAAGCGTCTGTCCGCAAGACGGGCCGATGCGTGGTCGTTCACGAGGCGACGTTGACGTCGGGATTCGGCGCGGAGCTCTCCGCGCTCGTGCAGGAAACCTGCTTCTATCAATTGGAAGCGCCCGTCATCCGTGTCGCAGGTTGGGACACGCCGTATCCGCATGCGCAAGAGTGGGATTACTTTCCCGGTCCGGCGCGCGTCGGACGCGCGCTGCTCGCGGCGATGGAGCAGTGAGATGGCCGAGCGCGTGATCAAGCTGCCCGATGTTGGCGAAGGTGTCGCCGAAGCCGAGGTGGTCGAATGGCACGTCAAGGTCGGCGATCTGGTCCAGGAAGATACCATGCTGGCGGCGGTCATGACCGACAAAGCAACGGTGGAAATCCCGTCGCCGGTGAATGGCGAGGTCATTTGGCTGGGGGCGGCGGTCGGTGACCTGGTTGCGGTCGGCTCCGACCTTGTCCGTCTCAAGGTCGCGGGCGAGGAGAAGGATTCCGTGGCGGGTCAAGCGGAGAAATTGCCGAAGGCAACGCCTTCTCCCGCCGTCAAACCGGCTCCATCGCCCGGGCCGCCGAAGCCGCGCCCGAGCAACGTGGTAGAGCATCCCTCCTCGGCGGCTCCGGCGCTCAGTGTCGAACCGGGAGAAGCACCCGATATCCGCCCGTCACAGCGGTTCCTCCGTGCGGCTCCTCGTCGCGAAGGCGAGAAGCCGCTGGCGGCGCCGGCCGTGCGTTTGAGAGCGCGAGAGGCGGGGGTCGATCTGCGACAAGTGCCGGGGACGGGTCCTGCCGGCCGCATCACTCACGAGGATCTCGATGCGTTCATCTCTCGTGGTCCCGCGACCACGAGATCGTCGATCCTTCAGGTTAGGACTGCCATCGATGACGTCAAGCTGGTCGGTCTTCGCCGCAGGATCGCCGAGAAGATGGCGGTCGCCAATTCTCATATCGCCCACATTACTTATGTCGAAGAGGTCGACGTCACCGACCTGGAAGACCTCCGATCGACGCTCAACAAGCAGAAGCGACAGGACCAGCCGAGGTTAACGCTGCTGCCGTTCTTGATGCGCGCGATGGTGCAAGCGATTGCGGAGCAGCCCAATCTTAACGCGTTGTACGACGATAGCGCGGGTGTGGTGCATGTGCATGCCGGGGTGCACATCGGGATAGCGGCGCAAACTTCGGCAGGCCTCATGGTGCCGGTTGTCCGGCATGTCGAGGCGCTCGATCTCTGGGCTTGCGCGGCGGAGATGAGCCGACTGTCTGAATCGGCAAAAGCTGGAACGGCCACGCGCGAAGAGCTCAGCGGCTCGACAATTACCATTACCTCCCTTGGCGCGATGGGCGGCGTCGTGACGACGCCGATCATCAACCACCCCGAAGTCGCGATCATTGGCGTCAACAAGATCGCGGTGCGTCCCGTCTGGAACGGTTCGAGCTTTGTCCCCAAGAAAATGATGAATCTGTCGTCGAGCTTTGATCACCGCGTTATCGACGGCTGGGACGCCGCGCGGTTCGTCCAACGCATCAAGGCGCTTCTGGAGACGCCCGCACTTATCTTCATGGAAGAGTGAAGCCGTGAAAGACATCTCCTGCAAGCTACTGGTAATTGGCGCCGGGCCCGGCGGCTATGTGTGTGCGATCCGCGCGGGTCAGCTCGGCATCGACACGGTCGTGGTTGAAGCGCGAAAGCCGGGCGGAACATGCCTCAATGTTGGATGCATTCCATCCAAGGCCCTGATTCACGCGGCAGAAGAATTCGAAAAGGTTGTGCGGATCGCCGAGGGTAAAAGTCCGCTCGGCATTTACGTGGGCAGACCCACGCTCGACCTCGCCAAGACCGTGCTTTGGAAGGAAGGCATCGTGGGTCGACTCAATAGCGGCGTTGCCGGCCTGCTGAAAAGAGCGGGAGTAAAGGTCGTGCAGGGCTGGGCCCGGTTTCGCGACGGAAAGACGATCGAAGTCGAGACTGAAACAGGCCTGCAGGCGATCCGTGCCGAGCAGGTCGTGATCGCGACGGGATCGGAGGCTGTCGAACTCCCCTCTCTTCCGTTCGGCGGCAAGGTTATCTCCTCGACCGAGGCGCTCGCGCTAAAGGAGCTGCCCGGCAAGCTCGTCGTCGTGGGTGCCGGATACATTGGCCTGGAGCTCGGAACCGCCTTCGCGAAGATGGGGGCTAAGGTCACCGTCGTCGAAGTGCAGTCGCGCATTCTTCCGCAATACGACGCAGAGTTGACGCGGCCCGTCGCCAATCGGCTGCGTGAGCTTGGCATCGAAACGCTCACGGGAACCAAGGCAAAGGGCCCTGCGGCAAAAGACGATGGCCTCGCCGTCGAGACCGCCGACGGGCGGGCGGTCACGCTGGCCGCCGACAAAATCCTCGTTACCGTCGGACGCAAGCCGGCAACCGCGGCGTGGGGCCTCGACGCGATCGACCTCGATATGGACGCCTCGTTCATTCGCATCGACGACAGATGTCGGACCTCCATGCGCGACGTTTACGCGATCGGGGACGTGACGGGTGAACCGATGTTGGCGCACCGGGCGATGGCGCAAGGCGAAATGGTGGCTGAGATCGTCGCCGGCGAGAGACGCGCCTGGGACAAGGTTTCCATCCCCGCAATTTGCTTCACCGATCCCGAGCTAGTGACGGTCGGCCTGTCGCCCGAGCAGGCGAAGGACGCCGGCATCGAGGTCAAGACAGGGCAGTTTCCCTTTCAGGCAAATGGCCGCGCGATGACCTTGGGCAGCGAGGCAGGGTTCATCCGCGTCGTCGCCAGAGCCGATAATCATCTCGTGCTCGGCATTCAAGCCGTGGGTACCGGGATCGCCGAATTGTCCGCGGGCTTCAGCCTCGCGCTCGAGATGCGTTCGCGGCTCGAGGACATTGCCGCGACAATTCATGCTCATCCGACTGAGAGCGAAGGCTTTTTGGAAGCGGCGCTTAGGGCTTTAGGCCATCCGATCCATATTTGAGACTTGCGAACGGCGCGCGGTGGCTGAACCGCAATATTGCACAAAGCCTCTTCCAACAGGTCCGCTGAGTGTCGGGGCCTAATTCGCGCAAGTTCAGTTCGTGGACGCGCGCCTCGAGGGGGAAATTCTTGAGTCCCGAGGGCACTCGTACGTGACGCGCGATGACTTTGTGGATCGTGCTTTTACGCGATTATGAGTTCGAGCGCGCTCCGAAGCATATGCGAAATTTTCTGCATCGGTCGCCGCGCGACACTCTCCGGCGATAAGTGCGGGGTTGCGGGTGGTGCGAGCGCACTGTGTTGCTTCGTTATTGACGCCGCCTTCTCCCCGTCTTGTCTTGTATCCGCGCCAATCTCACAGAGGCGATCCACCAGCTCAAGGGCCTTCGCCCAGTACCACTGCCGCGCGGCCGAATGCGGCGCGCACTGCACCAGAGTCACCAGGAGCTTTCCGGCTCTTGTCGCCAGCGACAGACAATCCCCGCGTTCGTGTTCGTCGCGGATAGCTCGGAAACAGGACGCGATACAATCGCTCGGGCGGCTATCGCACCACATCGCCGAGACGCGGAGCAGGGGGCTCTTGTTGCTGAGTTCGAACAGGGCATATTCACGACTATTCAGAAAGTCGCTCATCGCTCTCGGAAGGATCTCGGTCTCGACCATTCGAAAGAGGAGCGCCGCTCGCTCGAAATCGTGACCATCGCTGGTCCCGATGATCCCCGGCGCAAATGGCTTCAGGTCGGCACGCATTCGATCCGGCGCGCCATCATTCAGTTGAATGGCGAAGTTTCTGATAAACGGTGACACAGTACGTGGTCTATCCGTATGACGATCTCCCGCGAGAAGCGCCACGAAAGACATGATGCACAACTGACCGCGCTGACGGCTGCCCACTCCCCGTACGAGCTCGATCTGGTCGTACAGTCGCTCTGCATGCAGATTGATGGACATCTTGGTCTCCTCATTCGAGGGCATCTGCCTCGGCTCTCGGGGCCGCCGCCTCGCGGTTGGCGCCCGGTTGGCCTGGACCTTCCAAGCTAACTAGTGCGAAAGCCATGCTCGGGGTAGTCGGAACCCACGATAGAGGTAGTTGGGAGCCACGATCGAGGTAGTCGTTTGCGCCATCTGCGCGAGAGCCGCGTCGGCTCCGGGCATTGAGACGCGCACGCGATGCTGTATCTCAGCTATTGACTCAGTTAGCTCACGCACTGCTGGTCGCCTTCGGTGATCGAGCCACCCATGTCTCTTGCGCCTTTAACATGCAACCCCCCGCCAATGCGTTGAACATGCCGCATCCACCACATGAATTCCGAAAGTTGTGACTGTAGGTTTAGATGACCGTCCGACTGATCACCACTGCCTCCGCGCTGATCTTATTCACGGCAATGCCAGGCCGTGCTGACCCGATCGACGCTTCCAATGCAGTGGCGACTGCTATGGCGACGGATGCACGACAATCGCTCGCGGATTCCGAATTTGGATCCCTTGCGACGATAGACGCAGTGAGGCTGCTTTCCACATTACTGGAACCAAGCCTAGATCCGACTGATGAGTTGAATGCCGCCTCGCCGATGAACGTGGAACACACGCTTGCCGGTCTAGGGTTTCCCGAGTTGGATTCCCCTGCAAGGAAGCAAATGTTGACCATTGATGCGACAGGATCTCCATCAGAGTCACCGGAAATTGATATCCGTATTGACGCGGACGGCCTTCCCGAACCGCCGGCAACATCTGGTGTTAGCGGACTGCTCTTGCTAACGCCTTTTGCTGTGCTCGCTCTCATCGCATTCGTGTTTGTCAAATTGACTGGTTTGATTTTCAAACCGCACCGACATTCCAGAAGCGGTTGGGCGCATCTAGATTGGTTCGGCTCGGCATTGTGGCGTCGAAACCGGAAAACGCCGCCGGTGCGCGCTGAGGCTTCCCCGCACCGGAGGGCCCACGCAAATTGGCCAAGGTTTGCTCGCCGGACGTGAGCCGCTTTTGCCCCTCGATTACTGGACCGGAGGAAAGAAAGAAAGGGGATCGCGGCATAGAGGTGCGGAGGGGCTGCTGACACACGCCATGACCATTACGGGGGGTACCGGAGTCGAGGCCCTCGCTATCCCGTAACCAGTTGAAAGCAAAACAAATATCTTCCGACGCGTGCACGCTGGTGCCGGAGCGGTGGTGCGCGCCGCTTTCCCACCACGCCATCCTCGCGCTCGTCCCTACGTGGTGTGCCTCGCCATTGTGGAGGCGAGCAGGTTGCCACTCCCGAGAGGTGCATTAGTTCTTGAGGAGAAGGCGTTGCTTGACGCCTCGCGGACTCAGCTAAGCGCAGGGGCCAGGGTAACAGTCTTCTATCCGGACTCAAGGCACCGTAACCTGTTGGCAAGGCCGTGCGAACGACGAGGAGACGGCCCGTCGCGAGCGCTCGAGGGAGGAGCAGGAGTGAGCGTTGACCAGCCGCGCCCCGACGTCTGCGCCTTAGCCGTGATGGCCAAGGCGCCGCGCAATGGCGAGGTCAAGACCCGTCTCGTCCCGCCGCTTGAGTTGGAAGAAGCGGCGATACTCAGTGCGTGTTTTCTGAGGGACATCACCGCCAATTTTTTGGCGGTGTGCGAAAGCGTGCCGGCCTCCGGCTTCATCGCCTATTCGCCGCCGGGGTCCGAGGCTTTGTTCAGCGAACTCGTTCACCCGAGGATCAGGTTGCTGCCACCGCGCAGAATTGGCTTGGGTCACAGCCTTCTGCATGCTGCCGAGGATCTGTTGGGCGTGGGCCATGGCGCCGCGTGCCTCGTCAACGCGGACAGTCCGACGCTCCCGACTTCGATCCTCCTCGAGGCTGTCGAGGCGCTGCGGCCGCCGGGCGATCGTGTCGTGCTTGGACCCGCTCTCGACGGCGGCTATTACCTGATCGGCCTGAAGCAGCCGCACCGGCGACTCTTCGAGGACATCGCCTGGAGCACGGAACGCGTGTTCAGCCAGACTCTCGATCGCGCCCGAAGCATTGGCTTGGGGGTCGTGACACTCTCGCCATGGTACGACGTGGACGATGCGGAGTCGCTCCGCTGGCTGTGCCGTGAAATTCTCGCCGGCCGGCAGCCGCAAGGCTGTATCCGGCCGGGATATGCGGCGCCCAATACCCGCGCCTATGTGCGGAGCCTGATCGCATCGGGAGGCGGCGAGCGCTTTGGGATCGATGGGATTGCGATCGAACGGGTTTCGCCATGAGCGTCGGCGGGTGGCGGAGCCCGACGTTGATTGCGATCGGTGCATTGATGCTGGTCCTGACCGGCATCGGTCTGCTGCTGCAGCGCGAGAATGCCCACGACAGCTTCATCGTGCTCGCGCTAGCCCAAGGCATGCTCTACCTGCTTGCCGTTGCACTGACATGGCGCGGCGGATTTTCTCGAAACGCTCTCATTGCGGTGCTCGCGGTCGCGGCATTGATGCGCTTCGGCGTTCTGCTCGCTCTGCCTTATCTCTCGGATGACATCAACCGCTATATCTGGGATGGCCGGGTGGAGGCCGCGGGGATCAACCCTTATCGCTACATTCCGGTCGACCCGCACCTCGCGGCGCTGCGCGATGACGTGATCTTTCCGAACGTCAATCGCAGCACCTACGCGCCGACGATCTATCCGCCCGTCGCGGAGTATGTCTTTCTCATTGCCACTCGCGTCAGCGAATCTCTGACTTGGATGAGGGCGATGATGGTCGGCTCCGAGGTAGCGACCATCGTTCTGCTGCTTCGGCTCTTCACGCTTTTCAACCTCCCACGCGAGCGCATCCTCATCTACGCTTGGCATCCGCTGGCGCTTTGGGAATTTTCGGGAAGCGGACATATCGACGCTGCGGCCGTGACTTTCGTGATGCTCGCGCTCTGGGCGCGGCGACGCGATGCGATGTGGCTCACGGGAAGCGCGCTCGCCGCTGCCGCCCTGGTGAAATTCTTGCCGGCGGTCATTTTACCGGCGCTTTACCGGCGATGGGACTGGAAGCTGCCGGCCGCTGCCTTGGCGACAACAGTCGCCGCCTACGTGCCGTTCCTTGGCGTCGGCGGTTCGGTCTTCGGATTTCTGCCCGGTTACCTCAAGGAAGAGGATCTGGCGACGGGCTCGGGGTTCTTTCTGTGGAACCTCCTGAAGAGGGTGGCGCCAATCGGAGAACTGGGCGCGACGCCGTATTTGGCGTTGGCCGCCGCCGTCATGGCGGCGCTCGGGGGCTATGTCGTGTTGAGGGACAAAGCCGCTGCTGACTACATCACACCGGCAACAATCTTGGCTGTCGTGGCAACGGTTCTCCTGTCGCCGCACTATGCTTGGTACTTCGTTTGGCTCGTACCTTTTCTCTGCTTTGTGCCCTACCCGTCGGTTCTATATCTGACGGTGGCTAGTCCGCTGCTCTATTTCGTGCCGGGCGGGCCCGATCCGCACGGCGCTCGATTGGCGTACGAAGCCGCGATCTACGGTCCATTTGCGGTACTCGCCTGCTTGGACCTGCTGCATGGCTTTGCCGCGCGTGCCGGCACTCGGTGGATCAGGGTGGACGCATGAGCGCCGAGACGACCACCGTTGCGGGCCGGCCGCTGAATCCGTCGCGGTATTTCGAGCATATCGAAGAGACACGCGGTCCGATGGCGGCGCTTGAGCCAGTGTGCCTCTATATCGAGACGACGAACCGCTGCAATCTCCTCTGCACCACTTGTCCCCGTACCTTCGAAGACCTCGAGCCGCCAGCCGACATGAGCTGGAAACTTTTTACCGAGATCGTCGATCAATTTCCGAGTATTGCCCGCGTTGTCCTGCATGGCGTCGGCGAGCCGATGATGACGCGCGAACTCTCCCGCATGATTCGCTACCTGAAGGATCGCGGCACTTACGTGCTGTTCAACACGAACGGTACGCTGCTCACCCGCCGCAAAGGAAAAGAGCTCGTCGATTCGGGATTGGACGAGCTCCGCGTCTCGCTCGATGCCGCCGCGCCGCAATCTTTCATGCGCGTGCGTGGACGCAACATGTTCGACCGCATCGTGCGCAACGTGCGGGCGTTCACGACCATGCAAAGCGAATTGAAGGTCGAAGCGCCGCGGGTCTCGCTCTGGCTGACAGGTCTTAAGGAGACGATCGCCGAGCTGCCGGCATTCGTACGGTTGGCTCGCGACACCGGGGTACGCGAGGTCTATCTCCAGCGTCTCGTTTATTTTCCCGAAGGCCAGGGCTTGGCGCGGCCGGAATCGGCTCTGTTCGAGCAAGTCGATGCAGCGGAAGGCTTGCTCATCCGCGAGGCCGAGGATCTGGCGAAGTCTCTGGGCATCGCCTTCAACGCGTCGGGCGCGACCGAACCCGGGACGAGCCTTATGCGGCAGCAGGATGGCCAACCGTGGTCGCTCTGCCGCCGCCCTTGGACGCTGATGTACTTTACCGCGCATGGGAAGGCGCTTCCCTGCTGCATCGCGCCCTTTTCGATGCGCGGTTATGACAGCTTTACGCTCGGCGACGCCACTCAGCAGAGCCTCCGCGAGATCTGGAACGGGGCACCTTATCGGGAATTCCGCCGCGCGCTGCTGACCGATAGGCCGCCATCGGCCTGCGCGCGGTGCGGACTGCGCTGGAGCCTCTGATGTCGGCCCTGGAACAAGCGCTGCTTCCCACTTCCTCGACGCGTCCCCCGCGGCCGCGGGTCGCGCTGGTCATTCCAACACTCAACGAGGAAGAACCGATCGGGGAAGTGCTGCGCGCCGTCCCGCGCGATGTTGTCGACGACATCATCGTCGCCGACAGCGGAAGCGTCGATCGCACCGTCGAGCGCGCGCAGGCCGCCGGCGCACGCATCGTCGAAGAGCGCCGGCGCGGCTACGGCCGGGCCTGCGCTACCGGCGCCCGGGCGGCGCACGATTGCGACATCATCGTCTTTCTCGACGGCGATGGCAGCGATCGGCCGGAACTCGTGCCAATGCTGATCGCGCCAATCCTGAAGGACACTCATGATTTCGTCATCGGATCGCGGACGCGAGGCGAGAGGGAAGCCGGCAGCATGAACGCGCTGCAGGTTGCGGCGGGTTACATCGTCGGTACGCTGATGCGGCTGCTATACGGGGTCGCTTACACCGACATGTGCGCCTTCCGCGCGATCCGAAAGACGTCGCTCGATCAGCTCGGCATGCGCGAGATGACTTATGGCTGGAACCTGGAAATGCAAATGCGCGCCGCGCAGGCCGGGCTTCGCATCCTTGAGATACCGGTCGCGCATCGGCGGCGCATCGGCGGCGCCTCCAAAGTTTCAGGAACCGTCATGGGTACGCTGAAGGCTGGCTCGCGTATCGGCACCACCTTTGTGCGCATCGCATTCGCGCGGTCCGGTCGCGCGAACTCCGTCGACGCGCGAGATTGAGCAGCAGAGGACCAGTCCCATGAAGCCAAATCCGCTGTCCGATGTTCTGAATTTCCTCCTCGGGTGGTCCTGGACGACAGGCATCTTTTGGCTATTGATCTTGGGCAGCATCGCCATCGCCATCTATGCCTGGGTCAACATTGAAAACCAACGCACGCTGCGCCATTTGTGCGACTGGATTTTTCGCCTTCTCATCGGCTCGATGTGGTGGCAGCAGACGCTGTGGAAACTCCCGCCTTATTACACCGATCACCCGGACCAGCCGACTTCCACCGGGCTTTATTATTGGATGACGCTCTTGGGGAAATCCGCGTCGGTTCCGCTTCAAGCCGATTTCGTCAACAACATCGTGCTGCCGCACTTCCAACTTTTTGCACCAGTAGTCTACTGCCTCGAGGTGCTGACAGCCACGTCTCTCATTCTCGGCTTCTTCGTGCGCTTCTGGGGATTTATCGGGGCGCTGCAAATCCTCAATCTATGGCTCGGCCTCTACAACGCCGATGGCGAGTGGCCGTGGACCTACTTCTTCCTTCTCGTGTTGCAGTTGATCTTCGCGCTCCATCAATACGGCCGGAGCCTCGGAGTCGACGCGATCATTGTCGACCGCTGCGAGCGAGAGCGGGGTCGTGGCGCTTCGTCCAACGTCGTGCTCAGCCTGCTCACGTAGCGATGGACTGCGCCCCGATGGAGAACGGTCAATCGGGCGTCTCGACCACGAGCAAAACCAGGGAAACCTAATTCGAGGGCACCATGATCCATGACACGGCGGTTTCGAGCGCGAAGGAAGTAGCCGATCGCGTCCTCGCCCCGACGGCTCGGCAAAATGACAAAGAGGGAAAATTCTCTTCCGAAGCAGTGACGGCGCTCGGACGAGCCGGGCTTCTCGGTTTGATGCTGCCCGCCGATGTCGGCGGGTCCGCGCTTGGACCGCGAAGCTTCGCGGCCGTCGTGGCGACGCTCGCGGAAGCCGACGCATCGGTTGCAATGGTCTATTTGATGCACGCCAGTGCCGCCGCGACAGTTGCCAAGGCTCGCGCGGCCGCGACCACCACGCCAATCCTGAAGGAAATCGCCGCTGGGCGACATCTCTCCACTCTCGCGTTCAGCGAGGCCGGATCCCGCAGCCATTTCTGGGCGCCGGTTTCGCGGGCGCGCCGGAATGGCGCGGGGGTTCGCATCACCGCGAAAAAATCCTGGGTCACGAGCGCGGGCCAAGCGCAGAGCTACGTCGTCTCCTCTCTCGCGCCCGAAGGCACCGGCCCCACGGCCTCGACGCTTTATCTCGTTCCGGCAGGCGTTCGAGGCCTGTCCGTCGCGGGCCCTTGGGACGGCATGGGTTTGCGGGCGAACGCCTCCGCACCGATGGCGCTCGAGGACTGTGCAGTTGGGTCCGAAAGTCAATTGACGGAAGATGGGGCAGGCTTCGAAGCCATGCTTCAGGTGATATTGCCGCTGTTCAATCTCGGCACTGCTGCCGTGGCTTTGGGTCTCTGCCGTGCGGCGGTCGCGGCGACGGTCAACCATCTCAAGAGCGCCCGCTTCGAGCATCTCGGTCAGAGCCTCGGCGAAAGCCTGCCGACGCTGCGAGCACAACTTGCGACGATGCAGGTCGAGACCGACGGCCTCGCGGTGCGCATCGATGATGTCGTCGATCACCTGGAGCGTCCGCGAGACACAACGATGCTGCGCGTGCTCGAAAGCAAGGCCGCGGCGGGAGACGCAGCGATCAGCGTTACTTCGACTGCGATGCGCGTTTGCGGGGGCGCCGCATTCTCGAAGCATACGAATATCGAACGTCTGTTTCGGGATGCACATGCGGGCGCCGTCATGGCGCCGACGGGCGACGTACTGCGCGAATTCATCGCCAAAGCGCTCCTGGGCATTCCTTTGTTCTGAGTGCAAAACAGCGGGAAGGTTGCCATGAACCGGACAATCTGGGTGGGCGCGGTAGCCTACGACCCAAAAGTGGTTTCCATATGGGAGGGGATGCGGCGTTACTTTCACGAAGAGGCGCGTCTGCCCGTCGAGGTCGTCCTGTTTCAGAGCTACGAGGCGCAGGTAAGCGCGCTGTTGGCCGCGCGCGGTGATCCCGCCCCGAGAATTGACATCGCCTGGAACACGAACCTTGCCTATTTGCAGGCAGAGGCATGGAGCGACCGTCGCTGCAGACCAATCGCGATGCGCGACACCGATCTCGACTGGAGGACCAAGATCGTGGCGGTCGCCGGCGGGCCGGTTGCCACGCTTGCAGACTTGAGAGACCGGACCCTCGCGCTCGGGAGCCGCGATAGCGGTCATGCTGCTATTCTTCCCGTCCATTTTCTGGAGCGCAAAGACTTGCTCGCGGGACGCGACTACCGCCCACTTCGGTTCGACAGTGACGTCGGGAAACATGGCGACACCGGCACGAGCGAGACGGAGGTGGTTCGCGCGGTTCTTGACGGCCGGGCCGATGCCGGCGCGATCGGAAGCCCATTTTGGCAAGCCTTGCGCAGCGGGCATCTGGTTCCTGAAGGCGCATTGGTCGATGTTTGGACGTCGGACCCTTATAACCATTGCATGTTCACGGCGCGGCCCGATTTTGATCCGTCTTTGGAGCAGCGGTTCGCCGACGCCCTCTACGGGATGAGTTACGAAAATCCGGATCATCGTCGGGTGCTCGAGGCCGAGGGGCTCAAGCGATGGGTGACGCCGCACCTCGACGGATACGATGCGTTACGTGAAGCCTCGGCACGACAGGGATTCCTCACGCGACCGGCATAGTAGGGCCAAAGGAACAGCGATGGTGTGACGCATGCCAATGAGGGCGGACTTCGAGCTCGACGCCGGAACGAAGACATTTGCCTCCGGCCTCCTGCCGGAGTTGATCACGATCTTGCGGCGATCTCGTCCGGGTGATCGCATCGCTGTCGTCGGCAGCAGTGCGGGCCTCGGCGTCGATCTCGAGACTTGGTGTCGCTTCACCCACAACAGTCTCGTCGACGCGAGTGTCGAAGATGGCCGCAATCGCTGGGTCGTCCGATGCGGCGAGGCTCCCCTTCCGCTCGAGGGCCTGCGTCCCGTGGGGTCGCGACTCTGGCTCTATACTAATTTCGACTGCAACCTGCGTTGCGACTATTGCTGTGTCCGATCATCCCCCAAGGCGCAGCGACGCGCGCTCGGGCTCGAACGTGTGAAGCGGATCGCGATCGAGGCCGCCGAGCTTGGCGTCGGAGAAATATTCGTGACCGGCGGCGAGCCGTTCCTGCTTCCGGATATCGCCGAGATCTTGACGGCCTGCGCGGCAACCGCGCCTACGACCGTGCTCACGAACGGGATGCTGTTGGCGGGGCGACGTCGCGAAAGCCTCCGAGCGCTGCCGCGAGATCGCGTGACGCTGCAGATCAGCCTCGACAGCCCGACGCCAGAGCGACACGACCGCCACCGCGGCAAGGGCACATGGGTCCGCGCCTGGCAGGGTGTCGAGTGCGCCGCGGCGGAAGGATTTCGGGTTCGCTTGGCGGCAACCGTGTTTACTGACGATGAGGCCGAGGAGTTTCGCCGCTTCCTTGATGCGCGTCAGATTCCACAAGAGGATCGCGTGATCCGCCGCACCGCCCTGCGGGGCTTCGCGGAGGAGGGTGTTGCGCTCGCGCGCGCGGATCTGGTTCCCGAAGTCACCATCACGGCCGAGGGCGTCTATTGGCACCCCGTGGGCGCCGAGGATGCGGATCTGCTCGTTACCCCCGACATCTTTCCGCTCGCTCAGTCCTTCGCGGCGGTTCGTCGCGCCTTGGATCAGGAGAACGAGCACGGGCGGCGATTGGCGATGATCTTCAACTGCGCTTAGGAAAAATCGAAGGAGGCTTTCCATGACGAATTTCACGCGTATCACAAAGATCGCGTTTGTAGCTTTCGGGACGCTATTTTTTGCCACGGGGTCTTGGGCGCAGACATGCGCGCCAATCGCCCAAAAAATCGCCAAGGCCTACGGTCTCGATTCCTTTGGGAAGATCGAGCAGATCAGATACACCTTCAACTTAGTTGCTCCCGGGCTCACTCTCTCTAGGATGTGGATCTGGGAGCCCAAAGCCGACAGAGTCAGCTTCGACGGAAAAGACAAGGCGGGTAATCCGGTAAAAGTCACGTACGACCGCTCTCAACTTGGCAGCCAGGCTGCCAACGTCCAGTCGGAAATCGACCCGAATTTCATCAACGATCAGTATTGGCTTGTGCTCCCCTTCCATATTTGCTGGGACACCGGCGCCCAAGTCGAAGATACGGGCATGCACAAACTGCCGCTGGGAAAGGGTTCTGCCAAACGCATCGTCGTGAAATATCCCTCGGAGGGCGGCTATAGCGCGGGCGATACCTGGGAACTCTTCATCGGCTCCAACAATCGGGTGCAGCAGCTTGTCTATCGCAGTGGCGACACTCAAAAGCCCCTCGTCGTCATCGCGAAGTGGTCAGACTACAAGAAGGCCGGTCCTCTCCTAATCTCGATGGACCACCGGGGGACCGCCAACGACAAGCCGCTTCGAGTTTACTTTTCCGACGTGGCCGTCAAGCTGACGGGCTCAGATGCCTGGATAAACGTAAAATAAAAACGCGGTCGGTCATCGCTGCAGTCGGATATGGCTTGGCCTGCGCGGGTCAGGTTCCCTTCGGATTGAATCGGAACCTGCATACCCTCACGATTTGCCGGATCGCACTCCGAGGGGCGCCTATTTCGGCTGCGTTCGCAGCCACTCGATGAAGCGCGCCGTTTGCGGGTCGGTGCGCTGACCAACCAAGGTGGCAACGGCGATTTTATCTCCCGTCACCTCGTAAATATTCCACACGACGACCCGGTCGACGCCGGATTGTTCGATATAGCCGATCTGTAGCTCGGTCTTGACCACCGCGACGTTGCCGGACACGTATTCGCCGACGATCTTGAACTTGTTCTTGGCCGCCACGCGGCGCTCCAATTCCTTTTGGATCGCAGCCTTGCCGACACAAGGGGTCCAGCATAGCCCCCCATTTTGGATGATCGCGTCGTCGCTGTACAAGGCAAGCGCCGCCGCAACGTCGCCGCGGCTCTCGGCTGCTAAATCTTGCTCTGCCAGTGAAGCCGGATTCACTTTCGCCAGTCCGTAGTCTTGAGCCGGCGCCGGCATGGATGCCGCAAGGATCGGCACGGAAGCGAATAAGGCTGTGAAAAAGCGGGGTCTCTTCATTGACCGGCCTCCCGTTGCACTTCACCCGCGACGCACCTGACGCTCGAACATATGACGGCTCGCGTCAAGACGGACGATGGGAACCGCCGTCATGTCCCGATCGGGGATTACACTCGGGCCGCCGCCGCCGCGCGGCGGTTGGCGAGCGGTTCCGCGATAACGACTTGCGACCTCCGCATATACCTTTTGAGTAGGGCCACGCGCGGGAAAAGACAAATCGGAGAACGAGGCATCTCCAAGCGGGTGGGTCGCGGCCACCCCGACGAACCGAAGTCGGTACGCTTTGATCATGCGTGATTACGACCAATGCACCTTTGCATCGGCTTGCCAGAGGCACCTAGCGTTTCGGATAGCGTTATGAGCGACACCCGTGTTTGGGCGGAAGATGTCAGCACCACAAGGCCCGCAGTACAAGTGTTTGGCGTTTGCCGGCGGTGGCGACAGTGCCGCCGGCATTTGCTTGTGGCGGTGCTCTGAAGCGCACGCGACCTGACACGCTGGCGTTAGCTCACGGCTCTCTGCAACGGCTTTACTCCCGGGTTGTAGCGCTCGGGAACAGCACCGACGTGGAAATTCGCGGCCAGAAGCGCGCCGATGCTCTTTTGCAATCAGGCTACTGCGACCAAGCCCGGGATGGTCCCGAGCTGCCGCATTGACAGTATGGAGGATGGCATGCGGAAGGTACTCCTTGCGTTGGGCGTTGCGCCGCTTATGGCCGGCACGGCCATGGCAGGGCAGCCGCTCACCGACAACCAGATGGACGGGGTGACCGCGGGGTTCGCGGCGTTCTCGACTTCTGACGCGCAGGCGCTCGGCAAGATCGTCGCATCGGTTACCGCAACCGTGGCCCAAGTCGCCGTGGTCACGACCTCGTCAGGTCACCCGGTCACAGCGACCTATGGCGAGACGACCCTGACCTTGTTCAAGTCGATCGCGGGTGCGCAGGCGGCATCGAGCGCGTCGAACACCCTGCCCACCACATCGCTTGGGCTCTCGAATCCCTCTTTACCTGCAGGTTAGCCTTGGAAGGATATCGAACCATGACGAAGTTCTATTCTCTGCTCGTGGGCGCATCCCTCCTTGCGCTCGCCAGCACCGCTCAGGCGGGACAGCCGCTCACCGACAACCAGATGGACGGCGTCACCGCCGGCGCCGCCGCGACAGCGAACGCCGCAGCCCTCGCGCTCGGCGACTTCCTGACCTTCACGGCGACGCAAACCGCAACCAATGCCGTGAGTACCCTCACGGTCACCAATGCCGATGGGAGCAAGACCACGATCCCCGGCATCGCCTTCGCCGCCGCGTATTCAGAGGCTGCCGCTGCTTCCGTTTTGTTCGAGGCGGCTGTCTCGGCCCACTCGGATTCCGCCGCATCACTCCCCTGACAGGAGAAACACATGAAGAAGTTCATTCTTGGCCTTGCGGTGCTGCCATTCCTCGCTGGCATGTCTCTGGCGGGGCAACCGCAACCTCTCACCGATCAGCAGATGGATAAAGTCGCCGCCGGTTTCGATTTCGTCGAGACCGACATCAACAACGTCGGTGCGCTCAGCGTCCAGATCGACGAGCCTTCCAACCCTCCCAGCGTGAGCGTGACAACTGGTGAGCCTCCCGTTACTACGATCGTCCCCGTCTGTGGCAATGGGGCGAGTTCGAACTGCTTCATCAACATAAGCGGTACCCACTATCCCAGCGGCGTGCAGTCGTTCCAACTGTACGCGGCATTTGGGCCCGGCTTCGGATCGCCACCGTAAAAAGCTTGCCGCGATGTTCGGATGATTGGGTGACGTTTCACTGCCTAGCGCGAGACGGCACCCCTCATCCGTAACCTCGTGTCAGTGTCGTTGGTGACGCCCGTAAGCTTCGGATGAATCGATTGCGCATCGCGAGCCGATGCTCGTGATGCGCGGAGTGCAAAGCGTATACGCGGATGCCCGCGGCGGTTCGACCTTTCCGGGCGTGAACTGCGTTGCGCGCCCGGCGTGCCCGCGGTTGACGACTTCCTCCAACGCGCGGGAAATCCCGACGGCGCACTCCTCCGTCAGGTATCGGGGCCGGCCCTAGGTGCACCTTCCCATCTGGGGTCGGCCCGATCGTTGTGAATAATTGGATCAACCGGCAACCCGTCTAACCGGAAAGCGGCTCAAGCAGAAGGAACATTGCCTTTTCCGAGCCGCGCAATAACTTAGAAAGTTGACCTGAAACGCACGTCATTGGCGCGGCTCGACGGCGCGTTTGTCACTCGGTCAACCACGACCGTTCAAATCATGGTCAAGGATTTCAAGAAGTAAGGTGGCGCGGGCGGCTAAGTATCTGGTCGTCACGTCAAAACCAGCTCGCCGATGAGGCGAAGTGTGGACCGCGTTTCGCTTGTCACAAGGCTTAAGTGGCGGAGCAACACGAGTTCGTTCATGCGCCATTGCCCATCGTGAGGGTTGAAGCCGCACCGACCCCATCGCAAAGAGGAAGAGGACATCATGGCCTTCGCAATTAAAGTCAACGGCAACACTCATAGCGTCGATGTCGATGGTGACACCCCGCTTCTATGGGTGCTGCGCGACGTGCTTGGCATGACCGGGACGAAGTTCGGTTGCGGCATGGCGCTTTGCGGTGCGTGCACCGTTCACATTGATGGCACCGCGACGCGGTCGTGCATCACCACGGTCGATAGTATCGGCAATTCCGAGATCGCCACGATCGAGGCGATCGGCGCGACGCCCGCTGGTGCCAAGATTCAGAAGGCCTGGCTTGATGTGGACGTCGTTCAATGCGGCTACTGTCAGTCGGGCCAGATCATGTCGGCCTCGGCGCTGCTGGCCGGCAATCCGCATCCGACGGATGCCGACATCGATGACGCAATGTCCGGGAACATTTGCCGCTGCGGGACCTACGGCCGTATTCGCGCGGCGATCAAGCAAGCGGCGCAGCAGGGGGGCTGACCATGATCCTCGATCGCAACGCGTCCAATGCTTCCGATGGAAGCCTATCGCGGCGCAGTTTTCTGGCTACAACTGCGGCCGTCGGCGGCGGACTGATATTGAGCCTTCGTCTCCCGTTCTTGGACCTCCAAGCCGAGGCGGCGGACGCCGGCGTCCTCGCGCCCAACGCCTTCATCCGCATCGGCGGCGATGGCCAGGTCGTCCTGGTCATGCCTTATGTGGAGATGGGCCAGGGCACTTATACCTCGATACCCATGCTGATCGCCGAAGAGCTCGAAGTCGACTTGAAGCAGGTAAGGCTCGAGCATGCGCCCCCGGACGAGAAGCTCTATGCCAATCCGATGCTGGGCGTGCAAGCGACCGGCAATTCGAATGCGATGCGCGGTGCGTGGAAGCCGCTCCGCGAGGCGGGCGCCACGGCGCGGACCATGCTGATCGCCGCCGCGGCAGCGCGCTGGAGCGTCGACGCGAAATCTTGCAAATCGCAGGCGGGCGAGGTGGTCCACGCGTCGAGCGGACGGCGCCTGAAATACGGCGAGTTGGCGGCGGACGCCGCAAAGATGCCGATCCCCGCGAGTGTCACGCTCAAGGCGCCGGAGGATTTCGAGCTCATCGGAACACCGGCAAAGCGTCTCGACGCGCCAGCCAAGGTCAATGGAACGGCCATCTTTGGTATCGACGCACGACCCTTGGGAGTGAAGATCGCGACGCTTGCGCAATCGCCGGTCTTCGGCGGCCGCGTCAAGCACGTCGATGATAGCGCCGCGAAAGCGGTCAAGGGCGTGCGGCAGATCGTTGTGCTCGACGATGCTGTCGCCGTGGTGGCCGACCACATGGGGGCCGCGAAGAAAGGGCTCGCGGCTCTGGTGATCGAGTGGGACGACGGTCCGCACGCCAAGCTCAGCACGGATGACATCCTGAGCGAGCTCGAAAAGGCGACGCTTAATCCGGGGTCCGTCGCGCAGAACATCGGCGATAGCGACAAAGCCATGGCGGGCGCCGTCACCAAGCTCGAGGCAACCTATCAGGTTCCATTCCTGGCTCACGCCACCATGGAGCCGATGAATTGCACGGTGCATTCACGCAAGGATGAGTGCGAAATCTGGATCGGCACCCAGGCGATAGCGCGTATCCAGTCGTTTGCCGCGAAGACCGCGGGCCTGCCGCCGGAAAAGGTCATCGTCCACAATCATTTGATCGGTGGCGGCTTTGGCCGGCGGCTGGAGGAGGACGTCGCGGTTCGCGCGGTCCAAATTGCGCGGCATGTCGATGGTCCCGTCAAGGTCGTGTGGACGCGGGAGGAGGACATACAGCACGACATGTACCGGCCCTATTGGTTTGACCGCATCTCCGCAGGGCTCGACGAAAAGGGTAACCCAGTGGCCTGGAAGAACCGCTACGCGGGTTCTTCCGTGACCGCGCGATGGCTGCCGATGTACTTCAAGGATGGCCTTGATCCCGACTCGACGGAAGGCGCGATCGATCTGGTCTACAACATGCCAAATTTCCATGTCGAATATGTGCGTGTGGAGCCCCCGGGCATTCCGACGGCGTTCTGGCGCAGCGTCGGTCCCTCGCACAACGTGTTCGTGACCGAGAGCTTTATCGACGAGATGGCAGCCGCCGCGAAACAGGATCCGGTTGCCTATCGTCGAGCGCTGCTCGACAAGTCGCCGCGCGCGAAAGCGGTTCTGGATCTCGCCGCCGACAAGGCCGGTTGGGGACAGGCTTTGCCCAAGGGGAGCGGCCGCGGTGTTTCGCTGCAGTTCGTCTTCGGCAGCTACATGGCGCAGATTGCCGAGGTCGACGTCGCCAAGGATGGAACTGTCCGCGTCCGGCGTGTCGTCTGCGCGATGGATTGTGGCACGGTGGTCAATCCCAACACGGTGCAAGCACAGATCATGAGCGGCATCATCTATGGTGCCACGGCCGCGCTCTATGGCGAGATCACGCTCAAGAACGGCCGGGTCGAACAAACCAACTTCGATACCTATCAGGTCCTCCGCATGAACGAGGCGCCGACCGTCGAGATCTACATCGTCAAGAGCTCGGAACCGCCGGGCGGAATGGGCGAGACAGGGACATCGGCCGTCGTTCCCGCGATCGCCAATGCGATCTTCGCCGCGACCGGCAAGCGACTGCGCAAAATGCCCATCGACGGCAGCGTGCTTAAGCAGCCCGCGTGAGCGTGCGTATCTCTTGCTTGGAGGTCATCATGTCACGCGCTCTCGCGTTGCCCCTCGGCCTTGTTCTGTCGGTGCTCTTGTTGGGATCGGCTCGGGCCGACGGCGATGCTGTGCACGGAAAGACGCTGTTTGCCCGCTGCACCGTGTGTCATGCCGCCACGGCCGAAAACAAGGTCGGTCCGGGACTGGCGGGGGTTTTTGGCCGGAAGGCCGGAACGGTTCCGAATTTTCATTATTCGAAGGCGATGGTCGCCTTTGCGAAGGTTTGGGACGACCAGACACTCGAAAACTACCTGGCCGCGCCCGCCAAGGTGGTCCCGGGCACGACCATGATGATCGGCGTGCCTGGTGCGTCAGACCGCGCTGATATCATCGCCTACCTTAAGACCCTTGCCGCTCAGTGACGCCCACTATTGCCCGGAACCGCGGTCGCTGATAGCACGGACTCGTTCAATTGACAGGGAGCAGACCATGGCTCGACCGCACCAGCCCGGAGAGGCCAATTTCAGATCGATACTGCCGGAAGAGATCGAGTGGAAATCGTTCCCGGCGTTCCCACCCTCGGCTCGCCTTGCCGTTCTCGTCGGCGACCCAACGCTACCCGCTCCGTATGTCGTCCGAGTGAAGCTCCCCGGAGGCGAGAAGTTGATGCCGCACAAGCACCCGGAAGACAGAATCTATACGGTCATGTCCGGCGTGTTTTATATCGGGCTCGGCGATCGGTTCGATGGGGACAAGGTGAAAGCTTATCCGCCCGGCAGCGTCATCGTTTTGCCCGGCGAGACCTGGCATTTCCATTGGGCCAAATCGGGCGAGTACGTCACGCAGGTGACGGCGATCGGGCCGCTCGGCCTTGAATACCTGAACCCCGGGGACGATCCGCGGCACAAGGGACGCTGAGCGAGTCCGGTGAGGCTGAGTCGCTCCGATGATCATCGCCAAAGTCGAGACCTTCCCGATACGAATTCCCTTCAAGTCCGGCAACAAATCCGATGCCGCCGCGTGGGGTGACAAGGACCTGCCGGCGGCGGACTCCTTGCTCGTCAAGGTGACGACGGATCAGGGGTTGGAAGGCTGGGGCGAGGCGTTCGGCTTCCGCGCGGTCACGTCGGCGAAGTTGGCGGTCGACGAGCTGATCGCACCTTCGTGCATCGGCCGCGACGCCACAAGGATCGCTCCTCTGATGCTCGAGATCCAGAAGAAGCTGCATGTCTTCGGTCGAGCGGGGCCTTTGTACTATGGCCTTTCTGCCGTGGACATCGCTCTTTGGGACATCGCGGGCAAGGCTGCCGATGCGCCCGTGCATCAGCTTCTGGGCGATGGCGGCGCCGCGGACCTAGCCTGCTACGCGAGTCTGATGCGCTATTCTGATCCCTCTCTCGTGCGCGCAAACGTGCGGCGCGCCATCGACAACGGATTTCGTTCCTTGAAGCTTCACGAAATCGAGCTTCCGGCGATCGGCGCCGCGCGCGAGGAGGCCGGCCCCGATGTGGAGTTGATGCTCGACGTCAACTGCCCCTGGACATTGCAAGAAGCTCAAGCGAGAGCGAAGGAGCTTGAGACGTTCCGCTTGAAATGGCTCGAGGAGCCGATCTGGCCTCCTGAGAATTTCGAGGGCCTCGCTCAATTGCGGAGAACCGGCAACGTCGCGATTGCCGCGGGAGAGAATGTCTCGACGTTTATGGACTTCGAGCGCCTGATCGCCGCGGGCGCCGTGGACTTCGTCCAGCCGAGCGTCGCCAAGATGGGCGGCATTACCGAACTGTGCAGGGTCTTTCCGATCGCGGCGGTGGGCAATGTCGCCGTTATGCCTCACGCCTTCTACGACGGTCCGGGCTTGCTCGCGGCGATCCATGTGACGGCCGCGCTGGGATCACCCGACGCGATGATCGAATGGCGCTATTTCGACCTTGAGGCACAACTCTATGGCGACGCACTCGTGCCGAAGCGCGGACGGATCTCGGTGCCGCAAGGTCCCGGTTTGGGAATTGACCCGGACCCCCACGTGGTCCGGGCGTATTCGAGAAGCTGATTCGGAAGGAGCCCGGCTCGTCGCCTGCAATTTGACGGAGCGACCGCCGCCGCGACAGGCAAACGAATCACACGGAAACAGCTTGGTTGGACGGCGTCCTAATCTTCCGACAGGGAAATCGATGCGTCCGCTTCCCAGCCCAGCATAATTTCCTTGCCGACCGTTGGTACCTCCTGTCGCCAAGTGGGTGTGTCCACCATGATCTGCCCCACTCCCTCGACCGTCACGACGAGATGATAGACGCCGCCGAGATAGTTGAATGCCGACACGCGTCCCACGAGCCGATTATCCGCGCTCTCGTCCGCCGCTCCCGTAAGCAGGTGGATCTTCTCCGGGCGCAGAGCGATCAATACCGAATTGCCGCGAATAACGGCATCTCCCGGCCGCATCTGACGCAATAGGAAATTGCCGCATCGATATGAGAAAGCGTCCGCCGTCGCGGACTCCACGGTACCGCTCAGAAAGTTGCTGCGACCGAGAAAGCCGGCGACGAAGCGAGACATCGGGTTCTCGTACAGCATCGCCGGCGTCCCTTTCTGAATTAGCCTGCCGTCGCGAAGGATCGCGATCTCGTCCGACATCGAGAGTGCTTCTTGCTGGTCGTGCGTCACGTAAATGAAAGTCAGACCGAGACGCTGATGCAGATCGCGCAGCTCCATTTGCAGGTCGCTGCGGAGATTTTTATCCAATGCGCTCAGCGGCTCGTCGAGCAAAAGCAGCTTGGGCTGGAAGATGAGCGCGCGAGCCAACGCCGCGCGCTGCTGCTGGCCGCCCGAAAGCTGGCGTGGTAGGCGATCGGCGAACCGTTCGAGCTGAACCATGCTAAGCGCTCGACTGACGGCGTCCGCGATCTCCGCCCGCGGCCGCCGTCGGACCTTGAGCGCGAAGGCGACATTCTCGGCGACGGTCATATGCGGGAAAAGCGCGTATCCCTGGAACACCATGCCGAAATTGCGTCGCTCCGGCGGGAGGCTATTGATCGAGTTGCCATCGATCCTGATCGAACCTTCGGTCGGCGAAACGAAACCGGCGATGATCATCAGCAGCGTCGTCTTCCCCGAACCCGACGGTCCCAATAAAGTGACGAACCTTCCGCGTTCGACCTGCAGAGACACATCGTCCAAAGCGACGATCGTGCCGTAGCGCTTCGTGACGCGCTCGATCGAAAGCGCACTCGAGGGAGTATTCGAACCGGCCGAGTTCTGAGCGGGGGAGGATGAGAAACTTCGCATTGCGTCGACGATCGTCGAACGTTCTTCGGCACCGAGTTTGAGCGTTGATCTTGCCGCTGCCGATAAAGCCGGTCAAGATCGTCACCGATACTCTTGGTGAGTTGGCTGGTTCTTGAGAGTGGGGTCGATGAGGGTCGGCGGAGAGGGCGCAAATTGAATTTCACGGGCGACCGCGGATTTCTCTCCGAACGACAGGTGTATTACCTGCTGCTCACGCCGGCGCTGCTCCTGCTGTTGGGCTTCTACGGATTCCCCGTCGCCCGCGTGCTATGGATCAGCGTCGTCGAGCCGACGCCGGGCCTCGGCAACTACGCCGAACTCGCCGGCGACTCAATTCGCCACGTCATAGTGACGACCGCGCGGATTTGCGCGCTCACCACGACGATCACCGTGCTGCTCTCCTATGTCGTCGCCTACGCCATGATCCATTCCGGCCGGCGCGCGCGGCGGATCATGCTGCTGGGCGTGATACTGCCGCTTTGGGTGTCCGTGTTGGTGCGTTCGTTCGCGTGGGTCGCGCTGTTGCGGCGCCAGGGCGTGGTCAATGCGGTGCTGTTGCAGCTTGGCGTCATCCATCAGCCGCTGGAGCTGATTTGGAACGAGCTCGGCGTCACCATTGGGATGGTGCACTACATGCTGCCATACGGCATTTTGCCGTTGCTCGCGAATATGCGGCAGATCAATCCCGCCTTCACCGCAGCGGCGCGCGGTCTCGGTGCCTCGCCCGCCGAGGCCTTCCGCAGAGTTTTCTTGCCGCTCAGTCTGCCGGGTATCATTGCCTCCGGCATTCTCGTGTTTATTTTTTCGCTGGGCTTCTATGTGACCCCGGTGCTGCTCGGAGGCGGAAAGGTCGTCATGGTGACCGAGTACATCAGCAACGAGATCATGGTCGTTCTGCAGTGGGGCACCGGCACCATGCTCGCCACCACGCTCGTGGCCTCCGTGCTTTTGCTGCTGGCACTGCTGTCGCGGGCGGTGGACCTGCGGCAAGTGTTCGGCGCCAAGTGATCGTGGGCGCATGAGCGAGACCGTGGGCGGCGCCACCCGTTTCAGCCGCACCGGCGCATGGCTTGTCGTCTGTTTCCTATTGCTGCCGATCACCGTGATCTTCCCGATATCGCTGACAGACCGCACCTATCTGTCGCTCCCCGCCGAACACCTGTCATTCCAATACTTCGCGAATTTTTTCACCAGCGCCGAGTGGCTTTCGAGCTTCGGGCAAAGCCTTGTGATCGCACTCTGCGCCATGGCCATAGCGGTCTTTGCGGGCACACTTGCGGCCATCGGCTGCTGGCGGCTGGGCGGACGCGTGAGTGATGCGATGCGTCTCCTGATGCTGCTCCCGCTCATCATTCCAACCGTCGTCTATGCGCTCGGCATCTATCGCACTTACGCGGAATTGGGACTGCTCGGCACCTATACTGGCGTCATCCTCGCCCACGCCGTCACGGGCATCCCTTATGTCGCGATCCTCGTCTCCGCCGCGCTCGCCGACTTCGACACGAGGCTCGACCAAGCCGCGCGCAACCTCGGTGCCAACTTCGTTCAGTCACTCACGCTCGTTCTGTTGCCGATCATCCGGCCAGCCATCGCGTCGGGCGCCATATTCGCGTTCATCCACAGTTGGGATGAATTACTGTTGGCGCTGTTCATCGGCGGCCGCGCCATCTTCACTCTGCCTCGACGCATTTGGGACGGCATTAACGACACGCTCGATCCGACGATGGCGTCTGTCGCCGCGGTGCTTCTGCTGATCACGTGCCTTATGCTCGCGCTCGACCTTGCCGTGCGCCGACGCGACGTATGAGTCGCGGCGGCCGCCGTTTCAAGCGGAATGCGATGAGGCTGCGCGTCCAACCCTCGACAGGGCCGACCTGCGCAAAGCGCGGGGATGTGTCAATACAGCATCTGGACTCGAGCGGTGATTTCCTTCTGTGTCACCGAGGCCACGAGGTCCGACGCCGCGTTCATGATCGGGTTCGCGAAATAGGTTTCGAGGCCGGCCTTGTCGTCAAAATCCACCACCAGAACCATATCCCAGTTCCTGGGGTTCCGTCTGATATCAAATCCCACGGTGAGTGCTCGAACGGTCGATACTTTTTCCCTCAAGTTTGCCAGCGCGTCGCGCGCCGCGCGCTTCTGCTCATCGGTCGCGTCTTCTTTAAAACGAAACATGGCGACGTGCCGCAGCATGATCGAATCCCCTTCGTTCTGGTCAATCGGTGCCGCTAGCCTACACTCCCGTATTGTCCCAAATCAACCTGGGCTTCTCCTAGTGAATGGACGATGTTTTGTTATGTTCCGCGGTATTTCACGACGTTCGGACGATAGAAGTTGCCGGGATTTTGAGGTTCGCGTTATCAATAGTGCGCAACGCGTTCGAACATAATCCTTGAACGGGATGGCCTCCATGAAACAGGCGCAATCATTTTCAGCCGACTGTGCGGATTTGCTGTTCGAGAAGTACCGGCGCGGGATGTTGAGCCGGCGCGACGTCCTGCTGGCCCTGGGCGCGCTCGGAGTGGCCCCGGCGGGGCTCGCTTCCGGCTCCGCGCGAGCGGCGGTGCCCGACGTGGTGATGGCGAACTCCGGCGGCGATTCGAGCAAATGGTTGGCCGCAACCTTCGGCGCGCACTATGAGAAGGTGACCGGCGGTCGCATGCTCATGGACGGCAGCGGTCCCAGCAACGGCAAGATCAGGGCGATGGTGGAGGCAAAGCAGGTCATCTGGGATATCTGCGATCTCGGACCACAAACGCTCGAACTGGGACCGCTCGGTCTGCTTTCGGCGATCGACTACTCGATCGTCGACAAGAACAAGGTGGTTCCGGAATTCGCATACGAATATGGCATCTGCAATTACATGTTCGCGCATGTCTTGGCATGGGACACCGCCGTAATTTCCGGCACGCCGACCCTCGCCGATTTCTTCGACCTCAAGAAGTATCCGGGCAAACGTTCGATCCGCAAGGATCCGGAGCCCATGTTGGAGCTGGCACTGCAGGCCGACGGCGTGCCCAGGGACAAGCTCTACCCTCTCGACGTGAACCGCGCGCTGAAAAAGATTGCCTCCATCAAGGATCAGGTCATCTTCTGGGATACGGGTTCGCAGAGCCAAACGCTGTTGCGCGATGGGGAGGTCGTGATGGGCTTCCTCGCGCACACGCGGGCCACATTGACGAAGGCGGACACAAAAGGTCGGATCGAGTGGACGTTTCGCGGCGGAGTCCTCATCCCCAGTCTTTGGATCGTCCCGGCCAACAATCCCGCCGGCAAACAGGCGATGGTGGCGATCGCCACGACTCAGGATGCCGAAACGCAGATTGCGCTCCTGCGCGCGCTGGGCAATGGCCCGGCGAACCCGCAGGCCAATGCCCTGGTGCCGGAGGACCTCCGCGCCGTCAATCCCGCGACGCCCGCCAACTTCGATGTGCTGGCCAAGATGAACGCCGATTGGTGGATGCACAATTATGCCGCCACCATGAAGGCGTTCTTGGACATGACCACCGCTTGAGGATCATTTGATGACGATTGCCATCGACATCCACTTTCACGCTGTGCCTCGCCGGCTCGCCGACGCGTTGCGTCGTCGAGAGTTCGACGAGGCGGTCGAGATCGTGAGCTCTTCGGGCGAAGAGCGCCTGGAGTTTCATGCACCGCCCGGCGTGGTCGTGGAGCCGAATATTCGGCTGAAGTCCAGCCAATATGATGAGCGGTTGATCCTCGAGGCGATGGATCAACGCAAGCTCGATGCCGCGGCCCTCAGCCTGCCTCCCGAGCTATTTCTCAACTGGACCTCGCCGGAGTTCGGCGAGCGTCTGGCGCGTACGGTCAATGACGGGTTTGCTGAGCTGGCCCGCGCCTATCCCGACCGGTTCCTCCCGCTCGCCGCGCTCCCCGTTCAAGATGGAGAGCGCGCGGCACGCGAGCTGGAACGCGCGGTCGTGGAACGCGGGCTCAAGGGCGCTTCCATATGCACGCACATAAACGGCCGGGATCTCGATCATCCGAGCATCGCTCCGGTCCTCGCGATGGCCGATCGGCTCGATGTCCCGCTCTTTCTTCACCCGCAGAATGCCGGCGATATCAGCCGCATCAAGGACTACCATCTATGGAACGCGGTCGGGTTTCCGCTGGAGACGGTAACCGCCGCGTCACGCCTCATCGCCAGTGGCGCCTTTGAGCGATTTCCGAATCTGAAGATCGTTTTGGCGCACGGCGGTGGTTTTCTCCCCTATCAGATCGGGCGCCTCGATCATGCCTACCGCGCGCATCCCGCGGCGTTCAAAGGCTTGCCCAGGCCGCCGAGCGCTTATCTCACGAATGTCTATTGCGACAGTCTCACGCACGACGACCTTTCGCTGCGGTTTTTGGTCGATCGCATAGGCGCCGACCACGTGGTGCTGGGCACCGACTACCCGTTTTCCATGCGCAATGACGCGCCGGTGGATGCGGTTTGCGAGCTTGGGCTTCCGATGAATCAGCAAAAGGCCATCCTCGGCGATACGCTCGGCAGGCTTCTCAGGGTTGCCTGAAGTTTCGCTCCGGCGCCCGGGTGCGGCCTGAAGCTTTTGTCTTTCGCGCGAGCTGAGTCATCCCATCTGACTTATGTCCAGATGGCAGGCGACGTTATGGGTCGGCGAGAGGGGGCGTAATGGCGGACGCACGGATTCGCAGATCGCGCCGATCTTGCGTGGGCAGCGCGCATGGAAGACGCATCCGCTGGCGGAGTGATCGTCGACGGGCGCGATGGCCGTCGCTTCGGTCGCAATTGTCTGCGATTCGTCGGTGATCCTGGGTACCGAATTGAGGAGCATGCGCGTGTAGGGGTGGTGAGGCGGCGCGAGCACGTCGGCGGCGCTTCCGGTCTCGCAGAGAGTGCCGCGGTACATGACGGCGATGCGATCGGAGAGTTGCGCCACTACGGCGAGGTCGTGGGAGATAAAGAGGTAGGCAAGCCCAAACGCATCGCGCAGATCAGCCAAGAGATTGACGATCGCCGCTTGCACCGACACGTCGAGCGCCGATACCGGTTCATCGCAAACGATGAATCGCGGGCGGCTCGCGAGCGCGCGGGCGATCGCGACCCGCTGCTTCTCGCCGCCGCTCAATTGATGGGGGTAACGCTCCCGATAAGTCGATGGAAGACGCACCATATCCAGCAAGTCGAGCACCCGCCGCCGCCGTTCCCTCGGCGCGAGCTTGTCGAATAGCGCTACCGGACGCTCCAGCGCCGCCTCGACGGAAAGCCGCGGATTGAGCGACGAGCCGGCGTTCTGGAAGACGATCTGCGCCTCCCCGCGGAAGCGTCGCAGCGGCGCGCCTGAGAAGCTCGCGACGTCGACGCCGTCGAATTCGATGCTGCCAGAGCTTTGATTGAGTAAGCGCAACGCCAAACGTCCCAAGGTGGATTTACCGCAACCGGTTTCACCCACCAGGCCAAGCACCTCGCCAGTCTCGATCGACAAGTTCACGTGGTCGACGGCCACGAGGCGCGCAGGGTCATAGCGAATGAATGGCGGATGTCCGGAGAGTCGCAAGGCGGCGAGGCGACCACCGGTCCGAAAAGTTTTGCCTATATCCACGAGGCGCAGCAGCGTTTTCCCGGTTTGCTGAACGGCAGGAACCACCGGCGCGACGGAAGTCACGGTCGGCCAATCCGCCACGCGGTCCGCTTTCCAGCAGCGCACCTGTCGATCTCGATTCAGGGGCCGCAAAACCTGCGTCTCCTCGGCGCATTTTGGCTCGGCGAAGGGGCAGCGCGGCGCAAAGCTGCATCCGACCCGGAGCCGAGCCGGGCTTGGCGGCTGTCCCGCGATGGACGGCAACCGTGTGCGGCGCGTGCCTGCTCGAAGGGGCGGCAGCGACGACAGAAGTCCCTTGGTGTAGGGGTGGCGCGGCTGCTGAAACAAATCCCGCGCGGGTGCGGTCTCGATGAGTTCACCCGCATAAAGAACGGCGATGTCCTCGCAGAGCGAGCGCACCACGCCGAGGTTGTGGCTGATGAACAGAAGACTGACCGACTTGCGTCGCCGCAATTCCGCCAGCAACTCCAATATCCGCGCCTCGACAGTGACGTCGAGCGCCGTGGTCGGCTCGTCGAGAATGAGAAGCGAGGGCTCGCACGCGATCGCCGCCGCGATGAGGGCTCGCTGCCGCATGCCGCCGCTCAACTGATGCGGATAGGCGGCAGCGATCTCTCGGGGTCTTGCGATGTGCATATCGGCAAGGAGTTCGCAGGCACGCGCGAAGGCCGCACGCCGGGAGAGGGCCAGATGCTGCATCAAGGGCTCGGCGATGTGGCGCCCGATCGTCAGAGCGGGGTTGAGGGCGGTGAACGGATCCTGAAATACCGTACCGATATGCCGACCCAGCAATCGCCGTCGCTGACGCACGGCGAGCTTTCGGAGATCGCGCCCTTCAAAGATGATTTCGCCGGCGATGTCGCCCCCGGCGCCAAGCAGATCAAGAATGGCGCCGGCGATCGTGCTCTTGCCCGAACCGGATTCCCCCACCAAGCCCAAGGCTCGTCCGTGTGCCAGCGTGAACGAGACATCGCGGACCACCGGAAGCGGCGCGACGGCGCCGGCATAGGTGACCGCGAGATGGCGAAGCTCCAAAAGTGCCACCACGGATCAGCTCCGGCCCGCCGCGGGGTTCAGATATTGGCGCAAGCCGTCGCCCAGTAGACTGACCGCGATGACGGTGAGACTCATCGCGATTCCCGGCGCGATCGCCATCCAGGGCGCTTCATCGACGAAATCGCGAGCGGAGCCGAGCATGAGCCCCCAATCGGCCCCCGGCGGTTGAACGCCGAAGCCAAGGAAGCTGAGCACCGCGCCCAGGAGGATTGCGAAGGCGAAACGGAGGCTACCCTCGACCACGATGAACGGCCACAGATTGGGCAGCAATTCGCGAAATAAGATGTAGGTGGCACGTTCGCCCCGTGCCCGCGCGGCAACGATGAAATCCTCGCTCATGAGATCGAGCGTCACGCTGCGCGCGAGCCGCGCCACGTGCGGCACGAAGACGATGCCGATCGCGGTCGCCGTAAGGATGGGGCTGACCGGCAAGACGCCAAGGATCAACAGGACGAACAGCAGCGAGGGAAAGGACATGACGATGTCGAGACCTCGCATCGTCAGCTCATCGACCCACCCACGGCGATAACCCGCGGCAAGGCCCAGAGGTACGCCCAGCAGAAGCGCGATCGCGGTCGCGGCGAAGCCCAGAAGCAGCGATAGCCGCGCGCCAAACAGGACGCGGCTGAAAACGTCGCGTCCGTACTCGTCGGTCCCCGCCCAATAAGCAAGGCTCGGGCCGGTCAGACGATCCCTGATGTGCATTTGATCGGCGGGAAACGGCGCGAGCCAATGGGCGAAAGTTGCCACGAGGACGATCAACAGGAGCGCGGCTCCGGCGATGACGACCCGCGGAGGTAAGCCTCGCCATCGTACGGAAACGATATCGTCGATTTCAATCGATGGCCCGGCCATATCGGATGCGCGGATTGAACCAACCGTAGAGCAGGTCGGCCGAGAGATTGGTGATGCAATAGATCGCGGTCACCACGAGGATCACCGCCTCCATCAGAGGCAGGTCATGGCGCGAGATCGAATAAACCAGCAGTCGGCCGACACCGGGATAGGCGAAGACCGTCTCAACGGCGACGATGCCGCCGACAAGAAAGCCAATGTCCTGCGCGAGAACAGTGATGGTGGGCAGCATCGCGTTGCGCAGCGCATGGCGCAGAATCACGATCCTCTCGGACACGCCACGGGCCCGCGCGGCTCGGACATAATTGCTGTTCAGCGCCTCCAGCGTGCTGGAGCGCGTCATGCGGGAAACGTGGGCCTGCAGGCCGAAGGTGAGAGTGGCGACGGGCAATACCAAGTGCGACAGCATCGCCCAAAGCCCGTCGCCGGGCGAGGCTGCACCGGATGTCGGAAGCCATTTGAAATAGGAACTGAAGACTAGGATGAAGACCAGGCCCCAGAAGAACTCGGGCACGGAAACCGCGACATATGTGGAGATGGTGGCGACGCGGTCCACAGCGCGCTCATGTTCGACCGCCGACACAACGCCGATGCCGATGCCGACCACGGAGACAAGGAGCAGGGTCGGCACCGCGATGAGCGCGGATCGCCCGAGCGCGGTCCACAAGATGGGGGCGATCGGCTGCTCCAGGATGACCGATTGTCCGAAATCGCCGCGCAGGAGCCCCGCGGCCCAGTGGAAGTATTGCACGTGCAGCGGCAAATCGAGCCCGAGCTTGTGTTCCAGCGCCGTACGCGTTTCCGGCGTCGAATATTCTCCCAGAATTACCTCGGCGGTGTTTTCCGGCAGCGCGTGGGTAACGAGAAATACCAGGAGCGACATCGCCACGAGAATGCCGGCAATGTAGCCGAGCCGCTTTGCGACATAGATCAGCATCCCTGCTTCTCTGGCGCGGCCGAAACGCGCATCGGAAGCACTTGCGCTAGTTGGCGACCGTTACGCCGCGGAGATTGATGGTCCGAGTGGGCGACGCCTGATATCCCTTCACTCGGTTGCTTATGCCGTCGGCATGGTGGAGGACAAAGATCACCGGCCCGGGTCCCTCGCTCAAGGCGATCTCCTGGAAGCGGGTATAGAGCTTCTTCTGCTCGGCAACATCGGCCGTTTGCCGTGCCGTATCGAGGAGCTGGTCCACTTCCGCATTCTTGAAGTGCCAGTTCGCGGTATTCCACGAGCCGGTGCTGTGATACCAGTCGTAGACCATGGTGTCGGGGATCGTGCGGATCAAGAAGTTGTTGACCGTCATTGGGCGCGTGGCGGGGCGGAACTGATCCTCGGGAACCGGATGTATTTCCACGGTCAAATTCGCGGCTTTCGCGGCGTCACGCAGTGCCACCGCCATGCGTTCGAGCACCGGCTGCTGCGCGGGTAACCAGATCTGCACCGTCAACCCGTTGGGATATCCCGCTTCCTCCAGCAGCTTCTTGGCCGCCTCCGGGTCGCCCTTCGGCGTGGCGATCGCCGTATCATAAAACGGATGGAATGGGGGGATCGGCGAGATCGTCGGCGTGCCATGGCCGAAGAGTGCGATGTCGCAGATTTCCTGCCGATCCACCAGCTTGAATATTGCCGCTCGCACCTTCGGATTGTCGAAGGGAGGCACCGACTCGTTCATCCCGAACATTGCCCAGATGCCCGCCGGTATCTCGCTCACGTGCACGCTGGAGCTGTTTTTGAGCTTGTCGACGTATTCCGGCGGAAGCGCCCAGACGATGTCGATCTCGCCCCGATCGAGCGCCGCCACGGCCGTGCTGTAGTCCGGAATGATCTTGAATATGACGCGGTCGAACGGCGCCGCGGCAGGGTCGAAATAATCGGGGTTTCGCGCGAGCTCCAGCGCGTTGTTGGGATCATAGCTGACGAACTTGTAGGGTCCGGTTCCGATCTGCTTCGTGGTGATCGTGTCGAGCTGATCGCGCGGTAGGATCGCGGCCTGGAATGAGGCGGTGATCGCGGGCCACGATGCGTAGGGGGTTGAGAGCGTGAATCGGACCGTGTAGGGATCGGGAGCCTCCACCTTGGTGATGAGCTTGAGGCTGCCGAGGATCACCGAACCGTTGGCCGGATCGGCAAGGCGCTGATAAGTCGCAACCACGTCGTCGGCATTGGCTTCGCGTCCCCCGTGAAACTTGACACCGTGGCGGAGGTGAAAGGTCCAGGTCTTGAGATCGGGTGACGATTCCCAGCTTTCGGCCAAATCCGGAATGGCGTTCAGCTTGTTGTCGAAGGCGGTGAGGCGGTCATAGACCAACGCCGAATAATTGAATTCAAGCGCGCCCAGGCTGAATTTCGCCGGGTCCAAGCTCCGCACCGGCGTGTTCGCCGATATGCGAAGGACCGAATCGGCTCCCGCGGCCATTGGGGCCCCGATTAGTCCCGCTATCGCCGTGGCCACGCCCAGCATGGGGCCCCCAAGACCAGCCAATATCCTAAACAACGCCTTCATGTTGGTCTCCCCGATGCGCGCGGATTTAAGAAGCGATGTGCACCTCAATCATCGATCTTGCGGGCTATCAGGGGTTTGGACAAGAGTGCGCTCTGAAGTTGGAAGGCAACGCATGTGCGTGGCAATTCCTCGAATTCCCTGTAAGGGTGCATTCGAAAAGGCGCGAAAGGAAACCATGAGACCGAAAATCTTTGTGGCGCAGCCGATTGCGGAAGCGGTGATCGACGTTCTTCGCGAGGCGGCGGACGTCGCGGTCTACCCTTATCTCGACCGGCAAATCACGCAGGACGAACTGATCGCCAACGCGCAACGTCACGATTGGCTGTTCCTTGCGAGCGACAATATCGTGACGGGCGAGGCGATCCAGGCGAGTCCGCGCCTCAAGGGGATCGGTACGGTGTCGCGGCTCGGCCTCTACGTTGACTTGGCTGCCGCGACCGCCCGCAAGCTGCCGGTGGTCTCCGCCGACCCCAATTACGCCGCGGCGAAGGACCTCGGTCCCGGGGCGCGCGGCGGCGTCAGCCTTGCAACCGCCGATCTGTCCCTGGGCATGCTGGTGAGCCTCGCCTATCGTCTGGTCGAAGCCGACCGCTACACCCGCGCGGGCCATTTCAAGCAAGAACAGACCTTGGCGCTCATGGGCGTCGGATGTCCGGGCAAGACCGTGGGGCTTATCGGCATGGGCAAGGTTGCGCGCTACATGGTGCCGCGTTGCCGTGCCTTCGACATGCATGTGCTCTACACCAAGCGAACGAGGCTAACTGCGGCGGAAGAGCAGCAGCTCGGCATCGAATGGACGAGCCTCGATGGCGTGTTGGCGAGAAGCGATTTCGTCTGTGTCGCTTGCGACTACAATCCGGATACGCACAAACTGATCGGCGCGCGCGAATTCGGGCTAATGAAACCGTCGGCCTTTTTCATCAACACGGCGCGCGGGCGCATCGTCGATGAACCCGCGCTGATCGAAGCGCTGCAGAACCGGCGTATCGCCGGTGCGGGCCTGGACGTTTACTGGAACGAACCGCCGGTGGTCTATGACCCCTTTGTTCCCGAGGAGCTTCGCAAGCTCGACAACGTGATTCTGACGCCGCATAACGGCGGCGCGACCTGGGACGTGCGCGCTTCGCGCGCCGTTTCGGTTGCCCGCGGCGTGCTCGCGACCATGCGCGGAGAACGCGCGCCGGGCCTGCTCAATCCCGAGATTTTCGAATAACAGGAAACGATAAGCGCGACCGGTCTTCCAAGGCGGACGCGGGAGACGAGCACCGAGGCGAGCGTGACCTTTCGATACCAACGGATTCCCGATTGAAAGGGAGGGACCAAATGCCGAGGACCACGCAGATCAAGAACGCCGACTGGCTGGTCGCATGGGACAAATCGAGCGGCAGCCACGCTTATCTCAAAAACGCCGATCTCGTCTTCAGCGGCAACATGATAATTTCCGTTGGCCAAAATCCGCGCGTCGAAGCTGACGACACGATCGACGGGCGTGGGTTCCTCGTGATGCCGGGGTTGGTGAATATTCATTCCCATCCGAGCACCGAGCCTTTCTACCGCGGCATTCGCGAGGAGCACGGCGTTCCGCGGATGTACATGTCCGGTCTCTATGAGCGCTCGCTCGCCTTCTCCCCGGAGCCGGAAGGGCGCCGGCTCGGGGCCGAAGTAGCGTATTGCGAAATGTTGCTGAGCGGCACCACGACGGTGGCCGATCTCTCCGCTCCATATCCGGGATGGCTCGATCTCGCAGCGAGAAGTGGTCTGCGCGTCTTTCTTTCTCCGGCATACGCGTCGGCGCGCTGGCAGCTCGAAAACGAGTGGGAGCTCGGGTATCGATGGGATGAGGCTGCCGGAAAACGGCGCTTCGAGGAAGCGCTCAAGCTGATCGACGAGGCCGTGCGTCACCCCAGCGGCCGCCTTTCGGGCGTCGTCGGACCCGCGCAGATCGACACCTGTACGGCCGACTTGTTGCAAGAGAGCCAGGAGGCGGCGCAAAAACGCAATCTGCCATTCACGACGCATTGCGCCCAGAGCGTCAACGAATTCCAGGAGATCGTGAAGCGGTCGGGCAAGACCCCGATCCAATGGGCCAAGGATATCGGAATTCTCGGCCCCGGAACGATCCTCGGCCATGCCATCTTCATCGACGAGCATTCCTGGCTTCACTGGCCCGGCCGCGAGGATTTGCAATTGCTCGCGAGCACCTCGACGTCCGTTGCGCACTGCCCTTCGCCGTTCGCGCGCTACGGGCAGACCCTCGAGGATTTCGGACGCTATCGCCGTGCCGGCGTCAATCTTGGGCTCGGAACCGACGTGGCGCCGCACAATCTCATCGAGGAGATGCAGCTTGCGGCGATACTGGCGCGTGTTGCCGCGGAGGACATTCGCGCCACCTCGACCGCCGAGCTATTGCGTGCCGCGACGGTGGGCGGCGCTACGGCTCTGGGACGCGACGATCTGGGCCGCCTGGCGCCCGGTATGAAAGCCGACTTCGTTCTGATCGATCTCAAGCACCCCCTCATGATGCCCGCGCGCGACCCGCTCCGATCGCTCGTCTACACCGCCGCGGATCGCGCCGTGACGGAGGTTTACGTCGATGGCGTCAAGGTCGTCCAGAATCGGCGCGTGCTCACGCTCGACCACGCCTCGGCGCTTGAGGGACTTGCGCAGGCGCAAGGACGCATGGAGGCATCGGTTCCCGAACGCGATTACAGGAAACGAAAGGCGGACGAGATCGCGCCGCTCAGTCTCCCCTTGATGTCGTAGTCAGCGCGTCGGATGGCCCTCGATCTCGGCCGCCGGCGGCGAATTCGCGGGATCGAGGCAGCGTTGAACGTAGCCGGGGACCATGGGCGCCCAAAGGGTCCACATCGCGCGAAGATCGGCGATGGGAACCTGGGAAAAATCGACCCTGAGGTCTATGGGCGAGAAGGGGACATTCGGCTGTGCAACCTTGATCGCTGCAGAACGAAGCGGAAATGCTTCGCCGCCGGCCTCAAGGCCGTATTCCAGCGCCATGAGGAGCCGATCGGAGAGCGGCTTATGGGGTGCTGCCTCGAAGCCCTTCATCATGGCGCCGACAACGTTGTCATTCGCGAGGCCGTTGCCGACCGCAATCGCGCCCGAGCCTGCACAGGATCCTTTGGCGGTCGTGCAGTGCGCGCCCGTGAAGTCCGCCACTCTGCCTTCTCGATCCAATACGGCAAGTTGACGCCAAGCGCTGTGCGGGGTCGAGGCGATCATGTCGGACAAAGTCTGTTGCGCGGCCCGACCGGTCTCCAGGCTCCTCATGCCCAGCGCGCCGAGGCGCGGATCCGATCGGGCCTGCGAAAGAACCACGCCCAGACCTGGCGCCACGAACGCAGCGCGACCGCCGGCCGCCATGCTCGATGTCGCGAGAGCGCAGCCGAATTCACCGGTCCGCTTGCACAAACCAGCAATCGAAAATGTCATGTCCGGTACTCCTTTGCGCAGGCGACGCGGCGGTGCGTCGGTATGATTGCAGCACAGGAAAGGCACCGGACGCCAGGGGCGCAGCGAAGCGCGAGACGGGCGGCTTTACGGCATAGGGCAAGGGGCGCCGAGCGCACGCTGGCGTTTCGACTGGCTCGCCCCCAGCTCCAAAATGGAATACGGTAAATCCACGAATTCGCGCGGCGAGGGATGACGCGATGCGTCGGGAGACCAGAGGCGGTAGGCTCGTCCTGGAGAAGCTGACGAAGCTCTATCCCAACTTCACGGCGGTGAACGGCCTCGATCTCGACCTCGGCGCCGGCGAGTTTCTGACGCTCCTCGGGCCCAGCGGGTCGGGCAAGACGACCACCCTCATGATGGTTGCGGGCTTCACGACGCCCTCAGGCGGTGGGATTTTTCTCAACGGAAATTCGATCGGCGGGCTCGCACCCGAACGAAGAAACATCGGCGTGGTCTTCCAGAATTACGCCCTCTTTCCCCACATGAATGTATCCGAGAACGTGGCATTTCCGTTGCGAATGCGCCGTCAGGCCAAAGCGATGATCGAGGACCGCGTCAATTGGGCGCTGCGATTGGTTCGGCTGGAGGGCTTCGGCGAGCGAATGCCCCGCCAATTGTCGGGTGGTCAGCAGCAACGCGTCGCTTTCGCGCGCGCGCTCGTCTTCGATCCCGATCTCCTCCTGATGGATGAACCGCTCGGCGCCCTCGACAAGAATCTGCGCGAGCAAATGCAATTCGAGTTGAAGCGGCTTCATGGGGAACTCGGCGTCACCATCCTCTACGTCACGCACGATCAGGAAGAAGCGCTGACCATGTCGGATCGCGTGGCGCTCATGAATCGAGGCTCGATCGAGCAGCTCGGCCGCGCCGAGGAACTCTACGAGCGACCGGCGAACCGTTTCGTTGCGGAGTTCATCGGCGAGTCCAATGTTATAGAGGGCCGTGTCGAGACGAGCGAGCGCGCGAACGAGGCCTGGTTTCTGACGACGAATGGAGCAAAGCTCCCGGTGACGCTGGACCGAGGTGCCACCTCGCCGGGAGAGAGGACTCTCCTCGTGCTGCGGCCCGAAAAGCTTTCGCTTGGCGCCGCAACGGGCACTGCACGGACCAACGGTGAAATCGCGGGCCGAGTCGTCGAACTTGTCTATGTCGGAGATTTCACGCGCTACCGCGTCGAGATCGACGCCGACATCCATCTGACCGTGAAGATGCAAAACAATCGAAGCGTGCCACGCGCCCGGGAAGGCGAATCGGTTCGCGTTGTCTATGACCCGGCGGACGCGCGGGTGTTGCCCGCGTGAAGCGTCGGTGGATGGCAGCCGCATCGTCCAATGGGGGACGATGCCTAAGGAAGGGAGCAAGGCGATGAAGAGGCGCGAATTCCTGTTGACCTCGGGCGCCGTCGCATTGGCGGCGGCCGGACCGTTCTTCCATGTGCGTCCCGCGCGCGCCGACAAGGGCGAGCTGGTCGTCGTGAGCTGGGGCGGCGACTACGACCAGGCGCTGCGGGATCTGGTATTCCCCGATTTCGAGAAGGCCACGGGCTATACGGTGAAGCTCGACGCGCCGCCGGAGACCGCGAAGGTCAAGGCGATGGTCCAGAGCGGCAACGTGAGCTGGGACGTGATCTTGACCGACATCCCGGCGGTGTTGACGCTCATGAAGGACAACCTGCTCGAGCCCTTGGATTACGCGGCGATCGACAAGGCGAAGCTCGACCACATTCCGAAGGAGCTGCAGCGCTCGCACGCGCTCGGCCAACGGATTTACTCGTTCAACATCGTCTACAACACGAACCAGCTACCGAAGGCAAAACATCCCCGCAACTGGGCCGAAGTCTGGGACGCGAAGGGGTTCCCTGGACTGCGCACGTTCAACTTTCAAGGCGGAATCGAGCCGCAGCTCGAAGTCGCGCTCATGGCGGATGGAGTCCCGATCGACAAGCTCTATCCGATCGACGTGGAGCGCGCTTGGAAAATGTACGACAAGCTGCGGCCGCTGGTCGGCAAGTGGTACACGTCCCATGCCCAAGCAATTCAGCTCATCGGCGCCGGCGAAGCGGCGGTCGGTTGCACGATTGGTCCGCGCGGCATTTCCGCCAAGCATGGCGGTGCGCCGATCGATGTCGAGTACAACCAGGGAAAGCTCGCTTCCGACAACTGGTGCCTCGTCAAGGGCGTGCGCGACAAGAAGATCGCCATGGAGTTCATCAACTTCGCCGTGGACGGCAAGGCGCAGGCCGGTATTTCACAGCGCGTTCCCTATGGACCGAGCAACGGCAGCGCCTTCGAGTTCCTGTCGGCTCAGCAAGCGGCGGACCTCAATACCTCGCCGGAAAACATCAAGGAACAGTTCTGGCAGAACGTCGAATGGTGGGCCACTCCCGGCCCCGACGGCAAGACGCCGCGAGAGGCGCAAGCCGAGCGCTTCGCCAAGTGGATGATCAATGGCTGAGCGCTCTCTATCGCCGCATGCTGTGCCGGCGTTGGGCCCGACTCCGTGTCGGAAATAGCGGCCGCGGCGCTCGCGCCGGCAAGGCGTAATTTCTGGCGGTCCCGGGAGGGCATGCTCGTCCTCCCGGCGCTTGTCTTCTACTCGATGGTCTACCTTTATCCGCTCTCGCGGCTGGGCGCGTGGAGCTTCTTCGACAATGGATTCACGCTGCGCTTTTACGCGGAGTTGTTCACCGAACCCACTTACTTCAAGGCGCTCTCGAACACTCTCGAGATCAGCACGCTCGCTACCGTCGTCTGTCTGCTCTTGGGCTACCCGCTCGCCTATTTGATGGCGACGACTTCATCTTCGGCGCGGCGCATCTTGATGATACTGGTGCTCGTGCCGTTTTGGACCAGCGTACTCGTCCGCACCTTCGCCTGGATCGTCATTCTCGGCAATAACGGGCTCGTCAACCGCGCGCTGGTCGCCACGGGGATGGCCGATCATCCTCTGAAACTGCTCTTCAACATGATCGGCGTCCAAATCGGAATGGTGCACGTGCTCCTGCCCTTCATGGTGTTTCCGCTCTATGGCGTGATGTCTCGCATCGACGCCAGCGTCGTGCGCGTCGCTCGCAGTCTCGGGGCAACGCCGACGAGAGCATTTCTCGCGGTTTTCTTGCCCTTGAGCCTGCCCGGTGTCGCGGCTGGCTGCGTGCTCGTCTTCTTGCTGGCAATCGGGTTCTACGTGACGCCCGCGCTCTTGGGAGGCCCGGGCGAAATCACGCTCGCGACCATGATCGACATGATGATCAATACGCTGCTCAACTGGGGACTGGCGGCCACACTCGGTATCCTGCTCTTGGTCGTGGTCGGAATCATCTTTATCGTATTCAGCCGGCTGATGGGCCTCAATCGGCTCACCGGCGCGGGTGGCGAGCCGGCACGATGAGCGATGCTCGGCCGTCCCCTGGTCGCTTGGCGCTGTGGACGGTCTGCGTCGCGCTGCTTGCCTTCCTCATCGCTCCGATACTGGTGATCATCATCACGTCCTTCAATGCCTCTCTCTATCTCGAATTTCCACCGCACGGGCTCTCGTTACGCTGGTACGCGAACTTCTTCAGCTCGGCGCATTGGATCGAGCCGACTCTGTTGAGCATTCGGGTGGCCCTCATCACCATGATATCGGCGACAATTCTTGGAACTGCCGCGGCGATCGGCATTGTTCGGGGACGTTTTCGAGCCAAGCGCGGTCTGGAGCTTTTCTTCATATCGCCGATGGTGGTTCCCATCGTGGTGTTGGCCCTCGGTCTTTATTTCACGTTCTCGGGCTATCACCTGCTCGACACGCCACTTGCGCTGGCGCTTGGTCACACCGTCATCGCGACCCCCATTGTCATCGTCATCGTGATGGCGGCGCTTCGCGTGACCGATCCCTCCATGGAGCTTGCCGCCCGCAGCCTCGGTGCCACCTATTGGCGCGCTCTCTGGTTCGTCACGATTCCCTCGATCAAGGCGGCAATCTTGTCGGGCGCCGCCTTTGCGTTTCTGATCTCGTTCGACGAGGTGGTCGTCGCGATCTTCGTCGGCGGTCCCGACGCGACCACGCTTCCAAAGCGCATGTGGGAGACGATCCGCTTCGAGATTGATCCCACATTGACCGCGATATCGTCGCTGCTGACTTTGGTCGCGGTTTTCATTCTCGTCGGCGTGGAGCTGATCCGGCGTGCGGCAGCCGTGGATAGCGAGGCGAGCTAGATGCAGGCGCAGGCGGTTCCCGTGATCGACTTGGCCGCCGCCCTTTCCGGCGACGGCGCCGCGCGTCGGCGCACCGCTCGGCAAATCGCCCGCGCTTGCACCGAAATCGGTTTTTTCGCCATTACCGGACATGGCGTGCCGCCGGAGGTCATCTCGGCGCTGAGCATCAAAGCGCATGCGTTCTTCGCCCTACCTCCCGAAGAAAAGCGCAAAGCGATACCGACCGACATCAAGTACCCGCGCGGCTACAAGCCCATCGGCTACGAGGCGCTCGGCTACGGCAACGCCAACATGACGCCGCCGGACCTCAAGGAATATTACCACTTCGGCCGGGAGGTCTGGCCCGACGAGCCCTACTTCACATGCAGCGAAGGTCAACGCTATTTCGTAAGGAACATCTGGCCGCGCGATCCGCCGGGTTTTCGCGAGGCGGCGGGGCGCTATTACACGGCGATGGAGCGTCTCGTCGGCGAGCTCACGCGGCTCGCGGCGATCGGCCTCGGCGTCGATGAGCATTTTTTCGAGGATAAGATCGACAAGCACATAACCGCCATGCGGCTCAACTTCTATCCCGGCATGCGCGAGCCTCCCAAACCGGGACAGCTCCGTGGCGGCGAGCACACCGACTACGGGCTTCTCACCATACTCAACGGTGAAAACGTTCCGGGCGGCCTCCAAGTGAAGACGCGGGATGGCGCGTGGATCGACGTGGAGACCGATCCCAACAATTTCGTTTGCAACATCGGTGATCTGCTGATGCGCTGGACCAACGATCGCTGGCTTTCGAACTTGCATCGCGTCGTGACGCCGCCCGGCGGTACTGCCGGCTCGAAACGGCTCTCAATCGCCTTCTTCCATCATCCCAATTACGACGCGTGGATCGAGTGCATCGCACCACCGGGACAGGCGAAATATTCACCGGTTCGCTCGGGCGAATATCGCGATCTCAAATACCGGCAGACGCGGCTGATGGAGTCCGCGCAGAGCGGCGCGGATGTGCGGACCTCGCAATCTCGATACTAGAATTGCTCCCGAATATGGGGTTTGTTGCGGAGCATCTGAAATAAGGTCACAGTACCGTTACTGATGGATGGCTGCTTCCGGGAGTGGCCGAGACACGCCTGGATCTGGATAAGGACCGACACATGGCAAACGACATCGCCTTCAAGACCCCGAGCGCCGAGGCGGACGAAGCCCAATTGCGCATCGACCTTGCCGCCGCCTTTCGCCTAGCGGCCGAACTCGGCTGGCATGAGGCCGTGGCAAACCATTTCAGCCTGGCGGTTTCCGCGGACGGCAAAAAATTCATCATGAACCCGAGGGCGCGCCATTTCGGCCGGATCAAGGCGAGCGACCTCATGCTCCTCGACTCCGAAGACAAGGAGACGATCAATCGGCCAGGCGCACCCGACCGCTCCGCCTGGTGCATTCACGGCCATCTTCACGCCCTTGTGCCGCAGGCGCGCTGCGTGCTGCATGCTCATCCGCCTTATGCGACGGCGATCGCATGCCTTGCCGATCCCGAGATCAAGCCGATCGATCAGAACACCGCGCGCTTCTACAACCGCGTCGCCGTCGACCTCGGATTCGGCGGCATCGCGGACAACGACGAGGAGGGCGAGCGGATCGCCCGCACGCTCGGCAATCACAATCGAATGATGATGGGCAATCACGGCGTCCTGATCGTGGCCAACTCCGTCGCCGAAGCCTTCCACGATCTGTACTATCTTGAGCGCGCCTGCCAAACGCTGGTCCTCGCCTATTCGACGGGTCAGACCCTCAATACCATGCCGCCCAAGATCGCGGAGCGTACCGCCCAGGGCTGGCTCGACTACAACGAGAATGCCTTCGCCCATTTCGCCGAGATGAAGGCCATGCTCGACGCCAAGGATCCGTCCTACGCCAATTAAGCGAGAAATCACGGGGATCGGGAGATTGCCAATGGCTAACGCACGAAGCGATCTCCTGCCCGGCGGCTAGGCAAGGTCCCTGCGGAGAATTTGTCCTTCTGATCGAGGGCGCCGGTTACAACGATTTCATAAGCCGGTGGACGAAGCAGTGGATTGCCGCGATTTCCGCTTTCAGTTCTTGCCGTTAGTCGGTGGAAAGTGCTGTCAACCGCACGTGTGGATGACACCCGGTCGGATCACGACGCATATGCGGGCGACTCCGCATCGAGGATCTCCTTCATTGCCGTGAAGTGGAAATCGGCATTGAGCGGCACCAGGCCGAATTGCTCATGCGTCTCGCGGGCCATCTCCTCCGACATGACGTTGAGCGGTCGTCCTGACTGCATTGCCAGAAGCTGAACCTGACAGGCGCGCTCCAGATAGTAGAAATCATCGAAAGCTTGCGCCACGCTGTTTCCAACCACGATCACGCCGTGATTGGCGAGAAACAGAATTCGCTTTCCCCCCATCGCTTCGGCCATGCGGTCGCCCTCGTCCGTCCTGACGGCGATGCCATTGAAGTGGTCGTCATAGGCGATCTGCCCGAAGAAGCGCGCGGAATTCTGATGCACCATCTCGACGCGCCCGCCGCGGATGGCGGTGATCGCGGTGGAATAGGGCGCATGAAGATGGAGCACGACCGTTGCCGAGGGGTGCTTGAGGTGCATGCGGGTGTGAATGTGATAGCCCGTCATCGGCGGCCGCCCGGTTCCCTCGATGGTTTTGCCGTTCTCGTCGATGACGATGAGGCCGCTCGCGGTCATGCGCTCGAAATGCGTCCCTTTCGGGTTGATCAGGAATCGCTTGTCCGGAAGCATCATCGAGAAGTGGTTGCACACGCCTTCGTGCATGTTGAGCCGTGCCGCGCAGCGAAAGGCGGCCGCGAGATCGATGCGCGCCTGAATCGTCTCGGCGCGGTTGGCGCGATCGACGGCGGATGTCTGGGTCATAGAGATATCTCCAGTCCCGATTGCATGCACTCACTGAGCGTACAGGATCAGCGGCGGCCAGGGAAACGAACGGGGCCGCGCGCTAAGCGCTGGATCATCGCTCGACCGCGGATCATAATTCGGCTCCGAGCGAGCCTGGAGCACCCTGCGCGCCCCGGCGTCCATTTGGGCCACCGCGCCTTGCGTGAAATAGGCTTCGCTCGTTTGCGATTTCGGCTCACCGTCGAAGCAAATTAGGGAGGTATTCCAATGATCAATCCGAAACTCTTGAAGGACCCTTTGCGTTATTCGCTTGGGCGGCGCGATTTGCTGAGGGGCACGGCGGCTGGTGCCGCGGCATTGGCGGTCTCGTCGGTGCCTTTTGCCGCCCATGCCAAGGAGACGATGACGGTGGCCGACCCTGGCGGCGTATGGACGCCCGCGGCAGACGCGGCCTACGTAAAGCCGTTTGAAAAAGAGTTCGACGTCGACATCAATCACATCGCGCGCGAGCATTACCCGAGCGTCGAGATCAAGGCCAATGTCGAGACCAAGGCCTATACCTGGGACGTCGTGATCGCGACCGACGCCGACGTGTATGAGCTTGCGCCGCAAAACCTGCTCGAGCCGCTGGACTGGAGCGGCGAGGACATGCAGCAGATCATGCCCGAGGCGCGCAAGCCCGGTTGGCTCGGCAGCGACATCTACGCCACCATCATCGCTTTCCGGACCGACAAATACGGCAAGAACGGACCGCAAAGCTGGGCGGATTTCTGGGATGTGAAGAAGTTCCCGGGACGCCGTGCGATGCACAAGCACCCGATCGACATGCTTGAGGTAGCGCTGCTTGCCGATGGCGTCCCCAAGGACAAGGTCTATCCGATCGATATGGACCGGGCCTTCAAGAAGCTCGACGAGATCAAGCCTCACGTGCAGGTCTGGTGGACGGGCGGGGCGCAGACGACAGAGATGCTGGAGAGCGGCGAAGTCGACATGATGCCGACGTGGAATGGCCGCGCTCAAGTCGTGATCGACGCCGGCAAGCCCGTCGATATCACCTGGAACCAGGGCATTTTCGCTCTTGAAGGCTGGGTGATTCCGAAAGGCGATCCCAAGGTCGAGCTTGGCAAAAAATTCATCAAATACTGCGCCAACGCGAAACGCCAGGCCGTGTTCGCCTCGGCGCTACCCTATGGACCGACCAATCCCAAGGCCTACGACTACATCCCGAAAGACCGGGCGAAGTACCTGCCGACGGCGCCGGACAACTTTAAGCTCTTGATGCAATCGAGCAACGAGTGGTGGGGCACCAACAAGGAAAAGGCGATCGAGCGGTTCAACGCGTGGCTGCTCGCGTAGTCGCCGCGGGAGTAACGGCGCGACGCGGTCTTGAGGACTGCGTCGCCCCGTTTTTTGCGATCGAGGCGAGGCGTGGCTGAGACGAAGACCAAGCTCTCGATCCGCGGCGCGACCAAGCACTATGGAGCGATCACGGCTCTCGCCAATGCGACGCTGGAACTTCGCGAGGGCGAGTTCCTGACCTTGCTTGGCCCGTCCGGGTCCGGCAAGACCACGCTTTTGATGATGGTGGCCGGCCTCGTTCCGCCGAGCAGCGGAGAGATATGGATCGACGGCCAGCTTGCAACCTATGCGCCCGCCAACAAGCGCGACATCGGGATCGTCTTCCAGAATTACGCCCTTTTTCCACACCTGACAGTCCGGGAAAACATCGCGTTTCCCTTGCGGATGCGACGCATGGCGACGACGCAGATCGAGACGGAGGTGAAGCGTGTTCTCGATATCGTACAGCTTCCGCATGTGGCGGATCGGCTTCCCCGCGAACTTTCGGGCGGTCAACAGCAGCGCATCGCCCTTGCGCGCTGCATGGTCTATCGACCCTCCATCATCCTGATGGACGAGCCGCTGGGCGCGCTCGATCGCCAGCTCCGCGACCAGATGCAACTCGAAATCAAGGATTTGCATTCGCGCCTCGGCATCACCGTCCTCTACGTGACGCATGATCAGGACGAGGCGATGGCGATGTCGGATCGCATCTGCCTCATGAACAACGGACGGATCGAGCAGATCGGCACTCCGCAGGAGCTCTATTTCCGCCCGCGCAGCGTCTTCGTAGCGCGTTTTCTCGGTGAATCGAACATCCTCGACGCCACCGTGCGGGAAATCACCGAGACCGTGCGGCTTACCGGACCCGGGGGCTTGGAGATGCGCGCCTTGTCCGACGGGAGTGCGGCTCCAGGTGACGCGATCAAGCTCGTTATCCGCCCCGAGCGCCTGCGCATGTTGAGAGAGGGCGAAACCGCCGACAACGTCGCGGTGGGAACGTTGAAGGAGACGGTGTTCGCGGGCGGCGTCACCCGCTACTTCGTTACCCTGCCGAGCGGATTGACGCTTTCGGCGAAGCATCTCAATCAAGGGGCCGAAGTCGATTTACGGCTCGGCGCGCCCATTCGTCTCGGCTGGAGCGCGGACCATGCCTTGGTGCTGAACCAGAACGGCGCCGGCCCATGACCGTTGCTTCTTCATACGCCGGCGCGCCGCCGCTCCGCCAGTCAACCTGGGTCAAGGCTTGGCCGGTCTATCCGCTCCTCCTCTTCCTCGTCGCGCTTTTCATCTATCCGGTCGTGCAAATCCTGGTCCTCAGCCTGTTTGGCACCGACGGGCATTTTTCGCTCGCGAACTACGCGCGGGTCATGACCACGCCGGTCTACCTGCAGACCCTGCTGATTACCTTCAAGATCGCGGGCTGGACCACTTTCTTCGCCATTCTCGCGGGCTATCCCGTGGCCTATCTGCTGGCAAATGCCTCGACGCGCATGCGAGACATACTGACGCTGTTCGTGCTGATGCCGTTCTGGACGAGCTTCCTCGTCCGTACCTTTGCCTGGATGATCCTGCTGGGCCGGAACGGTGCGTTGAACCGGCTGCTTATTTCGCTCGGAATTACCGATGAGCCCGTGAGCCTCATCTACAATTTCACGGGCGTCATGATCGGCATGGTCCACGCGATGATGCCGCTCGCGATCATGGCGATGTTGTCGGTCATGCAGACCATCGACACCAACCTGGTAAAGGCCGCACGGACGCTGGGCGCGCGCGGCGGGCAATCCTTCTGGCGCATTTATTTTCGGCTGTCGCTGCCGGGGCTCGCGGCGGCCGGTCTTCTCGTGTTCATCACCGCCCTCGGCTTCTTCATCACGCCGGCGCTGCTGGGCGGTCGCCGCGAAACCATGCTGTCTCAAGTGATCATCTCCGTCGTTCAGGAGCTCCTGAACTTCCCCTTCGCCGGCGCGCTCTCGGTTCTGCTCCTCGTCGCCACCGCGGTGGTGTTTTATCTCTATGACCGGCTGCTCGGGATGTCGACCCTCTCGGGCGGCGCCGGTGCGTCGGACCTCGCGGGTGCAGGCGGCCGCGGCGTCATCGCTCGCGCCGGTGCCATTGTCGGCGATCGGATGATCGCCACGTTCGGTTGGCTTTCCGACCGTTTTGCCGATTTTTACGAGCGGATCTTTCCCGCGCGCGCCGATCGCCCGCATCGCGGGTGGTCGCTGGTTCTTCTTTGGGCGGCGGGTCTTCTGATCGTCGGGTTCCTTTGCTTGCCGTCTCTGTTCGTGATCCCCGTCTCCTTCACCGCGGGAACCTTCATCGCGTTTCCGCCCGAAGGCCTTTCGCTTCGCTGGTATCACACGTACTTGGGATCAAGCGGCTGGGTAGCCGCGACCGTTCGCTCTTTCATCGTGGCCGGATTGACCGCCGCATGCTCGACCGTGCTCGGCGGCGCCGCCGCCTTGGTGCTGGTTCGCGAGCGTCTCTTCGGGAAAACCGCGATTCTCGCGCTGATCTTGGCGCCGCTTGTGCTGCCGCGGCTCATCATCGCGGTCGCGTTGTTCTACCTCTATGCGCGCATCGGCCTCATCGGAACAATTCTGGGACTGGTCCTCGGCCACACGATCCTCGCGGTGCCTTACGTGGTGATCACGGTCATGGCGGTTCTCAAGACCTATGACGAGCGGCTCGATCAGGCGGCGTGGAGCCTTGGTGCGAGCAAATGGCGCACGCTCTGGCACATCACGCTGCCGCAGATTCGCGGCGGGGTGCTCGCGGGTTTTCTCTTCGCGTTCATCACATCGTTCGACGACTTGACCGTCGCGTTGTTCGTCACGGGCGGAAGCACCTCGACCCTGCCGCGTCAAATGTGGAACGACATGCTTTTGCAGGTGAATCCGACCCTTGCGGCCGTATCGACGGTTATCCTCGTCTTCGTAACGACGTTCGTGTTCCTGGCAGAATTCTTGCGCCGTCGCGGCTCGGCGAGAGTGAGCTGACTTATTGGCTAATCGCCGGCGCGCGCAAGGTTCTCGGCGCGCGCGAGCTGCGGATAGCGCGCGATGATCGAGCGGAATGCGCGCTCCACTTCCGTGCCGCCGCCGGTCCGCTCGCTCTCGGGAAGATGCTCAATTGCCTCGAAGACGCGGTGCTTGATGAAGAAGCGCCATTCGACCGGCAATGTCGCGAGCAACGCAACCAGCCGGGCATAATTGGCGCGCGTCCAGACGCGCTCGAACTCCTCGCGCGCCGCGTTGAAGCCAAAGCCCTCGCGCGGGCGATTGCCGCCGAGGCGGGCGCGGAGACCTTGGGTCGCCGCCTCGTCGACCGCGCCGTCGCGTACTACGACGCCATATTCCTCCTGCGCCTTGGCGCGCGAGACGAAACCGCAACGCACGTCTTCGAGAACGCGGCGCGGCTCTCGTTTCAGCGGATCACCGCATCCGCCGGCGCCGGAAGAGATGATGCGCACGATGTCGCCGGGCTGCGTCGTCACGACGTCGGTGTTGCCGAGGTTGACCTCGCGTGGCGTCTCCGGGTTCAGCAGGAACACCGACGGCTTGCCGGCGCCGCCGCCGCGTGTCCCCCACGGCGTGAAGCGGCTGCGGTCGCGGTTGCGGGCGGTCACCACCGTATCCGGCGCGAACACCTCGAACTCCAGCAAGGTGCCGGTACCGCCGCGATACTTGCCGGCACCACCGGAGTCGCAGGCGAGACCGTATTTGCGGATTTTCACGGGCACCTCGGCCTCGTTGATCTCGACCGGCGTATTCTTAAGGAAGCCGTAATTGGCGCCGGACCCCTCGGTTCCGTCACGCCAGGACAGGGCGCCGCCGCCGCCGGTGATCGGGTCGAGGTTCGCCATCAGCCGGCGTCCCGTGGCGCTGTCGGTGGTGCGCACGTTGATCAGTGGACCGCCATCGCCGCAGGCGGCGGGAACGATGTCAGGGAGCGCCTGGGCGAAGGCACCGAAGACCGTCGATTGCAGGCGCATGCAGGTGAGGCTCCGCATGCCGACCGCCGCGGGGAACGTCGGGTTCAGGACCGAGCCCTTCGGCAGAATCGCCGAGGCCGCGCGCAGTAACCCCGCATTGAGCAGAATCGAGCGGTCCATCGTGTAGAGGACGTAGGTGACCGGGATCATCAGCAACACGTGGCGCGGATCGCCGCCGGTCGGCACGTTGATCGAGGACGTGAGTTGCGGATCGCTCTCGGAGTAATCGAGGATCAGTTCATCGTCCCGCACGATAAGGTTGACCGCGATCCGGCAGGGATATCCGTCGACGCTGTCCTCGTCGATATAGTCGGCGAAGAAATATTCGCCGTTGGGAATCTTGCGGATCAGGTTGCGCGCTTGCTGCTCCGAGTAGTCAAGCAGACCCTCTATCCCCGCGCTGAAGGTCTCGGCGCCGAAGCGCCGGATCATTTCATGCACCTTGCGTTCGCCCGTGTTCATCGCGGCGATCTCGGCCTTGAGATCGCCCCAGTTCTGCTCGCGCATGCGCACGTTGAGCAACAGCGTATCGAGGATTTCGCGATTGAGCGTGCCGCGCTTGTAGAGCTTGACCGGCGGGACGCGGATACCCTCCTGGTGGATCTCCACATTGGCGCGCGAGAGGCTCGCCGGCACCGCGCCGCCCACGTCGGTATTGTGCACGTGGCCGACGCTGAAGCACATCAGCTTTCCGTCGTGGAAGATCGGCTTCCAGAGGTGGATATCCGGGGAATGCGTGCAGACGAACCCGCTGTAGGGGTCATTCGTCATGCAGAGATCGCCTTCCTCGTAATACTCGATCAGGCCGAGCGCACGGCCGTAGTCGAGGCCGACGAACCACGTCGCACCGAGATCGTAGGGCGAAGCGAAGGTCTTGCCGCCCGGCGTCGCAAGCCCGGTGGTGAAGTCCTCCGTTTCCTTGACGAAGGTCGAATGCGCGGTTCGGAACAGCGTTTGCGCCATGCTTTCGGTCGCGGCCGCGCAGTGATTCGCCAGGATTTGCAGGGTAACGGGGTCGATGGACATTTTCAGGTGGCCGTCGCTGAGAGGGTGAGGATGAGGTTTCGATAGGCGTCGACTTGCGCCGCATAGCCTGGCGGAATGCAGGTCGTGCAGTCACTTTGAGTGACGATCGCCGGCGACGCGAAATGATGCCCCGGCGCGAGTTCGCCGCGCGTGAACACCGGGATGTCGCGCTCGTGGCCTTCCATGTAGACTCGCGCGCTGGCGCTGGGCACCGCCAGGTGCGGCCTCAACGGTGCGCTGGGGAATTGAGGCTTGGGGCTCGCGCCCACGATCACCAGGCGGAGATTGATGAGCTGCACGGCCGCTTCGGGATCGGCGTGATCGTACACCTGACGGTGACGGCGATGAAATGACTCCGCCATCCCCGCGGTATCGCCGCTCCGGACGTGGCCGGCCTCCAATACGGTCTCGATCTCGTAGGATTGGCCGTGATAGCGCATGTCGGCGGAGTAAATGAATTGCGCTTCTCCGCGATAGCGCTGCTCATCGCGCAACCATTGTAGCGCCTGCTTCTCCAGCGCCGCGAAACCCTCTGTGATCTGCCGTGCCGCCGCGGGCGTGAGATCGACGAACACGGTGGCGATGAAGTCGTTCTTGATGTCGGCGATCAAGCCGCCGAGCGCGCTCAAGACGCCGGGCGTCGTCGGAATAACCACGTTCTTCATACCGATCTCGCGGGCAAGGAAGCAGGCCATCATCGGTCCGGCACCGCCGAACGCCTGCAGCGCATAATCGCGAGGATCGACGCCATAGCGGGAGACGAGCTTGCTCACCTCCATATACATGCCGGAAACTGCGATCTCGATGATCGCTTCGGCGGTCGCGACGACGCTCCGCCCGATGCGCTCGGCGACGCTGCCGATCGCCGCATGCGCCTTCGCCACGTCGACGCGGATCGCGCTGTAGCCGAGCTCGCCGCCGCCGACGTAACCGAGGACGGCATAGGCGTCAGTAATGGTGGGCCTGGTGCCGCCACGGCCATAGCAGGCGGGCCCGGGATTGGAGCCTGCGCTCTCGGGGCCTACTTTGAGCACGCCCAACTCGTCGACCCAGGCGATGGAACCGCCGCCGGCGCCGATCGAGGTCACCGCGACGGTCGGGATGTAAATCGGGAAATCGCCGATCATCTCGCCGACGCCGTATTGCGGCACGCCGTTCTCGATGAAGGCGACATCCGCGCTCGTGCCGCCGATGTCGAGGCTCATGGTCTTGGGATACCCCGCCAGTCCTGCCACGTGGCTCGCGCCGATCACGCCGGCGGCGGTGCCCGACAGGATCATTTGCGCGCAGGCGGTCTTGCCGAGTTCGGCGCTCATCACGCCGCCGTTGGATTTGGTCACCATCGGCTCCGCCGGGACCCGCGCGCTGCGCAATGCCTGCTGCAGCGAGGTCAGATAGTGCGAGACTCGCGGCTGAACATAGCCGTGGATGATCGCGGTGGTCGTGCGCTCGTATTCGCGAATCACCGACCAGACGTCGGTCGAGCAAAATACCGGCAGCTCGGGAGCGGCTCGGCGCAGAATCACCTTTGCCTCCCGCTCGTGAGCGGGATTGCGGTACGCATTGATGAACGCGATCACGACCGCCTCGACGCCTGCGTTCCGCGCGGCCGCAAACGCCGCCAGCACGCTGGCCTCGTCGAGCGACACGTCGATGCTGCCGTCGCCGCTGATTCGCTCCGCTATCGGGAATACGCGGTCCTTCGTTACCAGCGGCGCGGGTCGGCTCGATTGCAAATCATAGGGGTCCGGCACTTTAAGGCGCGCCACCTCGAGCACATCGACAAAATTCTCGGTCACGAACAGCGCGAGCCGCACCCCTTTGCGCTGAATGACGGTGTTGACGCCGACGGTCGTGCCGTGGGTGAAGTAGACGATGTGTTCGGGCGCGACGCCGTAACGCTCGCTCAGTTGCCGGAGTCCCTCCATCACCTCCGATCCGGGCCGATCGGGCGTCGAGAGCACCTTGAGCGTGTGCAGCTCGTTGGTCTTCTCATTGAAGGCGCAGAGATCTGTGAAAGTGCCGCCGATATCGACGCCCACGCGGTATGACATAGTGTCGCTAGCCTCTTCCTCGGCGGCGTTTCCCGCGGAGATTTCCGTGAAAAATCGACCCGCCAGTGTCGAGGTGCCGGCCCCCCGGGTCAAGTCCGCGGCAGGTGATTGGCCACCGCTTCCAAGCGGAGCGGCTACTCACAAATAGATGCTGCGAACGATCTCATCCTCGGAGACCGCGTCGGCGCGAATGTCGTGGCGCTGTGAAACGCGGCCGTCGCGCAGGATCAGAAACCGGTCGGCGACAGCAAGCGCAAGCTTGATGTTCTGCTCGATGATGACCATGGTGACGCCCCGCGCCTTGAGCGTCCGCATGATGTCGGCGATCTCATCGACGAAAGCAGGTGCGAGCCCACCCGAGGGTTCATCGAGCAGCAACAACTTTGGATGCCCCATCAGCGCGCGCCCGATCGCCACCATCTGCTGCTCGCCGCCCGACATCAGCCGCACCGGCTGCGCCCGCCGCTCCGAAAGCCGTGGGAACGATGCGTAGATACCGTGCAACAGCGCTTCCGCGGCGCCCCGGCGCGCCCAAGCACCAAGACGGAGATTTTCTTCGACGGTCATGTCGGGGAAGAGGTCGCGCGTCTGCGAGACCTGAATGATGCCGCGCCGGAAGATTCGATGCGGCGGCTCGCCTGCGATCTCCTCGCCGCCGAGGCGGATCGATCCGGCCCAAGGCCGAACGAAGCCGCTCAGCGTGTTGAGCGCCGTGGATTTGCCGCTGCCGTTGGCACCGAGGAGTGCCACGACCTCGCCCGCATCCACGGTGAGATCGACGCCGAACAGGATCTGCCGGTTCGGATAACCCGCCTCGATGCGTTCGGCGACCAGCAGTGGATCAGGCATGTCCCAGATAGGCCTCCAGCACATTCTTGTCCGCGCGCACTTCCGCGGGCGTACCGTCCGCGACCTTCCTGCCATAGTTGAGCACGATCACTCGATCGGAAATGCTCATAACCAGTTCGATCGCATGCTCAATCAGGAGAACGCCGATCCGCCGCTCGCTCGCGAGGCCACGGATGATTTGCCCGAGCCGTTCGCGCATCTGCGGCGCGAGACCGACGGCCGGTTCGTCCAGCAACAGCAACGGCGGATCGGTCGCGAGCGCGCGGACGATCTCCACCATGCGCTGCTGTCCGCCCGAGAGCTCGCTCGCCGGATGATCCTCGATGGTTTCCAGCTCCATCAGCCGCAAAAGTTCCCGAGCTTTTTTTGTCGCGGCGGCTTCCGCCTTGGCTGCTCCTCCCGCGAACAGCAGCCCCAGGAAACTGCTCTTCACCTCGATGTGGAGGCCTGCAAGCACGTTCTCGAGGGCGGTTAGGTGACCGAACAGGCCGCCGTTTTGAAAGGTGCGCCGTGCGCCCCGCGCGGCGATGTCGTGCGCCGGCAAGTGCTGAATCTCGGCGCCCTGAAACAAAACCCGGCCGCTCTCCATCGGCGCATTTCCCGTGATGGCGTTGAAGAGGGTGGTCTTGCCGGCCCCGTTCGGCCCGATCAGGGCGCAGATTTCACCCGCATCGACACGGAAGGAGACTCGATCCACCGCGGTCAGCCCGCCGAAGCGCACGGTGAGGTCCTGTATTTCCAGCAGCGGCGTCATCTCATTCCCGGTAGTAGCGATCGCGAAATATCGGGTGCGCGCGTGCCAGCAGGCTCGCGAGGCCGCGCGGAAGAAACAGAATGACCAGGACGATCATCACGCCGAATGCCAGTTCCTCGAAGCCCGGCAAGTCCCTGAAAAGCTCCGGAAGTGCCGTGACGATGATCGTGCCAAGCACCGAACCGGTGAGGCTTCCGAGGCCGCCCAGCATGATGATCGCAAATTGCAGGATGAGCTCGGTCAGATCGAACGAGGTTGGCGTCAGATGACCGACCAATGCCGCATACATGGCACCGCCGATTCCCACGACAAAGCCACCCCACGCGAAACCGAGCACGATGTAGCGGTCGGTCGGAATGCCCATGGCGGCCGCCGCCTCCTCGTTGCTTTTGATCGCGAGAAAGGCCCGCCCGAAGCGCGAGCGCAGCAACCGATCCGTGGCGATGATGACGACGATCACCAATGCGAGGAAGGCATAGAACTTGTGTGATTCCGAGTCGAGCGACCAACCGAGCAAGCTCGGCGCCGGCACCGCCATGCCCATCGATCCGCCGGTGACCGGCTCCCAACGGATATAGACCCATCGCATCAACTCGCCGAAGGCGAGCGTCATGATCGCGAGATAGAAGAGGCGGACGCCGCGCAATGCCGGCACGCTTGCAAGGCAGCCGGCAAGTCCGCCCATCATGCCCGCCGGGACGATCGTTGCCCACCAAGGCAAGCCAAGCTTCAGCATGAGAACGCCCGAGGTATAGGCGCCGATGCCGAAGAACGCGACGTTGGAGAAGGCAAGCAGTCCCAAATTCCCGACCACGACGTTGAAGCCGATGCCGACGGGCACGTACATGAGCACGAGATTGGCGACGTATTGCTGATAGGGGTCGAGCCAGAGCGGCAACGGCAGCAGCAGGGCGGGGATGAGCCAGAATGCACGGCGCGAGGGAGCGCGCCTCGCATTGAGCTGCGCGGCGGCGGACGGTGCGGTCGAGGGAGCGCCCTTCAAAGTCGCAGGGTCGCGTGCTGGCCGAACAGGCCCTTCGGTCGGATCAGCAGCACCAATATGGTGACGAGATAGGCGGTGATATCGATGAACACCGTCGAGACGTAGAAACCCAACAGCTTCTCCATGATCCCGAGCAGCAACCCGCCGAGAACCGCGCCGGGGAGGGAGCCGAAGCCGCCGAGGGTCATGGCGGCAAATCCGCGCACCAGCGTCCAGACGCCTATATCGGGCGAGAGCGGCACGATGAGCGCGAGGAGAACGCCGCCTACCGCGCCCAGTGCCGCACCGGCGCCCCACATGCCCGCGTGGAACGCCCGCACATTGATTCCCACCAAAGCGGCACCGCGCTGGGTCTGAAATACCGCCTGAATCACTTTGCCGATCGGTGTCACGTGAAACACCAGGAACAGCGCCGCGAGCAATACCAGCACGAAACCCGAGATCACTAGGTCATCGGCGGTAAACACCACCGATCCCACCATGAACGCGGCCTGCGGATAGGGGCGCGGCAGGCTCAGCACGCCGTTGCCCCACTCGAGCCGAGCGGCGCCGCGCAGCGCGTAACCGATCGCGAGCGCCATCATCGCCAATGAAAGATGCGGGCCTGCGATGATCGGCTGCATCAGCCCGCGCTGGGTCACCCACCCCAAAATGAACAGCAACGCGATCGCCAGAACGAAAGCGAATGCGAAGGGCAGGCCCAGGGTCACCGTCAGCACGTAGCTCGCGTAGGCGCCGATCATCACCATGTCGCCATGGCCGAAATTGACGATGGTCGTCGCCCGATACGCCACCGTCATCGAAAGCGCGATCAACGCATAAAGCATCCCCGTCGCAACGCCGCTGACGAGGAGTTGCGGCAGAAGCGAGAGCATGAGCCGAAGCTGTAGAGCGCCGACGTCCTTATTCCGCCGGAGAATCCCAGGTCTTGTAGACGATCTCCTTGCCGTCCGCGCTCAAACCGACGGCGTACATGAGGTGGACGCCGTCGTGATTGTCGTGACTCAAATTCTCACGATCGGCATAGACGCCGGTGTCGAAGTCCTTGATCGACTCCATGGCGGCAATCCATTTCTCCCGCGTCGGCTGCGGTCCTGCGCGGCGAAATGCTTCGACCGTCACGATCGCGGCGGGCACGCCGAAGTAATAGAAGTTGGTCGGCTCTCCCTGCTTCGGCAGCTCGTCCTTGGTCAGGTACTTGAGGAAGATGTCGTGGAATTCCTTGAGCGAGCCTTGGCCAAGCGGCGCCTTGAACTGATAGGGCTGGAAGAAAATCTGGTCGACCGCCGCCTTTTCGCCGACCTGCTGCACCGTCTGCTCGAAGTCGGCGCCCAACGCGCCCAGCACCGGAACCTTGATCCCATACTTGTTCATGTCGCGCAGCAGGATCACGAGCTCCTGCTGATAGAGGCAACCCATCACGGCCTCGGCGCCCGACGCCTTGATTTGCAGGGCCTGCGCCGTGGCGTCAGTCGATCCGCGCTCGAGCGCCGCATTGAGGACGATTTCGCCCCCATGCGCGTTGATATAGGCGGTGGCGGGATCGCAATAGCCATGCGCCCAGTCGTTGCTGTGCTGCACCAGCGCGATCTTTTTGACGCCCGCCTTGCTCATCGCGAAGGTCGCCATCGCTTCGCCCGAGGCGGAGCCCGTGTAGCTCACATGGAACATGTTGGGCGTCACGGGATTGGTGATCTTGGGGTTGGCGGCGATCCCGACCCAGGGCACACCCTCCTTGTCCAGCATCGGCTTGATGGCCATGGCGACGCCGCTGCAGGGGTGGCCGATGATCATGAAGACCTTGTCCTCGTAGATCAGCTTTTTGGCGGCGGCGATCCCCTTCGCTTCGTTGCACGCATCGTCAGCGAACACGGTCTCGAACTTGCGTCCGTTGACCCCGCCCTTGTCGTTGATGTACCGAAGATAGGCTTCGGGCCCGTAGTTGAGGGGATTGAACACCGTCGATTCCCCCGTGAACGGACCCAGGTTTCCGATCTTAATCGTGGTGTCCGTGATCCCCTGAGTGTTGTCGGCGCGCACCGGAATTGGAGCGGCGATGACGCTTGCGGCCAGTACGGCCACGGCTGCGATCGGTAGTCCGACGGTTCGCATGGGCTTTCCTCCTCCCTTGAGGCTTGCTTGAATGATCATCGGAAAACCAGCGGGTGGCAAGTGCGCGAACGCCACCGCGAAACGCTGCCCATATCGAAGGAAAATGCTTTAGCATGCGCCTGGAGAACGGATTGCGGGCGAGGCATGAGCGCAAAGGCGGCGGGAACGTTTGAGGTCGGGGTCGACATCGGCGGCACATTCACCGACGTCGTTTGCCGCGACAAAGCCGGGTCGATCCGACTTGTGAAGGTACCGACGACGCGGCAAGACCCAAGCGCCGGCGTCAAGGCGGCGCTCGCTCTGATGGCGCGCGACTGGTCGGTTCCACCCGCGAGCGTCGCTCGCTTCGCCCACGGCACCACGGTCGCGACCAACGCGGTCCTCGAAACCAAGGGTGCCCGGATCGGCCTGCTGACCACCGAGGGGTTCAAGGACGTGCTCGAAATCGGCCGGCAGATGCGGCACGCGATGTACGATCTGGTGCTGGCGCCGGAGGCGCCGGTTTTCCTGGCTCCGGGCGCGCGGCGCAAGGAAGTGCGCGAGCGCATCGGTCCGAGCGGCGAGGTATTGGTCCCGCTGGATGAGGGCTCGGTTGAACGCGCGGTGCGGGAATTGTTGTCGGAGGAGGTTGCCGCTATCGCCGTGAGCTTCCTCTTCTCCTTCCTCAATCCCGCGCATGAGCGGCGCACGCGGGAAATTATCGCGCGGTTGTGCCCGGAGATGGCGGTGTCCATCTCCTCCGAGGTCGATCCGGCGTTCCGAGAGTATGAGCGCACCTGCGTCACCGCCTTCGACGCCTACATCAAACCGGTTGTCGATCGATACCTCGCGGCCATGGAGCGCGACCTTGCAGCGCACGGCGTCAACGCGCCATTGCAGATCATGCAGGCTCGCGGCGGTGTCGCTTCGTCGAAAATCGCGCGTCAGCGTCCCGTGCGCCTCTTCCTGTCCGGCCCCGCGGCCGGCGTGATGGGCGGGATCGAGGTCGGTCGTGCGCTCGGCCTCAGCGATCTCATCACCGTCGATATCGGCGGCACGAGTTGCGACATCGCGTTGGTGAGCGGCGGGACACCGCTGATCAGGCCCGAGGGCACGATCGGCGGCTACACCGTGCGTGTTCCCATGATCGATGTTACCGCGATCGGCTCGGGCGGTGGCAGCATCGCCTGGATCGATGCCGCGGGTTCGTTGCGCGTCGGACCGGAGTCACAGGGTTCGGACCCGGGGCCCGCTTGCTACGATCGTGGGGGTGACGAGGCGACGGTGACCGACGCATCGGTACTGCTCGGCTATATCGACGCGAAGTATTTCGCGGGCGGCTCGCTCGCGCTCACTCCCGAGCGGGCGGGCGCGACGATCGAGCGCAAGATCGCGGTGCCCATGGGGATCACGGCGGATGCGGCGGGACTCGGCATCCACCGCGTAGCCAATGCGCAGATGGCGGAGGCGATCCGCTTGATCTCGATCGGGCGCGGCATCGACCCGCGTGCCTTCACCCTGGTCCCCTTGGGGGGCGCGGGACCCCTGCATGCGACGGCGCTGGCGCGCGAGTTGGGGATGCATCGAGTGGCGGTGCCTCTGCACCCCGGCGTGCTTTCGGCCCAGGGTTTGCTGGCGGCGCCGATCGAGCATGAGGTGTCGGCCGCCTTTCCGCGCCCGCTTGCGAGCGCTCGCTGGAGCGATGTCCAGGAGCGGCTAGAGGAACTGGACCGCGCCTGTGCCAAGCTCATGCGAAGCGAGGGCGTGGCCGAAGGCACGGCGGAGGTCCATTACTTCGCCGATCTCTGCTATGTCGGGCAATCCTATCACTTGGAAGTCCCGCTTATGCCCTCCGCCTCGGATTCCCTGGGCGTGCTCTATCGCGATTTTCAGACCGCGCACGACCGAATCTATGGGCACGCGACCGATGCGCCTGCGGCCATCGTCAATTTGCGCAGTCTCCATCGCAGCGCACCCGAAGCGCTTGAGCCCGCGCCTTACGAACCTGATGGAGAGCCCGCGCTCAAAGGCAAGCGCTCGATCCGAACTGCGGAAAGCGCCGGCTTTGTCACTGCGGCGATCTACGCGCGGACCTCGCTGCCGGTGGGCGAGACCATCCAGGGACCTGCTATTGTCGAGCAGGCGGATACCACCACCCTGATCGAACCGGGCTGGCGCGCGAGCGTCGCGCCCGACGGCACCCTGATCCTGAGCGATGTCGAGGAAACACGGTCATGACCAACGAAGCCGACCAGCCGCTCGATCCTATCACCGTCGAGGTGGTGCGATACAAGCTCGAAGGCATCGCCAGCGAGATGCAATCCACACTGCTGCGCAGCTCGTTTTCCCCGATCGTGAAAGAAGGACTTGACGCATCGGCGAGCCTCTTCACTCCCGACGGAACGACACTCGCGCAGTCCTGCTCGATCCCAATTCACCTAGCGACGCTGATCCCCGCGATCGCGGCGATTTTAAAACAGTATCCGATCGAAACCATGCGGGAGGGCGACGCGTACACGCTCAACGATCCCTATGCCGGCGGAACGCACTTGCCGGATATCGCGGTGGTGATGCCGGTTTTCCACCGCGGCCGGGTCATCGCGCTGAGCGGAACCATGACGCATCACCAGGATATGGGCGGCATGGCCGCGGGTTCAGTGCCGACCAACGCCACCGAAATATACCAGGAAGGATTGCGAATCCCGCCGCTCAAGCTGCGCGACGGCGGCCAATACAACGACACGCTGGTCCGGATGCTGCGGCAGAATGTGCGAATTCCCGATACGGTCATGGGCGACCTCAACGCCCAGGTCGCCGCCTGCACCGTGGCGGCGCGACGGCTGGGCGAACTCGCCGAGCGCTACGGCGGCAATCACCTGGCCGCAATCTTCGACGAGCTGTTGCTGCGCTCCGAAACAATGACCCGGAAGGCATTGCGCGCGATTCCCGAGGGCGTTTATCGCTGCGTCGACTACCTCGACAACGACGGAATCACGCTCGATCAACCGATCCGAATCGAAGTCGCGGCGATCGTGAAGGACGGCGCCATCACCTTCGATTTCGAGGGGACGAGCCCGCAGGTACGGGGTCCGCTCAATTGTGTTCCTTCGGGCTCTCTGGCCGCCGCCTGTTACGCAATCCGGGCGCTGACCGATCCGCGCATCCCCACCAACGGCGGATGCTTCCGCCCGATCCAGCTCAAGCTGCCGAAAGGAAGCATTGTCAACCCCGAAGAGCCTGCGCCGGTCAATGCCCGTACCTCCACCATCAAGCGCATCAGCACTTGCATGCTGGGAGCGCTCGCTCCGGTTCTGCCCGAGAAGGTTCCGGCGGCCTCGGCGGGGGCGCTGCTAGTACTGGCCTTCGGTGGCCGGCGGAGGGATGGCGAGCGCTATGTCGTGGGCGAACTCATAGCGGGCGGCAGCGGCGCGAGCCCGGGTCATGACGGCGTCGACGTGATCGAAACCGACGCCACCAATTGCATGAACATGCCGGTCGAAGCGATGGAAATGGAAGCGCCGATCCGCGTGCACCGTGTGGCGCTGCGACCCGACTCCGGCGGTGCCGGCGAGTTCCGTGGCGGGTTGGGCGTTATCCGCGAATATGAGATTCTCGAAGGCGAGGTCTCGCTATCGCATCGCGGCGAGCGGCATTTCAGCGCTGCTCAGGGGCTTGCGGGCGGCGGTGCCGGTGCGATGGCCCGCTCCGTCATCCGCCGCGCCGCCGGTGCGATCGAGGAGATTCCATCCAAGACCGCGACGACGCTGCGTCCCGGTGATCGCCTGGTGGTGGAGACAGCGGGCGGGGGCGGCTATGGCGCTCCGCAGAAGCGTGCGCGCGAGCAGATCGAGGCGGATTTACGCAACGGCAAGGTCAGCGTCCAGTTGATCCGCGCCAAATATTCATGATCGCTCATACCAAGCGGACCGGGAGGAGAGGATGACGGCATTTGCGGGAAAAGTCGCGTGGGTGACGGGCGCCGGCACGGGCATCGGCAAGGCGGCTGCGCTCATGTTCGCGCGCGAGGGTGCCGCTGTCGCGCTCATCGGGCGGCGGCGCGACAAGCTCGCGGAGGTCGCGGCCGAGATCAAGGCGTCGGGTGGGACCGGCGTCGTCGAGGCGCTTGACGTCGCGGATCGTGCGAAAGTCGGAGAGGCTGCCGGGCGTCTGCTGAAGACACTGGGGCGGGTCGACATCCTCGTGAACAATGCCGGCCTCAACGTGCTCAACCGCCGCCTCGACGAGATCACCGCCGAGGACTGGGACTCGATTATCGCGGTCAATCTGACCGGCGCCTTCAACATGGCGCAGGCGGTGATGCCGACGATGCGCAAGCAGGGCGATGGGCTCATCATCAATGTCGCTTCGACCGCTGCCAAGCGCGTGAGCGGGGTCGCGGGAATCGCCTACTCCGCTTCCAAATTCGGCATGCTCGGCATGAGCCTTTCATTGACGCAGGAGGCTTGGAAGTTCGGCGTTCGCGCCTGCTGCCTCTGCCCCGACGACGTGAACACACCGATCATGTCGCGGCGCAAGGTGAAGTATCCGCCGGAGGTACTGGAACAGTTCATTCAGCCCGAAGACCTCGCGGAGACCATGCGCTTCGTGGCTCTCATGCCAAAGCGGACGTCGATCCCGGAGATGCTCATCTATCCCACCAACGTCCGGCCCTACACGCCCGCCGAGACCGGCCTCTCAAGCTGAGCTGTTCGGAGCGAGCTTCGGCTCATTGGGCCGCGGGCGGCTCAGGAATGCCCGGCCTTGGGACGAGGCGCGTAAGCACCATCCAGGCGAGCGATCTCAGGGGGATCGAGCCGGAGCGAGAGCGCCGCGATGGCGGCATCGACGTGTTCGACCCGCGTTGCGCCGATGACGGGAGCGGCGCCCGGTAACTTTTGCAGCACCCAGGCCAAAGCGACCTGCGCCGGCTGCACACCGCGCGCACCCGCGATCGATTCAACCGTTTCCGCCGCTCGTTTGTCCTCGGGTCGGCCGTACCATTTCCCTGCATATTCGTCAGTCCGCGATCGCTCGGTCTGTCGCCCGATGCCGCACAGGAATCCGCGAGCCAGCGGGCTGTACGGCAAAAGACCGATGCGCTCGGCCTGACAGAAGGGGATCATCTCGCGCTCGTCCTCGCGCCAGACGAGATTGTAGTGGTTTTGCATCGAGACAAAGGAGTGCTGACCGCGGAACCGCGCGGAGTATACCGCCTTCGCGAACTGCCAGCAGGGCATGTCGGTGGCGCCGGCATAGAGAATCTTGCCGCCGCGAATGAGGTCGTCGAACGCAGCCGTCATTTCGTCGATCTCCGTGCTCTGATCCCAGATGTGGGTTTGCACGAGGTCGATCGTTTCGACACCGAGACGCTTCAGCGACGCTTCCACCGCCTCGACAATGTGCTTGCGCGAGTAACCTCGGGCGTTCGGCCCCTTGCCCATGGGATTGCCGAGCTTGGTGGCCACGACCACCTCTTCGCGCGTCGCCATCTCCTTCAGCAGCTTGCCGAGGACTTCTTCGCTCCTGCCGCCCGAGTAGTAGTCGCAGGTATCAAAGAGCGTGATGCCGCTTTCGAGCGCGCGTCTTACCAGCGGTCGCGCTTGGTCCTCCGTGAGCACCCACGAACGCCAGCGCGGATCGCCCACACCCATCGCGCCGAAGGCGATCCGCGACACCCGAAGACCGCTGCTCCCCAAACCCACATAGTCCATGATTTCGCACTCGAAGTTGCTTTAGGATTTGCTTTTCCAGACGTCGCGGAAGCGCGGAATTTCGTCGGGGATCCACACATAGCCTTGGACGTTGCTGCGCAGTGCCGCGTATTCCAGCGAGAAGAACAGCGGCACGTAGGGCAGATCCTTGGTTATGATCGCCTGTGCCTTCCAGTAGAGGGGCCTTCGATCCTCGACATCCGTCAGGGTGCGGGCCTTGTCCAGGAGGGCGTCGAGCTCGGGGTTCCGGTAATTCGTCGAGTTGGCGTAGCCCTTGCTGTGAAAGAGAATGTAGAGCAACCCGTCCGGGTCCGGCCGCTGCGACCACCGCTGCGGCGTGAAGTTGATCTTTTGCTGCACCACTTGGGAATACCAGTCGCTGACCGCGACCGGCTCCAGCGTGACGTTGATGCCGATGGCCTTCAATTGTTCCTGCACCACCTGATCGAGCTGCTGGAACATCGTGACCGTCGGCGCGGCCATGGTGATGTCGAGCCCGTTCGCATAGCCCGCTTGCCGCAGCAAATCCCGGGCCTTTAAGGGATCGTACTCGTACGATTTAAGATTGGGATCGAACCACCAGAGGCCCTTTGGCGTCGGTCCTTCCGCGATTTGCGCCTTGCCGCCCATCAAGAGATCGACCAGCCGCTTGCGGTCGATGGCGTGTGCGATCGCCTGCCGGAGCAAGGCATTGTCAAAGGGCGGCTTGTCCACTTGCCATTGCAGCGAAATCCAACGTCCCACCGGATCGGGATCGAGCTTGATGTCGCTGCGTCCTTCGACCTGCCGCACGTCCTGCGGCGAGAGTTCCGAGACGAAATCCGCTTCGCCGGTGATCAATCGCTGCACGCCGACGACGGAGCCGGCGATGTCCTGGAACACGACCCGATCGAGGTACGGCTTGCCCTTGTCCCAGTAATCGGGGTTCCGCTCGACGGTGATGTGGTTGCCGCGCACCCACTCCTTGAAGACGAACGCGCCCGTACCCACCGGTTTGCCGCCGAAATCGGCGCCGAGCTTTTGCACCGCCGCCGGCGATTCCATGAAACCCTCGCGCTGGCCCATCATGCCCAGCAGCCCCGGATATGGCTCCTTGAGGTTGAATGCAACGGTGAGCGGGTCGACGACTTCGACGGACTTCAGCACCGATTCGAGGCCGCCCTTCTGCGGCGATTTCACTTCGGGATCGAGCCGCCGATCGATGTTCCATTTGACCGCCGCCGCGTCGAAGGGTGTTCCGTCCTGAAATTTCACGCCTTCGCGCAGATAGAACACGACCCGCGTGCCATCATTCTGAACCTCCCAGCTTTGGGCGAGCTCCGGTCGGATCGAGAAATCCGTGTTGAGCTTCACCAGGGTATCGAAGACGAGGTAGAGGACCTGACGCTCCGTGTATTCAATGGAGAACACGGGATCGAGCGTCTTGATGTCCGAAGCGAATCCGACGGTGAGCGTGCCACCACGCTCCGGCGTTTGCGCGACCGCAGTTTCGAAGTGGGGCAGCGCGAGAAATGCCGTCGCGCTCATGAAGCCGATGACCAATGCTCGCATTGTCCGGTTCAGCATCGTGTGATCCTCCCCATCGCGCATGCGGCGCTTTGTTCATTGCGCTTCGAAAACACTAGGTAGCGGTATACCGTATGTCAATTCCGCGCCCGCAAACGCGGAGACCATCGGGGCGTGCTCACAGCACGTCGTCGCGCAAACAAGCGACGAACCGCCCGGGACCAATGCCGCGCAGGGGTGGCACGGTTTTCGCGCACTCGGAGATCGCATAGGGGCAGCGCGTACGAAAGACGCAGCCGCTGGGCGGGTCCGTGGGGTTTGGAATGTCGCCCGCGAGAAGAATTCGCTTGCGGCGGTGCTGCGGATCGGGATCGGGAACAGCGGAGAGCAGCGCTTCCGTGTAGGGGTGCTTGGGATTGAGGCATAGCTCGTCGCTTGGTCCTATCTCCATCAGCCGCCCCAAATAGAGGACGGCGATCCGGTCGGAGAGATACTCCATCACCGCGATGTCATGCGAGATGAACAGCATCGCGAGACCGAGCCGCTCCCTGAGCTCGCTCAGCAAATTGACGATCTGAGCTTGGATCGAAACATCGAGCGCGGAGACCGGCTCGTCGGCGACGATGAAAACCGGATCGACCGCCAACGCGCGGGCGATCACCACGCGCTGGCGCTGCCCGCCGGACATCTGATCGGGTTTCCGAGCCATGAAATCGCGCGAAAGACCGACGCTCTCCAACAGCGCCGCGACCCGGTCGAGACGTTCGCGGCGATCGCGGCAGAGACCCTGCACTTGAAGCGGTTCCGACACGATCTTGGTCACCGTCATCGTGGGGTCGAGAGCCGCGAAAGGGTCTTGGAACACGATTTGCGCTTTGCGGCGAAAGCGGCGGAGACCCTCCGGCCCAAAGGCCATCACGTCCGTTCCCTCGAAGAGAACGCGCCCGGCGGTCGGTTCCAAGAGGCGCAGGATCGTGCGGCCGATGGTGGTCTTGCCCGAGCCGGATTCCCCTGCGAGCCCCAGCACCTCTCTTGGCTTCACCGTGAAGGAAACATCATCGACCGCTTTCACGACCTCAGAAGCGCGCGGGAAGAGACCGCGGCGAACTTCGAACCATTTGCGCAAACCTTCGACCGCAAGAAGCGGCTGCGGTTCCTCGCTCATGGCGACACACTCTCGATGTCGCGCCAGCGCAGGCAGCGCACGCGATGGTCGGCGGCGCAGTTCTCCAGCGGAGGCGCCTGGACGTCGCAGAGTCCGGCGGCCAGGTGTCCACAGCGAGGATGGAAAGCGCAGCCCGCGGGGAGACTTACCGGACTCGGGACATTGCCGGGTATCGCTTCAAGCCGGACGCCGCGACGGCGCGTGCGGCCGATCCGTGGCAGGGATTCCAGCAGCGCCTGCGTGTAGGGCATGCGCGGGGTCTGGAACACGGCCTGGACGGGGCCGCTCTCGACGATCTCCCCCGCGTACATCACCAACACGCGGTCGGCGATTTCGGCGACCAGTCCGAGGTTATGGGTGATGAACAGGATCGACATCTTGGTCGATGCCTGCATGCGGCGCAGGTGGTCGATGATCTGCGCTTGAATCGTCACGTCGAGAGAAGTCGTGGGCTCGTCGGCAATGAGAAGCGCGGGGTGGCAAGCGAGCGCCATGGCGATCATCGCCCGCTGACGCATCCCGCCCGAGAACTGGTGCGGATAGCGCGCCATCGACTGAATGGGGTTCGGCACCCCGAGCGCCGTCAACGCTTTCAATGCGTCGTGCCGAGCCTCGCGCAAGGAGACCGAGCGGTGGATGCGGATCGCTTCGCAGATTTGCGAGCCGACCGTGTAGATCGGATTGAGCGAGGACAGCGGTTCTTGAAAAATCATCGCGACATCGCTGCCGCGGACCATGCGCATCTGGCGCTCCGGCAATTGCGCGAGGTCCTGACGCCGTCCGGTTTTTCCAGTCAGCAGGATTTGCCCACTGACGGAAACGCCTTCATGTTTGTCGAGAAGGCCCATGATTGCGAGGCCGGTGCTGGACTTTCCCGAGCCGGATTCGCCGACGAGCGCCACGATCTCGCTTATGCCGAGCTCAAATGAGACGCCGCGAACCGCCGCCATGCGTCCGGTCGGCGTGTCGAAGCTCACGGAGAGGTCGCGTATTTCGAGCAAGGGATCCGCGATCATGGCGTCAGCCTTCTCGCGATCCGAGGAGATAGAAGCCGGCCACGGTGACCGCCACGGCAAGACCGGGCGCCATGCTCATGGCGGGGTTGATGATCAGATAGTCGAACCCGGTTCGCACCATTCCACCCCAATCGGGGGTCGGCGGCGGTACGCCGAGACCGAGAAAGCTCAGGCTGGAGGAGGTGAATATCGCGAAAGCGACCGTCACGGCGAATTGCGCCGCCGCCACATGCGCGACGTTGGGCCAGACATGCCGGCGAATGATCCAGCCGGCTTGCGCACCCACCGCGCGCGCCGCCTCGACAAAGGCGGATTCCCGAACCGCGAGTGTCTGTCCTCGCATCATCCGGGCAATCGCGGGCCACATCACGAAACCCAGGATGAGGATGAGGTTTTTGATCGACGGGCCGACCATGGCGGTGATGATGAGCGCGAGCACGAGGCCCGGCAGCGCTATAAAGAGGTCGATGATCTGCACCGCCATCAGATCGAACCGGCCGCCGAAATAGCCGGCGCAGAGCCCGACCGGCGCGCCGAGCAAAGTGGCGACGACCGCCGCGCCGATCCCGACCCCCAGCGAGATTCGGGCGCCATAGACCAGCCGGCTGAAAATGTCGCGGCCGAGCTCGTCGGTTCCAAGCCAGTGCGTCATCGACGGCGGATCGAGGGAAACGAGACCGATCTGAGTCGGGTCCTGAGTCGCAAGGAAAGGCGCCGCTCCCGCGCAGAGGCATGCGGCCACGATGATGAGGAGCCCGACAACCTGCTTGGTGCGCAACGGCATCAAGCGAGGCGAATCCGGGGATTGGCGATGGTGTAGAGCAAGTCGGCGACCAGGTTCATGACGACGACCCCGACGATGATCAGCATGCTGACCGCCAACATGACCGGGAAATCGCGCGCGAGAATGGCATTGACGAAGAGGTTGCCGGTGCCCGGCACCGAAAACACCGTTTCGGTGACGACCGCGCCGCCAGTGAGCTGTCCGAGCGTGATCCCGATATACGTGATGACCGGAAGTATCGAATTGGGCAGCACGTGCTTGAACGAGACCGCCGTCTCCGAGAGCCCTTTGGCGCGCGCCACCCGGACGTAGAGCTGCTTGCGCACGGCTTCGTACTCGGCCCGATAGACCAGGCTGAAGGAGCCGAAATAGAACGCCGAGAGCGTCAGCACCGGAAGCAGCAGATGCCGCAAGTGCTCGATGATCCCCTCCGACCACGGCGCCCAACCCGTGGTGGGGAGCCAACCGAGTTTCACCGAGAACAGGAAGATCAGGGAAACGCCCAGCATGAAGTTCGGCACCGTGATACCCAGAATGCCCAGAGCAACCGCGAACGGCCGCACCAATCGGCGAGCGACGGTGAGGCTGTTGAGAACAGTTGCGCCCAGGGTCGCCACCACGATCGCAAGAATGGCCAATTCCGCGGTCACGGGGATGCGCGGCAGTATCGCCTCCGCCACGCTCTCCTGCGTCGCGTAGGAGTGGCCAAGATCGCCGCCGAGCGCGTTCCCGATCCAATGGAGATATTGTGCATAGAGCGGTTGATCGAAACCCATCTTGGCATTGAGCTGCGCGATTGCCTCGGGGCTCGCGTCCTGACCCAGCATCAGTCCTGCCGGGCTGCCGAGCAAACCGGAAACGCTGAAGAACAGCAGCGCGGAGATCAGAACCACGTTGGGCACCGCGAGCAGCAGTCGCCGCACTATGAGGGTCAGCATGTCGCTTCAACGCCTAAGGTAAGCACGCAGCCAAGAATAGCTTGGAACGGTGGCCCGTCGCATCCCGAACGGCGGCGCCGTGCATCCGATGCCGATCCGCGAAAGCCGCCATTTCCGAGCCCTCCCGGGCGCTACGTCGCTCCATTGGCCTTTTCTGTATGATGGTATACACTATTACTGCGAGGCCTGGCACGGGAGATCGGCGATGAAGTTCGGGTATTTCGAAAACCTGAAGGACCCCACGCAGAAGCGTCCCTATCGCGATCTCATCGCGGAGATGCGCGAATTGGCGATCCTGCTGGACGAGGGTGGCTTCGACTACATCTGGCTTCCCGAACACCACTTCAGCATCTGGGGACGCGAGCTGCTCGGGAACCCGTTGCTCGCCCTGGCGGACCTCGCGGTCCGCACCAAGCGCATCCGTTTGGGACTCGCCGCGGCGATCATCACGCACTGGCACCCGATCCGCCTCGCCGAGGATTTGGCGCTGCTCGATAACCTTACCGACGGGCGTCTCGAAATCGGCGTCGGCCGCGGAAATTACGGACTCGAAGCGACCAACCTCAATCCGATCGCCGATCCGAACAATCAGGAGCAGAACTTCAAGGTCTTCACCGAGACCTTCGAGATCATCAAGAAGGCGCTGTCGGAGGACCGATTCTCCCATCGCGGCCAATTCTATCAGTTTCCGGCGCCGGGCTTCCGCGCCGACCGCGCCCACAGCGTCAACGATCCCGCTTATGTCGACGCTGCGACCGGCGAGCTGGTCAAGCTCACGACCTACCCGCGGCCCTATCAGCGCCCGCATCCGCCGCTCTGGCAAATGGTCGATTCCGACCGTTCGATCGAATACGCCGCCGCCAACGACTGCGGCATCATCATGTGGCGGCCCAGCGTCGCTTCGCTCAAGGAGCGGCTGCGCCTCTATCGCGACACCGCCAAAAAGGCGTGCGGCGTCGATCTTCCGCTCGGCGCCCGGACGGCCATCATGCGCGAGATTTTTGTCGCCGAGAACGAGACGGAAGCGCGCCGCATCGCGGAGGAGCCGATGATGGGCGCGCTCAACTTCGCGAACTGGCGTGGCCCGAAGATATTCCTCGATCCCGGCGAGCGGCTCGATCCCAGGCTCGAGGCGCAGTACAAGAAGAAGCTGACTTACGATTTCGTGGGGCCGCGCTCGGTGCTGTTCGGTTCGCCGGACCACGTTGCCGAGAAGCTCGAGGAATTGGAGGTCGATGTCGGTATCGAGCAGGTGGTGGTCAAATCCTCGTGGCCGGGCCTCGACCACGAACACACCATGCGCAGCCTCCGCCTCTTCATCGACGAGGTGATCCCGCGCCTCAACGAGAGGCTCGCGCGCCGCAAGCCCAGGGTCGCGGCGGCGGAATGAGCCGTCGGGCATTCACTCCACGCTTGCACTTTCCTCTTGGCGGCGCAGCACGAGAATCGCGAATTTAGCCGAGCGCTCGACGAAGGCGCGGCAGCGCTCCGCCATCGCTTCAGCATCGCGCGCGAGCGCCGACTCCATTATCTCTCGCATGCGGGCAAGAGTCTCACGCTTGCGGGCGACGTCGGCGGCATCGGCCGTGAGCGCGCGCAGAAAGCGCATGCGCGCGCGCAGGCTTTGCAGCAAGGCGCGGGCGACGTCGTTGCCGGCGCCCCGGAGGATGACGTCGTAGAAATCGTCGAGCGCGTCGACATAGGCGATCACCGGCTTTCTGGTGACGACCTTTTCGAGTTGCAGATAGGCGGCCCGCAGGCTCTCCATCTCGCGGCTGGTCGCTCGCTCGACGAAACGCGCCGCGAACGCCGGCTCGAGCGCGGCACGCACCTCGTAGATTTGACGAGCCTCGTCCGCGGAGACCGAAGCCACGAACAGGCCGCGGTTGGGAACGCGCTCCACCAGCCCTTCCGCTTCGAGGCTGCGCAGGGCCTCGCGCACGCAGGTCCGGCTGACGCCGGTCTCCTCGCAAAGCTGTCGCTCGACGAGCCGCTGCTTCGGCTTGAAATGCATATTGAGTATGGCGCCACGGAGCGTGCGGGTGGTGAGCTCGCGCAGGCTGGGCATGTCCTTCGCAACCCGAAGCGCGCCCGCAGTTCCTCGACCAGCCGCCAAGTGGCTCCTCCTCCTCAATCTGCAAGAGGGTAGTGTCTCACACTTATACGACGATTCAACACCTCGGACCGAAGATCGCGCTATCATCGCAGGCGGCTGTGCGGCAGGTTCGCAGGAAAGGGAGAGACCGATGAAGGTGGAGAGAAAGGGCATTGAAATAAACTACCTGAGCGAAGGATCGGGCCCGCCGCTTATGCTGGTGCACGGGGTCGGAGCGGAGCTTCGCAGTTGGGACGCGATCGCCGAGCGGCTGTCGCGGCGGTTCCGTGTCATTCGCCTGGATCTGCGCGGACACGGGCGGTCGAGCCGCATCGAGAACTGCCGGCTCGAGGATTTTCTGGAAGATGTCTCCCTGGTCCTGGACACGCTTGGGGTCGAGAAAACGCACCTCGCTGGATTTTCCCTCGGCGGCATGATCGCGCAGGCCTTCGTGCTGGCACATCCCGAAAGGGTCATGAAAGTGGCGTTCATCAGCGCCGTCGCGGGTCGAACGGCAGAGGAGCGGGCGGGCGTCATGGCCCGCGCGCGAAAGGTTCGGGAGGAGGGCATCGCTTCCGTCGCGTCGGCGGCTGATGACCGCTGGTTCACCGAGGAATTCCGCCGGGCGCATCCCGAGATCGTTCGTCAGCGCCTCGAGGAGCTAAAGGCGAACGACCACCGCTCCTATTGTGCGGCTTACGCGGTCTTCGCCGAGGGCGATCTCGGCCCGCGTCTCGGCGAAATTCGCCATCCAACGCTGATCGTCACCGGCGAGCACGACGTCGGATCGAACACGCGCATGGCACGCTTCATGCACCAGTCGATCCCCGGCTCGGAGTTGCACATTTTGCCGGGATTGAAGCACAGCGTATTGCTGGAGGCGCCGGAAACAATCTCCGAATTGCTGCTGGGATTTCTGTCGCCGAGCTGATGCGAGAAGGGACACGGGCTTGAAATTTCAATTGGCGATCAATCTGCAGCGTCTGGATCAGAGCGTCGACATGCGCGACGTGGAGCGCCACACCTTGGAAATGGTGCAGATGGCCGAGCGCGGCGGATTCAGCACCGTTTGGGCGGCGGAGCATCATGCGCTCGAGATGACCATCGCCCCCAATCCTTTCGTGCTGCTGACATGGTGGGCAGCCCATACCGACCGCATCCGGCTTGGAACGGCGGTTGCGGTCGCTCCCTACTGGCACCCGATCAAGCTCGCGGGCGAGGCGGCGCTCACCGATCTCATTACCGGCGGACGACTTGAATTCGGCATTGGATCGGGCGCCTATCAGCGCGAGTTCGACCGGATGCACCCCGGTCTCGATCAGACGGATGGGTGGCGCTACATGCAGGAGATGCTCCCGGCCCTGAAGGCGCTGTGGGCGGGGGATTATGAGCACCGAGGCGAGTTCTGGTCGTTCCCGACGGCGACTTCTGTCCCGAAGCCGCTGCAAAAGCCGCATCCTCCTCTTTGGATCGCGGCCCGCGCGCCGATCACCTACGACTACGCGGTGAAGCATGGCTGCAATATCATCTGCTGGCCGCTTACGAGGCCGATGTCCGAGGCCGAAACCTATAAACAGCGCCTGCTCGACGCGCTAGCCGCCAATCCCGGCAAGCGACGCCCCATCTTCGCGATGATGCGACACGTGGCGGTCTATGAAAATACCGCGAGCCGAGACAAGGCCATCGCCGCGGTCCAGCGCTCGCTGGGTCAGTTCGAAAATTTGTTTCGCAACCTCGGCGACGTCGAAAACGGGTTCCCCAAGCAGATCCCGCTGGCTGAGCTCGCGAACCGCGATGAATACAACGGCGCCATGCTCGAAAGAAATCTGATGTTCGGGTCGCCCGAACAGGTGATTGCCAAGCTTAGGCTTTATGAGGAGCTTGGCGTCGATGAGTTCGTTTACTCCGCCAGCATGGGCCTTGAACATTCAGAGCAAAAGCGCGCCATGGAATTGTTCTGCCGGGAGGTGGTACCGGCATTCCGCTGAGTCGGAGCGAGACAGGAGACAAACTCGGCTCGCCCAAACACGGGGAAGGAAAACATGTCAGCAGACGAGGCCCGCGCACCCTCGCAGGTCGGCGCCATCTACGGCAAGACGACGGCCGCGACATTCCTCGACCTGCCGTCGTCGACGCTCGCCGACGCCGCCAAGGCCGACATCGCGATCTTCGGCGCCGCGACCGCGACGCCTTACCCTGCGGTCGGGGCTTATTGCGCCAATGCGCCGCAGGCGATCCGTAGCGGTATCGCCAATTGGGCGGGCGCCCGCGACCACATGGATTTCGACCTCGGTGGCCGCATGCTGCCGGAGGGCATCACCGCGGTCGATTGCGGCGATCTCGCGATCGACCCCAACGATGCCTCCGGCAACCGAGCCAAGATCACCGCGGCGGCTCGGACCCTGCTCGAGGGCGGCGCCGTTCCGGTGGTGCTGGGTGGCGACGACTCGGTGCCGATTCCGTTGTTTCAGGCATTCGAAGGGCGCGGCCCCTTCACCGTGCTCCAGGTCGACGCGCATATCGACTGGCGGGACGAGGTGCAGGGCATCCGGCTCGGTCTCTCCTCGACGATGCGGCGCGCCAGCGAGATGGGCTGGATCAAGCGCATCATTCAGGTGGGCGCCCGCGGCACCGGGAGCGCCCGCGTCTCCGACTTCGACGATGCCCGCGCCGCGGGCGTCATCTTCGTTGGGGGACGCGAGGTTGCGGCGCACGGCATATCGGCGGCGCTCGAAGCCATTCCCGCGGGACCCAACCTCCTCATCACCATCGACTGCGATGGGCTCGACCCGACCGTCATCCCCGGTGTCATCGGCCCGGCGCCGGGCGGGCTCAGCTATTGGCAAACTGTCGAGCTGCTCCGAGGTGCGGCACAGCGCGCCACGATTGCCGCATTCGATATCGTCGAGTTCATGCCCGAGCGCGACATCCAGCAACAGGGCGCACTCGTGGCAGCGCGGCTGGTGGCGAACGCGATCGGCCTCATCGCGCGGCAGCGAGGGCGCTGAAGGCAGATCCGCTTTGCCGCGATCGAACCGGCCCCGGCGGGCATGCTCGCCCAGGGCCGGGCCCGACACCCGGCGGAGGCATGGCCGTCGGGCTTTCCCGCACGTCGGAGAAAGTGATCAACCGCAAGCGTGCCGTTTTACGGCGTTATGATCGATGGTCCTGGTCCGAACACCGCATATAGCTGGAACGACTGCACGCCGCTGGGATACTTCGTGCCCGAGATAGAAAGGAAGCATGAAGTCGAGGGGTTAATGGGACACCCGCCGCCTGCGGGAAACAAGTTTGGTTCGTTGACCAGGACACGGACCTGACCGCCGTTGCTAGTGTCGTACTCGTCGAAATCAAAGCCGGCGGCGACCTTGTCCATCTGTGGATCGGTGAGCGCCTGCGGATGTCCCGCCATTGACACGCTGGCGAGGAACGGCAGCACCGCAAGGCCAAGAAGCAAATTCTTCATGTGTTCTTCCTCCGGGAGACTGTGAGACAACATCCGGCGGACAACGCCTCAGTGAAGCGAGGCGCCGTCGGTCAGGGCAACATTGCTGAGGAATCCGCGTGACTCACGCCACTCGCCTGGGACAACGTGGAGGCGGCTGACGCCTGCGAAAACGCGCCGCCGAATGTGAGCGTGTCCGTGATCGTGATGCTGTGGACCATCACAGTCGTTATGGTCATGGCGTCACCCATGGCCATGGCGGTGGCGTCCGCCGTCGCATTGGCACCGGCGCTGATGGCGTCCATCTGATTGTCGGATAGAGCCAATGGTTGCCCCGCATGGGTGGTGCCGGAGAGCGCGAGGAGCAACGCGCCCGCGAGCAGAGAACAGAAATTCATTTTCATCGTTCGGTATCCTCCGAGGACTTGAGTGGCAAGCCGAAGCGACCGATCGGGTCAGGGTAAGATCGGGAGAGCCATGGTGGGGATGGTGTTGGTTGCGCTCGATGACGACGAAGAGCCCGAAATCGACTTGTATAGGGTCACGGTCATCGTGGTGCCCGGGAACGTCGCGGTAACCGGAGCGCCCGACGTATTGGTAACCACGCTGACTTGGGCCACCGTCGCCGTCATAGTGACGATGATTTTTCCGAGCGCCTGCGCGTCCGCGGTCGAGAACGCTTCGAACTGCCCGGCAGTCACTCGGTCCATCTCATTGTCGGCGAGGGGTTGGGCTGCCATGGCGGTGCTGGCCACAAGCGGCGCCGCGCCCAGAGCTAGAAGAACTTTCCACATGCGATGCTCCTTGGCGTTGATGCGGCAGCTCGGGACCATCCCGGGCCTGTTCGCAGTAGCTTTTGCAATCCGCACCGGCGCGCGCGTCTCCGGCGACGCGATTCGCGCGTCGGTGCTTTTTCCCGAGTGCTACAACCCGGGAACGTCGGCAGTGTCAGAGAGTGGGCTTACGCCCGAGGGTCAGGCCGGGTGCGTTTCAGAGCACCGCCATGACAATTGCCGCCGCAAACGGCACCGCTGCCGCCGCGACCGACAATCGCCATGACCGTGTGTCACTGAACTTTGTGCTGACATAGCCCCGCCCAAACTCGGGTGTCCGCTCACAACGCTTGATGCGAACGCTATTTTACATAGGCGACCCGAGGCAAAGGAACAGTGGAGGTAATCGCTCATAATTTAGATGTACGCGGAGCCCGATCTGGCCGCGCGCTATAGCCGATCCTCGAGACAACAGCGGCAAAGGTCTCTACTGCCTGCATAATTTGCCTTGCTGCTCCGCCGTCGCCGGTAACCCGAAAGGACCGTTGCTCGCAATTCGCCCAATACCACCATCCGCGAATTCTCGCGTCGATTTCATATCGGATGATCGAGATGAGCCTACGCGTGTGGACGGCGCCTAGCGCCGATCGCGCGGACCCTCGAAAGTTGGACGCGATAGACGGAATAGGTACGGAGTCTGTACTTTGTTTGGAGGAGAAGAGCCGAGAAAAAGCGTTCAGGTGGGCCATTCATCAGCGCGTCATCGGCTAGGATTGGACATTGTCCATTGCCCAGAATCGCGGCGCCGCCGGATGGTTCTACTTCAAGATCGGCTTCGTCTCCTCCACGTTTGGTAGTTGCGGCTACTCCTTCCGCCGCAACCCCTGGGCGGATGATTACCTCTCAATTACGAAGCAATACGGACAGATCTGGGATTTCTCTGCCGGTCCCTGTCGCTGCTAAGCGAACAGTTCGGACAGGCGCTTTTTCTGAAGTTTTCCCGTGACGGTGAGCGGAAGCTCGCTTTCGTCGACGAACCGGAAGAGCCGCGGCACCTTGTAGGCGGCCAACGTCTTGCGGCAATGCGCCTCCAGCGCGGCTGCGGTGACGGCCGCGCCCGAACGGAGCACGATGACCGCCGCCAACGCTTCATCACGCACGGGGTCCGGCACGCCCACCACAAAGGCTGTCTTGACGGCCGGATGTGCCATCAACGCTTCCTCGACCTCGATCGGAGCGACATTGATACCGCCGGTTTTCACGATTTCCTTGATCCGTCCGCGGAAATGCAGACGTCCTTCGGCGTCGAGGTAGCCCAGATCGCCGGTCCGGAACCAGCCTTCGCCGTCGAAATAATCGCGGCTGTCCCTCTTGTAATATCCGCAAGTGACGTAGCCCTTGACCCGAATTTCGCCGACCTCTCCTGCGGTCAATGCGAGATCCTTCTCCACGTCGACGATCCGGATCGTCACGCCATCGAGCGGACGGCCCACGGTTGCGAGACGAGCCTCCAGCGGGTCGTGCGCATCGGTGACGGCGCAGTTCCCGTAGGTCTCCGTGAGCCCATAGATATTGCAGATCTCGCGCGCGCCCAGATCGACGACGCGCATGATCTGCTCGGGGGTGCCGATGGTGCCGCCGGTACGCAGGGAAGAGAGGTCATGCTGCGCTCGTCGCGGATGCTCGGCCAGCGCGAGCGCCATGTTGGGCGTGCCATAGAAGACGGTGCAGCGCTCTTGCTCGATGAGTTGCAACGCCTCGCCCGGCTCGAAATGTTCTTGAAGAACGACGCATCCACCATGAGTGAGCAGGTTGAAGAGAGCATTTTCGCAACCCAGTCCCCAGAACAGCGAGACGGCGAGCCAGAGACGGTCGCGCTCCGTCACATGCATGCGTTCGCCGATCTGCCACATGTTCTCGATGAGCGCATAGTGCTGGAGCTGAACCCCTTTGGGAGTGGAGGTCGATCCCGACGTGTAGAGAAGATAGGCCACGTCCGTGGCGCCGACCGCCGCGCCCGCCGCGTCGATCACCCCAGGCGGAATGTCGGCGCCTCGCGCGATCAACTCCGAAAACCGCGCCATGCCATGATGCAACGCATCGGCATCACACACCACTTGGCGCAGAAGAGGAAGCCGCCGATCGCGCGGCTCGATCTCCGCGAGCATCGCAAGATAGTCGTGCCTCAAAAACCGGTCGGCCGCGACGAGAACGATCGTGTCGGAATCGTGTAGAACAAATTCGAGCTCGCGTGCGGTCACCCAAGTGTTGACGCCGACCATGACCGCGCCCAGGGTCGTGATCGCGAGCGCCGTGATAACCCATTCCGGGCGATTTCCCATGAGTATGGCGACCTTGTCGCCGCGGCGGACGCCGAGCGCGTGAAGCCCTCGCGCCACTTCGCGGATCGCGCCCCGAAGCTCGCGATAGGTATAGCGCCGCCCAAGACCCACGAGCGCTTCCCGATCGGCGAACCGCTCGGCAAGCTCATCAACGAGGCCAGGAATGGTGCGGCTGGCCGGCATGCGCATGCCGAATCCTTCCCCGCCGATCTCGCCGATGTCAATCCGCCCTCGATCGAGACAACTTCCCGCGTTTCTTGTGTTCCATCCGCGCCGGATATTCTTGACAGCACCGGTCCGAGCGTTCGGAATATCCGCACTGTTTGGCCATATTCGGCACAACGGCCTCGGGACGCAGCCGATGCCGCCCAATCGACGGGAGGAGTGCGTTGCCGAAAAATCGCCACTCGACGCGGACGGCGGTCGTCGGCGTCGGCACCACCCGGTACGGCCGCCTTCCGGAATACGATGCGTATGATCTCGGCGTTTGGGCATTGCGCGAGGCGCTTGGGGATTGCGGCCTTTCGTTTGATGACATCGATGGGCTGATTCTCAATCGGATTCCGGATTACCAGCGCTTCGCCGAGATCATCGGCCTCAATCCGCGCTTCACGACGACCACGCCCGGGCACGGTCGCTTTTCGGGAAACTGCATCGAGATGGCTGTTGCCGCGCTCTCAGCCGGTCTCGCCTCGACCGTAGCTCTCGTCTACGGCAACAACGGGCGATCGGCGGGCGATGAGTATGGTGGCGCCACCGACATCTACGGCAGCGGAGGGCCGGGTCTCTGGTTTCCTTGGGGGATGACATCGCCGGGCGCCTTTCACGCGCTGATGGCGCGCCGGCACATGCATCTGTACGGCACCCGCCAGGAGCATCTGGGTTTGGTCGCGTCCACTTTCCGGCGACATGCCGCCCTCAACCCGAACGCCGTGATGCGCGAACCCTTCACGATCGAGGAATATCATCGCTCTCGCTACATCTGTGAGCCGCTCCATCTGCTGGACTATTGCCTCATCAATGATGGCGGCGTGGCCCTCATTCTCACGACAGCCGAGCGCGCTCGCGACCTGCCTCGCGGGCCCGTCTATATCCGCGGATTTGGACAGGCCTCGGCATTCGCCGGATCCGCGTTCCCGCCGGACGATTTCTGGTTCGAGCCCATGCAGCACGTCGCTCGCGCGACTTATGAGAGGGCAGGATTGGCGCAACGCGACATGGACGCGCTGATGATTTATGACAACTTCACTCCGACGGTGCTGTTTGCCCTCGAAGGCTTCGGCTTCTGCCCGGTGGGCGAAAGCGGCCCGTGGATTGCAGAGGGGCGGCTTGCTCTCGATGGCGAGTTTCCCGCCAATACGTCCGGCGGTCATCTCTCCGAATCCTACATGCAGGGTTGGGCGCTGAACGCGGAGGCCGTGCGGCAGGTTCGCGGTGAATGCGGCGCACGCCAAGTCGCGGGTGCCCGCAACGTGCAGTACGTCTGTGCTTCCCCGATAGTGACCTCGATTATCTATTCGAGCGAGGACTCATGACCGCTGCTTACACGAAACCCCTCCCTCGTCTCGACGGCCCTAACCGGCCGTTCTGGGGAGGAGCGCGTGCGGCTAAGCTGATGCTGCAGCGCTGCCTCGATTGCGGAACTTACCGCTTTCCCGCGGCGCGCTATTGCGCCTCCTGCCGCGGCGAGCGTGCTCAGTGGGTCGCGACAAGCGGACGCGGCACGATTCAATCCTTCTGCATCTTCCATAAAGCTTATTTCCAGGGCTTCGAGGCAGAAATGCCCTACAGCGTTGTCCAGATCAGACTCGAGGAGGGAGTTCAGCTCTTCAGCAATCTGGTTGGCACGCCGAACGATGCTCTTCGCATTGGTGCTGCCGTCGCGGCTTGTTTCGAGACGGCCACGCCCGAAATCACACTGATCAAATTCAAGTTGGCCGACCGCGCGGAGGGGAACCCATGAAGGCCGTGGTCGTCCGAAGGCCCGGAGGAACCGAAGTCCTTGTGCGGGAGGATGTTCCCGATCCGGTCGTTGGTCCCAAAGACGTCCTTATCCGAGTGGCGGCCTGCGGCGTTTGCTTCCACGACGTCGTGACGCGTAATGGCACGCTGAAGGCGGGTGTCAGGATGCCGTGTATCCTCGGCCATGAGATCGCCGGCACCGTGGAGGCCGTCGGAAGCGCGGTGCGCGATTTCAAGCCAGGCAATCGCGTCGCGACGGCGCAACGGTATCACATCTGCGGCGGCTGCCGGTATTGCCGCGGCGGCCGCGAGACGCTCTGCCCAGAGCGCAAATTCCTCGGTGACTGGGGGATGGTTGGCGGCTATGCGGAGCTCGTCGCGGTCGAAGACGACAACGTCGCGCTGGTGCCGGCGTCTGTACCGCTCGACAAGGCTTCGATCGTCGCCTGCACCATCGGAACCATCCTCAATGCAATTCGCGAAGTTGGAAAGCTCCAGCCCGGCGAAACCGCGCTCGTCACTGGTGCCGGCGGAGGGCTGGGCATGCACGCGATCCAGCTCGCGCGGATCGCGGGCGCTTACGTTGTGGCGCAGACGACCTCGCCTGATAAAGAGGCGACGATCCGAGAGATGGGCGCGCATGCCGTGGTAGTAAACGCGCGTGGCGCCGACTTCTCCGCTGATGTCAAGAAGGCGACCGACGGACGCGGCGTCGACGTTGCGATCGACAATGTCGGCAGCCCCTTGTTCGAGCCGACGCGGCGAAGCCTGGGGATCGGCGGTCGCTGGCTTCTCATCGGGCAGCTCACCGGGGAGTTCGTCCCGTTCAATCCGGCGCAACTCTTCTTGAAAAATATCTCCATGCTGAGCGCCACCAGCACCACGCGCAAGCAGCTCGAAGACTCGCTCGCGCTCGTCGCGCGTGGACAAGTGAGGCCCGTGATCAGCCAAACCCTGCCGCTCGAATCGGCGGCGCTCGCGCACCGGGCGCTGGAGTCAGGAACGGCGCTTGGCCGGATCGTGCTCCTGCCCAACGGATGATGCGTCCCGTGCTGTCGATCAAGGATCAAGCCGCCATCGTCGGAATAGGGACCAGCGAGTTTGGCCGCCGCCTGCCGCGGAGCCAGCTCGCGCTCGCGGCCGAGGCGTTCAAAGCCGCGCTCGACGACAGCGGGCTTCGTCGCTCGGACGTCGACGGCATCGCAATCCACCTGGGATGGCCGCTGGGCGTCGACTACGATCGGATCGCCGAGTGTTTCGGCCTCGACCTGCGCTATGTGACGCAGACTTGGCTTCACGGGCGCTTCGTCACGCATTGTCTGCAGCACGCAGCCATGGCGGTCGCGACCGGGCTCGCCACGGTGGTCGCGTGCGTCACTGCCGTCAGCTTCACGCGTGAGCGCGACATCCTCGGCGGTCCGGCGGATTTCGAGGGCGGCCGGGAAGACGGCGGCACTCACGGCGAGGCACCGCCTTACGGTCTCACCGCGCCCGCCGGCGGCGCGGCGCTGGCAATGCAGCGCTACATGGCGCTTTACGGTGCAACCAGCGTCGAACTCGCGGCCGTCCCGATCGCTCTGCGCAAGCATGCGCTCGGAAACCCGCTCGCCTACATGAAAAGGCCGCTGACGTTGGAGGAGCACCAGGCATCTCGGATGGTCGTGGACCCGCTCCGCCTTTACGATTGCTGTCTCGTCACCGATGGCGCCGTCGTGGCTCTCGTCACGTCCGCCGATCGCGCGCGCGACCTTAAAGAGCCGCCGGTTTATATCTCGGGCATGCAGGGGATTCGCGCCGGGCGTGGCGAGTTCATCTTTTCGCCGCCTGGCCTCGGCATCAATCAGCAACCGACGGCGCGAACGACGCCCTGGGACAGGGACATGGAATCTTATCGAATGGCCGGCATCGACCGCTCCGCGATCGATGGGTTCTATACTTACGATGCTTTCTCGCCGCTCGTCCTTTTTGCTCTTGAGCGCTTCGGCTTTTGCGGCCCGGGAGAAGCCGCGCGATGGGTGCAAGGCGGCCGCATCGGGCCCGGTGGTGAATTGCCGGTGAACACATCGGGCGGGCTTCTGTCGGAAGCTCATGTCGGCGGCTGGAATTCGATCGCGGAAATCGTGCGGCAACTCCGCCACAAGGCGGGTCCGCGTCAAATTGCAGACGCGAAGTTTCTGCAATGGGGCACGGTCTGGGGCGACTCCGCGGTCTTTCGGGGAGCACGCGCGTGAGTGACCACAAGCCGTTGCCTCGCATAACCCCCGACAATCGCCCCTTCTGGGACGCTTGTCGTAGGCATCGCCTTGAGCTTCCCTATTGCCGCGACTGCGGGAAGTCGCACTTGCCGCCAGGCCCGGTCTGCCCGTTCTGCTTTTCCAGCGCGATTGAATGGCGCGCCGCTAGTGGGTGCGGCACGATCTCGAGCTGGACGATCGTGCACAAGGAATGGTTTCCCGCTTTTCGAAACGAAATCCCCTACAACGTCGTTCAGGTCGAGCTTGAAGAAGGTCCGCGATTGACCGCGAATATCGTCGGGGCGACCAACGCGGTGCTGCGCGTCGGATTGAAGGTAGAGGCGGTCTTCGACGATGTCACGGCCGACCTCACGCTGCTGCGTTTTCGACCGGTCGAATGAGAATTTCAGCCGCCAAAGGGCGGTTCCGGCAGGCCGCGGACCCCGACATCCAACGCGAGCAAGCTTCCGGCCATCGGCTCGGCACGAAGCCGCTCCTCCGAGAGTCGAAACCGCGCGGACGTCACGTAAAGTGTTTCGAGCCTCTCGCCGCCGAATACGCACGAGGTCGCGCGTGAGACCGGCAATTCCACGACGCGATCGATCATGCCGTTGGGCGCGTATCGTATCAGCGACCCGGAATCGAATTGCGCGCTCCACATGAAGCCCTCTGCATCGACGGTGGCGCCGTCGGGAACCCCCGGCGTTCCCTCGGTGGACGCAAAGAGCCGGCGGTTTGAAACAACCCCATCGTCGAGATCGAAGTCGTAGGCATAGATGGCGCGCCGCTCGCTGTCGGCAAAGTAGAGCAGGCGGTCGTCGGGGCTCCAGCAGAGCCCGTTGAAGAGCCAAATGTCGTCTTCCATTACCCGGCAGGAATGATCTGGATCGAGTCGATAGAGCCGTCCCGTCACACGCTCGAGCATCTTGTCCATGCTGCCGACCCAAAAGCGCCCGCGCCGATCGCACCTGCCGTCATTGAGGATGTTGTTCGGGCGGTCTGCCTCAGGGTTCGCGACGACTTCGAAGGAGCCGGTCGTCGGGTCGAACACGGCAAGCCCGATGCGGCTGGCCAAGAGGAAGCCGCCGTTCCGGCGCAAGGCGAAGGAACCCAGCTTTTGCGGCGGCGTCCAACTCGTGAGCGCGCCGCTCGCCGGCACGAAGCGATGAATGGCCGGCTTCATCGCGTCGATCCAATAGAGCGCGCCCTCCCGCGCGCACCACGCGGGAACTTCTCCCAGAACGTCGCTTGTCCGAGCGGCGCAAACGATTTCCGGCAATTCGCGCTTCACGGCGCGCTCCGCGTCACTTCCGTTTGAACGCGGGCATCACCTCCTCCGCGACCCACTGGAACTGCTCCAGCATGACCTGCTGCGGCGTGCCCATGCTGGTGCTGAGGTTGACATATTCGAGGCCGGGATAGCGCTCTTCTAGCCGCTTCAGATGCTCGATCAGCGCTTCAGGCGTGCCGGCGAACCACGCGCCGGCCTTCATGTAGTGCTCGACCGTCGGCACGCCCGCCTCAGCCCAGCCGCCGCGGCGTGCCACCGCCTCGATCTGCGCCGGCGTCATCCCCGGCATGAAGCCGAGCGGCGCAAACATCTTCATGTGCTCCTCGAACAACGGCGTGATCTCGCGGATCGCCTGTTCGCGCGTCTTAGCGAGATGGAAAAAGATGCCGACCATCAGATTTTCGCCGAGCTTCACGTTGAAACCCGCGCGCTCAGCCGCTTCCTGATAGGCATGGATCGGATTGTGCTCCATCGTCGCGGCGCCGCCGCCGACCGCTCCCTTGATCCCGTACTTGAGCATGAAATCGATGCCGCGCGCGCTGGCGCTGACGATCGGTTGCCAGGTTTCCACGGGCTTATGGATCGGCCGCGGCACCAGCGTGATCTCCTTCAGCGCATAGCCGCGATAGGGCACGTCTGGCGGCAGCGTGTAGTGCTTGCCGCGGTGCGAGAAGCTTTCGTTGTTGAACGCCTTGAAAATGATCTCCACCTGCTCTTCGAAGAGCTCGCGGTTGGCGTTCTGGTCGATGATCGGCGCGCCAAAGGTTTCCACTTCGCGCGAATGATAACCGCGGCCCACGCCAAAGATCGTGCGTCCCCCCGTCAGGATGTCGGCGGTGGCGAAATCCTCCGCCAATCGCAGAGGGTGCCACATCGGCGCAATGTTGAAGCCGCAGCCGGTGCGCAGAGTCTTGGTCACATGCGCCAAATGCACGGCAATCATCAGCAAATTCGGGATGACTTCGTAGCCTTCGTGCTGAAAGTGATGCTCGGCGAGCCAAACCGTGTCGTAGCCGCATTTGTCGAGTGTCTTGGCAATCGCATCGGTCTTGGCGAACACGCTTGCCAGATGTTCGTTGGAATACCGCCGCTCGTTCGCCGGTGTCGCATTCTGTCCGCGGTCGGGTAGATCGACATGGCCGGGATAAACCGTGGTGAATTTGGTGATCATCCTCGTCCTCCGGGTGATTCTGGCCGGGCGCGCGGTCCATCGCGGGGCTCCGAGCGATGAAGATTATGATATCGTGTCGGCCGCAAAATGTCGTCAGAGGGGTTATCGCCTTGACGGCCCCGAAAGCGCTGCTGGACAATGCGGCATGCCCTCATTCCAGTAGCGTGGGTTGGTGTTGCACACCTCTTGTGCGAGAGATGGGGGCGAGCGCCTAACCTCAGTCCCGGAGTTTTACTTGCGAAAGATTATCGATCTCGAATGCGATCTGCCGCCCGACGAAGACGGCAAGCCGCGCAAATTCGGAACGGAAACGCTCGTTCAGGGCTTCGGCGATCCGGAGCGCCTCGATTCGCTTCCCGGGTACGGATTTCCGAACTACGAGCGCATCTTCCCGCACCGCGCGGCGCCCGTCGAAGGAGCATCCGCGCCCAAGGGCATGTCGCTCGCTTCTTTCGTGAAAAGCATGGACGAGGCGGGCATCGAGACGGGTGTTGTCGGGCGGGTTGCGAACCACGAACTCGCGAAGATCGTGCGGACCTATCCCGGCCGCTTTGTTGGCCTGGCCTCGATCAGTCCGTTCGACGGGATGCGCGGTGTGCGCGAGTTCGAGCGCGTCGTCCGCGATCACGGCCTCGGCGGGCTGCGCATCGCGGCACTCTTCAACATGGTCCCCGCGAGCGACCGCCGCTTCTATCCACTCTACGCGAAGTGCGTCGAGCTCGACGTGCCCGTCCGCATTTACACGTCGATGAACTACGCCAACGACCGACCCTACGATCTCGGTCACCCCCGTCATCTCGACCAAGTCGCGATGGACTTTCCCGAGCTCAGGATTGTCGCGGGGTTGAGCGGGTGGCCGTGGATCGCGGACATGGTGGGCCTGCTGCGCCGTCACCCCAATCTTTATTGCGACACGGCCGCGCACCATCCCCGATATTTCGCGGTCAAGGGTTCGGGCTGGGAGCAATTTCTGCAGTTCGGCAACACGCTGCTTCAGGATAAGATCATGGTGGGATTGTCGCGCGGCACGCTCGGCATCTCCTTCAAGGAAGCAATCGCCGAGTACGAGGCGCTGCCGCTCAAGGAGCGCGTCATCGAGAAGTGGCTCTATGCCAATGCTCGACGGTTCTTCCGTCTGGGATGAGGCGAAGATGGGGTGGCCGAGTTAACTGACGACGGCTCGCGCGTCCGCGGCAATTGTGCCTTCTCCTTCGCTGCCAAGGATCAGCGGATTGACGTCGAGCTCGACAAGCCTGTCGCCAAGTGCGGCGGCGAGGTCTCCGATTTTCACGAGAGCATCGACCGCCGCCTTTATGTCGCGGCGGGGTTGGTCGCGGAAGCCCTGCAGCAGCGGCCATATCCGCAGACGCCGTAACATTGCCTCGGCCGTCTGCGCCGAGACCGGCGCGAGCGTCACCTCGACGTCGCCGATGAGTTCAACCAACACCCCGCCGGCGCCGACCATCACGACCGGACCAAATTGCGGATCGCGCTTGGCGCCGAGGATAAGCTCGAGCCCACCCGGCACCATCTCCGCAACGATGCATTCTTCGGCCGATGGGTCGAGCTTTTTGAGCTTTCGAAAGGTATCGGTGAAGGCGGCTTCAACGCTGGCGCGGTCGATCAGCCCCAGCCTCACGAGACCGGCATCGCTCTTGTGCACGACCTTGCGGCTTACTCCCTTGAGCACAACGGGATAACCGATGATATCGCCGGCTTCGCCTGCTTCCGCGGCGCTGCGTATGCGCCGCTCACGCGTCACCCTGAGGCCAAAGCTCGCGATCAACGCCTTGGCTTCGGGCTCGCTCAGGTAACCGGAGCGTGAAAGCCGCGGCGGGGCAGGGGGCGTCGATGGAAATTGCCGTGGCGCATGGTCTCTCCGGTACGAAAGATACGCTTCCAGCAGCCGAATGCCGTCGTCGAGCCGGTCGCAATATACGATGCCGCGCTCACGGATGATCGCGCGTACGCCCGTTGCCACCGAGCCCGGCGTGACGACGAAGAGCGTAGGCTTGCCGCAGTTGCGAAATCGATCGGCGAGCGCCGTGACCGAGGCTTCGTAGCTCGGCGTAGTCGTGAGCGGGATCAAGATCACGCCGACATCCGCTTCACCGGCAAGCGCCGAGACGATGGGGTCCGCAATGGCGGTGACGCCGCCGGTTTCTTGCCGCCGCGCTCCCATGTCGATGGGGTTGTCCAGATGGTCCGGCAACATCACCGGCAGCAGCGTTGCGCGCGTCGGCTCGCCGAAGCGTGCGAGGCGTAGACCGCGATCCGCGAGACGATCGACCACGGTGCCATTCATACCGCCCGACGATGACACGATACCGATGCCGTCGCCGCGAGCGGGGCCGTTTCGGCGAATGAAATCGGCCACGAGCACCATCACATCGGGATCATCGACGAGCACCGCGCCCGCCTCGCGGCAAGCCGCCGCGAATACCGGGTAGGCTCCGGCAAGGCTCGCCGTGTGCGAACGCGCGGCGGCTTCACCTTGCGCACTGCGACCCGTCTTCAGCACGATGACCGGCTTCCGCGCCTGATGCGCGCGGGCGAGCTGGTCGAGAAACCGCCGTCCGTCCGCCAGGCCCTCGATGTGGAGACAAATTGCCTGAGTATCGGGATCGGCGATCATATGGTCGAAGAAGTCGCAGACGTCGAGATCGGCCTGGTTGCCCACCGAGACGAGCTGGCTGAACCCGATGCCCTGGTCGTGTGCGCGATTGTAGACGGAAAGCATGAGCGCGCCGCTTTGCGAGACGAGGCCGATGTGGCCGGGAATGATCCGGTCGACATCCAGCACGCGTGCGGAGGTAAGCGCCATGCCGTTGCGGAGATTGATGAGCCCGAGGCAGTTGGGACCGACGAGCCGCATGCCCGTTTCTGCCGAAATTTGCGCGATCTCCTGCTGCGCGGCGTCGCCTTCGGGGCCGGCTTCGGCAAAGCCTGCTGTGATGATGACGCAACAGCCGACCCCGGCCTCCGCGCAGTCACGGATCGTCTGCGGCACAATGGCCGCGGGGACCGCGATCACGGCTACGTCGACCGGCGGCGCGTCGGCGATGCGCGCGTAGCATTTGAGACCCCGCACCCGATCGCGACGCGGATTGAGCGGCACGATTTCGCCCGCAAAACCGTGCAGCGCGAGGTAGTGCATGATCCGCCCACCCCATTTGTCGCGATCATCCGACGCTCCGAAAACCGCGACCCGGCGCGGCTCGAAGATGCGCGCGATCGAAATTCGCGGGGGTGCTTTCGTCTTCATGCGATCCCGCTCAGCGTCCTTTAAACACGGGTTTGCGCTTCTCGATCATGGCGAGAATGCCCTCCTTCGCATCCTCGGAGTCCCTGATGATGCGGTTCCAGCGCTCCGTCAGCAGCATGGCCCGATCCGGCGAGTCCCGATACTGCGCGCGCACGCTTTCCTTGATGGCGCGGATGGGCAACGGCGCACCCCCCGCGAGCTTGTGCGCGATGCGCGAGACCTCGGCATCGAAGGTCTCGTCGGGAAAGACCCGGGTGACCAGTCCCCAGTCGTAAGCTTCCTGCGCCGTGATGTCGTCGCCGAGCAGCGAAGTGTCGAGGGTCCGGTTGCGGCCGAGGTAATGGACAAGCCGCGCGTTGCCCAGGCCCCAGCTCGGAGCAAGTCCCAGATAGATATCTCCGGCTCGGAACTTGGCCGAGGTGGCCGCAAGCCTTATGTCGCATGGCCATGCGATAGCGGTCCCGCCGCCGATGCACCAGCCGCGCACCGCCGATATCACGGGCTTCGGATGGTCCTCGATCAGGTCGATCATGTGCATGCCGATGCCGCGCGCCTCGGCGGCGCCCGCGGGATTGGCTTCGCCCTCGCTCCGGAGATCGGCCCCGGCGCAGAACGCCCGCGTTCCCGCGCCGCGAATCACGATGGCGCGCGTCTCTTGGCGCTCGCGCAGCATTTCAAGCGCGGCGACAATCGCCTGGAGCAGCGGGGTTGTCATCAGATTGAGCGGTGGGCGATTGATCGTCAGCGTCGTGACGCCGTCGTCGTGAGCAATCAGCAGGTCGTCGCTCATCAGCGGATCCTCGGGTTCAGCCTTGCGAGTCCAGCCGGCGGAATCCGCCGAGCAGGTTTAGAAAGACGACGACCGCAAGGGAGACGAGCACGACCAGCGCCGAGACGGCGGCCACGGTCGGATCGATGCGGTCGGACATGTAGGTGTAGATACGCACGGGCAAGGTCTGCAAGCTTGGTCCGGTCATGAAAAGGGTGGTCGTCACCTCCGAGAAGGACAGCAGGAAGCAGAAGAGAAACGCCGTCACCAGCCCCCGGGCACAAAGCGGCAAGGTGATGCGAAGCAGCGTGTTGGCGCGACTCCTGCCGAGAATCATGGACGCCCATTCGAGCTCTTCGGGAACTGCACGAACCGTCGCCTCGAGCGATCGGATCGCGAAGGGCACGACAAGCACCACATGCGCCAGAAGCAGGCCCGAGAACTGATTGTAAAGGCCGATCCGATTGACGAATTGCAGCATGGCGATGCCGAAGACGACAGCGGAGACCAGGAGCGGCGCGGTAAAGAAGCTGCGCAGAACCGCGGCACCCGCCGGGCGATAGCGCACGATGCCGTAGACGGCGAGAAAGCACAGAGCAAGCGTGATCAGTGCCGCGAACAGCGCTAGCTCGGCGCTTAAGAAGAAGGCGTCCACGAAACCCGGATATGACAGCGCTTCGCGGTACCAGCGAAACGAAAATTGAGTGATCGGCAGAACGAACATTGCGGTGGGGGTAAGCGACATCCACATCACCACGACAACTGGCGCGAGCACCACGATCAGCATGATGAGATTGACGGCGCGAATCATGGTCTGAGGCCTCGCCCAGCCGCTAGCTGCATCGCGAACTTCTGTCCCGCCCAAACGATCGCGAGCGTAAGCGCCAGCAGCGTCACCGCGAGCGCGCCGCCCATGGGCCAATCGAGCGTGATGAGATTGACCTGGTAGGCGAGCATCGAGGCGACCATGTTCCGCGCCCCGCCCAGCAGCATCGGGATCGCGAAGGCCGTCATGTTCATGATGAAATTGATCACCAGCCCCGCGACGAAGGCCGGCAAGGTCAGGGGCAGGATGACGCGCCAAAAGACCGCGCTTGGCCTCGCCCCGAGCGTGCCGGCGGCCCAGGAAAGCGCGGGATCAAGCCCGCTCACCGCCGCCCAGAGCGGCAGGAGCACGAAGATGAAATGGCCGGGGATGAGCGCGATGACGACGCCGGTCTCGTTGAGCATAAGCTTGAGCGGTGTCGAGACGATGTCGAGTTGGAGCAGGATCGTGTTGACCACACCGTTGGTGCGCAGCAACAGCGTCCAACCGAGTGCCTTGACCACGGTATTGACGAGCCAAGGGCTGATATAGGCGAGAATGACGAGGGATTGCGCGCGCGGCGACAGGCGCGCGAGATAGAGGGCGACCGGGTAGGCGAGCAACCCGGTGATCGCGGTCACCGCAAAGCTGATACGCAGGGTTCGCACGAGAATTTCACCATAGAAGGGATCGGCGAGGCGCTTATAGTTGCCGAATGTCCACTGCGTGACGTCGATGCCCTGGGGCGTATTGGGGTGCAGGCTATTGACGAGTGCCTGCAGCAGCGGCCAGACGAAGCCGATTGCCATTACGAGAATAAGCGGCGCCGCGAAGAGCCATGGCGCGGGGATTCGCCTATCCTGCATCGAGCATTACTCCGTCGTCTGCGTCCCATCCCACACTCACGCGCGCTCCGGGGCGCAGTCGCGCAGCCACGACGCTGGGCATCACGGCCGAAAGCTGAAGGCTTCCGACTTTGACGCGGCACTCGCTGTTCCCGCCGAGATAGACGACGTCGACGATTTCCGCGGGAAAGCTGTTGTCGGTGCCGATCTCGCCGGGCGCTACGCGAAGAGCCTCGGGCCGCAGAACGAGGTTTGTCCTGCCGTTGCCCATGCCGCCGCTTTGCGGCAGCCATACCCTCAAGGCGCCCGCCGCGAGCGCGCGCCGTCGGCCGTCGACCATCTCGATACCGCCGAGCGCGAGCTCGTTGATCGGGCCGACGAAATTGGCGACGAAGCGGCTCGCGGGAGACCGATAAATTTCGTCGGCTCGGCCGACCTGCATGATCTTGCCCGCCTGCATCACCGCCATCCTGTCCGACATCACGAAGGCTTCCTCGATGTCGTGCGTCACCAGAACTGTGGTGATGCCGATCCGTCGCTGCAGGTCGCGGATCTCGAAGCGCATCTCGTCGCGCAGCCGCGCATCGAGATTGCTGAGCGGTTCGTCGAACAACAGGAGGTCCGGACGGACGACGAGCGCTCGGGCGAGAGCGACGCGCTGCTGCTGGCCGCCCGAGAGCTGCGCCGGAAAGCGCTCGGCCATCGCGTCGAGCTTGACCAGAGCGAGGGCTTCGGTGACGCGCTCTCGGGTCTCATCGCGCGGCACGCGCCGGCTGCGCAGTCCGAACGCGACATTGTCGAACACGCTCAGATGGGGAAACAACGCAAAGCTCTGGAACACCATCGCCAGGTTGCGCCGGTGCATCGGCGCTCTGGTGATGTCGCGTCCATTGAGCCTCACCGAGCCTTGGCCCACCGGGTATATTCCGGCGACCAGCCGCAACAGTGTGGTCTTGCCGCAGCCCGAAGGCCCGAGCAAGGTGAAAAACTCGCCGCTGGCGACCGAGAGGCTCACACCGTCGACGGCACGCACGGCGCCAAACACCTTCACGAGGTCGACGATCTCGAGCGACATCGCGCCTTGCTCGGGTAGGTCTCGCGAGTGGTGCTACTTCACGACCTCGCGCTGCAGCCGATCGACCCAAGCCTGGCGGTTCTGCAGCACCGTCGCGTAGTCGACTTCGACGAGCTTCGAGAGCTTTTGCTGGTCCGGCAACTTGGCCGCGGCCGCCTCCGACAGTTTCACCTCGCGATTCATCACGGTCTGCCCGTAGGTCTCGGCGCGGTAGCTTTGCACCTCCGGGCTGATCCACCAATTGAGGAAGGCAAGGCCGCCGGCGCTGTTCGGGCCATTGCGCATGATCCCCATTGCGGTCGGGCTCATGTAGACCGGGGTCGGTACGACAAAGCCGACCGGCAATTTGCGCGAGATCATGTCATTGGCCCCGGCGATGCCGTGAAACGCGATCGCGGCCGTTCCGTCGGCGAGGAACTGCGACATCTTCGCGAAGGTATCGCTCCAATCGACGACGCCCGGTGCGATCTTCTTCATCACCGCGAAACCCGGTTCGATATTCTTCTCGTCGCCGCCATGCGCCCGTGCCGCGATGATGAGGAAATAGATGCCGTAGATCGAGGAGGGTGGGGGAATGAGGAGCTGGCCCTGCAGTTCCGGCCGCTCCATGTCCGTCCACTGCGTGGGCGGCGCCCAGTTGTTCTTGGCGAATATGTCCTTGTTGTAGATGAGCGCGAAGACGTCGCCGTAAGGTTCGACGCCCAGTACCTGAGTGCCGTCCTTGCCCTTGATCACCGCCGGCGTATAGAGACTAGCCAGGTTCGGCACCGCCCCCTTGTCGATCGGTGCATAGAGGTCTTGGTCGATTGCGCCGAGCCAGGGCAACAAGTCTGATTGCACCACGTCGACCTGCGGGTTCGATTTCTGCGCGAGAGCGGTCGCCATAATCTCGGTGCCGGTCGCCTTGGGCACAAGCAGCACCTCATACCCCGTCGCATCAGCGAACTTCTTCGCCCAATTGTCTCGCTCCAGCATGGCTTGGATGGTACCGCCCCAGGTCAGCAGATAGACCTTCTTGTCGGCCGACCGTGCCAGGCTTGGCGCAAGTACGGTACTCGCGGCGGCGAGCATCAGCTTCGTCGCCGACCGACGCGTCAGCATCCGTCCGCCCGATCGCGCTGCATTCTTTTGCATTTGATCTCCTCCCCATCCAAAATCCGAGGCTTGCTATTATGCCCCTCGACAGTCCCGGAGCAACAGCGGCCCTTCCGCAGCCTGGCGACCGATCACGGTGGTTGGGCGCGTGTTCCAAGAAGAACTGAAATCACGCGAGATCGCTGAACAAATTCAATATCCGAGCATTTTGGCGCGTACGTGCAGCAAGTGTGCTCGGATTGCATTCTCGGCGGCGCTCACGTCGCGGGCGAGCAATGCGTCGGTGATCCATCGATGCTCCGACTGATAAGCGAGCCACTTCGCGGCACTCGTGTTCTGTTGCTTGAGCCTGCCCCACTGCGGCCTATAGCGGGTCGCGCACGCCGCCTCGTACACGCCCACCATGAGTCGATTGTGCGTCGCCGCAATGAGACGCCGATGAAAGGAATGGTCCCAGTATTCGAATTCCTCCCATTTCTCGGCGGCGTCGCCGCGTTCGACGCATTCAACGATGGCCCGCAGATCCCTTTCCGTTGCATTGAGTACGATCGCGCTTGCCGCCCCAGGCTCGAGCGCCATGCGGAACTCCATCATCTCCGCCGGACTGGTATCGGTAATGTTGAGGCCCTCGATTGCCTGCTCATGCTTGGCAACCGCTGCCGCAACCAATGTGCCGCGACCGACATGACGGGTGATCTTTCCAGATTTGTGCAGTTCCGCCAGCGCACTGCGCACCACATTTCGAGACGCACCATACTGAAACGCGAGTTCCCGCTCCGCCGCGAGGCGTTCGCCCGGGCGTAGGCGACCCTCGTCGATCTGCCGTTCGAGAACAGCCCGTAGCTGGTCGGCGAGGTGCCGTGCTCGGGCCCGACGGCTTTGCGGCCTCGTTGGGCTGCCAATGGCGGATTCCATACTGCTACACCCCATGGCCTACATTCCCACAACAGAACCAATTCTAGACCAATTGGCATACCCTGCCCAGTGTGACTTTGCCGCGCGAAACGGTGGAATATCCTTGCCGGGCTGTAACATGTTCCTCGAATCCAGCTTCACGCCGTCTGATGTTTGTGCCAGCATCAGACCAATTGTCGCCCAGGGCGTGCCGCCACGTTCTGGGGCGCAATCGATATTCGACGGCGCGGTGGCCATGTCATGAACGAGACGCTGGCTCTCCTTCGTTCGGCGGCCAATGGCTCCGAAAATTCGATGCCGCCATCGCTCTGGGCGGCGACCGCGCCGGCCGCACCGGCATATGACAGGCTAGTCGGTCGCCACATCACGGACGTTGTGGTGATCGGCGCGGGCTACACGGGACTCTCGACGGCGCTCCATCTCGCTGCGGCTGGCATTGAAGCTGTCGTCATTGACGCCCATGAGCCCGGTTGGGGCGCCTCGGGCCGCAACGGCGGCCAGGTATTGCCGGGGTTAAGAGTCGCCAAACCGACTTTGCAGCGTAAGTTCGGCACCGATCTCGGCAATCGAGTTTACGGCCTGGCCGAAAGCGCCGCACAGTTTCTGTACGATCTCGTGGACGAGCACCAAATCGAATGCGATCTGGCGCGGGGCGGCAACGTGCGTCTCGCCCACACGAAATCAGCCCTTGCGATGCTCAGGGAGAATTACGAGGCACTGGTTGCGGAAGGTGTGGGTGCACGATTTCTCGACGTGCAGGAGGTGGCGGAGCTGGTTGGCAGCCGTGCCTATCTTGGCGGCCGGCTCGATCCCCGCGGCGGCGCCCTACACCCGTTGAAATATGCCCGTGGCCTCGCCAGAGCGGCGCTCCGCAGGGGAGCGTCGATCTATCAGCGATCGCCGGCGACGGCCCTCGCTCCCAAAGGCCGAGGCTGGCGCGTGACTTCGACGGAGGGCGAAATTATCGCGCAGCATGTAGTGATTGCGACCAACGGTCACACGGATGGTCTCTGGCCTAAACTTGCTGCCACGCTATTGCCCGTGCACAGCTTCCAGATCGCGACCGCGCCCCTCGACGAGGCGCAGCGTGCCTCCATACTGCCGGAACGGACGTGCTTTTCCGACACGCGACGGCTCATCCTCTATGGGCAGCGCTCGGGAGATCACCGCTTGGTTCTGGGCGGCCGCGCTTCGTTCACGCTCGTTGATCGCGCCGCGGACTACGACGTGCTGCGCCGCGTTCTGGTCGGGCTCTTTCCGCAGCTTGCATCGACGCCGATCGAGTATCGATGGGTAGGACGGGTGGCATTGACGCCGGACTTCATTCCGCATCTCCACACTCCCGCTCCCGGCGTTATGATCTGTGTCGGGTTCAACGGCAAAGGTGTGGCGATGACGACGTTGATGGGCAAGGTACTCGCCGATTTCATCCGGATGCCGGGCGAGCCTCCAGCGTATCCGATCACGCAGATGCGTCCAATTCCTCTCCACCCGGTCCGGCAACCCGCGCTGCATCTAGCGATGCAGTACTACACCCTCATGGACCGCATCGGCCGGTGAGCGCCGGGGAAATGACGCCTGCTGACCTCACTGTCGGTCGAGCGGCGACGACTAGTTCCAGCGCGGATACGGCTTGCGCTGCTGTTCCTGCCTCGTCCGTCGCACTCGAATGCAGCAACCTCGTCAAAACCTTTGGCGTTGGCGCCATTCGAGCGCTCGATGGTGTCTCGCTCGTTGTTCGGTCCAATGAGTTCTTTACGCTACTGGGCCCGAGCGGATGCGGGAAAACAACGTTGCTTCGTCTGATCGCCGGCTTCGAAAACCAGGATTCGGGAACCATCCTGCTCGACGGAAATCCACTCGACGGATTGCCCCCTTACCGGCGACCGGTGAACACCGTTTTCCAGAGCTATGCCGTTTTCCCCCACCTTACGGTGGCCGAGAATGTTGCGTTCGGCTTGGAGATGCAGCGTCGCCCGCGCGTCGAGATCGCCGAACGCGTCGACGAGATCCTCACGCTCGTGAAGCTCGAGGGCTTGGACGAACGTAAACCATCGCAACTCTCGGGCGGTCAGCAGCAGCGGGTGGCGCTGGCGCGCGCGCTTGCAAACAAGCCGCGCCTGCTTCTCCTCGACGAGCCGCTCTCCGCACTCGACCTGAAACTTCGCAAGGAGATGCAGCTCGAGCTGAAGCGCCTGCAAAGCGAGGTCGGTATCACCTTCGTCTTCGTGACGCACGACCAGCAGGAGGCGCTGACAATGTCCGACCGCATCGCGGTCATGCGGGGCGGCCGCATCCTGCAGATCGGAACGCCCGAGGAGATCTACGAGCATCCCACCGCCCGGTTCGTGGCGGATTTCATTGGAGAAGCCAATCTTCTCGATGCAACGCGGGTGGGATCGAGGCAATTTCGGCTGGACTCCGGTACGGTTCTTGAAGCGGAGGAAACCGGGCCAGCGACAGACTTGGTTACACTGGTCGTCCGGCCGGAGCGTGCATTCCTCGCACCGCTCGGTGGCGGCGGCCCCGCCGCGTGCATCGAGCAGGTCGTCTACACCGGCAGCGACACGATCTACCTGGTAATATTTGACGGCGGCCTGCGCTTCCGCGTCCGGGCCCAGAACTCCGATGCGTTGGGGTCGCGTGCGCGTGCGGGCGACCGGGTTGGAATCTTCATTCCGGCATCGGCGATCCGGGTGCTCGCGCGATGATGGCCGTCTTACGCCGCGTCGGCCTGTTGGCGCCCTCGATGGTGACGATCGGGGTGCTTCTAATCGTGCCGCTTGGGCTCATGGCCGTGGTTTCGACCTTGGAGCGCGGCTCGACCGGAGGTGTCGTCTGGGGCCGGCACACAGCGGACGCGTACGTGCAATTTCTATTTGAGCGCGACCTGCTCGGTCGCCTCGTCGTCAACACGGACTACCTGCATATTTTCGGACGGTCGTTCGCTCTCGCGGCCATCACGACGGTGGTCACGTTGATCGTCGGATATCCGATGGCTCTTTGGATTGCATTCCAGCCGCCACGACGCCGAATGTTGCTCATCTTCATTGTGACCGTGCCGTTCTGGACGAACATTCTCGTGCGCAATTATGCGTGGATTCTTCTGCTTCGGAACGACGGCGTGATCGATTGGATGCTGATCAAGCTCGGCCTAACCAGTCATCCGATCGACGTGCTCTATACGCCCTTTGCGACGGGGATCGGGCTCACGTATTCATTCCTGCCGTACATGGTGCTGCCGATCTACGTGAGCTTGGAAAAGCTTGATCGCCGCTTGATCGAGGCAGCATTCGACTTGGGCGCCGATCATTGGCGGGCTTTTCGTCGAGTCATACTCCCGTTGTCGCTGCCAGGGGTGATCGGCGGTGCGATCCTCGTCTTCATCCCCGGCCTGGGCGCCTTCATCAGTCCCGAGCTTCTCGGAGGCGGCAAGTCCATGATGATCGGCAGCCTGATCCAACAGCAATTCGGACAGTCGAGGAATTGGCCGTTCGGTGCGGCGCTTGCCTTCGTCCTGCTGGTGCTCGTCCTGCTCGCGCTCTCGGCTCATACCGCGCGATATCGGGGTCATGGGGTCAGGCGATGAATGGATCAACGCTGGTGCCGCCCGTCGCGCCCCAGCGCCTCGATCTCTGGCGCTTTCCGCTCACGCGCTCGGTCGCGATCGCCGCATTCGTTTATCTCTACGTGCCCATCGTCGCGCTGGTTGTCCTCTCCTTCAGCGCGGGTGATTCGTCCCTGGCGCGATGGGAGGGCTTTAGCGTTCGCTGGTATATCGAGGTATTCAACAATTCCGATATGCTCCGTGCGATGCGAAATTCCCTGATCGTAGCCAGCGCGGCGACGGTGGCCGGTACCGTCATCGCGACCATGGGCGCGCTTGCGACTTCAGGTCCGCGGTTTCGGTTGCAGACGGCCATCGAGGCGATGATCGCGCTGCCGCTCATTGTGCCCGATATCGTTGCGGGCATCGCTATCTTGCTCTTCTTCGTCCTGGTTGGCGTGCCCCTCGGAATTTTCAGCATCATGTTGGCCCACACGGTCTTTGCCATTCCATTCGCCTACCTTCCGATCCGCGCGAGACTTGCCGGTCTCGATCCGGCACTCGCCGAAGCGGCCGCCGATCTCTACGCGACTCCGTCCCGTAGCTTCCGTCGAATCGTGCTGCCGCTGATATGGCCCGGCATAGCCGCGGGCGCGATGCTTGCCTTCATCAGCTCGCTCGGCGACGTCGTCATCAGCTACTTCGTCTCGGGCCCCGGTGCCACGACACTGCCGGTCTACGTCTTCGGCATGGTCCGCATGGGCGTGACCCCCGCGGTAAATGCCATCTCGACGCTGCTCATGCTGGCGTCGGTTGCCATACTCACGGTTTCATACTTGCTGGGCCGCCGCTTCCAATAAGCGCCCGGCGCAACAGAGGGGAGGCTTGCTCATGAAACGATTTGCGCTTGCCATCGGAACAGCGCTCTTGCTTTCGTCCTTCAGCGCGCCCGCGGGTGCCGACGAGGAAAAAGCGCTCTTGCTTTTCAATTGGTCCAACTATATGTCGCCCGATCTCCTGAAGCACTTCGAGGAGGAGACGGGGATCAAGGTAACCCTGGATACTTACGACACCAACGAGACGATGCTGGCAAAGCTGCAGGCGGGCGGAGCCGGCTACGACGTCGTGGTGCCAACGGGCCCCACATTGCAGCAGATGATCACCGATGGGCTGGTTCTCAAGGTCGATGCCAGCACCATGTCGAACTACAAGAACGTCAAAAAGCCCTTCGACCATCCATCCTTTGATCCCGATCGCGCCTATTCGGTCCCCTACATGTGGGGTACGACCGGTATCGTCTACGACACTACCAAGGTCGCGGGCGGCAAGATCGACGACACGTGGAAAGAATTGTTCGAGCCCCGCCCGGATTTCGTGGGCAAGATCGGCATGCTCAAGGACATGGGCGAGGTGATCACGGCCGCCGCCTACTATCTGGGCTTCGATCAATGCACGGAAAAGCCCGAGGAGGCTCAAAAGATTCTGGAGCTGCTCGAGAAGCAGAAACCTGCCGTGAAGATCTATTCGGCCGAAGGCACTGTCGATCGCGTCGCCGGCGGCGAAGTGACCATGGAGCACATGTGGAATGGCTCATTTCATCGCGCCCACGCGAAGCTTCCGACCATCGTTTATGTCTACCCTCGCGAAGGGGTCAATCTCTGGGGCGATAATTTCGCGGTGCCGAAGGGCGCAAAGCACCCGGAGAACGCCAAGCTATTCCTCAATTTCATAATGGATCCTAAAAACGCCGCGACGGCCTCGAATTTCACGGGCTACAACAACGCAATCGCGGGTTCCGAACAGTATCTCAAGGAGGATTTGCGTGACGATCCCGCCTTCAACACACCGGAATCGATGATATCGAGGCTCAAGCAGACGAGGCTTTGCTCGAAAGCCGCGCTCGACCTACGGGAAAAGATCTGGACGCGTCTACTGCGCTAGTAAAAATTCGATGGGGCGGTGCTCAGCGCGCGCCTGACAAAGGCGCGCGTGGCGCCGCAGTCACGACCGAGGCTGGTCGTTGTCGGCAACACAGCTCCTCACCGCGCGACTTTTCCAGACCAGCCTGGCAGATAACTCGCATCTTCGCTCTTCGCCAGTTTCATCGCTTGCTTCAGCGCTCGATCGAAGTTCCTATCGACGGCCTTTCGCTTCACTCGCCGACGCAAGTAATCAGCCCATAGAAACTCGCTGAATGGAGTCGTGTCTTTGGCAAAGCCGCCTCTGAATCGCAATTCGCCCGCGAGCGAGCGGAACGGGTCGTCGATCAGGTCCATGACGGCTTTCGGAATATCCCGATATCCGCGTCGACGCCCCTTGTCGTCGAAAGGGTGCATCCAGTTGTGGTTGTCGAGCACGTACCAAAAGGCGTCCGGCTCGAGCCGGCTCAGGTCCGCCACGATCGTCACCAGCACGTTCTCGACGCCCTCATGATGGAGGGCCAGCGCAAGATGGTGATGGTCAATGACATAGTGCCGTTCCTTCGGTCCCAGTATCACGGGGATCATATGTCGGCCGAGAAATTCGCCGGCCCTGATATCCTCCTTGGCCCTCCATGCCTTGCGTTTTGCATCGACCTCGCGCATCCCGACGGTGATCTGTGTGGGACGCAGGTCGGCGATGGAAACCGGATGTAAAATGGGTTCGCGGGGTTCGTGGATCATCGAATTATCTCCGTGAGTGATCGCAGCCGCGATCGGCGGGCTATCGAAAGGAATGTTCGCTGATGCAGTTTCGGCAATCGATCAAAGGGAAACAGAGGTATCGCTTCTGAATGCCCTTGGCTATGGGCCTGGCCGATACGCCTCCGTGGCCTTCCCCATTCTCGGCTCGCGCAACGGCCAGGATCGGCTCTGCGACCTCATCGCCGGCTGACGGCCAGCCGCCCTAGAGCATTTTCCGCCGAAGTGGATACCGGTTCGGCGCAGAAAATGCGACCAACCAACGAATCTAGAGCATGATCCGATTCTACGTGATCGGATCATGCTCTAGAGTTGGGCTGCCGCGAACGTGTCGCAGCTTTCGATCGTTCCATTTTTGAGGCCCGTAGTGAACCAGCGCGTGCGCTGCGCTGAGGTCCCATGGGTAAAGGAGTCCGGAACGGCAAAACCTTGCGCGCGCTTTTGCAGCATATCGTCACCGATCGCGGACGCCGTCTGCAGCGCCGCCTCGATATCGCCAGGCTCGATGAACTTCCATTTTTCTTCGGAATGGTTCGCCCAAACGCCGGCGAGACAATCAGCCTGCAATTCGACCTTCACCTGGATGCGATTGGCCTCGCTGTCGCTCGCATTGCGCTGCTGCTGCCGCGCTCGGGCGAGAATACCGAGCAAGTTCTGCACGTGGTGGCCGACTTCATGGGCAATCACGTAGGCCTGGGAGAATTGGCAGGTCTTGCTGCCGACTTGGCACCCCCGGAGTTTCGTCTCGATGTCGCGGAAGAAGTTGGTATCGAGATAAATGCGCTGGTCATTGGGACAATAAAAAGGACCCATGGCCGACTGAGCGGTACCGCAGGCCGAGCGTGTCACGCCTGAAAACAGCACCAGCGTCGGTGCCTTGTACGTCTGTCCGTGGCCCTGGAAGATTTCCGTCCATCTGTCCTCGGTTTCGCCGAGTACCGCGGCCACGAATTGCTCGGTCTGGTCTTGAGAGCCACCGGTCCCAGCCCGACTGTTCGCCTCTCCAGGGGATCCTGAATAGCGCGCCTGATCCGTTTGACCGCTGTCGGTCGAGATATCCGATCCGCCGATCAGCTCGAGGGGGTTGATGCCAAGGAGCCAGCAAATGATCAAAAGGAAAATGATCGAGCCGATGCTGAGGCGCCCGCCGCGGAAAGGCAGCGCGCCGGTTCCCCGCCACGCACCAGCACCGCCTTCGCCGCGCCGATCATCGATATTTTGGCTGCGGCGAAATTCGTCCCAACGCATTTCAATACCTCCGTTGTCCAAAATCTAGATCACCGGCCGAGTTTTGAAAGCCGAAAATCCGTGATTTCAGAACCTGACAAGAGAGGGTCGCCGCGGGCTTGCCCCGGCCGCGCTCAGGCTCGTCGAAGGTTAACCTCAATCGCTGGGCGCCCGCGTTGAGTCGCGGAGCAACCACGCCTGCGGAATGCATGGTTGAATTTATATCGCTGTCTTTACTGATATGGAGAACACCGCCGTGCGCACTAATTCGCTTATCAACAGACAACAAACGACGGAGGATCACAATGGCCACAAATCTTGTGTCGCTGGCGATGCAGTTTTTGACGCCTGACATGATCGGGCGCATATCCGAAGCGCTTGGAATTGATCGCGACAAAACTCAATCCGCCGTCCGCGCAGCCGTCCCCGGACTCTTGGCGGGATTTAGCAGCGTTGCCACGCAACCGGAGGGTGCGCAGAAGCTTGCCGATGCCGTGCAGCAACAGAGCGGCGTGCTTGGCAACTTTTCCAACCTGCTCGGCACGGGGGGGCAAACATCGCTCATTGACAAGGGCAGTCAGTTGCTTTCGTCACTGCTCGGCAATAGGGACCAAGGTGCTCTTGCCACTGCGATTGGGACATTCACTGGCCTCGGCCGCACGGCCGGCGGTTCTTTGATCGGAATGCTGGCCCCGCTGGTCATGGGTACCATCGCGCAGCAAGGTCCTCGCAACCTCGATGGACAGGGCGTCGCCGGTCTGCTCGCGAGCCAGAAGGACAATATCGCGGCGGCGTTGCCATCAGGCTTCGGCAGTCTGCTCAGCGGGACGAACTTGCTCAACTCACTCGGGGGCGCGGCACGGGCGGCGACCGCGGCTGGAACTGATACGGCGCGTGCCGCAGCGTCCGCAGCCTATAACGTTGGTGATGCCGGCCGACGCGCAGCGGGAGCCGCGGCATCTGCTTCGTTCAGGTGGCTCTACTGGGTGGTCCCACTATTGGTGATTTTGGCCCTGGTGATCTTTCTGTTCGCCAGGCCGACGGAGCAGAGTGTGAGCACGGCGCAAGGCTTGGTGGTCGGCGGCGTGGATATTGGAAAGCAGATTTCGGATAACTTGAGCGGCCTGCGGACGACGCTCGGCGGCATCACCGACCCGGCCTCCGCGCAGAGCGCTTTGCCCAAGCTGAAGGACATCTACACCCAAGTTGATCGCATCGCCGGCCTCAAGAGTCAGTTGTCCGACTCGCAGCGGGCGGCTCTTGCGGTGCTGGTAAAGCCGTTGATGTCACCGCTCAACGATCTCTCCACGAAGGTGCTGGCGATTCCCGGTGTGTCGGACATATTGAAACCAACGCTCGACTCTCTGGCGGCGAAGCTTTCTTCCCTAGCGACTTGACGTCGCCGTCGCTGGGAGTTTGCTCTCGAAGTCGACCCGACGGGCTTCGGCTCGGTCAGATAAGAGTTGGTGCGCGCGCTTATCCGCCGATTGCGGCGCACCAACTGGATGCCAACGGCAGAACGTAGCTCGCGGCAATCGCGGCACTTGGCAGGGCGACCGTTGCTGCCAGCGTCATCGGCCAGCGATAAGGTGTGCCCCGTCCAAACACCAGGTTATGAAAGAAGGCGATGATCCCGACGGTGACGAATGCTGCGGCCACGCCGATGGTAAATGCCGCTAGCCACGGCCCAACGACTGCCAGGATCAATTGGCCCCAAATCGGAACGTGGGCTGGTCGATACGCAAGCCAATTGCTGCTGATGAGGCCGACGATCCACCCGCTTCCAGCCCACAACGCAACCATGAGGCCGCCGGAGTTGCCGGTACGGAGTACCTGAGCTTCGCCCTGAGTTCGTTCTGTCACAGTCCCTCTCGCCTGCGCCTGTGAGAACGCACAGGCTCGGTCAAATTGCTTAATGATTGCTTGAGCATGTCGCTGGGTCGGCGCGGGCCGCAGGCCGGCGCTACTGGGGCAATGTTCCTTTTCTATTGCAGATGCGAGAATCGTTGGATTCAGGCCGGCGCGAGCCGATAAAAGCGCGACGCGGTGCCCTCGAAGAGATCGGCCTTCTCCAAAGGCGAGGAGCCGCTCGCGAGCCGCTTGAAGGTGTTGAATAGGACGGGATAGCTGCAGGCGCCCTTGTCGACCGGGAAGTTGCTTTCAAACATGCAGCGCCGAGCACCGAATGCCTCGATGCAGGTCTCGACATAGGGGCGCCACGCGTTGGCGAGCTCCCCCGACGACGGCGGCAACGGCCCCAGATGGAAATCGAAGGCGTTGACGATCATCGCGAGCCCGCCGAGCTTCACGTACACATTTGGGGAAGCGGAGAGCGCCTTGATATCGGCGCGCCAACCCGGAAACACCTCGTTGCGTCGATAGGGGCCGACTCCGAGCGGGCCACCAAAATGGTTGAGCACGATCTTGACGTCCGGACACTCGCGCGCCACCCGGGTCAGGGTCTTGATTTGCGGATGATAAATCCACGCCTCGAAGGTCAAGTTGTGCGCAGGCAGCCGCTTCAGGCCGCGGCGGAAGTTGGGGTCGTCCATCAGCCCAGCCGGTGGCACGTAGGACGAGGTTCCGACGATCGCGGGATCGTGCGCCGCGATGTGACGGATGCCGCGGAACCGCCCGCCCGCCGCGGCGATCTGTCCTTCGAGCACCGCGTCGACGTTGGGCAACCGCAAATCGGCGAAGCTGACGATCCCCTCGCAAATCCTCGTCTTGCCACCGCGCCGATCGCCTTCCTCGGCGATCGCCCGGACGAATTCGCTTTCGCCGATCGGCCGCATTTCCTCGGGACCGCTGGTGCGGTAGCCCGAAGCGCATTGGATGAATACGGTCGAGACGATGTTATGCCCCGAATTGACGTCGTCGAGCAGCTCGTCGAGAAGATATCGATTGCCTGGATGATCCCACAGGTGATGGTGCGGATCGATGATGGGGAGATCGGGTTCCAGGATCTCCTCCCTAAGCTTGTCGAGCCATTGCGGGTTGGGTAGCGGGCGGGTGTAAGTGCGGGCTTCGACGGGCATGGTGCTCTCCCTGAGGGGCTCCTTGTCAGCCGCGCGGACGGGAATGGCGGCGACCCCATCTAACCCGAAAACAATTGGCCACCTCAACGATCTTCTTCCGCCAAGTCCACCTGACCCAATCGCCTCGATCAGTGGGTTTTGCCCGGTTCTTAACCCATTGCTCGCGGCTGTTTATCGAGGCGCGGTGATTTTGTGACGAGAGTCACTCCGGACCGGTCCGACCGTGCCTATATGCGCGCAAACACAGAGGCTGGATGCGAATCGGATTGGATCGAAGGAGAGTTCCATGACGCCGGAATCGCACGCTGCCGACAAGGGCATCAAGATTTGGCCTAGCCTGAGCGACGTGGCTACCGCGTGGCTGATGGCTTTGCTGATTGGGGTGGTCCTGCTTCCTTGGCACCTCGGCTAAGTCGAAGCAGTCAGAAGCGCTCTACCCACGGTCGAACCTCAACCTCAAGTGACCATGCGCTCCGGTGCTGGCGCAGCACGTCGATATAGGTTTGGGCGATCGCTTCAGGATCGAGCGTGCTGTCGGGCTGGTCAGCGGGGTCGGGCCTTCGCGCGCTGCGCACCCCGCCATCGATCACGAAATGCGCGACGTGAATGCCCTTGGGTCCGAGTTCGCGGGCAGCGCTTTGCGCCAAGCCGCGCAGCGCGAACTTGCCCATGGCGAATGCAGAGGAGAGCGGAAAGCCCTTCACGCTTGCGGTCGCGCCCGTCAGCAGGATCGCGCCGTGCCTGCGCGGTACCATCCGCTTCGCCGCTTGCTGAACGACCGCGAAGCCACCGAACGCCGTAATGGCGATCGCCTTCTGTACGTCCGCGGGATCGATCTCCGCGATCGGCCCGTGCGCCCTGGCGCTCGCATTGTACACGACGATATCGAGCTCGCCCAAGCGCCGGTCGGCATCGTCGAAGAGCCGAGCGACGGCGCCGGGGTCAGCGGCGTCCACGGCGAACGTGGTCGCGCGCGTTTCTCCCGCCAATGCGGCGAGCTTTTCGACATTGCGTGCGGCCAGTCCTAATTTCACATCGAAAGCCGCGAATTTCCGCGCAAGCGAGGCGCTGATTCCGGACCCAGTCCCGACGATGAGCGCTGTGCGATAGGGGAAATCGGTCATTTTGTACTCCTTTAATGCACTTTGCCGGAGGGCGCCGCCGGAGCGGCAATGTTTCGGAGCAACGGAACCAGCAAGGTCGCGACGACAAAGGCAAGCATGATTGCTCGGAAGGCGTTGGCAAAGGCGAGCGTCGAGGCTTCTCGATAGGCCAAATGCCAAAGCTGGTCCAGTGCCGCCGAGTGCCCGTCGTGGGCGCTGCCGGGCAGCGCGCCGTATCGTCCGGTCACACCCTGCAGGAACCTATCCATGGCGCCGTTCGCGGGCGTCAAGTGCGAGGCGATACGCGCGAAATGGCGGTTGGTCTGGTCGTTGATGATCGCGGCGCTGACGGCGATGCCCACGGCACCGCCCAAGTTGCGCATCATGTTGAAGAGACCGCTCGCGAATTTCAGCCGGTCGGGCGGTAGGCTGCCGAGCCCGAGGTTGACCACGGGTGCAACGGCGAAGACCTGCGGGAAACCGCGGAGGATTTGCGGGAGCAGAAGCTGATCCGATCCCCAGTCGTGCGTGATGAAGCTGAAGCTCCACATCGCGAGCGCGAAGGAAGCGAGGCCCGCCATCAGGAGCCAGCGCAGGTCGAACCTGCGCGCGAGCAGGATATAGATCGGGGTTCCGATCAGCGACGCGGCGCCCGTGGAGAAAATGGCGGTCCCGGTTTGCCAGGCGCTGAACCCGCGCACATAACCCAGGAATAGCGGCGTCAGGTAGATGGTGGTGAATATGCCGATGCCCGCCACGAAGGAGAGGAAGCAGCCGAGCGCAAAGTTGCGGTTGCCGAGAGCGCGCAGGTCGACGACAGGCTCGCTGGAGGTGAGACTGCGAAAGATGAAGAGCGTGCAAGCGATGGCGGAAATCCACGCGCATTCGCGGATCGTGCTGTCGCTGAACCAGTTCCAGCGGGTGCCTTCCTCCAGAACATATTGCAGGGTCCCGAGGCCGATCGCCATCAATGCGATGCCCGGGTAGTCCGCGCCGCGCAGCAACGAGAGATCGGGTTTGTCGATCCGCACCAGCATCGGCACCAGCACCGAGATGGCGATGCCGGGAATGAGGTTGATATAGAACAGCCAATGCCAATTGAAGGTGTCGGTGATGTAGCCGCCGATGATCGGGCCGAGAGTGGGAGCAATGGCGGCAATGGAGCCGATCACGGCGGCCGAGTAAACGCGGCGCGACCCCTGGAAATAGTAGAACGACGACGTAAAGACCGTCGGTATCATCGAGGCGCCGAGCAAGCCCTGCAGCGCTCGAAACAAGATCATGCTCTCGATGTTCCACGCAGCGCCGCAGAGCATGCTGGAGACGGTGAAGCCGGCGGCCGAGAAGGTGAACAGCCAGCGCGTCGAGAACACCCGGGTGAGCCAGCCCGAGAGCGGGATCATGATGATCTCGGCAATGAGATAGGCGGTCTGCACCCAGCTGATCTCGTCTTGAGCCGCCGACAAACCTCCGCCGATGTCCTGCAGCGAGGAGGCCACGATCTGAATGTCGAGCAACGCAATGAACATGCCCGCCGTCATGACCACGAAAGGCAGGATCGACGGGTGTTTCGGCTCCGCGGTCACGGCGATTCTCGTTCGGTGCGCGTATCCACGCCAACGATCGTCGAGAGGCCGGGGCGCAGCATGGCGAGCTTCGGATCGCCGTCGTCCAACACGATGCGGACGGGGACGCGCTGCACGATCTTGGTGAAGTTACCGGTGGCATTCTCGGGCGGAATGACGCTGAACACGGCGCCGGTGCCGGGCGAAAGGCTGACGACATGGCCGTGGAAGACATGGCCCGGAAGGACGTCGGCGCTCACCGTGGCGGATTGACCCGGCGTCATGCGAGTGAGCTGGTCTTCCTTGAAATTGGCATCGATCCAAAGTCCGGCCGCGGGCGTTACGGAGATCAGGTAGGTCCCTTTGGTCGCATAGGCGCCGACCTGTGCCGCCCGGTTCCCGACGTAGCCGTCGATCGGCGAACGCACCTCGGTGTATCCAAGATTGAGCTGGGCCGTTGCCAGGTCGGATTTCGCCTGTACTACCGCCGCATCTGCCTCTGCGATTTGTGCTTCCAGGACCTTAAGCTTCTGCTGCGCAGCCTCGAGCGCGGCAGAAGCGGCGGTCACGGTGGACTTCGCCTCAAGGTCCAGCGCCGATGTGCGCTCCTCGTTCTGGCGCGATCCGTAGCTGGTCTGCGCAAGAGCGTGGTAACGCGCGGCATCCTTCTCGGCGAAGGAAGCGCTGGCTTTCTTCGCGGCGAGATCGGCTTCCTGCTGTCGGATCATGGATTGCTGCAGCGCGTATTCCGCGCGGAGACTGTCGGCCGCGGCCAGCCGCGCCTTGAGCGCCGCCTCCGCGTGATCGAGTTGAGCCTGGTAGTCCCGCCGGTCGAGTTGAATCAGCAACTGACCCGCTTGCACCCGCTCATTGTCCGTCACGAGTACTTGCTGAATGAAGGCATCGACATGCGGCGCGAGCGGCGTGACGTTCCCGCCGACATAAGCGTCATCGGTGCTTTCGATGTACCGGCCGACGGTCCACCAATCTTGTGCGTACCAAAGGGCGGCAGTTGACAGCGCGAGCAGCGCCGCGGCCAGGGCCAAGCGTCGGAGCCCCCGCCGCAAATCGCGCTTGACGGGATTGGAAACCGTTGCTGTCCGTTCGAGTGCGATGCTGTCCATGGTTTCACCCGCTTCAGCCCCAAAGGCCATCGGGAAGGCGAAGTGCCCTCAGTTATCGATCGCCGGCGCATCGGCGCTGGCCAGATCTCTGGCGGAAACCGCGTGCAGCAGCGCGCGCAATTCTTCCGTGCGCTCGGCGCCGAAGGCCGTCTCAAATTGCGCCTGCGCGTCGGTCCAACCCTTGACCGCCTTTCGCAACCGCGCGAGGCCGGCATCGGTCAACTGCAGCTCTTTGCTGCGCCGATCGGCACGCCCCTTCACGACCGCGAGCAGCCCTTCTCGCTGCAGCGGCAGGATGTTGCGGCCGAGTGTGGTGCGATCCATGACCAGTTCCTTGGCAAGCGCGTTGATCGGGAGCGGCCCCATGCGCCTTAGCTTTGCAAGTATCGAGAACTGGGTCGTGCGCAGCCCCGCGTCGGCCAGGAATTGATCATAGAATTGAGTGACATGCCGGGCCGCCTGACGCAGCGCCAAACAGTTGCAAACATCGGCCTTGGGCCATTCATCGGATGTCATCGCGGCCTCCATACGTGCACATACACCTATATGAGCGCATATGCGCCTATGTCAAGCGGGGCCCACGCCAGGGTCCTCGGATATGGCCCAGGTTGGGCGCAGGCCTGCTATGCGATTTAAGCTTCAGTTGGGCAGCCGGGCGGGAGTGGGCTAAGTTTCACCCGAATGCAGCTCGAGCGGGGAAAGGTGGGGCTTATTGGTCAGGCCGCAGCATTTCTGGCGGCTTCGGTCCTGTTCTGGGCGTCGCCTGCGCTCGCTCAAGATTTTAGCTGCGAGATCGCGCCCAATGGCCATGACTACGGGATTTACGTGACTGCCCGGTTAGGCGCGGCTCAATTCCCGACGGTAGTCACGTGCACGGTCTGGTGCCGTTTTCAAACGGCCGATGGACCCAGGACCAGATCATGCCGGGCCAATCTGAGTGCGACGGCATCGTACAGGCACGCGCGTCTCTGCACCGGCTCCGATACGTCACAGCTTCTGGAAGTGACGCGCACCACATTCTCGTGCGGTCCCCGCAGATAGGGACCCCACCCCGTCAGAATGGCCTTGTTGCCGAGTTCGCCGCCTCGCCGGCCCCATCAATGCGATATCTCTTCCAGCTGCAACTCGCGGGTGCGCGGCCCCCAACCCCCGATCGAGACCACCACCATCAGCATCGCAAAGGCGATCAGGCCGAACACGCCCTTGGTTCCCGCCTGCTGCAGGAAGAAGGCGATGATGAAGCTCGCGAACACCGTGCTGATCCGGCTGAAGGAGTATGTGAATCCGATCGCGCGGGCGCGCACGCGGGTCGGGAACAGCTCGCTCTGATAGCCGTGGAACGAGTATGAGAGGATGTTGTTGGAGAGCGTGATCAGCACGCCGAACATGATCAGCAACGGCATCGAGCTCTGAAACGAGAACAGAACGCCGAATACGGCGATGCAGATGGCCGCCCCCACCAGCTGCCATTTGCGCTCGTATTTGTCGGCGAAGGTCATGGCCAACATCGGGCCGAACGGATTGGCGATGGCGATGATGAACGAATAGAGGAGGCTCGCACTCACGTTGATCCCGGTTTGCTGCGAGATCAATGTCGGAACCCATGCAGCAAAACCATAGAACCCGAAGGTCTGGAAGAATTGAAACACCATCAGCATGACGGTGCGGCTGCGATAAGGCGGCTGCCAAATTTCGGAGAAGCTGCCGACCGGTTCGAGCTTTCCGACCTCGTGATCCGCCGGCGCCGGTAGGGCGGCGCCGCCGAGGTCTGCCTTGACCTTTGCTTCGATCGCCGAGGTGATGGCTTCCGCCTCGTCGATCCGGCCCTGATTGATCAACCAGCGCGGGCTCTCGGGAATGCCGCGCCGCAGGAACCACACGCCGAGCGCGCCCAGCGAGCCGATCCCCACCACCCAGCGCCAGCCGTCGTGTCCAAAGGGCGCCAGCGGCACCAGCAGAAAGGACACAAACGCGACGACGGGCACGATTGAAAACTGCACCATCTGATTGAAGGCGAAGGCCCGGCCGCGCAGCTGCCTTGGCACCAATTCCGCGACGTATGTGTCAATGGTGACCAACTCCACGCCGATGCCGATGCCGGCGATCAGGCGCCAGAGACACACCTCCAACCCGGTGTTTTGCATCGCCATGATGAGCGTCGCGACGCTGTACCACAGCATCGAAAAAGTGAAGATGGCGCGCCGGCCATACCTGTCCGCGACGTAGCCGAAAACGAAGGTGCCGATGAAAAGGCCGGTGAAGGTGGCCGCCACGAACAGGGCCGGTCCCGTGAAAATTGAGACTGACACGTTGGTCAGCAAGCCGGCCTTGACCAGTCCCGGAATTATGTAGGCGGTCATGAAGAGGTCATAGAGTTCGAACATCCCGCCCAGCGACAACAACGCAACCAGGACCCAGACATGGCGCGTTGCCGGTAACCGATCGAGGCGCGCCAAAATCGCCGCGGCGGGCTGCGCGGATTGCGTGGTTGCCATTGTTCTTCCTCCCCCACCCTCGTTGGTTAAGTTATCAGGGCAGTATAGTGCCCTTTGCGCGCGTTGCTGACTACCCTCTCCAAATTCTCGATTGGCGGGTCGCAGGCATTAGCGGCGCTTGAAGTCTTTGAGGATTTGAAGCGCCTCGTCGATATCGGCGGGGGTGTGGTCGGCGCAGATCTGGAACCGGATTTCTTCTTCGCCGCGTGGGACGACCGGAAAATTGAGGCCGGTCGCGAGAATCCCGCGCTGCCGTAGATGCCGCACCAACGCCGCGGTTCGCGCGGAGTCCCGCACCATCAGCGGCACGATCGGGTGATTGCCGGGGATGATTTCAAATCCGAGACGCGTCAGACCGTCGCGAAACCGCGCGGTCATCAGGCGCAGATGATTGAGCAGCGCCATCCCCGTCGCGCCCTCGAGGATCGAGACGGCCGCCGCCGCCGCCGCGGCTTCACCGGGCGAAATCGGGTTCGAGTATACGTAGAACGGTGACACCTCGCGCAGATAGTCGACGATCGCCTGGCTCGCGACGACATAGCCGCCATTGACGCCGAAGGCCTTGCCGAGCGTCGCGATCAAAACATCGGCGATGACGCCTGCGCGCTCCTCGGTTCCGTGGCCGGTATCGCCGAAGGCGCCGACCCCGTGCGAATCGTCAACGACCAGCAGCACGTTTTCGGCGAAGACCGAGTCATACTGGCGCGCCAGCGCGGCAATTTCGCGAAGCGGCGCGTGGTCTCCGCGCATGCTGAAGATGCCGTCGGTGACGACGATGGCCCGCCGGCAGACGTCCGCCGCCTGCTTGAGTCTCGCTTCGAGCTCGGCGAGATCAAGATGGCGATAGACGTGGCGCTCGCGCGGGCGCGCCAAGCGGATCGCATTGATAATGCAATTGTGGTTGAGCTCGTCGCTGATGACCGCGGTTTCCGGCGTGATCAGCGGCGGCAGGACACCCATCATGGTCGCGTAGGCGGAGCTGAAGGTCATGGCGGCGGGGCGGCGGTGAAACGCGGCGAGCCTCCGCTCCAGTTCTCGATGTGGCGCCCAGGTGCCGCTGATGAAACGCACAGCGCCGGGTCCGGTTCCGAGACCGCTTACGCCCTCGTGCTCGGCCGCGACGACTTCCGCTCGCAGCGACAGCCCGAGGTAATTGTTGGCGTTCATCCGCAGGAACGGACGCTCACCTTCGCCCTCGATCAGAAAGCGAGGTCCACCGCCATTGCGCGCCGGTATCACGCGGGCGATCACGGTCTCGGGGTCCTTGCGGCGCCCTTCCGCCTGCAGCTTGCTCAACTCCGCGTGCAGAAGCCGCTCGATCCGATCTTGTGGCATGGGTTGGCTCCTCAGGGCTCAGCGCGCCCGCTTCAGCCGCGCGCCCAGTTTCTGCAGCATATCGAGTGTCATTGCCGAAATGTCGTAGCGGGGCGCCCAATTCCACTCGCTCCGCGCGGCGCTATCGTCGATCGACCGCGGCCAAGAGTCGGCAATCGCCTGCCGCGTTGGATCGACTTCATAGTCGATGACGAAGTCCGGGATGTGTTTACGAATTTCGTCCGCCAAGCGCTCGGGCGTGAAGTTCATCGCGGTGATGTTGAAGGAGTTGCGATGGCGAAGCCGCGCGGGATCAGCCTCCATGAGGCGGAGCATGCCGTCGAGCGCGTCCGGCATGTACATCATCTCGATCGCGGTATCCGCGCGCAGGAAGCACGTGCAGTGCCGGTAGCGGATTGCCTGATAGAAAATCTCGACGGCGTAGTCGGTGGTGCCACCCCCGGGCGGCGCGACGTAGGAAATAAGTCCCGGCAGTCTGAGGCCGCGCACATCGACGGCGAAGCGGTGCGCGTAGTAGTCGCACAGCAGCTCGCCCGCGACCTTGGTGACGCCATACATGGTGGTTGGCCGTTGCGCCGTGTCCTGCGGGGTCCTGTCGCGCGGCGTCGTCGGGCCGAAGGCCCCGATGGAGCTGGGAAAGAACATCGCGCAGCGATATTCGCGCGCCACTTCCAGCATGTTGTAGAGCCCGTCCATGTTCAAGTGCCAGGCCGTCTGCGGTCTCTCTTCCGCGACCGCCGAGAGCATGGCGGCGAGGTGGTAAACCGTCCGCACGTCGTGGCGGCGGATCACCTCGCGGAGCTGTTCCGGGCGCGTGCAATCGAGATGCTCGAAAGGCCCTTCCGTCACAATGCCGCCGGAGGTTGGTATGCGGATGTCGCTGGCGATCACCCGGTCCACTCCAAAGCGTGCGCGCAGCGTCGGGACCAATTCGGAGCCGATCTGTCCGCCGGCGCCGGTTACGAGCAGAGTCTCCATCCGACGGGGCCCTTGATTTTGCGGTCCGCGCAAAGCGGCTCCTCGAGCCCAGCAATAGCAGCATGGCCGCGACAATCAAGATCAGACCGCGATTTTTTTGCGATCGCGGTTCGTCTTCGCTTGATCGGGGGGCGGGCCGAGCAAGGCCGGCTCGAAGAGCAGGGTGGTCACCAAGGTCCATCCGAGCGATATCATCAAGAGAAGCCCCATGCTGGCGGTTCCCGGGTGCGCCGACAGCAACAGGCTGCCGAAACCCGTACCCGTCGCGAGGGCACTGAACAGCACGGCGCGCGTCAGACTCGATTTCAGCAGATTCGCCTCGCCGGCGCGCCACGCACGGACGAAATAGATGTTGAAGGCCACGCCGAGGCCGAAGAGCAACGGCAGCGCGATAATGTTGGCGAAGTTCAGTGGCTGCCCGATCAGCACGCAACTGCCGAGCGTCAGGAGGCCGGTGAGCAGGATCGGAATCATCGTGAGGATCACGTCGCGCAGGCGCCGCAGAGCGAAGCCGAGCAAGGCCGCAATTGCCACGAAGGAAAGGAATCCGGCCTGGACGAAGGAGCCGACGATCATCCGCGCCGCTTCCTGTATCGAGACCGGCGCTCCGCTGGCATGCGGCGCGAGTTTGCGCACCGCGGTGACGAAGCGCTCGAGATTTCGATTGTCATTGGAATCGCCGCTCGGGACCACTTCGACCTTTGCGGTCCCGTTTTTGGCTATCCAGTCCTGCACGATCTCCGGCGGAAGGTTTTGGAGCGTTATCTTTTGCGCCTGAAGCAGATCGCGGAGCTGACTGAGCATGGCTCGCATCGGGGTAATCAATGTCTCCGAGGCGCGCGCGCGCAATTCCGGTGATCCCGCGGCCAGCCGATCGAGAATACCGGCAAGCTGTCGCGCGTCGTTCGCCGCCGGCGTCGTATCGGATCCGGCGGTTTCCTTGAGCGCACTGGCCGTCGCCCGCAAGCTATCGACGATCTCGCTGTCGCTTGGCGGCGACCGTACGCTCACAGGATCGAAGGTGAGCGAGAGCAGGTTGGCTGCGTCTTCGATGAGCTGCAGCTTTTCCGCCTGATGATCCGGAACGAAGCTGCTGAGCGTCACGGTTCGCTTGACCTCCGGTAGCGCCGCCAGCTTCTGCGCGAGTTCGTCGGCGGCTGCCAGCGAGGGCGCCAACACATCGACCGTGTTGGGCGTCCGATCGGGGTCCGCCATCAGGTCGAGCAGCGTTGCGACCGACTCCATTTTGGGGCTGCGCAGGTGGAGCGGATTGAAGTCGAAGCGCAGATACGGCAGCAGCGCGAGGCACAAGACGGCGAGCAGGCTGGCCACCGCGAGTACCGCCCTGCGCCTCAGCATGAGCTGGCGATTGAGGCTCGAAAGGCTTGCGAAGCCGACCTCTCTGGCCTCGGGGCGCGGGTGTATGAGGGCGAGCAGCGCCGGCAGCACCGTGACGCTCAGCAGGAAGGCGATCACCATGCCGACGCCGGAGATCAGCCCGAGCTCGGAGGCTCCAAGATAGGGAGAGGGGTAAAACGCGAAGAAGCCGAGGCCGATCGCCGCGGTGGCGAGGGCAAGCGAGCCGCCGACCCCGTTGCCGGCTCCGATCAGCGCGGATGTGAGATCGGGATTCCGCATGCGCTCCGAGCGGTAGCGGACCGAGAATTGGATGGCGAAATCGACGCCCAATCCGACAAAAAGCGGCACAAAGGCGACCGAAATGAGGTTGAACCTGCCGACCATCAGCAGACCCGTGCCTGCCGTGAGCGCGAGGCCGAGGAGCGCGGTCACCATTATGGAAAAGGTGATTCGGATGGAGCGCACCGCAAGCCACAGCATCAACGTCATCGCCGTCAGCATTGCGCCGGCGATAAGATCGGCGTGCTCGGCCACCGTTGCAAACTCCTGGTCGGCGAGCACCGCCTGTCCTGTTATGCGAACGGTGACGCCGTGGCTCGGATCGAGCTGAAGTTGATTCGCGGCCTCGCGAACCGCGTCGGAAGCAGCCCGTGCCGGGAAAAGCAGCGACGTGTCGAGCTTCGGCTGCAGCAGGACGATGCGCCGGGTTTCCCGCGTACTGGCCGGTTTGCCGGAAATCGTCGTGATCCAGGAGAAGAAAGCCGGCTTACCCGCCTCGACACTTTCGAGCGCATTGCTGATCCCGCGCATGGCGGAATCGATCTTCCCAAGCTCGGTGTCGCCGTGTCGCACGCCCGCAAGCACGGTCGAGAGGCCTTCCACGACGCCCCGCAAGCTGGGGTCGGCGCCCAGGGGACCGAGGAAGGGCTGCGCGGCGATGAGTTGGCTGGTGGTGTCCTGCACGTCGGACACGGGCAAGAACAGAAGGCCGTTGCGCTCGAAGAAGGGGCCGCCATCGGGCTGCTGCACCGACTTCAAGAGATCGGTGCGGCTTTCGAGTTGCCGCGCGAGCTTGTCAGACGCGGACGCGGCCAGCTCCGGTGTCGCGCCGTCGATCACCACAACGATCAAGTCGGCGCGTGGCGGGAAAACGGCATCGAAAGCTGCCATGTCGCGACGCCAGGGGAGGTCGGGCGAAATCAGTTCCGAGGTGTCGGTGTTGATCGCGAAGTGCTGGATCGCGTAATCGGCCGCGGCGGCCGCCAGCAAAACGGCGAGCAGGACGGTGAGCCACGCGCGGCGGCAGCTTACGGCAACGAGCCGAGCGACCAGGGTGTTGGGCGCGCGCACTTCCCGGACTCGCAACCTAACGTTGCTTGCTCTCGAAGATCTGCCAAGTCAGCAAGGCCGGGATGCCCAGAAGCATATCCCGTCCGCGCTTCAGCAACGACAGACCAAGAGCAAGGCCGGGCGTCAACCCCAGCGCGGTACCGAGCACAACATAGGCTCCTTCTTGCACCCCCACGGCATTGGGAACCAGGAACGCGACGCTGCGCGCGGCGTAGAGCAGGCTCTCCATGGTAAGGATGGCGGCAAAGCTGAGATGCGCCCCCATGAAGTGCAGCGCCAGCCAGACTTCGACGCCATCCAACATCCACGCCGCAAAATGCATCAGAAAGGACGGCCATACGCGATTGAGCCGGTAGGTTTGGCGCAGCTCCCTCTGCACGACCGAAGCGCCCGCGAGGGCTGCGCCGATGCTGGTCGACGCAAATCGAGTGGCCGCGCGCACCAGAAAGTCGGATTCGCGCCGCTGCAGCAGGATGAAACCGAGGGCGGCCGAAAGGGCGATGCCGAGACCGATAAGCGCCGGCAGCGTGAGCGGGGACTCCGGTCTCAGCCACGCCAACAGGATCACGCCCAGGGTGGCGAAGGCGATTTGCGCGCAGAATTCCATGGTGATGTCGACGACCACCGTTGCCACCGCGATGGAAGCCGCGATTCCGTGCAACACGGCCGAGCGCATGGCCAGCAGCGAGCCGCCAAGCTGCGAGAGTGGCAACACCTCCGTTCCTGCGTCCCGAAGCAAGCGTCCCCAGATAAAAACCCAGCGCTTGCCAAGGCGGCGCAAACGCCACCACGCAAGTCCCATGACCGTCGTCGAAATCAGATGAAAGGCGGCAATCGCCACTAAACCCAGCAAGCCCGCGGTGCGCAGCGCATCCCCCACGGCCGGAGCGCCGAAGTGAATGATGAGCCAAACGGAGAGGCCGAGCCCGCCGCCCAGCCACAACGCCGCCGGCAGCTTCGTGCGCCAGGTCCGGCGCCTGTCTACTCGAAGCGCAGCCGCGTCCACTCAGCACCCCCCGCCGCCGGAATGCAGTGCCTGCTGGTGCTGGCGCGGAATGGCCGACCCGCGCATCTCAGGCCACGATCCCGAAGAACGTGGTGTAATCGGCGAAGCGCTCGCGCTCGGCTTCCGCGTCGAGCCCATAGTCCTCCAGGTGGCCCCGATTACGGACGTTTCCGCCCGTGGGCTTCAGCGCCACCAGCTCTCGAACGCGCGATTGAGTTTCGTCGTCAAGGTCGAGGCCGAAATGCCGATAGAATTCGCGCACGCAGGCAGCGGGATCCCGCACGAATTGCCCGAAATCAATATGCAGAGGCGGTTCGGTGGAGTCGGCAAGCGACTTTGCGGTATCGACCATGATCGTCGTGCCCAGTACCCAACGTTCGCTCACCTCCGCGCCGATCTGGCGCCGGTCGAGGCGCTTCGTGAAGGGTTGACGCACCGTCTCCGTGAGTCGCGCGACCGAGGGCAGTACCGAAACCGGATTGCGGTGGGTGAAAACGAAACGGGCATCCGGGTAGGTGGCACGCAGCGCGTCGAGGGCAAAGATGTGCTCCGGGCACTTCAGCACCCAGCGGCCGGGGCCTCGCCGGTACTGGAGGTGTTGCAGGAAGCGCTTGTGAAAGCGGTAGACGAGGCGCTGGTTCTCGCCTTCGAGCCAGCGCGAATAGGATGGAACGTAATGCGTTGTATCGAAGCGCATGCCGCGAAACACGTGTCCGGTGATCTCGGTGCATTCCTGAGGTGAATCGGCGGTGAAGGGATGTAAATAACGAATTTCCGGAGCGATCCGTTCGAAACTCGTGATTTGGCTTTGTACCTTCTTCCGGCGACGATCGGCGTCGTCGCGCCCGGGCGCGAGCGCGCAGGGATAGATCGTCTCCCAGTGGTGAACTACCAGATTCGCCGGATCTTGACAGATCAGCTCATGCAGAAACGACGTGCCCGCGCGCGGCAGGCCGGTGATGAAGATCGGCCGCACGATCTCCTGCTCGAGAATCTCGGGGTGGCGTTGTTCTTCGTCCCGAAGTCGAAGCAGGTTCATCAAAAAGCGCAACGAATCCCAGCGTGCCGCGAAGCGGCCGAACGCGTTGAGACTCGATTCGTTTTCGTAACTCCAGATCAACCTCGACAGCGGTTCTTCGACATTCCATTCACCGAAGTCGGAGAGTCCCGTGCGGCGTTCAGCCGCGCTCATCAAGTCGCGCGCCGACAGCGGTTGCCGAAAAAGGCCAAGTGCATCGGCCCATCCGTTCAGCAGGTAGAATGCGCGCGAGCCGAGCGTGGAGGGCAGCGCGCCGTTTGGTTGTGTCGTACGGATGTCGGCCTGGGCAACTCCGGTCTCCGCCGCCGGATGGCGCGCGGGACCCTGCACAACAGCGCCGTGGGGATCGAGTTGTAAAGCTTTCATGTGTCGGATCATAGGTAGTGCAGGGGGCATTGGCGATCAAGCGTTTCCGGCTGTTCTACCCGACATTACAGGGCTGTGTCCGAGAAGGTTGCATGCCTGCAAAAACAATCCCACACGCCCGGCGTGAGCACGATGGGTCAATGACAAGGGAGTTCCCTCGGGCACCGCTCTATGTTCCAGTCGCCGTGCACACACACGATATTGACGACGATCTTTACCGGCTGGAATATGGGATTGGAAAATGGAGGATCGATGTACAGCATTGCGCGAACTCTGCCAAATCCTCTGAGGATCGGACTTTTCGCCGCAGCCATGCTGCTGCTGGCGCCAATCGGTGCCGGCGCCCAGTACGGCAATTTCCAGACCTCTCCAAACCTCACCCACAAAGACGTCAAAATCCTACGCAAACTTGTGCGTGAGGACCTTACGGGCAAGCCTAACGGCACCACGCTCCCATGGCGCAATCCGGCGAGCCAGAATTCGGGTACTGTGACCCTCCTCGATCGCTTTCCCTCACAAGGTCGTGATTGCCGCCGTGTGCAGTACGTGATCAACCCAGGCCCCACTCAGCCCGCGTCGGTCCAGCGCGCGACTTACGTGCTTACGAGTTGCCACTTGTCGAACGGTTCCTGGAGGCTCGACAATCAGGCGCAGCCCGACAAAACCGGTTGAGTGTTCGCTCTTGAGCTTTCCTGACGTTAGATCGGACGCGGAAATTCTATCAGCCGCGAATCTCGACCGGGGTGCCGACCGTGACGCGCGACCAAATCTGTTCGATCGCGCGGTTGCCCACGGCGATGCAGCCGTTCGTCCAATCCTTGACGCCTGCTGCGGGATCGAAATGGCCGTAGCCGCCGGGCATGCCGTGGATCTCGATGTCCCCGCCGGGTGATCGTCCGGCGAGTCGTGCTCGCAACTCGTCTTCGGCATTCGGATAGGAGATGCGCAGCGCGAGATGGAACCGGCTGTACGGATTCATGGCGTCGATTTCATAAAGACCTTCGGGTGTGCGCTGATCGCCGGCGAAGTGCTTCGGCCCGATGGGGTGAGCGCCCAGCGCCACGACGAAGGATGCGACAACGTTGTCGCCGCGAAGCAACAGCAGCTTGCGCTTCGATTTGAGCACGAGAATGCGATCTGCTTGCTCCGATTCGGAGGAGGGCTCGGCGCGGGCCATGATCGGCGGTGCGGCAATTCCAGTCGCGACGATCCCCAGACCCGCACAGAAGAGACGGCGTGTCGGCAAGCGCAGCACAAAATTCGCGGACAATACGGAAGCCCTCCCCCAAACTGCCGGAATAATCGCCGATCCGCGGCAGCGCGGCAACAGATAATGGCGCGAGACTTCCCCAGTAAAGCTAGCCGTCCGTGGGGGTGGCCTTAGTTATCCGATAGGGGATGCCCGGCCGCTTAAGGGCGAGGTACTGGACAATGCCCCAGTCGATGCGATCGCGCTGCGACCCCGCGGCATCCGTGACGCGAGACGCGAGATTGGCGGGCGTTGCCGGCGTCATCGGTTGGTTGATCGCAAGCTCGTCCATCTGTTGTTTGCTGGGAAATGCCGCGAGGTAAAGCTCGCCCTGGATCCAGGAAAGGCGCAACTCATCGTCCGTGACCCGCACGGCTGTCCCTGCCGCGACCTCGCCAAACAGCCGCTCGATATCCTCGGGGTAGAGACGGATGCAGCCATGGCTCACGTTGCGGCCGACGCCATAGGGTTTGTTGGTGCCGTGAATGAGGTAGCTCGGCCACCCGAGCCGCAGCGCGTAGTCGCCGAGGGGATTGTCGGGGCCGGGCGGCACCATTTCGGGAAGCTCGGGCTTTTCCTCGCGAATCGACCGCGGCGGATACCAGGTTGGGTGCACATCCTTGCCGGTCACTTGTGTTACGCCGAGTGGCGTAGCCCACCCCTGCACCCCAACGCCGATCGGATACGTCTCGATTGTGCGGCCGTCCGGCGGAAAATAATAAAGTCGCTGCTCGGAGAGGTTTATGACGATACCCCGGCGCGGACCCTCCGGCACCAGATAAATGCCGGGCAGCGTGATCGCTCGCCCGCGCCCGGGAACCCAAGGATCGACGCCGGGGTTCGCAGCAATAAGCTGCCCGTAGCCGAGGTCGTTGGTACGTGCGATGTCGAGCAAATTTTCGTCGCCTTGAACCGCATAGGTCGTGATCGCGCCCACGGCCAACTGTCCAGGTGCCAGCGAGAAGCTCGCTGCATCCGCCGGCCGCGCAAGCAAGGCGATGGCGATAGCCACAGAAATGCCGAGAGATCGCTTGCAGCTCACGCCATGCCGTACGATCGAAGCGCGCGCCATTACTCGCCGCCCTTATGCCGATACCGATTTAATAATGTCGTTGCGCCGCTGTCGGCGCAACGACATCGCAACGGATCGCTAGAATTTACTTTTTGAGACTCTGCTGGAACATGCGATCGGCCTTGGCGCTGGCGGCAGCGGCATCGGCCGCCGCCTGATCTGCCTTCTGCATCGCCGCTTGCGCCGTCTGATTTGCTTGCTGGGCGGCCGCTAGCGCCTGGTCTGCCGTCGCCTGCGCTCGCCTGACATCGTCCTGACTGGCGCAAGCAGCGAGTAACAGGGGGGCCGCAACAACAACCAGGATTCCCCCGCTCTTCAACCGAGTTCCTTTCAACATTGTCCATTGCTCCTATGTTGAGACGCCCGATGAAACGACCGGTAGTCAAATCCGGTTTGTGTATCGCGCTGAAAGAATTAGTTGCCAATGCTGCGCTAAGTTTGATCTGCGTCAAGCCGAAAGCAGAACCGGACGTGGCCTTCGGCACAAGCGCGTGGCGCAAATTGGAGCGCCTGCGTTATGCTCAAACCCGCGTCAAGAGGCGGGCTCAATCGTTCGTGGAGATTTCTCTGATGAAAGCAACACTCAGCGGTCACGTCATCGCCGAGAGCAACGACATAGTGGAGTGTAAGGGCTACCAATACTTCCCGCGCTCATCGGTACGGCTCGATCAACTCGAAAAGGCCGAGAAAACGGCGTCGGATTTGGAATGCCCGCACGGCGTGCAATTCTACGACGTGATCGTGGACGGCAAACGCCACCGGCGCGCCGCATGGTCCTATGAGGCGCCGCAGCCGAAGATGCGGCAGGTCACCGACCGGTTCGGTTTCTGGGAGGACGTGCAGGTCGGTTGAGTGCGCCCACTCAGCCTCGTGCGGCGGCGAGCGCCGCGAGGCCTGCCTGTGCGCATTCGAGGTCCTGCTCGCCGGTACCGGAGCCGACGCCGATGCCGCCGATCACGTGACCATTGACGACGATGGGAACGCCCCCCTTTAGGTTCACGAACTTGCCTTCGGTCGCGAGGCCGAGTTTCAAGTCGGTACCGGCACCGACATTGCCGGTCGGAACGCGGCTCGATGCAGCGGTCATCGCCTTGCGCAGGCTTGAATCGACGCTCAGCACCTTGGCGCCGTCCATGCGCGCGAACGCCAGCAGATGGCCACCGTCATCGACCACCGCGATGCACTGCGGCACGCCCATCGCCTGAGCTTTGGCAATCGCCGCATCGAGCATCAGGCGCGCCCCCTCGTGCGTGAGCTTCAGGTGCGGAACGATGTTAGGCATTGCCTCTCCCCCTGGAAGACAACGACTGTGATCGCCCCCTGCGTCGGATCGCCGGCGCTATGCGGCTGCGAACTGCTCGAGGTGGTGGTCCACGTCGCCAAAAGTCTGGTCGATCATGCGTAGACGCTTGAAGTAGTGCCCGGCGATATATTCGTCGGTCATGCCGATCCCGCCGTGGAGCTGGATCGCCTGCTCGCCGACGAAGCGCCCGGAGCGGCCGATCTGTACCTTGGCGCCTGAGATTGCGCGGCGCCGCTGCGTGCGATCATTCGAGTCCGCCGAAAGCGCCGCGAGGATCGCCATCGAGCGGGATATCTCGTGCTCCAGCGTCATATCGACCATGCGATGCTGCAGCGCCTGGAATGAGCCGATGGGCACGCCGAATTGCTTGCGGGTCTTGAGGTATTCGAGCGTGGTTGCGTTCAGGGCCTCCATGAGGCCGACGGCCTCCGCCGCCAGCGCCGCCAGCGCGCGATCGACCGTGTGTTCGATCGCGGCGTAGGCCCCGTTCTCGGGCCCCAGCAGCGCCTCGCGCCCGACCCTGACCCCCTCCAACTCGATCTCCGCCGCGCGCAACCCGTCGATGGTCGGATAGCTCCGCACGGCGAGGCCCTGCGTGTCGCGATCGATCAGGAACAGCGAGATTCCCTGGCCGTCCCGCGCTCCGCCGGAGGTCCGCGCCGAGACAATGAGCTTGTCCGCCACATCGCCGTGCAGGACGACGCCCTTCTGACCGCTCAGTCGATACTCGTCACCGGCGCGCTTGGCCTCGGTCTCGACGTGGCTCAGCCGATAGCGCGCCGGTCGCTCGCCATGGGCGAAAGCAAGCAGCATTTCTCCTTGCGCGACGCGCGGAAGGATCGCCTCCTGCTGTGCTTGGTTGCCAAGCGCCTGCACCAGCCCTGCCCCGAGGACGACAGTGGCGAGATAGGGCTCGACCACCAAACCGCGTCCGAAGCTCTCCATCGCGATCATCGTTTCGACCGCGCCGCCGCCGAAACCCCCATGGCGCTCCGGCAATGTCAGGCCCAACAGACCCAGCTCGGCATAGCGCGCCCAAAGCTTCCGGCTGAATCCATCGGCTTCGGCACGGTACTTTTTTCGCCGCTCGAAGGCGTATTCGTCCTTGATCAGCCGCCGAACCGTCTCGTCGAGAAGGCGCTGCTCATTGCTGAGATCGAAATCCATCGTCGTCCCTTACAAGCCGAGCGTGGCTTTAGCCACGATGTTCTTTTGGATCTCGTTCGAACCGCCGTAGATCGAGACCTTGCGGAAGTTGAAATAAGTGCGGGCGAGCGGCGGCGCATAGTTGGGGCCGATCGGTTCTTCGTTCCATCCTTCTTCCAACGCTTCGCGCTGGAACGGTGCCGCATAGGGGCCGAGCGCCTCCATCATCAGTTCGGTCAGGCGTTGTTGCACCTCCGAGCCCTTGATCTTGAGGATCGAAGGCACCGCACCGGGGTCGCCGCCGTCGCGAAGCGAGGCGATCAGGCGCAGATTGGTGATTTCGAGCGCCATCAGGTCGATTTCGAGCTGCGCGATCTTGTCGCGAAAGCGCGGGCTTTCGATCAGCCGCCCGTCGTCGGCGGGCTCGGCGGCGGCGATTTCCTTGAGCCGCCGCATCTCGCGCTTGCAGGCGCCTACCCGCGCGATTCCCACTCGCTCATTGCCGAGCAGGAACTTGGCATAGGTCCAGCCCATATTCTCCTCGCCGACGAGGTTCTCGACCGGCACTTTTACATCGTCGAAAAAGGTCTCGTTGATCTCGGCGCTGCCGTCCATCGTCACGATTGGGCGCACGGTGATGCCGGGGCTCTTCATGTCCACCAGCAGAAACGATATGCCTTCTTGTTTCTTCTTGGCCGCGGGATCGGTGCGAACCAGCAGGAAAATCCAATCGGCGAAGTGCGCGGCGGTGGTCCAGATTTTCTGGCCGTTGACGATGTAGTGGTCGCCCTGCTTGACCGCGCGCGTGCGCAGCGACGCGAGGTCGGAACCGGATCCCGGCTCCGAGAATCCCTGGCACCAGAGATGCTCGCCCGAGAGAATGCGCGGCAGGAAATACGACTTCTGCCGCTCGCTTCCGAAACGCATGATTACCGGGCCGCACATAGTGATGCCGAACGAAAGCACGGGCGGCGCCCCGGCCTCGGCCGTTTCGTCCGCGAAAATCTGCCGCTCGACCGGCGACCAACCGGGACCGCCGAACTCCGTTGGCCAATTTGGGGCGATCCAACCGCGCTCGAAGAGGCGGCGGTGCCAGAGGAGGTAGTCGTCCCGACCCAGATGCTTGCTGGTCAGTACCTTGTCGCGCAGGTCGTTGGGCAGCCGCTCGCGGATGAAACCGCGGACTTGGTCGCGGAACGCCTGTTCCTTGCCCGTGAAGGCGAGTTCCATGGGACCGGCCCTTTCATCGCCGTGGTCGAGTACGAGTTTCAACGTATAGCAAAGCGCGGCTCGGTGCACTAAGGGGGCGTTCGGCACTCCGAGGTTACGGGCCGCCAGCCCCGGTACTTCGGGTGATCGGGGCCGATGGGGAGGGTGACCGGCATCTGCGTTGCTGCGGAATGGAAGAGCGCCGTGATCAGCTCGAGCGAGCGCCGGGCGTCGGCGAGAGTAACGGGAAGCACGGCGCCGGTTTCGAGCGCCTTCCAGTAATGCGCGAACAGCCCTTCGAAGCGCGAGGGGACGAATATCCAATCCTGAAGCGCTGCCGTGATCCGCGCCTCTGCCTCCGGAGAGGCCGGAATGATCTGCCAAGGATCATCGCCGGGACAATAAGGGCCGAGCGAGCTTTCAAAAGTGACGTGCTCGAAGCAGAACCGCAGCCGGCTGATCTCGTGCTGCGAGCCCAACGTTGCCGCCAAGGATACGAGCGCGCCGTTCGCCATCTGGACGCTTGCGATCGCGCAATCCTCGACCTCGATCGGGTTGACCCGCGTCGCCGTGCGCGCGAACACCGAAGCGATCGGCCCCATGAGATAAGTCAGGATGTCGTGCGAGTGGATCGCATGAGTGACCAGCACGCCACCGAGCTCCGTCTCCCAACGGCCGCGCCAGGGCACCGCGTAGTACTTGGCACCGCGCTTCCACGCGGTTTCGACCGTCGCGAGATAGGGCTTTCCGCCGAGTCCCCGGTCGATGATCCGCTTGGCTTTCTGCAGGCCGTTGCCGAAGCGATATTGGAAGATCGGCATGATCCGGCCGGAAGCTGCTTGCTCCGCCGCGATCAGCCGGTCGACATCGGCGAGCGAGCCCGCGATCGGCTTCTCACAGATCACCTGTTTTCCCGCGGCGAGAGCCGCCAAGGTCTGCGGCACGTGGAGGCCGGGCGGGGTGCAGATATCGACAATCTCGACGGCGGCCATGCCGAGCACTTCGTCGTACGACGCCGTGCGGCGCGGCACCTGAAACTCGTCACCGACGTTCTTGAGGCGTTCGGGATCGAGATCGCAGATCGCGAGCACGCGGAATTTGTCGGGATGTCGCTGGTATCCCTCGGCGATGTGCAGGCGTCCGATCCCGCACCCGATCACCGCTACGTTCCAAATCTTAACCATATGCCTTCCGTGCTTGGAGAATCCTCAAATAGATCGACGGAGATACGCGCAGATCGTGGGCAAGGAGCGAAGAGCTTCGCCTCGTCTGTGTTCATCGGTGTGAGTTTTTCCGCTGCTCGGCCAGTGCCTGTGCTCTGAGGGCGAGACCCATGGCGTTGAAGCAACGTTCCTGCGGCATCGCGGTCTCGGCGCGCGCGGCGATGTCATGCAGCAGATCGCGCCCATAGGTCAGCTCGACCTTGGAGCAATCGATGCGCCGCGTCCCCTGGCGATCCACCAGGAAGAGATGATCAGCGCCCGCCGTGCCCGCGATGTCCACGTATTTGCGGATATCGATATAGCCCTCGCTGCCTAAGATGACGAGACGTCCGTCGCCCCAGGTGGGGAGGCCGTCGGGCGTGAACCAATCGACGCGCACATAGCCGGTGACATCGCGCGTGCGCAGAAGCATTTCGCCGAAATCCTGCAACTCCGGGGTCTCGGGATTGGCTCGGTTGGCGACCGTCGATGCCACGACCTCGGCGTCGAGAGCGTCGGCGAAGAACAGGAACTGCTCGCATTGATGCGACGCGATGTCGGTGAGAATGCCGCCATATTTCGCGCGTTGCCAAAACCAGGCGGGGCGAAGCCGCTTGTTGAGCCGGTGTGGCCCGAGCCCCGTGGTGTTCACGACCTTGCCGATCGCGCCCTCTCGCACCAACTCTCCCGCGCGCACGGTGGACCGGGTCTCGAAGTGCTCCGAGTAGCAGACCGAATATATGCGCCCGGTTTCAGCCTGGACGCGGCGCAGCTCCGCAAGCTGCTCCAGCGAGGTCATGCCGGGCTTGTCAACCATGAAATCCTTGCCGTGGCGCATGGCGGCGATGCCGATCTCGGCGCGCTCCGCGGGGATTGCCGCGCTCAGGATCAGTGCGATGCCGGGGTCTTCGAGGAGGTGCCGACGGTCGGTGACCCGCGGCACGCCCGGATAGCGCTCCGAGAACGCGCGCGCGAGGTCATCCTCGATCGCATGAAAGGCCGCCAATTCCGCGCCGGCGCGCCGCATGATCTCCACCTGCCCATAGATATGGCCGTGATTGAGGCCGATGGCGGCGAAGCGGATGTGGTTCATGCATGTCTCCCGTGCGAAGGCTCAGCCTTTGAGGCCGGTGGTTTGTATGCCCTGGATCAGCAGGCGCTGGAAGAACACGAAGAACGCGAATACCGGCAGCAAGGTCAAGGTCGACATCGCGAACAGCGCGCCCCAATCCGACTTGCCGGTGGAATCAACGAAGCTCCGAAGGCCCAGCTGAACGGTGTAGGAACTCATGTCGTTGAGATAGACCAGAGGCCCGAAGAAATCGTCCCAGGTGAAAATGAACGTGAAGACCCCGGCAGTCGCCATCGCTGGGAGCGAGAGCGGCAGCATGATCTTCCAATAGATGCCCCAGGGGCCGCAGCCGTCGATCTTGGCGGCGTCGTCCAGCTCGCGCGGGATGGCGCGGAAGAACTGCACAAGCAGAAAGATGAAAAACGCGTCCACGGCCAGGAATTTCGGCACCACCAGGGGCAGGAAGGTGTCGATCCAGCCAAGGCCCAGAAACAGGATGTATTGCGGGATGAGCGTCACGTGGTAGGGCAGCATCAGCGTACCCAGCATCAGCGCAAACCAGAGCCGGCGGCCGCGGAAGTCGAGCCGCGCCACCGCATAGGCCGCGAGCGAGCAGGAGAGCAGGTTGCCAACCACCGAGGAGAGCGAGACGATCAGCGAGTTCAGGAAGAAGCGCCCGAATCCCACCTGCAGCCCGCTCCAGCCGCGGCGGTAGGAATCGACGCTGAAACTCGAGGGCCAAAGCGACGCGCTGCCGAAAATCTCGCTCTCGGGCCTGAACGAACTCGCGAGCATCCACAGCAGCGGATAGAGCATCGCGATCGAAGCGATGCAAAGCGCGGCGTGATAGGAAAGCCCCCGGGTTCCACGCGTTTCCGAACTTGCAGGGTCACTCGCCATAGTGCACCCAATAGCGCGAGGTTCGAAACGAGATGGCCGTAAAGAAAGCGATGATGCAGACCAACACCCAAGCGAGTGCCGCGGCGTACCCCATCCGGAAATAATTGAAGGCCTCCTGATAGAGGTAAAGCGTGTAGAACAGAGTCGAATCGATCGGGCCTCCGGTGCCGGCGCTGATGATGAAGGCGGGTGTAAAGGCCTTGAAGGCTTCGATCGTCTGCACGACCGCATTGAAGAACATGACCGGCGTCAGCAGCGGCAGGGTAATGCGCCAGAATTGATGCCAGGGTGTGGCGCCATCGATCGCCGCAGCCTCGTAGACCTCGCGCGGAATTTGCCGCAACCCCGCGAGGAAAATGATCATCGGCGAGCCGAACTGCCAGACGCTGAGCACGACCAGCGTGTAGAGCGAATAATCGGGATTGGAAATCCAGCTCGGCCCGTGAATTCCGAACGGCAGCAGCAGGTGATTGACGAGCCCGTCGCCTGCGAAGAGCTGACGCCACAGCACCGCGATCGCGACGCTCGCGCCGAGCAGCGACGGCAGATAGAAGAGGGCGCGGTAGATCGGCAGGCCGCGAATGCCCTTGTTGAGCACCAGTGCGACGCTTAACGCGAAGGCGAGCTTGAGCGGCACCGCCAAACCGACGTAGGTGAAAGTGACGCCGAGAGAAGCCGGGAACTTGGGATCGGCAGTCGCGATCCGCACGTAGTTGGCGGCGCCGATCCAGCGGGGGTCGCGCACCAGGTCGAAATCGGTGAACGAGAGATAGAATGAGGCCAGCGCCGGGCCCAGGGTCAAACCGAGAAAACCAAGCAGCCACGGCATAAGGAACGCGTGGCCCGCGATCTCGGCTCGCAGTCTGTTTTTCCGAGGTCGCCCGGCCGCGCCCGCCCGCCCGTCCGAATACGCGAGGGCCATGCCCTCAGCCGCGCGCTAGAATGCCCTTGGCTTCCGAGACGAACTGCCTGGCGCCGTCGCTCACCGTCAGCTTGCCGAAGCCGATTTGCTCATTCACCCGACGCAGTACCATCTGCACTTCGCCCGCTCCGGCCGGCGGCGGCGGCGGCAGCGATCCCACCTTGTCGGTGATGAAGGAGATAAAATCGGCTTGTGCGCGACCTAGCTCATCGAGGATTGGCGTCACCGCGGCACGCATGGGCGCCGAGGCCGGAATGCCGCGCTCAACGCCAAGAATGAGATTTGCGTCCTTGTCGTTGACGTAGAAGTCGACGACCTTGGCCGCGGCCTTCGGCTCCTTCGTGTGCGCTGAGACGCTCCAGAACATTGAGGGCTTTAGATACTGCCCGGGCTTTGCGCCGGAGCCGCCGCTTGGATACATGGAGAGGCCGAGCTTGCTCTTGTTGAGAGCCTGGAATCCCACGAGCTGATTGGAGTTGTTGAAGACGATCGCGGCCTTGCCTTGGGTCAGGAGGCTGCTGTCGATCTCGCTCATGTCAAGCGCTTGCACTTCGGGCGCGGCGGCCCCGCCGCGCTTGCGCAGATCGTCCCAGAAGGCGAACCACTCCGCCATGTCCTTTTCATCGAAGCCGAGCTTGCCTTCCGCCGTGTAGAGCGCCTTTCCCCGCTGACGCAGAAAGACTTCAAGCGCGGGCTCGTAGCGTCCGGCATCCTGGATCCCGAAATAACCCTCGCGTTTCGCCGTCTTGGCGATTTCGACCGCGAGATCGCCGATGCCGGACCAGGTGATGTCCCAAGCAGGGTCTTTGAGCCCCAGCGATCGGATCAGTGCCTGGTCGTAGATCAGGCTGGCGGAATTGAGCCCTAGGCTCACGCCGTAAATTTTGCCGTCGACCTTTCCGCTGTCGACCGCGGATGCCGCGAAATCATTGAGATTGAGAGTGCCGGAAGTAAATTCGTCGAGCGGCAGCAGCGCGCCGCGCCGCGCGTATTCGAAGATATAGCGATAATCCATCTGCAGCACGTCGGCGATGTTGTGTCCGGCGACTTGGGTTGCAACCCGGGGCCAGTAGTCGCCCCATCCCAAGGTCTCGCCCGCGATGGTGGTTCCTGGGTTTCTCTGCTCGAAGAGGCGGTTGGTCTTCTCGGTGCGCTCAGCGCGCTCCTTTGAGCCCCACCAGAACATGCGCAGGCGGGTGTTCTCCTCCGCGCGCGCCGAAAGGCCGCGCACTCCCAAGGGTGAAGACACGGCGGCGGCGATCAAGGCACGGCGGGTCAGCGGCTGCGCGGGCATGACGTCCTCCTCCGGGAATCGATCCTTCTACGGGACCGAGCATCACTCATGCTACATCGGCGGTTCGGCGGAGTCAGGTACCGGCGTGGGTTGGCTTTGGGTCGGGTGGGCCGCGGCGCCTTTGGCGAACGACGCCTCGTAGGCGGCGATGCAGGCGGAGGGAGGGCCGATGAAACGTACCTCTCCGCGGTCGAGCCAAATGCACCAGTGGCAAAGGTCCTGGATCGCACGCATGTCGTGGCTGATGAACAGCACCGTTCGGCCGCTACGCACGGTCTCACGGATTTTGTTGAGGCACTTGGCTTGAAAGGCACCGTCGCCCACCGCCAGTACTTCATCGACGAGCATGATCTCGGCGTCGAGATGGGCGGCTACCGAGAAGGCGAGGCGCATGAACATGCCGCTCGAATAGTGCCGCACGGGCGTGTCGATGAGCGTGCCGATTTCCGAGAATCCGACGATCTCGTCGAAATGCCGCTCGGTTTCGCGCCTGGGCATGCCGAGGATGGCGCCGCTCATGAAGATGTTTTCACGCCCCGTCAGATCGGGATGGAAGCCGGTGCCGACTTCCAGCAGCGCTCCCACGCGGCCGAAAATCTCCCCCGTCCCCTCGCTCGGCGGCGTGATCCGCGCGAGAATTTTCATCAGCGTGCTCTTGCCCGATCCATTCCGACCGATGACACCGACCACCTCGCCCTGCTTAACGTCGAAGGAAATGTCCCGCAGCGCCCAGATTTCCTGAACCACGGCACTGGTGGGATCGATGTCGCGGCGAGCCCAGAGGCGTCCCACCGTTTGATTTAAGCGCCGCGATAGGCTGCCGCGATAATGGATTTGATTCACGGCGTAGCGCTTTCCGAGCCCGCTGACGGAAATTATGATGTGAGCCATTTACCCGCGCCGCGTCACATTCAAATGATGTCGGAAAAAATCGCCTCGCGGCGGTGAAAATAGCGCACGCCCGCGCCAAGCACAGCGAGAGAGACAGCGACGGCGATAACCAGATGCGCGATTCGGACGGGCGGTCCGCCCGCGAATCCCCATCGCGCCGTTTCTATCACGGCAACAAGGGGATTAAGCGCATACAGAAATTGCCAACGCTCGGGCACCATCGATAGCGGATAGATGACCGGGCTCGAAAACATCCAAATTTGCGTTAGGAAGGGCAAAACGTAGACGACGTCGCGATAGAAGACGTTGAGACCCGAGAACAAGAGCGCGACGCCCAGCGACAGCAGCACGGTCACGACCAGCATTGGCAGGAAGACCAGCACCCCCGCGCTGGGCGAGACGCCGTAGTACAGCATCAACGCCAGCAGCGCCGGAAACGCCAATAGCAAATCGACCAGGCTCGCACTCACCACCGCCGCCGGCAGCAGGCCGCGCGGGAAATAGACCCTCGTCACCAGTTGGCCATTGTTCACGATCGCCATGCTGCCCTGATTGAAGGACTGGCTGCAGAATTGCCAAATCAGGAGTCCCGGATAGACGAACAGCGGATACGGGACGCCGTTGGAGGGAACGCGCGTGAACACGCCGAAAAATATTACCAGGACCAGCATCAACCCGATCGGTTGCAGCACCGCCCAAGCGATGCCGATCGTGGTTTCCTTGTAGCGCACGATAATCAGCCGCCATACGAGAACCTCGAATAGTTCTCGATAACTCCAAAGAGCGCGGTAGTCGAACTGCGCCCTTGAGAAAGCTGGACGGAGGATCGCGCGCGGCCGGCGCCTCGCCTCGCCCGAGGCGTTTCGGCCGATATCGACTGCGGAAGCCAAGACTACCCCGTGCAATTGAGCGAGCCAAACCACTCTGACTCCTAAATGGTCTCTCGAAGCAATACAATATGGTGTGTGTCGGGTGATCTATTTGTGTGACTCTCTAAATAAGGGTGGCCCTTTCGGATAGTTTGCGGCACATTCCCCTCAAGAAAGGGGAGCCGATGATCCTGATCACGGGCGGCGCCGGCTTTATTGGCTCGCATCTGGCTGAGCGCCTCATCGCGCGTGGCGAACATGTCGTGGTGGTCGACAATCTTTCGACGGGGTCTTCGCAAAACCTAAGCGGGCTCCAATCCTCGCCTCGATTCACGTTCGTGCGGGACACCGTATTGAACCGGAAGGTCATGGCCGAACTGATTCGCGATGCCGACCTTGTTTACCACTTGGCCGCCGCCGTGGGTGTGCAGCTCGTCGTCGACAGCCCCACTCAGGCGATTGAAACGAATGTTCAAGGCGGCGAAGTTGTTCTCGACCTGGCGACGTCATTCGGGAAGCGGGTGCTGATCGCTTCGACCTCGGAGGTTTACGGCAAGCGCGCCAGGGTTCCGTTCCGAGAGGACGACGATCTTATACTCGGGCCTCCGGATATCGGGCGCTGGAGCTACGCTTGCTCGAAGTTGCTGGATGAATTTCGCGCCATGGCCGTCTTCCGCGAACGTGGTATCCGGACCGTGGTGGTGCGTCTCTTTAATGTCGTGGGGCCACGGCAAACCGGGCGCTACGGCATGGTAGTGCCGAACTTGATCCGCCAGGCCTTGAGTGGACGCGAAATGACGGTGTTCGGCAACGGTAGTCAGACCCGCTGTTTCATCCACGTCAGCGATGCCGTTGAAACACTGATCGCGCTCGCGGAACACCCGGATGCGAACGGAGAGGTATTCAACCTCGGCTCGATCGAGGAGATCGCCATCCTCGATCTGGCCCATAAGATACGCACCTTGACGGGTTCGTGCTCGCCGATCGCCTTGATACCCTATGAGGTCGCCTACAAGCAGGGATTCGACGATATGATGCGTCGCGTTCCGGATCTCGAAAAGCTGCACCGGCTCTTGGGTTACCGGCCGCACAGGCAACTCGACGAAACGCTACGCGATATTATCGAGTACCAGACGTTGCTCCCGCTTCCGGGACGTCTTGCCTCCGATTGACGTCCCGGAACGTTGCCTCCGGTTCACGCGGCGGCGTCGCGGTCCCACGTTCAAGCAAGCTTTGACGGATATGCACGTTGGGGACCTGAGGTGCCTGGCGGAAGATGCACAGTGCCGTGGTCAGCAGCAGCCGCAAGTCGCTGGCGAACGTAGCCCGGGCCAGGTACTCGCCGTCCACCGAAAATTTCATCGGCATGATGCCGTCGCGATAAATTTCCGATAAGCGCTCCATCGGCAAGGACGCCAACAACTTTTCCTCGTTGAGAAATTGCAGGGTTGCGGCACCCGTTATGCCGGGCCGCACGGATAGGGTGGAGCGCGCATCCGAACGGGCATAAAAAAGCTGCCAGTGAGCCAGCGGCAGCGGCCGCGGGCCGACCAGGCTCATCTCGCCCCGGAGCACGTTGAAGAGCTGCGGCAATTCATCGAGCTTCCAACGGCGCATGAAACGGCCAAGGGGCGTTATGCGCGGATCGGCAGCAAGCGTCATCGCGGGACCGCTTGCCGTCGCGTCCTCGACCATCGTGCGATACTTCAGTATGTCGAATTCCATGCCATCCCGCCCGGGACGCCGTTGCCGGAACAGCGCCGGTCCAGGAGAGGAAAGCCTCACGCTGAGGGCCAGCAAAGCCATTACAGGCGCGGCCAGGACCAACAGCAGAATGGCGCCGATCAAATCGAGGAGACGCTTGCCCCGAGAAATCGACCATGGGCTTGCCCGATATTCGGGCGCGATCCCGCCAAGCGGGTGCTGATGCCGCATTGACTCTGTCGTCGTGTCCAAAACCGGCAGGCCCCTGATGTGCAACCGTACTTGCCCGCCTATCCCCGTACCACGGCGGCCGTTGGGGAGCAACTCCCGCGGGCGAGGCGCGGTTACCTTGCAACAGAGGCTTAGGGATGCGGGCCGTCAAATATATCGGCGCTCGCTCCTTCGCGGGCCCGCGCGTGGTCATAGTTCTGCCGCTGGAACCAGATCATGTAGTCCATATAGGTCGTGGCCGGATAGCGCGGGGCCTCGCCCGGTCTAACGCAGCTCGGCAGGCAGGACATCGGATAGTCGATCTGGCAGTCGAAGAAGAAGGGGATCGCGTAACGTTCGCGGCCCGAGCGGTTGATGACGCGGTGAGGCGTAGCGAGAAAACGGTCGTTGGTCCAGCGCCTGAGCATGTCGCCGCCATTGACGAGGAAAGTATCCGCAAGCGCGGGCGCGTCGATCCAGCGGCCGGATTGCGTGCGGATCGCAAGTCCCGGGACCTCGTTCTGCGCCAGCAAGGTCATGAAGCTGGTATCCGTGTGCGGCGCCAGCCCGAATTCGTTCTCCTCGACAACGGGCTGCGGCGGATAGTGGGACATGCGGAGCGTATATTGCGGATCGCGAAAGGGTGCCGCGAAGAAATCAGGCGCGAGCTCCAGCGCTTCGGCATAGAGCGGAAGCAGTGACAAGGCGAGCTGCTCCATCGCATCGCAATAGGCAACCACGGCGTCGCGGAAACCTGGAAGACCCTCCGGCCATTGGTTGGCGCCACGGAAGCGCTTGCCGGCGACGACGTCGGGATGATCCGGCGACACGTCGCGTTTGACAAAAAATGCTTCGTTCAAGTTCGGCTTGTTGCCGGCATTGAGTTTCGAGTGCCGCGTGGTGGCCGCGCGCATCGCCAGATAGCCGATATTGTGCCGGTCGATCTTGAGCCGCATTTTCTCGTCGATCGGAAGCGCATGGAATTGCGACGCGGCGGCGAATACGGCGTCGACCGACCGGCGCGGGACCCCGTGGTTGCGCACGAAATAAAACCCAATCTGTTCCAAGGCGTGGCGCAACTCTCTGCCGAGTCTCTGCCGCGCCCCCGCTTCGCCCGCTCGATAGGGCCCCAGGTCCAGAATCGGAATCTTCTCCTGTTGCCCCAGCTCGGCGGTGGTTGCGACTGCCACGCTCATGCGATGTCCTCCGGGTTAGGATGCAGGTCATGCCAGCGCGTCGCTCGTTCGTAGCCGGCGGCGACGCGAAGCAGGGTCGCTTCATCCCAGTACCGCCCGGCGAACTGCAGCGCGAGCGGCAATCCATGCGCGTTCTGGCCCGCCATCATCGCGAGCGCGGGATGGCCCGTGACATTGAACGGCGTGCGCGCCTGACGCGAATAGGTTCGCGCGACGGCTTCGGGATCGTCGATTCGGCAAGGTGGATCCATTCCGCTCGCGGTGAGCAGCACGTCCACCTCGCGGAAAGCGTCTTCCACCGCCGAGATCAACTGGTGCCGCAGACGCATCGCGTCCACATACTCGCCTGCGCCAAGGAACGCTCCAGGGAGCAGGCGCCGACGGGTCAGTTTCGCATAGTCGCCGGGCCGCTCGCGCAGCCACTTCGCGTGCACCGCCCATGCCTCCGACTGCAGCAACACCCGATTGACCGCGAAAAAGACATTCAGGTCCGGGAGGTCGACGGTGCGCACTTCCGCTCCCTCCGCCGCAAGCACGCGCGCGGCTTCGTCGAGCGCCGCCGCCATTTCCGGATCGGCCGGCATGTCTTTCTCGTGGAAATGACGGACATAGCCGATGCGCAAACCGCGCACTCCCGCGCCGATCTTGCTCGCGGTCGAGCCCGAGGGTCCGATCCGGCTGCCGGGATCGGCGGGATCGTGTCCTGCGATCGCGTCCAACAGCAGCGCCCCATCCGCGACCGTGCGCGCGAGGGGACCCACGTGGTCCAGTGAGAAGGCGAGCGGAAAGACGCCGCGGCGCGAGACCATGCCGTAGGTTGCCTTGAGGCCGACAATGCCACAGCAGCTCGCGGGGTTGCGCACCGACCCGCCGGTGTCGGTCCCGAGCGCCAGCGGGAATAGTCCCGCGGCAACCCCGGCGCCCGACCCCGATGACGAACCGCCGGGATGGTGCTCCCGGTTCCAGGGGTTGCGTGCGGGCGGGAACGGCAGATCGAAACATGGGCCGCCCGTCGCGAATTCATGGGTCGAAAGCTTCCCCAGAATGACCGCGCCGGCATCGCGCAGCCGCGCCACCACGAAGGCGTCGTCCTTGGCGACGTTGCCCAGAAGGATCTTGGAATGACAGGTCGTCGGCAGCCCGGCGACGTCGATGATGTCCTTGATGCCGATCGGGATGCCGTGCAGCGGGCCGCGCACCCGGCCGCTCATTATCTCGCGCTCGGCTTCTCGCGCCGCATCGAGCGCCCGCTCGGCGTCCAAGCGGATGAAGGCGTTGAGCCGCGGGTCGAGCCGATCGATCCGACCGAGCAACGCACGCACCAGCTCGACCGGTGAGAGTCGACGGTCGCGAATGGCCTGGGCGGCGTCGCCGGCACTAAGCCAATGCAAGTCGGTCATGGGTTCTTTTCGACCCGCATGGGCGGCCATGGCTCGTCCGCGGGGCCCAGCGGCTTGGCGAGCGTGCGACGCTGCTTCTCGACCTGCTCGGCCGCGGCCTTGAGGTCGTCGCGGAAGTCGGCGAAAGCGCGATCGAGACCGGCGGAGCGGGCCAGTATTTCGAGGGTGGCGTCATCCATGCTGCTGCTCCCGTGGAGGGCGCGAGGTTGTTGCTCGAAAAGACTAACTCACAAGGCACTGGTCCGGCAAAGCCACATACCTCTGCTCATGTCAGGCGGGTTTCGTCGAAGCGCAGCAGGCGTCCGGCATTTCCGATCACCGCGAGCGTGCTCAGATTATGCAGAACGGCCGCCACCAGTGCACCGCTCGCGCCGAGCAAACCGGCGGCAGCGCAGCCCACGATCACGAGGGTCCAGCCGAGGCCCATCCCCACGTTGACGGCGATGGTTCGCCGGCAGGCGCGGCTCAAACGGATGCATGTGCCGAGGCGCCGCAGATCGCTGCTCATCAGCACGAGATCGGCCGAGGCGAGGGCCACATCGGTCCCTTGCGCGCCCATCGCGATGCCGATGGCGCCGGCTTTGAGCGCCAGCGAATCGTTGATGCCATCGCCCACCACCATCGGCCGATATCCCGCGGCGATCTCGGCGATAACGCGCTGCATTTTCTCGTCCGGCAGCGCTTGCGCCACCACATCCGAAATCTGCAATTGCGCGGCAATTCGTTCGGCCACGGCGCGTCGGTCGCCGGTCATCAGAATTTGCCGCTGCAAACCCAGTCTGCGCAAATCGGCGAGCGCTTGCCGCGCTTCCTGGCGCGGCTCGTCGCCCAGCAGGAGCCATCCGAGAAACCGGCCACCGCGCACGGCTCCCGCGAGCGGTCCGTCATGCGGCGGCACAGACGGCAGCGCCACGCCCAGCTCGCTCAGAAACTCCGCGCGCCCAACCGCGACGCGTTCGCCGCCGCAGCGCGCGACGATGCCCCGCCCGGGCGTCTCGCGGACGTTCTCGATCGCGAGCCGCTCCGCCGGTGGCGATGCCGCGGCCAGCGCGCGGCTCACGGGATGATGGCTCGCGGCTCCGAGACTCCCCGCCAAGCGCAACAATTCGCGGTCGCTGATGCCGGCAGCCGGTGTCACCGCGACGATGCGAAGCTCGCCCAAGGTGACGGTGCCCGTCTTGTCGAGGATCACCGAATTGACGTTGGCAAGCTCTTCCAGAAACGCGGAACCCTTGATGAGGATACCGTGCCGGCTCGCGACCGTGATCGCTGCGATCGCGGTGGCCGGCGCCGCCAGCACGAGAGCGCAAGGGCACGACGCCACCAAAACCGCGAGCATGGCCGCGCTGTCGTTGCTGACGAACCAAGTTCCAGCCGCAAGCAGCAGCACCAGCAGCGTATAACGGCCGGCATAGCGGTCGAGAAGGCGCACCAGGGCCGGCTTTGCCCGCTCCGCGCTTTGCATCAGGGCTATTACCTTGCCGAGCGTCGTTGCGCTGCCGGTGTTGGTGACCTCCACCACGAGATGCCCGTCGAGGTCGATTGAGCCGGCGAACACCGCATCGCCTTCGGCGACCTCGACCGGTACCGATTCCCCGGTGATCGGCGCGGTATCGAGCGCGGCACGGCCGTGCCGAACAATGCCATCGGCGGGATTCCGGTCGCCGGCGCTGAGCAAGATGCGATCACCGACGCGCAATGCCTCGGCGGCCACGTCTTCGGTGCTCTCGTCCGAGTTCAGGCGCCGCGCGGTCGCCCGACTGAGTCGGCCCAATGCCTCGATGGCTTCTTGCGAACCGAGCAGGCTCCGCTCCTCCAATATGTGTCCGATCGTCATCGCCATGGGCAGCAGCGCGGCGGTGACGAGATCGCCGGTTGCCCAGGCTGCAATCAGCGCGAGCGCAATGAGCTGGTCGGTGATGCCGTGAAGGTCCGGGTGGCGCAGGCTCTGCCACGCCGCGGCGAACGCAGGGCCCGCAAAAAGCGCCGCGGCGATGCCCGCCAAAAGGTTCGCGACATCGCGCTGCGCCGGAAACGTCAGATCGATCGCGAGCGCGATCACCAGCAGCCCCGCGGCGGCCATGGCAAGCGTGAGGCGGAGCGCCAGCGAGCGGCGCTCCAGCCCGCTCAGCAACGCCGGAACGGGCACTACCTCGGCAATGCGTTCCGCCGCGGCAATCGTCATTTGTTCGGTCCCGGCACCAGAAGATGCGCGCCTTCGCGTGGATCGACAACGGTAACGCTGCCGGCAGCGGCAAGCAGAGCCGCCATGTGGTCGCGGTAGATGCGGTCGAGCAACGCCGGCCGGTTGCTTTCCGGAGCGCTCGAAAGCGCCGCGATGGCGGCGGTCTTTACTTTGGCCTGGTTCACTCGATCGGCGGCCGCGGCGGTGGCGCTGGCGAGCGTCTTGTCGCGGGTTTGAGCCGCGATTTGCGCGGTCTTGGCGGCGAAGGTGCGCGCGTCGGCCACCGCCTGCTCGGCGGTTTGCGCGGCGTCCAACACCTTGTCGAAAGCGGCCTTGGCGCTCGTCGGAAGGGATGCCGTGAGATCGACGCGGGTCACGACGATACCGAGCCCCGCGCCCTCGGTCTCAAGCGCCGCAAGGCGCCGATTGACCGCTTCGACGAGCGCGCCGCGTAGCTGCTCCCGCTGGGTCGCGACTTCCGCGCTTTCGGCCGTGGTGTCCCGCTCGGGGCGCGCCACCAGGATGCCGTCCAACTCGCGACTGGCGCTGACTGCGACCGCGGCACTGGCAAAAATGCGCTGGAGCGCCGGCCGCACATGATCGGCCGACTGCACGTAACGCGGTCCATCGGCTATCCGATAAAAAAGCGTCGCCTCGAAATGCACGATACCGGCGTCTCCGGTCAGCAAAAATCCCGCGTTGCGCCGCGCATCGGCATCGCGGCCGGTATAAAGCACGCTGCTTCCGCCGATCGCCGGGGCGGACTGGCCGGGCGCGAGCTTTGGTGCTGCCGCATCGGGCTCACTGGGCTCCGTCGGCGCGGCGCTCTCGCCCGGGCTCGTCGGGGCGGCCAGCCGGCTTGCGAGGAAGTCGCTGGGAATGCGTGCATCGGCTTTGACGGCCGGCATGCTCGGCCGCTCCCTCGGCGCCGTCGCGGCGCTGAAGTCGTCCATGCGGAACTCGATCTGGCGGTCCGCGGCCGGAAGCATCACCACACGCTCGATCGGACGCGGCCACGCCAGCATGAGGCCCGGACCCCGTTCGCGGCTGAAGGCGCCGAGGCGGTAGATCTCTGCACGGCCGTCGGCGGGAATGCGGCGCACGTTGGAGAAGGCCCAGGCGAGCGCCAACAAGCCCACCGCCAGGAACAGCAGGATGAAGCCGATGCGCGCGGATTGCGCGACCGGCCCTTCAGTGCCGGGGTGCCGGCTGTCCGCGCCTTCGGTCATTGCGGCGTGCTCTGAGGCTTCATGGGTTCGCCGCCCACGCCCTCCGTCGGCCCTTCCACGAACACCTTGAAGGGCTGCGCGTCGGTTCGGAGGATCAGCCGCGTGCTTTGATTGACGATGCTGTCGAGCGTATCGAGCGAACGTACCAGCGTATAGAGCTGCGGGTCGTTGGCGTAGGCGCGGCCGTAGATTTCCGCCGCCTCCAACCGCGACTTCGCCTCGATGGTGGCCGCCTCCACGCTCGCCTTGGATTCGAGGATGCGCGCGTCGCGGTCGGCGTTGGAGCGAATCTCGGCGGCAATCCGTTGCCCCTCGGCGACCCGCTCTGCCGCGACAGTTTCACGCTCGGCCTTCATGCGCGCCACCGTGGCGGCGAGCGCCGCTGCCGGCAGCGTCAGCCGCTCGATGCCGACCTGTTGCACCGAGATGCCGTAGACATCGAGCATTTGCTGCTGCAATTGCGTCTTGAGACGGGACTCGAATGCCGCAAGTTGCACGCTTTTTGGATCGGTGTTGATGAGGTCCGAAAGATCGAAGCTGCTGGTCGTGATCTCCAGGGAAGAGCCGATGAGGCTTCGTAGTTGGCGTGCGGCCTCGTCCGGTTGATTGCGCACCGCGCGCAGGAAGCGGAGGACATGCTCGGCATCGTCCGGCACCTGCCATGCGACATATGCCTGTACCAATATTCTGAGACCGTCCTTGGTGCCGACGTCGTGGAGTCCGCTCGAGGTTGTCCTGAGGCGAAGGTCGACATTGGTCGTGCTTTCGATCGGCGCCGGCGCCTTCCAGGCGAGGCCGGGCTCGGTCAACACTCGAACCGGCTCGCCGAACCGGGTCACCACCACCGCTTCGCCGGCATCGATCAGTACGAAGCAGGCGGCAAGTACGGCGGCCGCGAGGATCAGCGCCGCCACGACATAGCGCAAGGGACGCGCGAATGGCGGCATGCGATCGCCGGAGACGTTCGCATGATCGTGTCGGTGGTCATGAATGTGTGCCATGGGATCAATACCCGGGGGTCAAGGCGTGGGTTCGATGTAAAGCGACGGATTGCGCAAATCGATGGTCGGTGCGCCCGCGTTATCCAGGCGATGATCGACGATGACGAGCTGCGCCTTGGAGAGCGCCCGGCTCAAGCCGCCGAGCCAGCGCTCCAGCAGAAACGCTTTTCCGGTTTTCGCGTGCGCGGTGTGATCGGCGCTGAAGCGTTGCTCGGCGATGTCGGCGGCATTCACCGTCTCGACCGCGCGCGCCAGCGCGTCGTCCTCGATGCGGTTCGATTCTTGCCGCGCGATATTGAGGTTCTGCGCGGCTCGGCCGCGCTCCGTGGCGATGCCGGTCTGCGCGGTGATCTCGGCGGCCTGCACATTATGGAAGGAATCGGCGGCGCCCGGCGGCGGGTGGATCGCATCGATCACGATCGCCAGCACCTCGATCCCGCGCGAGAGGCGGTCGAGCTCCGATTGCAGTCCGCTCTTGATCTCCGCGGTCATTTCCTCGCGGCTCGCGCCCAGCACACCCAAGAGCGTGCGGTCGGCGAAGTATCGCGCCAGCAGCCGTCCGGCGGCGCTGCGCACCATCGCGTCGGGCGCCTCGATCCGGTAGGCCGCCGCCATCGCCCCGTCGTCTCCGAGGCGCAGGCGATAGATGATTCGCAGGTCGATATCGACGAGTTGGAAACTCTGCCGGCCCCCGCTTTCGCTCGCGATCAGAAACGATGCTTCCGCCGGATGCGCCTGGTCCCAGAGCCGATCGGCGCCCTCTGGCGCCGGGTCCTCGGCATGCGCGGTGTCGGGTCCCTGGACCGCCGCCGTCGGCAGCAAGGACCGTCCGGTGTCGGCCGCTGTTTCGGCCGAATATCCCACCGACAGTTGATGGATCGCGCCGTATTCGACCCGCCGCACGATGCCCAGCGGCCACGGCAGCCGCAAATGCAGCCCCGGCTTCAGCACTTCGACGGGAACGCCTAGGCGTTCGTAAATGCCGCGCTCGTCCAGCCCGAGCGCCGTGAGGCCGCTCGAGCCCCAGGCCGCCAGCAACATGGCGAATGCGACAAACGGAAAGGCCTGGCGCATGAAGCGAAGCGCCCAACTGCGGGACAGGTCGAACCCAAAGCGGTCACGGAGCGTGGCCCCGACCCGTCGGCGCGAAGTTAGGGAGGCGAGGATCACGCCCATGACAGCGCTGTCGGCGATGCCGAGGGTTTCCTCAACGCGAGGCGGCGGCAAGAACACCGGCGCGACGGCACGTGCCAACAATTCGAGTGCCACCACCGACAGGACCAGCGCGATCGCGCGTTCGATCCAGATTGCCCACTCGAAGCCGATGCCGACGGCGATGGTCGCGGCTGCGCCGCCGAACAGCCCCAGCAGCGTCGCACACATGAGCCGCTCGAGCGCCAGCGCTTCCGGAAGTTCCGCTTCGGACAAGCTTGCAAACCAGCGTTCCAGCACCAGCATGGGAAAAGCCGCGACGATTGCGATACCCGCCAGGACGAAGTCGGTGTTGCCGGTTGCACCGGTTCCCGGTCGCGGCCAGAAGCAAACCAGCGCCGCGAGTGCCAGCACAGCCAACGAGCCCACGCGCAGCCGCTGATGCCATCCGGCCGATCGTTCCAACCGATGCACCGCGCGCGCCAGCACCTCTGCCATCTCGGCGCGATCGGGGGACGGCGGAGCGGATTCGGCGTCGCTCTCCGCGGCGGGCGCGTGTTGCGCCTCCAAGCTCCCGTGTTCGACCAGCAACACCAAAAGGCGAGCGCGGCTGATCGCGGCAATCGACAGCAATCCGCAGGCGGCCAGCAGCAGTGAGCCGCTGCAGAGGCCGAGCAAACCGACCGCGTTAGCCGCGTCCGCGAGCGAGGTCAGGATGACAGCCGCCACGGCCGCAATCACGCCGCCGAGCAGGCACGCACTGCTCGCGATCGAGGTAATGCGCCAGGCGCGCCGCGCGGAGCGGAAGTGACTGAGCTGGAGGAACCTCGCAGCCGGATCCGCGGAGCTATCGGACAAGGATCTTCCTCGACGAGACGGACCGCCGCACTGAGCCGCGCAATCGTACCTTAGAATCCGCCAGTCGCTCAATGCGCAGGGAGCGGGAGCTCTGGGTGATGCGCCACACCGACCCCATTCAACAACTTGCGGTGGATTGATTGCAACGCTATAACATCATGTAACGTTATAATATAACAATCGGCGCGGAGATGAGCCAAGGTCCCGGAGAACATTCGAATCGGCCGCTGTGGCCGCATCGTGGCTTGCCATCGACGCCCCTGGTCGTTGCGGCGCTGATGCTGATGCTATGGACGCTCGGAAACCCGATCGCGCGCGCGGCCCAATCGGCGGTCGTGAGCGGGCAGGTCAAGGATGCGCTGGGTCGCCCGCTCGGGGACGTCCAGATACGATTGGAATTGCCGGATGGAACGGTCGTCGCGCGCGGGACGACAGGAACAGACGGCCGGTATTCCCTTTCCGGTGCGACACCCGGTGTTTATTCGCTGATCGGCGAGAAAGCGGATTTCGAAACCGGCACGGTCGTGGTCACCGTGAACGACAGCGCCGGCACCGGTGATTTGACGCTTGCCGCCAAGCAAGCACTGGACCTCAGCGTGACCGCTCAGAAGCTCGCCGAGGCCCGCGCCAACATCGAGCCGCGCATTGGCGCCACCGTCTATACCCTGAGTCAGCAGGCGATTGCGACCCAACCCGGCGGCGACAACATACCGCTCAATCAGACCTTGTTGCAGACGCCGGCCGTCAGCCAGGACTCCTTCGGTCAGATCCACCTCCGCAACGATCACGCCAATGTGCAATATCGCATCAACGGGTTGATCCTGCCGGAAGGGATCAGCTTCTTCGGCCAGAGCCTGAGCTCGCGCTTCGCCTCTTCGATCGACGTCATCACCGGCTCGTTGCCGGCGCAATACGGGCTCTATACCACCGGCATTGTCGATATCTCGACCAAGAGCGGCGCCTTCCAGCAGGGCGGCTCGGTCGGAATCTATAGCGGCAGCCACGGCTGGCTGGAGCCGAGCGCGGAATACGGGGCCACCGTCGGCAACTTTAACTACTACGTCATCGGCGACTATCTGCAGAACAACATCGGGATCGAGAATCCGACGCCGTCCTACAATCCCATCCACGATTTTACGCGGCAGGGTCACGGCTTCGCCTATCTCGAGGACATTCTCGACGCCACCAGCAAAATCGCCGTTACCATGGGCATCTACCAGGCTGCATTCCAGATTCCCAATACTCCCGGGCAGACACCAAGCTTTCAATTCGGCAACCAGACAGCTTTCGACTCCGCTCTCCTCAACGAAACGCAGACGGAGAAGAACGATTACGCCGCGGTCTCATATCTGAAATCGACCGAAGACTACGACTTCCAGGTCTCCGCATTCGCGCGCTATAGCCAACTCGCGTTTACGCCGGATGTAATCGGCGATCTCATGTTCAACGGCATCGCGCAAAACGCGACCCGCACCGATCTTGCGCAGGGCCTCCAGGCTGACGCGACCTACCGCATCGCCAGTGATCATACGCTGCGGTATGGCGGCGTCTTCCAAGTGGAACGCGCCACTTCGGATACCACCTCGCAGGTCTTTCCGTGCTTTTCTCTGGACTGTTCCAGCGTCGGTACGATCCCGCTTTCGATCATCAACAACAGCGGCCAGACCGGATTCACCTACGGTCTTTATCTGCAGGATGAATGGCGGGTGCTGCCGACCGTGACAGTGAATTACGGCGCGCGTATGGACTGGCTCCATGCCTTCACCACCGGCGATCAATTCAGTCCGCGCATCAATACCGTCTGGAAACCGGATTCCGATACGGCCCTTCATGCCGGCTATTCGCGCTATTTCACGCCGCCGGCGATGGAATTAATCTCCGGCGAGACCATCAGCAAATTCGCGGGCACAACCGGTTTTCCCGCAGGCTATACGCCGGTCTCGCCTCCGCTCGATGATCCGATCTTGCCGGAGCGGACGCACTACTTCGATGTCGGCGCCGAGCACGTATTCGTGCCTGGTCTGAAGCTCGGAACGGATTTCTTTTACAAGTTAGCGCAGGACCTGATCGACGAGGGACAGTTCGGCGCCCCTATCATTCTCTCGGTCTTCAACTACGCGCATGCCAACGTTTACGGAGTTCAGTTCACCGGCAGCTACAAC